>JAGAUW010000006.1 GCA_017620615.1 Clostridia bacterium | reverse complement strand
TCAATTAACTGGGTTCATAATTTTCTCACCCGAAGGTGTTTATTAAACCGGAATGTCGAACCAAATGCCGACATTCCGGCAATAAAACTAACTTACATTTTTTTAAGCAAGTTTGTCAAATCCGCTTTGATAAGGTTCAACCGACTGTGCTCTGTCAAGAATACAGTAAGAACTGTCTGTTTCGCGGAACACCTTGTCAAAAATCTCTGAAAGGGTCTTGATGTCAAGGTATCCATTAGCCTGAGCCGCACGCTCTGCCGTAACTGTTTCGCCGTTTACTTGAACGGTGTCTTTGCCTTCTGTGAAGGTCACTTTTCCGTCACCAAACTTAAGCGTGATGGTGTTTCCTGATTTTTCTGCAACCACACCGAACACTCGTTCAACAGTTTCAATATCAATTCTGCCATCCTTCACATCAGCTGCATAATAGTCGCCGTAAATCCATGCTGTCTTGTTTGTTTTTGAAACAACACAGTGTCTTTGTGCAGTTGTCGCAACAGGGTCATAACCCATATACTGTCTGTAATGTGCCTGAGGCATTCTCTTGAGTGTCTTCATTGTGTCAACACTCTGAACACCGAAGGTCATAACACCGTTTCTGTCATAGTTGTTTGTCTTCCAATAGATGTTTCCGTCAATAAGCCAAGCAACAGAGTCACTGGTAATAAGGGACGGTATGTTGTTTGCTTCCATAAGGTCAGCAACGAATTCCCAGTTTTCCATACCGTCATGGCTCACTGCAAGGGCTATACGGTTTCTTGGATATTGTTCATAATAAACATCCGCAGTCTTCGTATCATAAAGGAAAATCGCATAATAGGTATACGGGTCTTCATCATCTCTCATAATACGGTAAGCGGTTTCAGGTGCCATAAGACCTATAGGATGTGGCTCGGGATCAAATGTTGCACCATTGTCATATGAAACAAAGTAAACAATATAACCAGAGTCTGAACGTGCACAAGCCCATACCTCGTTTTCTCTTGGGGTTTCAACAACCATTATCTCATTCATAATAACCTCTGAGGTATATGTATTGACTGTGTTGACCTGACCCTCAATAGTACTTTCTGAATGATACCACTTCTTTCCGTCATCCGAATACATCACATCCTGACGACCAAAGTTCTCATCACCGGTAGCAAATGCAACAAACAACCTGCCATCCTTACTACAGGTCAAACGTCCATTTGTACCGATGCGCCCATATTCTCCGGATTGAATAAAGTAAGAGTCCCAACTAATTCCATTGTTCTTTGAAAGATTTGCATACCATACACCATCACTTCCTTTGGTAACGGTCACAAATGTTCCGTCCTTCATTTTAACAAACTGGCTGCTTTGAACTTTGCTTTCTCCGGGTGCCTGAATCCAGGTTTTTCCTCCGTCGGTGGTCTTCATGCCGGCAGTGCCGCCTGCATAAACCGTTCCGTCTAATTCATAGAACATACCGATATCAACGCTGGCACGGTTGACAGAATCATTCACAGATGTATCACAAAACTCTGATGCCACAAAGGTTCTTGCACCAGGTGTAACACGGTTTTCCCCAACATATTCAAAATCATCAAAGTTGTATGAAGAACCATCTACGCCAATTCCCATTCTGCCATAATAAATTGTTCTGAGGTCATAATCAAGCTCTGTGCGGAAAACTTCCTTTCCATCCATAAACAGCGCAACCTCATATCCTTCAGCAATAAGCTCAAAGTCATACCATTTTCCAGGCTTTATTGCATCAGGAGCAGGCTTCGAATCCTTTTCGATAATCACTTTGTTTGTGGTTTCAATTTCAAAATACCAGCTTTGTGTGTCAAAGTCATAACCGATACGGTTCTGGCGGTCAGCAAAGGTACGTCTTAAAGTCACAAACACCTTTCCGCTTGCCTTGTCAGCCATACCGCGCCATTTGAGGCTTGGGTACTGAGAAATTACGTTAAGAAGATATGTCCCGTTTCCTGACACATTCATATAATGGTTGCCTTTGGCATCTTCTTTAAGTGTGTTTTCAGCTTTGTAGGTAAGCCCTGACTTGTAAGTGATGGGCTTGAGCTGCCAATATTCTTCATAAGAAAGCTCTGTTTCTTCTTCAAAGTTTTCGCTGTGATAATAAATATCGTCGCTTCCCTTGAATGCTATAATTGTGGACGCCTTGGGGTTTGACATTGTTCTCTTGATGTATGCCTTGCTTCCGCCAAGAACACATCTGAACTGTCCCACCATTTTGTTGTTCACAGAAAGATCAGCCATACCAAATGCAACAGTCAAACGGTAATATCCAGGCTTCACTTCATCAGAAAGTTTGACTTCTGTGGGGTCAGCGCCGGTTTTTCGTTGTCTAATTGCATAGATACCATCCTCGCGGAAGGAAAGTGTTGTATAGAATGTGCTGTCATTGATATAAATTTCTTCCGGTGATGAGTCGGTCTTGTCAAATTCAAATGAATAATACTTTGTTGAAGGAAGCGCATCAGAAACATATTCTGCTTCTCCCTTCCACTCCATACTGAAGAGCTCTGCTTTTACTCCCGACCCTTTAATCTTAACATTTGACAGTCCGCTGTCTTTTGTGAAAACGTTTTTCGGTTCATAAGGGAGAAGAATTGATTCAAGGAACTGACCCTTCCAATAAATCTCTGCATGGCCGGCAGAAACAATGATTTTGTAATCACCCTTGCCTATGCCTTTGTAGGATTTTTCACCCTCGTCGGTTTTGTAGGTAACTCCATCAGCAGTATGTTTCATTGAAAGTGTGAAATAACCATCATTAAGCTCAAAGCTTCCGTTTGCCGAGGTATAATCATAGTCCACCTCATACTCACGACCAATCTTGAGAGCCTTTCCTTTCACATAGTCAACCGAAACATACTGTGGCTCGGTCTGTACCACAGCCCCTGCTGTGTTGTAAACCTTTGCATAGATGTTTCCTGTTCCCACCTGCAAATCAGTGAAGGTTGCCTGGAAGGGAGCAGAGGTATCTGTTGAATGAAGCTTTCCGTTTGCAAAAAATTCAACCTTTGTGGGTTTGTCGGTCTTCACAAGTGCCTTTATGCCAGCAGTAGCCACAACCTTTTCGCCAAAGGATACTTCCTTCTTGTTGAGGGAAAGCTCTGCCTCAAAGGATGTATAAACAGTAAACTTGTTTTCGCAGGTCTCAATGCCTGAAGCCTTTGCGGTAACTCTGTAAACACCATTCTTTGCATTCTTCAGAACATAAACATAATTATTTTCCTTATATCCCGAACCTACATATACACCGTTTATGTAATAATCAACCTTTTCGGTATCAAGCTTCGTTTCAGCTTTAAGCTCAATATCTCCGCCTGCCGCAAACTTCGAGTTTGCAAGAGGTGCAGTAACTTTCAGCTCATCATCAAAATATGGAGTATATTTCTGCCAGTCGAGCTCCATGCCCATAGACAGATTCAATCCACCAGGGTTTGCACCTGTTTCAACGTGCCATATATTGTTGCTTGCACGATAAATTTCATAAGTCACCAATTCCTCACCATCGATATACCAGGTGATATATCTGTCACGAACCTCAGCCTTCAGGTGGAACCACTTGTCATATGCTATACGGTAGGGAACCGAAACCTGAGGGTCTTCTGAGAATGGGTCAGAGCCATAATCACCATGGCTTCTGATAGAAATAGAATTCATGCCAAATGAAACCCAAGTATGACGCGAATCTGTCGAAAGCTGAATATGAATGCTTCCTTGATTCAGCTGGTCATTTAGAGCTTTTATATCCGTGAGCTTCAAGTACCACTCCATATCATAATTCGTGGGCGGTCTCAAAGGACGTTCAACATAAGTGGGAATGCCTGTTATTTTCTCACGGTAAATTTTCACTATGCCATTTTCTTTATCATGAGTGAAATACTTTTCGTCAGGAACGCTCCAGCCTGATATATCGTCAAAATCTTCAAAAAACGGCTCGGTATATTCCTGTGTGAGTTCAAAAAGCTCACCGCCCTCCATACCTTCGATACCGCTTACAATGCTGAAATCTGCAATTTCAAATTCACCGCCGCTCTCAGCCCAGAACTTAAGGGTATTATCTGCCCATTGAAAAGTTTTCAAATTTTGGGTTCCCACATAAACACCGTCAAAATACACCTTCTGAGTAAGTGATTTGTGGTCAACCTCAAGCTTATAGTCATGCCATCCGCTTGAGTTTGAAACGTTTAAATAGTCCGGGATGTCCATCGAAGTAACTATCCCATTACGTACATAAACACCCGAACGACCATCTGAAAACGAACCCTGTAAACCTAAACTCATAGACCAGACAATCACATTCATCGAAAATGAAATCGTGTATTGAGCAGGATGTGAATAGCCCATTATAATATTTCCAGTATTCGAAATCTTAACTGTACCTTCTTCTTCATTTATGGTAACAGGACCGCTGATTCTCCATTTGTCATACCAGGGAGCATCTGCCGCAGAAACAGTCTGTGACAACGGAGCCACAACAGTGCAAAGCATAGCAACCAAACATATAAATGAAACAAATTTTTTCATAGTCAAAATCCTTTCTTCTAAAATTTTATTGCGTAGGCCAGGGGCGGAAAAGCTCCGCCCTATCTAAAACAACCAAACTTTTCATCGGCAATTCGAAACAAATCATCTTGTCAAATTATTTATCGCTCGATTATATAAAGCTGTCCAGCTGTCCTGACTTTGTTTATAATCACTGTTGATGCCTTTTCCGCCTCTTTGTCATAAGTCATAAGCTCACTAATAGTTGAACTTTCTACTGTTGGCTGACCGTTAACAACGCGATATTTTAATACTGCTGCACTTGATATATTTATCATATCCGTAGGAATCTGTGTCCAGTCAACGCTTCCGTCAAGCAAAGTAGGAACACTTTCCGGAAGAGTGGGTGTAAACAGCAGCTTTCCTCCCATAAGGCTCAAGCCCGTTCCAAGGAATGTTCCGTAGTTGTCAGCCAATACACTGCTCGTTCTTGCCGCTTCAACCAAGCCGGCAGAGAAGCCGTCTGCAGGTGAAAACTGTTTGAGGGACATCTTTACGTGATTTTCAGTGTTGGTATCAAGATACCAGACATCACCTATATGCATCTGTCCAAATACATCGTCTTCACAGGTATATTTCACTTTGGAGCTGCCCTGGTAAGCCTCAATAACATTCTGCACGTCACCGTTGCTGTCAAGCTCCTGATACAACTCTGCTATAATGTGCTGGTTATCTAATTTGAAGTACTCTTTGGCACTTGCTGTTGAGTCATTGTAATAATAATAAACAACATCTATTGACTTATCCTCTTCGTCAAAGCCCGCTATGTCAACGGCATATGATGCCTCGACCGAAAATCCCGTTTGTCTATATAAATCGGTGTTTGCACGGTCATTGATAGGTACATGGATAATCTTTGCCCCGCTTATGTCACCAACCAGCTGTCTGTAACCGCCTATATCCCAAGAGTTATGATAAAAGCCCTGCACCGTAGCCATATAAAGAAGGCTTGGTGCCTTTTCCATGTTTCCGGTCTCGGGATTGTAGGCAACCGCAGGCTCAATTGAATCTTCTTCATTAACACCAACTTCGTAAGTGTCAATTTTGTTTACCTCGCCATTCTTATTGAAGCCTATTCTTGCAGGCTGAGCCAATGGATATGTCGCTGAAACATTAACCGAATTTTGTGCCGAAGCAATGAGTACACCCCGGACAGATGCAAGATCGGTAGTGAGTGTTCCGTCAACATAAACTTTTTCAGCAATATCATATATAAGGTAATTTCTGGAAGTATCAACCACTGCCACCTTTGCAGTAACATCAAAAGCTTCGCTGAACGCCTGATAATCAAGCAAATATACATGAGTAAGGTCTGAAACGTTTGCTTCAACAGCCAGAACAATCTCATCATCAACTATGTAAAGTGTATAGGTCTTGCCCATCTGGAGAGTGTTCTTTATCTTGTCCCAAACCTTGATCTTGCTGGTACCTGCTCCAATGCTGTCTTTATAAATAGAAGTGATTTCTATATTTGATTTTGAAGGCTTCATACTTTCAATAACAATCTTTTTGGTGCCGGAAGTGCTGCTGCTGCTTTCTCTTACCTTCAAAAGCTGGTTTGCCTTGAGTCTATCCAATGCAACTTCTTTGTTTCCGTCAATAATTGTATAGTCAGTATCCTTAAGATTAAGACTTACATCATTGTCAAAAACATCCTTGCAATAAAGCTTTTCATCACTTTTTACTGCCGATACACTTAGGTAGAATTTGTAGCTTTCAACCTTCACCACTTCATAATTTGAATCGTTATCATTGTTAATAAATGTAACTGTTCCAAACTCCGGTCTCATTTCACCGGGGTTGCGGTTGTAACCGGGATTTGCGAGTCCATTGAAAATCACTCTTGTTTCCGACGAGAAGGAAATACGTTTTGTTCTGTTGTCATCGTCATATGAATAGACACCGTTGCTGAAACTGTCAATTACATTGTGAGATAAAACCATTTCTTCGTTCCTGTCTGATTTAGAGATATAAACAAGCACATTGGTTTTGTCGGATAACTTTTTATATACAAAATTAACCTTATATCCCAAAAACTCTGAAGCCTCTCCGCTGTACCTGTATTCAATATTGTCAATCAGGAAACAACCATCCTTCAAAGAGCTTTCCGGTTCTTCAAGGGTTGTTCCAGGAATTGCATTGAGAACACCGGTGTCATAGATAAGTCCCAAAAGATGCTGAAAGCCAAGATATTCATCATCAAGAACATAGCCTATATCTACTGTTTCATCCTTAAGGATAGAGAAATATTCCTGCTTAATAGCCGGAGACTTCAAGGTGTTCAAAAGCATTCTGAGGATTTCACCATGGGTGATTTTGTCCTTAACTTCTATTCCGCTCAAAATCTCGGTGTTTATAATAGCTTTGTTCATACCTGCCATTTTGATATATGGTTCATATCCCAAAACCCTCAAAAGCACAGTAGCAGCTTCCATAGTAGTAATGGGGTCATTGGGGCGAAATTCCCCATCGGGATCGCCCTGCATAAACCCAGCAGATACCACTGCTTTTATCTCTCCGTAAAATTCATTTTCGGAAGAAACATCCGTGAAAAGTGTTTCATAATTTTCTGCAACAGTCATATCTATCCCGGTGAGCTTGCAAATATACCACGCAGCATATTCACGCGAAATTGTGTTTTCGCTCAAGCCCTCCATATCTTTTATCTGCTCCCAAGGTACAATGCCGCATTCATAAAGAATTGACAGTTCCTCTGCGGTAATATATTCGCTTGTGTTGGACCATTCATATTCAGGTTCAGGAAAACCTTCTCCAAGCGCAGTAATATTAAACGCAGAAAAGATCATCAAAGCTGACAGCAAACCCGCCAAAAGTTTTTTATTCATAAGTTTCCATCCTTTCTGTTAGACTTAAATTTAGGTTTTAAAACTATTTTGTGTTTTATTGTTGCTGTTCTTAATCAAAAATCTTTCCGCTGATTTCACTGAACACAGACCACAAAACAGTTGCAGCTTCTGCTCTTGTAAGGTTCTTAACCGGGTTGAAGTTTCTGTAACCGTCGCCCTGTACCAAACCATATTGCTGAAGCTTCACCACTGCATTATATGCATAATCAGGAATATCCAGATAGTCTGTAAAGATGTAGGTCACTTTCTCTCTCGGGAGATCCTTTTTCATAATATCCAGTGTCCTGTTCAGCATAACTGCCATATCTGCTCTTGAAACCTTTTCACCGACACCGAATTTGCCGTCGGGATAACCATTTACTATACCCATTTCACAAGCGGTAGCAATTATATCACAATACCATTCGCCACTCTTCATGTCGGTAAATTTCTTATCGGACTTCTTTGTTTCAATTCCAAAAACCTTTATAAGCATTGAAAGGAATTCTTCGCGGTTTATTCCATCTCCGGGACGGAACTTTCCGTCGCCATCGCCTCTTATGAGTCCAAGCTCACGGAGATTGTCTATGCTCTCTGCTGCCCATTTATAATCACTGCTTATATCAGTAAAGGGTGCCACGGGGTGATTTCCATGGTTGGTTTCAATGTTAACAGCTGTATCAGTTGTTCCCAGATTGATTTCAACTCTGTCAACAGAACCTCCGCCGCCTCCGCCGCCATTTCCACCTGGCGTACTACCTGGTGTACTACCTGGTGTGCTGCCGGCACCTGTAACAGCCTGCTCAAAGGCAACTTTTATTTCAGACAAATAGTTATAACTCCGCCTGAGCATTTTGTCATAAACTGCTGACTGATAATTTGACGGATCATTGGTAAGCGAAACCCATCCGTTGTCATAAGCAAGCTCTGTCTGAGTCCTTACAGCATACCAGTCACCATTAGAGTCACCATTGGGTACATTTGCCGCAGTGTCAATATCATCAATACACTTTGTTTTTGCTTCTATTGATTCCAGAACAGCTTCACTGTCACTTGCCAACGCTGTGTTCAGTGCTGCAATTGTGTTATAGCCAAGGTCTTTAATTCTGTCAAAAACAGCCTTTGAATTTGTTTCATTCATATGCGCTTCAACAAGTTCTGGTGTAACAAAGCTGAGACCATCCTCGTCTATTGTGTCTGCAAATACTTGCTTGATTGCTTCCCATTCAGCATCAGCCGTATTTGCTGCAGCAATTTCAGTCTGCCAAGCGGTATATTCTCTTGAATAATCCATAAGGAATACAACTGCATCACTTATATCAGAATAAGGAGTTGATGTTGTATAACCGTCATAAAGCTCGTCAAATATCTTGTACATAACTGCATAATCCAATCCTGCTACATCAATTCCAAGTCCATCTACTGTGCCTTCATAGAAGGTTTGTAATTCTTGTTGGCTAGTTATCGCAGCAAAGCCTGCTGTAACAGCTGCACCTCCACCACTTACCTGAGCATTCTTTGCATTATTGAAAGCAGTCAAAACTGCCTCAATATCTCCACAAGCCCTTGCGTCATACAAAGCACTCCAAAAACTATCAGAACTAAGGAAACCGCTGAAATCAAAGTATATAAACTCTGCACCATTAACCAATGCTTTTATTGCATCCGCATCTGCTGCGTTTTGGAAATCATCCACAAAGTTATCGATAACAGTGTCAGAATCAGCATCCACCGTGGTGACATCAAGTGCAATTTTCTTTATTTTTTCAAGAATTTCTGCAGGAGTAATGCTATCACTATAAGTGGGATTAAATGTTGATTTGATGAAACCAACCATACTCTTTTCTTCTGTAGTCAATCCAGCTATTACTGCATCTGTTACGCTTTCTGATGCGCTGTAATAATTGAAGTTATCCGCAAAGCTGTCAAAGAACGCCACAGCATTGTCCTTGTTCAATGAAACAAAGTCCTCTTTCATAAACTTCCAGTTTGATTTCATTGACACCGGAATTTCAACTATGTCCTTGCCAACACCCGAAACCAAAATCTTGAGACCGGTTCCTGAGGTATAGGCATTCGGGTCAATCAGGAACTCTGTTTTGAATGTTCCATCGTTTTCCGTATTAAACTGTGTTGCCGCAAGAATATAATTATCTTCAAAAGTACTTACAGCAGGATTTACCACCATAAGAGTTGTCGTTTCATTTCTGCCACGCAACCCCTCAACAGTGAGCTTGTTTGCAAATGTGCTGTATTTAACATCCCCCGATGTGAGACCTTCAAGTGTTGAGCTTTCAACACCGTCAGCTCCCAAAATCATGGTCTGTGCAAGAGGCTGCATCCTTGTCATTTCGTTCCAGAGGAAAGCCTCCAGTCTTCCGCCCGAGGGAACATCACTGGCGTTTACAACCGGTCCGGTCACTTCATTGTTATCGCCATTCGAAAGAAGAACAGCTTTCTTTTCACAGCTTACCATCTGACCATTCTTGTCATAGATAACTACAACAGCATCCACAAGACACACACCGCCGGTGTTCTTTACTGTAAACGTTGGTGTGATTGTGCCGCTCTTCGGAAGTGTGGTAATCGTTTCACCCTGGCCATTTTTGAGCTCTGCACTCTTGGCAATATACGCTGTGTCGTATATTCTGAAATTGTCAACATAATACAAGGTAGCAAGTTCCACATCATTTTCAAGACCATATCTTGCACTATAATAACCTATCGAAATACGATCAGCACTAGCAGTATAACTCGAACCATAACCATAATCATAACTTTCAAACACACTCGCAGGAACATTACCACTAATCGTATCCAGGTTTATCGAATTTGCCAACTCAACGTAAGCAGAATCTTCTGCACCACGAGGCTTTCTCAAAACTTTGAGAATCTCATGGTGATGTTCCTTGAAGGACTTGCTTCCGCTGAGGTTACCTATTTCCATTTTATACGTATACCAACTATCATCAGGAGCGCCAAAGATATTTACACTAAAATAGTCACTGTAAGTGCCACCGAGGCTTGCCGGTCTGCCTATAGATATCAAGAAAGGCACACCCTCTGAAACACAGCGCAAATCAATAGTGATTGCCGAGTTGGGCTGAAGCACTGAGCCTGTTGATGAATTGTCATGTAGAACAGGAATAAGATTATTATCTGCAATTCCAAAACTCCAGTAAGTATTGTCGCCTTCAGTTATTGGAGTTGTCGAAAGTGCACCACTGTTTGCTTCGCTGAATGTAGAAGCAACATCTGCATCTGTTTCTGCATCGCCAAAGGACCAGCTGAAGATTTCACCTATGCCTTCTTTTACCGCATAACCCGCGTAGTCAGGACCTGTTGCATCCTCATACGCAGCCTCTATATCAGAAAAATAATTGTATGTTGCGCCAATCATTCTTTCATATACACGAAGAACTCCCGAAGGTGAACCGATTGAAATCCAACCCTCTGAGCTTGCAAGCTCAACCTGAGTTTTTATAACACTTGCGGTTGTTGCTGTTCTGAGTGTCTCAATACAGTCAATCTTCGCATTTGCGTTTGCAAGGTCTGCGTCGGTTTCTGCAAGGTTTGCATAACCCATATCCAAAATTCTTTTATAGATTACGCTTTCGTTTGAAGCATTTTCAAATGCATACGTATCCGCAATTGCAGGAGTCAAGGAATCGTATTCCGTTCCGAAAAGCTTTTTGATAGCATCCCACTCGCCTTTTGCTGTGGTTTTTCCAGCCAAACCTGCTGTCCAGTCATTGTATTCATCAACACAGTCAAGCAGGAATGAAATTGCAGTGCTTATATCAGCGTATGCTGTGGCATCTGTGTAGGCATTATAACCCTTTTCTACATATGCCTTGTACATAACCTTAAAATCTTTTTCTGTATAGCCATTTACTTTGCTTGAAATACCAAGTGTTTCCTTTATAGTATAATCAACACCTGAAATCTCAATTGTCTCATCAAAGAAATTCTTCATTGCTGTGCTGTCTGTAATAACAGTACCCGAAAACTTGCCGGGAATCTGAGTTGCCTCAACAGTTTCCTGGTCACTTTTTGCTGCTTCATACTCAGAAATCAAATCACCAATTCCTGTTATTGTTGCATTAAACAATGCTTCGCATATTACACCGCTGGTTCTGTCAAACTCATAAAGTGTTGCATTTGAGAGAAGCTCTTTCAAATCTTCAACAGCCTCAGCCTGACTTGTCTGATAAAGGTCTTTTGCCGCATCAAATCCATCCATAAAGTCTTTAACCGACGCGAGCTTTACAATTTCTTCAATAATTTCTGAATATGTAATATCTGCATCGTAGCTCTTTATCGACTTAAGATAACCGATATTCTGCTTTGTGTCATTATCCAAAGCACTTACATCAAGAAGTGTAACCGGTGCGCTGTTTTTATAACATTTGAAATTATCTCCATATGTCGCAAAAAATGTAACTGCATTTGTCTCGTCAAGAGCGTCAAAGTCGTCCTTGAGATCCGTCCAGTTTGAAGCCATGGAAACGGTAATGTCAGGCAACGCCACGCCGGATGCCGTCATTTTTACTGTAACTTCATTGTTTGCAATAACAGCATTGGGATTTATAACAATATCCTTTTTGAAGCCCTCGCCGGCTGTTGCAGCAAACTGTGTCACATAAAGAAGATTTCCGTTACCGTCTTCTGCCCTGATTGCTACATCTTTATTTTCATTATATTTGCTCTCAATGCTGATAACATTTGCATTTGTATCATACTTAAGACCTGTTGTGCTTGACGTTCCCACAGAACCGATTCCGCCAAGAGTAATTGCACTGTCCAGCAGTTGCATCTTGGCAGGGTCGTTCCAAACATACGATTCAACACGTCCGCCCTGAGGAATATCCGAAGCATTGATAGCAGTGCCTGTCACCTGACTGTAGCCCGCCGAGATTGTACGGGAAACAAGTGTATTGGCAGACGAGCTTACCATACTTCCGTTACTGTCAAAAACCGCTGTAATAACATCAACCTTGCATTCAGCTCCCGCATTTGCAATTCCGAACACAGGAACAACACTTCCTGACTGAGGAATGCTTGTAACAGTTGTGCCGCTTTCATTTACAAAAGATGCTTTCTTTATGACATACTTGTTTGCAGTAGGGTTAAAAACCGCAAAGTTGTCTGCATTCCACTTTGTAGCATCCTCAAGAGAAACGTCAAGGTCATATCTTCCCTGGTAATATCCAAGAATAAATTTGTTTCTGGCAGCAGTAACTGATGAACCCCAACCATAGTCGTATGAATTCAATACAGACGATGAAACCATTCCATTGATAGTATCAAGATTTAATCCTGAAAGCTCAACATAGCTACTATCTGCTGCACCAAGAGGCTTTCTGTATACACCCACAAAGTCTTCGTGATGAGTTCGGAAGCTCACGCTTCCGTCAAAGTCACCCACTTCAATTTTATATGTATACCAGTTTCCGTCCGGAGCACCGAAAATGTTTATACCCAAATAGTCGGTATAAGTACCGTCAAGGCTTGAAGGTCTTCCCGCATAAATCAAAAAGGGTACGCCCGCAGAAACGCACTGAAGGTCGATAGTTATTGTTTTGTTTGGGCCAAAGGCCGAATTTTCAGAGCTCGTCATTGTAGAAAGAGAGCGCCCGCTAGGCATGAACTCCCAATAATGATTGCCGTTTGCTCCTGTCTTTGATGCCGTTCCGATAGTACTAGCAGAAAAGTCGGAATTTGCCGCTTCAAAGTCCCACAAATAGCTGAATCCGTCTCCAACCGTATAATCCACATAGCTTGCGGCACCTGCTACAGATACAGGAACCATACAAGTCGGCAAAATCAATGCTGCACAGAGAATCATACATAAAAGTTTTTTTGTCATAATTTTTTCCTCCTAACTTTTGATGTTTGTATTTGAATTTTTAATAACTTGCCTTTATATATAGCGTATCATTGTGTTTCGAAAATTTCAATAGAAATATACCCCTCTCCTTCCGCAATTTAGTCACTTTTCTTGATGTCTATCATAGAATCACCAAGATACCTAACCCACTCCTTGTATAAAACCTACTTGTCTGAAAATTACACAACCTTTATAATTATGGTCTTTATTAAATATAAATTTTCACCTAATTGTAACATAGAGATACAAATAAATCAAGGACAGATTTTTAAAAAAAACTGTCCTTAATTGCATAAATGTGAGGTAGCGGAAATGCCCAAACAGAGTCATTTGTGGCAAACAGGATATGCTGTGAGCGTTTCGGGACATGGTGTGAAAACACTTTGTGATTTCAGGCAAATCACCTCGTTTAATGTAGCGATAAATTGTTGCTACACCAATGATTTGATTAGGAAAGTCTAAACGCATACGCATTGCAATCTGTTCAGGTGACCAAAACAGCTTTAGTTTTTCTACAACATAGTTATATTTAAAACTATCAACTTTTAATGCAGTTCTTCGGATTTGCCTCCGACGGCAAATGGTTTGAATTTGTGCTCTCCACTGATGATAATTGAATTTATTATCGCTTTTATGTTTTGGAGGATATTTAGCACGATTCCTATTTACCACTCGGCTGATTGTAGATGGGCTTCTACCCATCAAGAAAGCAATTTGGCGAAAAGATTTTCCTTCACTTAAAAGTTTTTGTAGACAAATTCGTTCATCGTGTGTAAAATGAATGTAGGACGACATAGCAATCCTTTGTGTTAATTGTTTTGTGGTAAATTCATTTTACACAAAAATTGCTATATTGTCTATTTTTATTTAGTGTTGCACTTCAAATGATAACATACCCACCTTCCCCTCAAGGGGAAGGCTTTCCAATAAATTGTTTGTACTATACTGCGATATTGCAATCACAATTTACTTTTTGGAATAAATTACACTTCGTTATCTGTTTATCGGTTAACCTTTTTTGAACCACGAAAGGCTTAGCGTGGTATTCGTTGCACAACAAAAACAGATTTCCCACGGGAAATCTGTTTTTTATCTCATCAATCCGTATTTTGTTTTTATACGTTCAAGCTTTTCAATAAAGGGTTCTGCCATGATACAAAGAAAAAATGCCGTGGATACTGCATGAATAATATCAAGTGGTAAACCACTTATATATGCCGCCGCAAACATTTCGGTTGTTGGACTTGCTTGTACCTGAAGCACCGAAGACAAATTCATTATCCCGCCATAAATCAAAAATGTGGCAACGAAACCAAAGATACAAAGAAAAATCCTTGCTTTTTTCAGCATGCCTTTTTCAAAAAGCATGCCTGAAACAAAACCAATCATACCCATTGAAAACATCTGCCACGGTGTCCACGGACCCTGACCGAAGAAAAAGTTTGAAACAAATCCGCTGACCGCACCCACTAAAAAACCTGTTTCACCACCAAAACAAACCCCTGCAATAATCACGAGTGCAGCCACAGGCTTGAACTGAGGAAGCATAAAAAATGCTGCTCTTCCCGAAACAGTTATGGCGCAAAGCACGCTTATCAGCACAATCTCACGTACCCGCGGTTTTCCTGATTCAAACACCATACAAAAGGGTATCATTATTTCAAATATAATAAGAAGACTTATGAAATAATACTTTCTGTCTTCAAAAAAGTACATGCCTGCCAAAATGGTCAGCGGTATAGTGAGCAAAACCGAGAGAATCGCCCAACACGTCACTTTTGACAGTTTCCGTTTTTCTTGTGGATTTTTGGGCACAGCAACGTCCTTGTGAAAAGGCAGGTCCTTGGCATTGGATTTTTTCTCATTTGGAGGATACGGAGGTTTTTCCTTTTTTCTTTCACTCTTTGCCGCCATACCTCCGCATGCCAGAATTATATCATCACAAAGAACTGCATTAGGGAGAACACCTCGCGCCATTCGATTTGCCGCCGTTGTGTAAAATCTGTTTCCAGCAAAAAACTGCCTTGAACCTCCGTCCGAGGTTATGCTGCCGTCAAAAACAAGGGCACATCTGTCAGAAAATTCCGCACAAAATTCAATGTCGTGAGAAACCATAATGACAGTAACCCCATCTTCTTTCAGTTCCGCAAGAATATCTGCAAATTCCTCTTTAAATCTTGCATCCATACCTTTCGTGGGCTCATCCAAAAGCAAAATTTGAGGTTCCAAAAGGAGTACCTTTGCAAGTCCCGCCCTCTGTTGTTCGCCTCCCGATAAATCATATGGATGACTTTCAAGCAAATCGTCAATACAACATAAATGAGCTATGTTCTGAACTTTTTTTCTTTTTTCTTCCTCTGCCAAATCCTTGCCCGAAAGCATTCCCATCAAATCAAGCCAAACGGTATTTTTCAAAAATACGCTTTGGGGGTTTTGAGGAAGAACTCCAATTAAACCGTCATAAAGATTTTTCACCTTTGAGATATTTTCACCACCAATATATATCTCGCCCCGATACGGCTTGTTGAGTCCTGAGATAAGAGAAAGTGCAGTGGTTTTTCCAGTTCCGTTTCCTCCCAGTATAGCAAAAATTTCGCCTTTTTTGACTTTTAAATTCAAGCCTTTTATCACATCAGGTGAATTTTTTTCATATCGAAACCACGCATCCTTTATTTCAATCGCTATGCTGTCTCCATCATCCTCTTTTTTGCCTGTGGGAATTCGTTCTGGCATCAATGGATTTTCCTTTGAGAATTCTTCAAGCCACATTCTCCCCTCACAGACAGTTAGAGGACAATCCCCATTTTTTCCCACCGCGCCATACACTCTCATCGGGGTCGGAAGTGCTTTATACATAGGATGATTTTTCCCTTTCAAAATTTGAGCAACTTCCTTTGGTGGTTGATTTGCAATAATTGTTCCTTTTTCCATAACAATTACCCTGTCTGCTATGGAAAAAGCTTCTTCCAGACGATGCTCCGCAAGAATTATGGTTGTACCAAGCTCGCTGTTAATCTTTTTCAGGGTATTCAAAAATTCCTGTGCCGCAATGGGGTCAAGCTGACTTGTTGGCTCGTCAAGTATCAACACCGATGGTTGCATAACCATAACAGCCGCAAGATTCAGGAGCTGTTTTTGACCGCCCGACAATTCCGCAGTCTTTTGATGAAACCAATTCTCTATACCAAAAAATGCTGCCATTTCAGAAACTTTTGTCCTGATTTCAGGAGTTTTCATTCCAAGGCTTTCAAGTCCAAAACTGAGCTCGTGCCATACCTTGTCCGTAACAATCTGGTTATCAGGATTTTGCATCACAAAACCAATGCCTGATGCCTGCTCCCTGACATCACAAACAGACAGTTCTCTTTCACCGAAATATATGTTTCCTCCTATTTCACCAAAGGGAGAAAGAGAAGGTTTCAAAAGTCTCAACAAAGTGGTCTTCCCGCAGCCTGATTGTCCACAGATAAGCACAAACTCTCCCTGATTTATTGACAAACTTATGTCATTAAGCGCATTACCGCATCTAGTGGGATAAGTAAAACTTAAATTTTCGATTCGATAGCTTTCCATCTTCTCACCTCCCAAATTTCAATTATAACAGGATATATACAAAGAAGCAGATACGAAGCAAAAATGCTTACGTTAAATAAGGAAGCTTCCGTTCCTTTTATCCTCGGAAAATATTCGAATTCCATTCCACCCAGCAAATTCCCTGCAAGTGTATATATACCTAAAATCAAAATACAAACAAGCGCCTTTTTATCCCTCTTATCAAACGTGAATACCGAAAACGAAGTTCTCCCAGAGAGTCCATAGCCTCGGGATTTCATGCTGTCCGCTGTTTCAATGGCATTTTCCAGTGCCCACGTCGTCATGATGGACAGAATATTAAGTCCGTATTTTGCACGCTTAATTATGTTCCCGTTTGAAACATCTCGCCCCATACACTTTTGGGCATCTGCAACCGTTTTAAGCTGTGCGGTAAACTTCGGCACAAACCCGAGAGTCAGAGAAATTACCAGAGATAGTGATGGTATAACCTTTCCAAACAGATATAAAAACTTATCGCTTGTCATAACCTCGTTATAACAGGAAAAATGACATATCACCGAGAAAATCATTGCCGTCGCTGCAAAACCATAAAGTGCTGATTCTAACGTAAGAGGATTTCCGCTCGGCAGGTATCCAATAATTGTAACGCCCTCGTGGTTAAAAAGCGGATTTATCAATGTCATTAAAATCATCATTGGAAACATATATATGAGATTTATTTTTGCCGCCTTTTTGCCCTTTAGCATTATAAAATATATAAATCCTGAACTGAGGGAAATTCCCAAGGAAACGGGATGCATAAAAACACATGAAAAGCCTATTACGAATGCAAAATACACAAAATTTACAATCGGATGGTATGTTTTAAATTCGTTCATAGTCTTTCCTCCCTTTTCCAACAAATATATAACGAGAAAGCTTAAATGTATTCCCCTCAGTATACAGTCATTTTAAATCAATATCGTTGCCCAAATCACAAGTATACACAAACTCAATTTTGTCTCCGGTACTCAATATGTATTGTGAACAGCCGCAGCTTGGTATTTTTCCGTTTACTGCATATATCCATCCGGAAAGTTCTCCACAATCGCGTTCATAAAGATTGGAAATGCCTTTAATATATATGGTATTATACATCGGTGTATTTACAAAATCAATATGTATCCGGTTTTTCTTAAATTCCCTTGTTAAAACATTAAAGACACTTTCTCCCTCATAAAAGACAACCTCAGTTTGGGGGTATATTATCCCATTCTTGGGCAAAACCTCCGCTTTCTCTTTATCAAGCTCGGTTATATTTTTAAAAACAGTATCACAGCGTACCGACAAAGTACACTTAAACACGCCTTTCTCTGCCTCTTCAGCCTTGCCACCACTGTTTGATTCATCAGTAATACTATTTACAATCGTTTCATTTTTTCCTTGGGATTTTTCGTTTTTTACCTCTTCTGCTTTTTCCGTTTTCTTTAAAGCAACAGTTTTTTCCGTCTTGGCAACAGGAGTCGGCAAACTTTCGTCTGCCGATTCCTCTGTTATATTAACAGCCGATTTGCCATGGGTGTCTATTGGATTATTTACCCTGCCGCAAGAAACAAGTGAAACTGCGACTAATAAACAGATAAATATAGTTAATAATTTTCTTCTCATAACAACTTTGCCCTGCCAAGCATATTATAAAGAATTTGGGCTACTTCTGCCCTTGTTACCTCTGTTTTGGGGTTTATCTCAATCACACTTTTATCAAGAATTTCCTCGTTGTAGCAAAAGGCGAGAGCCGCCATTGCCCATTCCGACGCCTCGACATAATCAGAAAACTCAGCAAGGGTATTTCTCATTCCTGTATCGCTTGTATCTGCTTTCATTCCGCAAAGCTTTGCAGCTCTCAAAATCATAGTTGCCGCTTCCTCACGTGTAATTTCTCTGTATGGATTAAATTCATTTTCTGATATACCGTTTACTATACCATAGCTGTAAGCGGTATTTACATATACGTTAAACCAATCAGCCTCCGCCACATCATTAAATATACCGCCGTTCTTTTCAGGTATTCCCAAAGCTCTTACCACAATAGTTGCAAATTCAGCCCGTGTCATTGTTTCATCAGGAGAATAGCTTTTTTCGTTTTTACCATTTATAATTCCTCTCTGGGCAAGCTGCTGGATCGCATTTTGATTTTCATGGTTTTGTATATCCTCAAAGGTTTTTTCTTCAAAAATTACCGGTAAAATTCTTACATCTTCATTTTTTCCGCTTAAACCCTGTGGATTTTCTTCAATAACTTCGGTTTCTTTTTTTGTATCGTCTTTTCCTTTCTCTTCCGTTCTTCCGCTTGATGAGCCACCGCCCCACGACGGAGTATAAACGACTTCCAATGTTGCCCTGGCTTCATTTTGGGGATAATCTTTAAAATCATAAATCATTTTGTCACTATCCATCAACTTCCAGGCAACAAGGCCCCTCAATCCTTGCTCTGTGCCAAATAAATTGTCTTCAGGCAAAAAACCGTCAAAGGTTTCGTTGCCTTGGCTCATAAGACCATCCATCAAACTTTTTCCGTCCTTCAAGACTGTTTCAGGATTTATTCCAGCAGCAGAAAGACCCGCCATTGCAAGGCCTGTCGAGGCGGCATTGCCCATAGACCCGTCACTTCCCTGATATTCCTTTATCAATTCTACTGTCTCATCAACAACGGCTTTGACATCCTCATTTATGTTACAGTAAGGAGTAAGGGCGCGAAGCATAGGTGCTGCCCCATCAATGCCCCAGGTAGTGTCCTGCCATGAAGACTTTATTTCAACAGCTGTGCTTATAAGAAAATCTATGGTTTCCTGCAAAGCATAATCCTCTCCCTGTTCAAGTGCAATTAACACATAAGGAAGTGTATATTCATAATAAGGAGCAGTTACTGATTCTTCAGTAATGAGCAATGAAAGCTTTTCTGCAATATCAAATGCAGCTCCGTTTTTTCTGTAGGTATTTTTCGCATCATATCCCAATGCACGAAGAGCAATAATGGCCTTTGCAATGTCACCCTGTGACGAAGAAGCATCCGCAAAAGCAATTATTTTATCCACACAACTCTGCTTTTGTGCATTTGTGAAAGCATATTGACTTTCAGGATATATTTTGAGGTAATCAGCAAAATCTGCCACAAACCAATACATATTTCCATCATTTATAATGCTATCATTAAGGTATTTTCCTACTATGTTATGCATTAGTTCTTCCGCCGTAATTTGGGGAAAATTATCTTCAGGCTCATCTGTTGGCGTATCTGTGGGGATATCTGCCGGTGGGATTTCGGTGTCACTCACCGTAACCACACAAACAGGTGCCTGAATGGCAGTAACTGTTTCATCAGAAGCAAGTTTTGTTTTAACAGCCGAAACAACATACTCGCCACATTCTTCAAAACAAACTGAAACTCTGCCGTCTGCATCCGTTACATTTTCAGTTATCACACCATCCACAGTCAATGCAGCATCCGCACAGGGAAGAAATACCATCCCGTCTGCTGTATATTCACCTTGTGACAACGCTAAATCCACAGTTTCTCCTGGGTGAATCTCAACTTTTTTCTTATCAAACCGGGTGTATACTTCCATATCTGAGCCTCTGCTTTTATTTATACAAAATTCAATGCAGTCACCACTCTCAAGCTCATGGTCCAGTCCATACACACTTTCTTCGCCAAAATTCACCTGATATGTAAAGTTTTCGCTTGTGTCACCCCAAAACTTTGTAACATAAAGTCCGTAATTGCCCATCGCTGTTTCATAGCCTGATTCCCCAGCTTCATACAAGTCGTTATGTACAATTCTAAATGCATCATCCAGTACATACGCTTCTTTCCCCGAAAGTTTAATCGAATTCATTGCAACCGGAGAACCATTCTTGTCATTTACTATGTCTCCATATTTACTTATTGTTACATATACCGTAGCCATATTATTTTCGCTCTCCGTCGCGAAAACAGACACGCCAAGAGAGCTTAATATCATTACCAAGCTCAAAATAAAAGATATTATTTTTTTCATTTTAATCCTCCGTTTTTTATTTTCTGCTTTGTTTTTTAGTTACTATACACCTCCGGACCGCAGAAAACAAAAAAACTGCGGCAATTTTTCTTTAAAAAAATACCACAGCTGAGTATTCCTGTGACAAGTCACAATTCACGTACGCCTATGCACACGCAAAAACACCATCTTTCAAGCACACCAAGATAGCATCAAAGCAGGTCTTGTGGCTCGCACCATATAGACTAAATCTGTCCACATCTTTGCATCCTGCCTTCTCAGTTTCCCAATGACCGGCTTTCGCCGACGGATACAAAAACATTCAGTGCATACACCGTCAGTTTAACGCAGGGGAGTCTCACCCCATTCCCTTTTCACCAATTATATCGAGATAAAAAATCTTTTAGATACAACCGACACTTTGTGTGAATTTTATTGAATTTGTATTTCGAGTATATCATCTGAGAAAAAATATGTCAAGTAATATGGGGCCGTGATACAATTCTTTTATCAACTTTCCCCTGCCATTAAAAGTAAATTTTTACAAAATTGCTTGACAGAAATTTGATTTTTTTATATAAATTACATTAACGTTCATAATTAACGTTAATACTTTCGGTTAAAATGCGGATGCATTCCGTTTTTAACAGTTGCTTTGTGTGTCTGTTGCAAAGCTTTGCTGATACATAATTTACAGACAGAAAGGTATTGAATTTAAATGACAAAAAACAAACTTACTTTTGCACTATTTTTCGGAAACCGTGGTTTCTTCCCAGGCGAGCTCATTGCCTCCGCCCGCGAGGATATGACAAAGGTTATCTCAGAAAACGGATATGATTACATAATCATGGATGAATCACTTACCAGATATGGTGCAGTTGAAACCATTAAAGAGGGTAAGCTTTTCAGCGACTTCCTCAAAGAACACGAAGGCGAATACGACGGCATCATCCTTTCTCTCCCCAACTTCGGCGACGAAAACGGTGCCGTTGTTGCCCTGAAAGACGCAGGTGTTCCTATCCTTGTTCAGGCTTATCCTGATGAAGCAGGCAAGATGGACTTTGCTCACAGACGCGACTCCCTTTGCGGAAAGATTGCTATGTGCAATGTTCTCAGACAGTGCGGCATCAAATATTCTCTTACAAAAGATGCAACAGTTGACCCCCTCAGTGACACTTTTGCTGAAGACCTCAAGAACTTTGCTGCTGTTTTCCGTGTTGTGAAAAAGCTCAAGAACTTCAATATTGGTGCTATCGGCGCCAGAACCACAGCGTTCAAGACTGTTCGTATCGATGAAATTGCTATGCAGAGAAAGAACATCAATGTTGAAACTATCGACCTTTCACTCGTCTTTGACATGATGGATAATGCTGATCCCAAGCTTTTGGAAGAAAAGAAAAAGCATTATGCTTCAATCACTGATTTTGGTACATACCCACCTGAAAAGCTTGAAAACATTGCACGTTTTGGCGTTGCTGTTGACCAGTTGATTGAAGATTTCAATCTTCAGGCTCTCGGCATAAGATGCTGGAACGAATTCCAGACTAGATACGGCATCGCTGTTTGCCTTGTTCTCAGCGACCTTAATGAACGCGGTATCCCTGCGGCCTGCGAGCTTGATATCAACAACTCAGTTATGATGCTTGCTCTTCAGGAAGCATCAGGCGAACCTGTTATGCTGCTTGACGTGAACAACAACTTCGGTGAAGACAGCGAAAAGACCATTTTCTTCCACTGTTCAGCTGTTCCCGCATCTTTCTTCAAGGGAAAGACAAGCATCAAGGAACATCTTATGTTTAGAAAGTCATATGGTGAAGGCTCAGGCGTTGGTATCGTTGACGGCGAAATCGAAACCGGAAAGTCCACTATGGGAAGCTTTAAAACAGAAGACGGAAAGCTCTGTGGCTTTGCAGCTGAAATGATAATTACCGACGACGCTATGGAAGATGCTTTCTTCGGTTGCGGAATCGTAGGTCAGTCAAAGGCTATGCCCGAAATCCTCAAGCATATGCTTGAAAACGGCTACCGTCATCATGTTGCCATTGCCAAGGGCGAATGGTCATGGGCGATCGACGAGGCTCTCAACAAATATCTCGAATATAATGTAAACATTATTAAATAAGTTTTTAAGGAGGACTTAAAAAATGAACAAACTTGGAATTTTTATGAACTTCTGGGAAAAGAACTGGGATGCTGACCATGCAAAGTATATCAAAAAAGCAAAAGAAATCGGCTTTGATGTACTTGAATTTCAGGCTCAGCCACTCCTTGAAATGTCAGACGAAAAAATCCGTTCTCTCAAGGCACTTGCTGATGAGGTGGGAATTGAGCTTACCTACAGTCTCGGTCTCGACAGAAACTATGACGTATCTTCACTTGATGAAAATGTCAGAACTGGTGGCGTTGAATATCTTCAGAATATTATCAGAAAGATGCACGTTGGCGGCGGTACACTTCTCTCCGGTGTAAGCTATGCCGGTTGGGGAACTCCTGACAATTTTCTTGGCGACAAGCGTCCTTATTGGGAACAGAGCATCAAGAGTATGAAAGAAATTATTAAGGTTGCTGAAGAATGCGGCGTGACCTATTGTGTTGAGGCGGTAAACCGTTTTGAAACCTGCCTTATTAACACCGCCGAAGAAGCTCTTCGTTATGTTGCGGAAATCGACAGTCCCAACATCGGCGTTCTTCTTGATACATATCATATGAATATTGAAGAAAATAACATCGGCGATGCAATTCGCCTTGTTGGTAACAAGCTCACAAGCTTCCACACAGGCGAAAACAACAGAACCGCTCCTGGCAGAGGACATCTTGACTGGGACGAAATCTTCGGTGCACTTGCTGACATTAACTACAAAGGCAGAATCGTTTCAGAGCCGTTCGTTATGGAAGGCGGCGAGGTTGGTCGCGACATTCACGTATACCGCAACCTTGTTGAGAATCCTACCGAAGCTCGCATTGACGAAGAAGCAGCATACCTCCTCAACTTTGAAAAGGAAATGCTCAAAAAATACAATATGGCATAATAATATTTTTAAAAACACGTCCAAAATTTCGGACGTGTTTTTATTTATAAAAAATATTTGTTTTTCTGTTGACACTGTCCTTGGTTTGTGGTAAAATATATGAAAATGTCAGAAAGGAATTTACCATGAATTGTATTTTGAAGGATGCACAAGTTTATACAGACGGAAAGTTCACAAAGCAGGATGTTTTCATTGCTGACGGTAAAGTATTCCTTGAATACACTCCTCTTGTTTCCAAATTCCCTTCTACAACTATTTCTTTTAATAACAAATACATTTTTCCCGGTTTTACAGATGTTCACGTTCATCTGAGAGAGCCGGGTTTTTTGTATAAGGAAACTATCGAAAGCGGAACGCGCGCCTGTGCCCGTGGCGGATACACAACGGTATGCAGTATGCCAAATTTAAGTCCCGCACCGGACTGTGCTGAAAACCTAAAATTTCAGCTTGATGCAATCAAAAAATCAGCTGTTATTGATGTTTTTCCATTCGGCACAATCACAAAGGCTGAAAAAGGCGAAGAGCTTTCTGATATGAAAGAAATTTCAAACGACGTAATCGGTTTTTCAGATGACGGACGCGGAGTCCAGAGTATTGAAATGATGAAAAATGCCATGCTGGAAGCAAAACGGCTTGGTAAGATTATTTCCGCCCACTGTGAGGATAATTCATTGCTCAATGGTGGATATATACATGACGGTATCTACGCAAAAGAACATGGTCACAAAGGCATCTCATCAATGAGTGAATGGGGCCCCATAAAACGCGACCTTGAGCTTGTGAGAGAAACCGGATGTAGCTATCACGTCTGCCACATTTCAACCAAAGAAAGTGTTGAACTTATAAGACAAGCTAAAAAAGACGGACTTGACGTTACCTGTGAGACCGCTCCACATTACCTTGTTTTATCTGACAAAGATTTGCAGGAAGACGGCCGATTTAAAATGAACCCACCACTTCGCAGCGAAGAAGACCGCTTAGCACTTCTTGATGGAATAAAAGACGGCACAATCGATATGATTGCAACAGACCATGCCCCACACTCAGCTGAAGAAAAGTCAAAAGGCTTAAAAGACAGCCTCATGGGCGTTGTGGGGATTGAAACCGCCTTTCCCATACTTTACACACATCTTGTGAAAACAAATATCATCACCCTTGAAAAGCTCCTCTCTCTCCTCTGCGACAATCCTCGCAAGAGATTTGGAATTGGGGCAGAAATCAAGGAAGGTACAAAAGCCAGCCTTACGGTTTTTGACCTTGATGCAAAATATAATATAAACCCCGAAGACTTTCTTTCAAAAGGACGCAGTACGCCCTTTGAAGGCGGCGAAGTTTTCGGCAGATGTTTGATGACCATACACTGTGGCAAAGTTGTATGGCAGGAACAGAAAATATAAATTCAGGAGGAAAAGAAAAATGGCAAAAAGAACAGATTTGAAGAAAATACTTATTATAGGCTCAGGTCCTATCGTTATAGGACAAGCTGCTGAATTTGACTATGCAGGCACTCAGGCGTGTCTTGCACTCAAGGAAGAGGGCTATGAGGTTGTCCTTGCAAACTCCAACCCTGCGACAATTATGACAGATACCACTATTGCCGACAAGGTTTATATGGAGCCTCTTACTCTTGAATATATTGCACGCATCATCCGCTATGAAAGGCCGGACGCAATCGTTCCGGGAATCGGCGGACAAACCGGGCTCAACCTTGCTATGCAGCTTGAAAAGAAAGGCATTCTCAAAGAATGCGGTGTTGAGCTCCTTGGCACAAAAAGCGAAAGCATTGAACGTGCCGAAGACCGTGAGCTTTTCAAAGAGCTGTGTCAGTCAATCGGCGAGCCTGTTATTCCTTCTGAAATCACATATTCACTTGACGAAGCAAAAGAAGCCGCAAAAAGAATTGGCTATCCCGTTGTTCTGCGCCCTGCTTTCACTCTTGGCGGAACAGGCGGTGGCTTTGCATACAACGAAGCAGAACTGATTGAAATAGGCACAAACGCATTCAAGCTTTCACCCGTTTCTCAGGTTCTTATTGAAAAAAGCGTTAAGGGCTACAAAGAAATCGAGTTTGAAGTTATGCGTGACTCAAACGACACTGCCATCACCATCTGCGGTATGGAAAATATCGACCCCGTGGGCGTTCATACCGGTGACAGTATAGTTGTTGCGCCAATCCTCACCCTTAATGACCACGATCTTAAAATGCTCAATGACAGTGCAATAAAAATCATCCGCGAACTCAAAATTGAGGGTGGCTGCAACGTTCAGTTTGCACTCAATCCCGAAACATCTGAATATTATCTTATTGAGGTTAACCCAAGAGTTTCACGTTCTTCTGCACTTGCATCAAAGGCAAGTGGTTACCCGATAGCTCGCGTTACTGCAAAAATTGCCGTTGGTATGTCACTTGAAGAAATCAAAATTGCAAACACCAACGCAGCGTTTGAGCCACGTCTTGACTATATTGTTGCAAAGTTCCCAAGATTCCCATTTGACAAGTTCACATCTGCAAACAACAAGCTTGGCACACAGATGAAAGCAACGGGCGAGGTTATGGGTATCGGCTCTACTTTGGAAGAATGTATGCTCAAATCCGTTCGTTCTCTTGAAATCGGTGTAAACCACTTCTGGATGGCTAAATTTGAAAATATGTCAGACAGTGATTTGCTTGAATATATCAAGGAATTCCGTGATGACACCATCTATGCGGTTGCCCAGCTTTTAAGACGCGGGAAAACCGTTGAAGAGCTTCACGAGATCACAATGATTACCTCCTACTTCCTTGAGGCAATCAAAAGAATAACCGATTTTGAAGAAGTGATCAAAGCAAACAAAAATGATGCTGTAATCCTTAAAGACGCAAAAATTATGGGCTTTAGCGATGCCTTCATCGCAAAGCTTTGGAACGAGTCCGAAATCGACGTATTCAATATGAGAAGAAAAAATAAAATTATGCCTGTTTACAAAATGGTTGACACCTGCCACACCGGGGCATATATTCCTTATTTCTATTCAACCTACACTGGTGAAAACGATTCAAGGATTACTGACAAAAAGTCGGTTGTGGTTCTTGGTGCAGGTCCTATCCGCATCGGTCAGGGTGTTGAATTCGACTATTCAACAGTTCACGCTGTTACCACTATCAAGAATTCGGGTTATGAGGCAATCATCATAAACAACAACCCGGAAACTGTTTCAACCGACTATACAACTGCGGACAAGCTCTACTTTGAGCCTCTAACAACCGAGGATGCTATGAACATCATCCTCTTCGAAAACCCCGAGGGTACTATCGCATCACTGGGTGGTCAGACCGCCATTAACCTCGCACAACCCCTCACCGACCGTGGCGTGAAAATTATCGGTACAGACTGTGAGGCAATCGACAGAGCTGAAAATCGCGATGCCTTTGAAAAAATCCTGAAAAAGCTAAACATCCCTCAGCCAAAGGGCAAGGCTGTTACAAAAATTGAAGACGGTGTAAAAGCCGCAGAAGAAATCGGTTACCCCGTTCTGGTGCGTCCAAGCTTCGTTCTTGGTGGCCGTGCGATGCAGATTGTTGCAAACGAAGAAGCCCTTCGTCACTACCTCAAAACAGCGGTAGAAATTGACGAAGACAAACCCGTTCTTGTTGACAAATATATTGTTGGCAAAGAAGTTGAAATCGACGCTATCTGTGACGGCAAGGACGTATTTGTCCCCGGCATTATGGAGCTTGTTGAACGTACCGGTATCCACAGTGGTGACTCAATCAGCGTATACCCCACATTCAGTATTTCAGACAAGGTTAAAAAGACCATCCTGAAGTATGCAAAACAGCTTGGTCTGGGCATTGGAATTGTTGGTCTTTACAACATCCAGTTCATTGTTGACAAGGATGACAATGTATTTATCATCGAGGTTAACCCACGTTCTTCAAGAACTGTTCCCTTCCTTTCAAAGGCTACCGGATATAGTCTCGCTGACATTGCAACAAACGTGATTATGGGCAAGAGCCTCAAATCACAAGGCATAAGGAAAACCTATCCAAAAGAGAAAAACCGCTGGTATGTAAAAGTTCCGGTGTTCTCATTCAACAAACTCCGCGGACTTGATGCATACCTCTCACCCGAAATGAAATCAACTGGTGAAGCAATCGGTTATGATGACACACTCAACCGCGCACTTTATAAAGCACTTCAGGCATCGGGTATGAAACTCCAGAATTATGGCACCGTTCTTGTGACTGTTGCGGACAAGGACAAGGAAGAAGCCCTCTCCCTTATCCGCCGTTTCTACAACCTTGGCTTTAACATTCAGGCAACGCGCGGCACTGCTGAATTCTTGAAAAAGAACGGTATCCGTACTCATGCATTCAGAAAAATAAGTGAGGGCAGCGAAGAAATCCCAGAAGCAATCCGTCAGGGACATATTTCTTACCTCATTAACACCAGTGATGTTAGCTCAAATTCAGCCCATGACGGTCAGGAAATCCGAATTTTGGCTACAGAAAACAACGTAAATCTCTTTACCGCACTTGATACAGTTAAGGTTTTGGTGGACGTTCTGGAACAAAATACTATCGGCATTTCAACCATTGATGCATAAGAAAGGTAATGTATTGTGAAACAAGAACTTTTTACTATAATAAAGAACGAAAAGATTGCAAAAGACATCTATCTTATGGTTCTGTCAAGTGACACAAGTGACATAACACGTCCCGATCAGTTTGTAAATATCAAGCTTGAGGGACAGTATTTAAGACGTCCTATATCAATCTGTGATTATGACGAGAACACTTTGACCCTTATATACAAAGTTGTGGGCGTTGGAACTGAAAAAATGAGCAGCTATGAACCTGGCAAAGAGCTTGATATTCTCATCGCTCTGGGCAACGGCTTTGATACTGAAAAGAGTGGCACCTCCCCCCTCCTCATTGGCGGTGGCGTTGGTGTTCCGCCGATGTTCAATCTTTGCAAAAAACTGATTTCAGAGGGCAAAAATCCCACCGTTATCCTGGGCTTTAACAGCCGTGAAGATGTATTCTTTGAAGAAGAATTCAAAAAACTCGGTGCAAACGTGTTGGTGACAACAGCTGACGGCACTTATGGAATCCGGGGTTTTGTCACTGATGCTATGAAAGATATAAGTTATGACTACTTCTTCACCTGCGGTCCTGAGCCCATGTTCCGTGCAATTGAACGCGTAGCCCAGACTTCCGGTCAATATAGCTTTGAAGAACGTATGGGTTGTGGCTTTGGTGCCTGCATGGGTTGTTCCTGCAAAACCAAATATGGCAACAAGAGAATTTGCAAGGACGGTCCGGTTCTTTTGAGGGAGGAGATTATATGGTAAACACAAAAGTAAACCTTTCAGGGATAACCATTGACAACCCAATAATCCCCGCCAGCGGAACTTTTGGCTTTGGCTATGAATTCGCAGAGCTTTATGACATCAACTGTCTTGGTACATTTTCATTCAAAGGCACAACAAAAGACCCACGTTTTGGAAACCCTACACCAAGAATTGCTGAATGCCCTATGGGAATGATAAACTCCGTAGGTCTTCAAAATCCGGGGGTTGAAGCAGTTAAAGCCATTGAACTTCCAAAACTTAAAGAGGTTTTTCATAAACCTGTCATGGCAAATGTCAGCGGTTTTTCCATTGACGAATACACCTACACCTGCGAAGCATTAGATAACGAGCCGCAGATTGGCTGGTTTGAGGTGAATGTATCATGCCCCAACGTTCACGGCGGAGGTATGAGTTTTGGAACTTCCCCCGAGTCCGCTGCTGAGGTTACAAGGGCTGTAAAAAAAGTCACCACAAAGCCCGTATTTATTAAACTTTCACCAAATGTTACAGACATTGTATCTATCGCAAAGGCTTGTGAAGACGCAGGTGCTGATGGCATCAGCCTTATAAATACTCTTCTTGGTATGCGAATTGACCTAAAGACAAAAAAATGTGTTATTGCAAACAAAATGGGTGGTTTTTCAGGGCCTGCCATTTTTCCCGTTGCGGTACGCATGGTTTATCAGGTTTATGAAGCTGTAAAAATTCCTATTATCGGCATGGGAGGTGTTTCCTCTGCCGAGGATGTAATCGAAATGATGCTTGCTGGTGCCACAGCTGTTCAAATCGGTGCTGCAAACCTGGTTGACCCCTTTGCAAGCCGTGATATTGTTAACAATTTGCCACAAACAATGGAAAAATACGGCATAAAAGACTTAAATGATATTATTGGAGGTGCTCACTAATTATGGGTAAAGACGTTATAGTTGCATGTGATTTTGCAACAAAAAAGCAGGTTTTTGACTTTCTTGATTTGTTCAAGGAAGAAAAACCTTTTGTAAAAATTGGTATGGAGCTTTTCTATGCTGAAGGCCCCGAAATTGTCCGTGAAATCAAAAAGAGAGGTCACAAGATATTTCTTGACCTCAAGCTTCACGACATCCCAAATACAGTAAAAAAATCAATGTCTGTGCTTCGTAATCTTGACATTGATATGACAAATCTTCATGCATCAGGTACAATCCCTATGATGCAGGCAGCTCTCGAAGGGTTGACCCGCGAAGACGGAACTCGTCCTATTCTCATCGCTGTAACTCAGCTCACCTCTACAAGTGAAGAAGTTATGAAATCAGACCTTCTTATAAATGAGCCCATAGACAAGGTTGTTATGCACTATGCAGAAAATGCCAAAAAAGCAGGGCTTGATGGGGTTGTTTGTTCACCCCTTGAGGCTGAAAAGGTTCACAATGCTTGCGGTAAAGAATTTATCACTGTTACTCCCGGCGTACGCTTTGCAGACGGCGAAAAAGGTGATCAGGTAAGAGTTATGACACCCGCACAAGCAAAAGAAATCGGCTCTGATTACATAGTTGTGGGAAGACCAATCACCGCGGCCAGCGACCCGGTTGCCGCATACAGAAGATGTGTAAATGAATTTGTTGGATAAGGAGAAAATAAATATGGAAACAAAGATTTTAATTGCAAAAGAATTACTCAAAATCAAAGCGGTATTCTTCCGCCCTGAAGAGCCTTTCACCTGGGCAAGCGGAATAAAAAGTCCTGTTTACTGTGACAACCGCCTGACTCTGAGTGACATAGATGTTCGCACAGATGTTGAAACAGCTCTTGCTGAAACAATAAAAGCAAATTATCCTGATGCCGAAGTTCTTATGGGAACATCAACAGCCGGTATCGCCCACGCCGCAATCACCGCACACCTTATGGGACTTCCTATGGGTTATGTAAGAAGCGGTGCGAAAGACCACGGCAGACAGAATCAGATTGAAGGCAAGCTCCTCCCCGGTCAGAAAGTTGTTGTTGTTGAAGACCTTATCTCAACCGGTGGCAGCGTTATCGAAGTTGTGAACATTCTCCGCGAAGCAGGTGCCGAAGTTTTGGGCATTGTTTCAATCTTCACTTACGGTATGCAAAAAGGTCTTGACCATTTGGCTGCGGCAGATGTTAAAAATGTCAGCCTCACAAACTTTGATGTTATTGCAGAGGTTGCAGCAGAAGAAGGCTATATCAAAACCGATGACATAAAAAGACTTATTGCTTTCCGCAATAACCCCTCTGACGAATCCTGGATTGGTGCATAGGATAAAATCTTTAAAAGAAAGGATAGATTTCAATGAGAAGTGTAATTGATATAAAAGACCTTTCAACGAAAGAACTTGAAGAAATAATAGCTGTTGCCGAGGATATTATCGAAAACCCCGAAAAATATGCTCACAAATGCGACGGAAAAAAGCTTGCAACATTGTTTTTTGAGCCCTCCACCCGCACCCGCCTCAGTTTTGAGGCTGCTATGTATGAGCTTGGCGGACACGTTCTTTCAATGTCTGATGCAACTTCAAGCTCCGCTGCAAAGGGCGAGAGCGTTGCTGACACAGCAAAAACGGTTTCCTGCTATGCAGACATCATCGCAATGCGACATCCAAAAGAGGGTGCACCCCTTGTTGCTGCAATGAATGCATCAGTTCCTGTGATAAATGCAGGCGACGGCGGACATAATCACCCCACCCAGACACTTGCAGACCTTCTCACAATTCATCGTGAAAAGGGCAGATTTGAGGGTCTCACAGTTGGTCTTTGCGGTGACCTTAAATTCGGACGCACTGTTCATTCGCTTATCAATGCGCTAATCCGTTATAAAGGCATAAAATTTGTTCTTATTTCACCTGATGAATTGAAAGTGCCAAGCTATGTAAAAAACGAAATCAAAGAGTGCGGACTTGAATACATTCAAACCAAGGATTTGGAAGAATATATGCCACAGCTTGATATTCTTTATATGACAAGAGTTCAGCGGGAAAGATTTTTCAACGAGGAAGATTATTTGAGACTCAAGGACAGTTATATTCTCACCCCTGAAAAATTGGCAAACGCAAAAGAAGACCTTTCAATCATGCATCCTCTTCCCAGGGTAAACGAAATCAGCGTCTCGGTTGATGACGACAAGAGAGCTTGCTATTTCAAGCAGGTGCTGAATGGAAAGTATATGCGTATGGCTTTGATTTTGAAGCTTTTGGAGGTAAAATAGTATGAATATTGATTCAATCAAAAACGGCTTTGTCATTGACCACATCGAAGCAGGCAAAGGTATGGAGGTTTACAATCTCCTCGCCCTTGACAGCCTTGATTGTTCTGTTGCTATCATCAAAAATGCAACAAGCAGAAAAATGGGCAAGAAAGACATCATCAAAATTGATGCAAAAATTGAGCTTGATATGGACATTTTGGGATATGTGTCACCTACTGCAACCGTTGATGTAATTGAAGACGGAAAGCTTTGTGAAAAGAAGAAAATGACTCTTCCCGAAAAGCTTACCAATGTCATCTTCTGCAAAAACCCCAGATGCATCACCACCACCGAACAAGAGCTTCCAAATATTTTCACACTGACAAATCGTGAATTACATGAGTACAGATGTGCATACTGCGAAACAAAAGCCAGTAAATAGTCTTAAATACCCAAAAACACACCTGCAAAATTTTGCAGGTGTGTTTTTTTATGTAACCGTTTAGACTAATCAACTTTTACTTTTACAACAATCTTGTGCACGTGTGAAACCTCGCCGGCAGTTCTGCAGGGAGCATGAACATCATCCGGGAAAAGTATTGCAAAATTGCCCCTTTGCATATCTAATACTACAGGATTTTCAGCAGTAAGCAAAGCACAATCCTTTTCATCATTATAATCTGTTGTAACAGTACAATCCTTGATATTCTTCCAATAGATATTTTCGTGTCCTGAAATCAAATATTGAATATCAACATAGTCCTTATGTGCTTCATACACAACTTCGCCTGTTTTTGTGTCATACTCGCTTACATTTGCATATACATCATCACCGTCAATCACATATTTGCCGGGGGCGGGAAGTTCAACTGATGCCTTAAGAATAAAATCAAAAGCCTTTTTGTACTTTTCACCAAGACCCAAATATAAGTCTTTGTTTTCAATCAAATCGTAAATCATTTTGCATTCTCCTTATAAAATAAAGTTTACATATCAAAGAGCCGTATAACACGGCTCTTCGTTTCTTAATTCATTTTATTTTTGGTATTCAGACCAATCTCTGTTTTCAACAACCTCTGTCCATGTCTTGTAAAGACTGTTCGGACGTTCATATTCAGTGCTGTTTGTTGCTTCCTGAACTGCGATATAGAACCATTTGCTTGGGTCCATATTGTCAGACCAGATTGCCATATCGTCGTGGAGCAAATCTTCAGCATCACGCGGAATACGGTTGAGAACTCTGTTGATAAGGGTCATAGCCTCAGCACGTGTAATAAACTGGTCAGGACGGAATGTGTTGTCGCTGTAACCTTCTATCCAACCATAAGCAGATGCTCTCTTGATATATTCTTCTGCCCAGTGACCGTTGATATCCTTGAAGCTACCTTCATATTCAACTTCTGTTGTGTCAAATCTTGCACAGATTGCAGTAAATTCTGCACGTGTAATATTTGCATCAGGAACGAACCTGTCTTCAAAACGTCCGTTTACAATACCAAGCTTTGCCATAGTTGAAATAGCAACATTGTGCCAATCATCCAAACTTACATCATCAAAGCTGTTTTCGTTTGTAATGACAGCATCTCTTACTTCATCTTTTAAGAGTCTAAAGAATATTGTTGTTACCTCAGCACGAGTAATGTTGTCGTTGGGGCGAACAGTTCCGTCAGGATAGCCTATAACGTACGCAAAGTGATCAACACCATTAAGGTTTTCGGGAACAGGATGTCTTTCCTTAACCCATTTTGCGTATACAGTAGTATCTTTTGTAACTGTTACAGAATCTATTTCCTCGGTAAGTTTTGCATCTGCATACCATCCGTCAAAAACATAGCCCTCTTTTGTAGGAACTTTGTCGATTTTAACAGCTTTGTTCTCTGCATAAGTTTCGTCTTTATATGTGGTACCACCATCTGTTTCGTACTTGATTGTATACTTTGGTGTTTCGGGCTTGGGTGTTATTCCACCACCACCGCCACTGGGAAGTGCAGGCAGGTCAACGATTGCAGGCTGGATAGCAACTGATGTATCATTTGCATCAACAAAGGTAAAGTTGATCACAGCATCTGAAACGCCATCTATATCATGAATTGTCACAGAACCTGTAATCGTTCCACCAACAGTAGTGTCTGCTACCGCTTTAAGTCCACCATAGGTAAAATTGATTTTATCGGGAATGCTAGCGAGATCGGCAACAGTAGTATCGTTAACACCGTCAAATTTGTCGTTAACCTTAACAGTAACCGTTATTGTATGACCCGTTGAAAAGTCACCTGACTTAACTCTGGCACCATCTTCTACAAACAAATTACCACTTGCCGGATTACCAGTACTATCTTCAAAACTAAATCCTGCCATAGCGGCATCAGTTGAAGCAGCATCAGGTATAACATAAACACCAGAACCAATGTTTACTTTAATAGTAAATTCACCGCTTACTTTTTTTGCATCAAGTGTGCTATGATGTGCAGGGTCAAGCTCTTGATATACCTTGACTATATCTTCCTTTACCTTTGACATATCAAGGGTTGCTTTTGCATAGAATTCTGTGGTTTCTGTAACAGAAAGTGTGTCCACATAGGTTGCATCATCAGCACTGAGTGAAATGTCACCGTACACAAGCGATGGCCTGCTTTCCGCCAACGTTTTAAGCGCAGCCAATCCAAGTCCCGCCGCACCAACAGTGCAAACACAGCTCATCAGCATAGCAACGACCAATACAAGTGATAATACTGTCTTTTTCATTTATTTGTCCTCCTTATTTCACCGCTTTTATGCAGCATAATCCTAGCTTTAATTATTATTTATATAATACCACAATATAACTTTTGTGTCAAGAGTTTCAAGAAAAGGTTTGACCAATTTTTGAATACATTTTTTGAGCAAAACACAATAAAAAAAGACGCAACTAACTTTTAATACGCCTTTTTCCTGGAAGAGCCGAACGGTTTAGATGCACGTGTTAACACTTGCTGTATAACTAATAATAGTATTTTTTTCTTCATTTTTAGAAAGGTTTCTCCCATCAACTTCTCCAACATCAAACTCATTTTTAACGCTATCAACATCCTCAATACCTAGAGATTGATATAAGTCTATAATTTCTTGTAGTTTTGGGTCACACATAATTACACCTCCAATTAAATATTATCCTATCTGTGCGTGCCCCACGTATGCTTTGCCATTTTGATTTTCAATTATTTTTACAACGTCACTACCACTTAAAGTAAGCATAAATGCATGATGCATGCTTAAAATTGCATCTTGTAATTTTGAATCGTTTTCCATTTCAACTATTTTAAGTCCTATATTTTTACAAAACTGATAATCAAAATGTCTACCATGATTTTTGGAATTATTATGCTCATTTAAGTTTTTGCAAATATTCTTTATTATATTCATATCGTCCGAATTATTTTTGTCATACATGCAAGTCCCAAGCCATTCTCCAATTAAATTATCTGACAAATCTATTGCATCAATAGCTTGTTTAAGAAAAGCAGCTGGATATTTTTGAAGTCTAATTGCCCAATAATTTCCATTGCTAGGATTCTTGGCTAAATCATCTTTCGCTTCTTCAAATTCCATTTTAATATTATATGCAGGTATTCCATTAAATTGAGGATCAATAGGCCCTAAGCTTGATTGTTTCCCCATTATAATTTCTTTTCCAGAACATGCAATCATAGTGCCGGCAGACATTGCAATTTGAGGTACAACTATCCTAATATCATCAAATTTTGCACGTAAATATTTTACAATAGCCTCTGCAGCCGTAGGAGAACCACCAGGTGTATGTAGAACCAAATCTAATCCTTTGTTACAATCCATTCCTTTTATTGCATTCATAAATCCTGTCATATCTGCATCATTAATATCAAGGTCCAAATTCGGTTCACGTCTCGTTAACCATGCAGAATAATATGCTATTACATTTCTTCCAGTAACTTGTGAAAGTTTTTTAATATACTTCTTTCTAACAAAATCATGCGGTCCCGAAACACGCCCTAACTCTTCAAGAATATCATCCCATCCCGGCATACAATTAACTCCTTTCAAAACAACTGCTTAAGATTAGACTAAATCACTCTCACTATAATACTTTTTTATATTTTATCATATATATTTATTTTTTTCAATGTTTTTAAAGGTTATTATTTTTTGTCGATTTTTATGCGCTAAAAATCACATTTAAACAAAAACCAAAAATTAAAAACAGAACGATAAAGATATGTCATCTAAATCGTTCTGTTTCTATGGGTGCAGGGGGCGGATTTGAACCACCGACCTCCGGGTTATGAGCCCGACGAGCTACCAAGCTGCTCTACCCTGCGATATCTAATTTTTCGTTAATGGTGCCGGAAACCGGGATCGAACCGGTACGGGAAGTTAATCCCACAGGATTTTAAGTCCTGGGCGTCTGCCAGTTCCGCCACTCCGGCACGTAAGCACTGCTAACTATGATATGATAGCACATCTTTTTCATTTTGTCAAGGGTTTTAAGAATTTTATATAAAAATTATATTCAGGTGCCGCATTTTTTATGCGGCACCTTTTTTTATTTTAGCTGTTCATAAACGCCTTATAACCTTTATATGCCATATAAACATCAAACTTTCCTGCAACTTCATTGGGTGAGTGCATACCCAAAAGAGGAACTCCGCAGTCAATAACATCCACATCAAGATTAGCAACAAACTGTGCAATAGTCCCGCCGCCGCCAATATCAACCCTGCCCAATTCGCCAGTTTGCCACAGAACATCATTTTCTTCAAAAATATTTCGAATTTTAGCAACAAACTCGGCACTTGCATCACTTGAGCCGCTTTTTCCTCTCGCCCCTGTATACTTTGTAAGAATAAGTCCTTGATTTATATATGCGCTATTATTTTTCTCAAAAACCTCCGGGAAATTGGGGTCAAAGGCTCCACCTACGTCTGCAGACAAACATTCAGAATTTGAGAGACATTCTCTTAAGACAAGCTCATTGTAAGAAGCATCACAAAGACTGCAAACCTTCGCCAAAATGTTCTCAAAGTGTCTTGACTGCATTCCTGTATTCCCCATGCTGCCTACTTCCTCCTTGTCCACAAGAAGACAAACAGCTGTTTTCTGAGGAGCAGTAGCATCAATAATGGCTCTGAGTGCCGTGTATGCACAAACTCTGTCATCATGACCATATCCCGCAATCATACTTCGGTCAAAGCCAAGGTCACGAGCCTTAAATGCCGGAACAAGCTCAAGCTCACTGCTCATAAAGTCTGTTTCGGTCACGCCGTATTTTTCACTAATCAATTTCATAATTCCATACTTTACCTTTTCCTTATCGGCATCGTCAAATGGAATATTTCCTGCTATCACATTAAGCTTCTCCGCATCGAAGGCTTCTGAAAGCTTTTGTGCACTGTATTTTGAGGCAAGGTGCGGAAGAAGATCGGATATACAGAAAATAGGGTCATTTTCATCCTCACCAATAACAATATTTATTGCTGTTCCGTCCTTCTTAACCACAACGCCGTGAAGTGCTAAGGGAATATTATACCACTGATATTTTCTTATTCCACCATAATAATGAGTCTTCAAGAATGCAATCCCGCTGTCTTCAAAAAGCGGCCAGGGCTTGAGGTCGAGTCTTGGGGAATCTATGTGTGCACCGACGATATTCACGCCGTCTGTTATTGGATGCTTTCCTATCACAAAAGCCACAACACTCTTTCCGCGGTTCACCGCAAAAACTTTGTCACCTGCACTCAAAGTTGTCATTCCCTCAATATTTTTAAATCCTGCGTTTTCAAGGAGCTGTACCGACATAGAACAAAATTCTCTTTCAGTTTTGCCCATATCCAATGCGTTTTTATACTCCTCACAAAAGTCGTCAATTTTGTTTTTTAATTTTTCGTCAATTCCCAAGAAGCCATTTTTTCTCTCATAAAGTAAATTTTCGCTCACAATCGTTCCTCCATTTCAATATTCTGCTGTCTTATACAGCTTGTTATATATATCAAAAGTTCTCATAACTTTTTTCACATAATCACGGGTCTCTTTATAAGGAATATCCGAAAGCCCGCCCTCTCCATCCGAAAGGTTTTCATCCTTCAGCCATTTATCAACATTACCCGTTCCGCCGTTATATGCGGTAAGTGCTAATTCCATATCCCCATAATTATCCATAAGCGACTTAAAATAAAGACACCCAAGGCGTATATTTTTTTCAGGATCAAATAAATCCTCGGGGATTATGTATCTAAAATCTGCCCTTTCGCTGCATTCCTTTGCAGTTTCGTCCATAAGCTGCATAAGCCCTTTAGCTCCTGCCTTTGAAATAACCTCAGACCTGAAATTGCTCTCAATCTTTATTATTGAATAAACAATGTTTTTATCAAGAGAATACTCTGCCGAATATTTTTCTACATACTCCTGATACTTTGTAGGATAAATTTGTTTTAGCAAAACTTCCTTGCCGTTACCTGCCGAAAAATATAGCAGAAAAATCGCAAGCAAAATATAAAATGTATACCTGAAGCACCCTCGTTTTCGTTTCACTGTCATTTCTCCAATATTTTTATTTTTCACATATTTCCTTTGCAAAAGCCTTTATCTTTGGGATATCGCCATCATTTTCAAAGCAAATATCTGCTAACGCCCTATATTCATCATCAGACATCTGGTTTTTGATTCTTGCTTCTGCCATTTCCCGCGTTATACCGTCACGGGCAACGATACGTCTTATCCGTTCTTCCTTGTCCGCCACAACAGCCACCGTCAAATCACATTGAAAGGGGAAATCCGTCCCAAAAAGCAGCGGCACATCAAGCACAACCACGCTGCTGCGCGCGTTTTCTATTTCCTGTTCCATTTTTAAATAAATATGCTTGTGGGTTATTTTGTTGAGAACTTCAAGCTTGCTGTCATCAGAAAAAACAATTTTACCAAGGCTTTTCCTGTCAAGCTCACCTGACGGCAGAACATACTGTCTTCCGAAAGCTTTTTCTATTTCGCAAAGCGCGGGAGAGCCTTTTTTTGTGACTTCCTTTGAAATCTTATCAGCATCAACAATCACTGCGCCACATTTTTTTAATTCTGCACAGACCGTAGTTTTTCCTGCCCCGGACCCACCGGTAATACCAATTATCTTCATTTTATCACATCCGGATATTATTTTGTGTCGTACCATGTCTTTCCGCTGTTGCCCTCAACCTTTAAAGGCACAGAAAGCTTCACCGCACTTTCCATTTCCTCAGTAAGTAGCTTTTCGACCTGCTCCTTTTCATCCATATATGCTTCAACAATAAGTTCATCGTGAACCTGAAGAATAAGCTTTGAACGAAAGCCCTCTTTCCTAAGCCGTTCGTAGACGTTTACCATAGCGATTTTTATTATATCAGCAGCAGTACCCTGAATGGGAGCATTCATGGCGACTCTTTCACCAAAACTCTGAGTTATCTTGTTTGACGCACGAAGCTCAGGAAGATACCTTCTTCTGCCAAGTAATGTTGAAACAAAGCCTTTGGCGCGACCCTCTTCTACAGTATCTTTCATATAAGCCGCAACCCCGGGATATGCCGAAAGGTAATCCGATATATATTGCTTTGCTTCTTTTATAGAAATTTTGAGGTCCTGAGAAAGCGAAAATTCACCAATACCATACACAATACCGAAATTCACAGCTTTGGCACGAAAACGCATCTGGGATGTGACCTCATCAATAGGCACGTCAAAGACCTGAGAGGCTGTCTGGGTATGAATGTCCACCCCGTCAAGAAAAGCTTTCTGCATATTTTTGTCATTTGCAATATGCGAAAGAACACGAAGCTCAATCTGAGAATAGTCAGCATCCACCAAAACCCTATCATTTCCTGCGACAAACATCTTTCTCATTTCGCGACCACGCTCGGTACGTATTGGTATATTCTGAAGATTCGGTTCTGTGCTGCTTATTCTTCCCGTAGCGGTAACCGTTTGATTGAAATTTGAATGTATTCTTCCTGTTTCTTTGTTTATAACAGCCAACATTCCATCTACATAAGTAGACTGAAGCTTTGTAAGTCCCCGATATTCAAGGACGCACTCAATGATTGGGTGTGTGCCCTCAAGCTTTTTTAGAACCTCAGCATTGGTGGAATATCCCGTCTTTGTCTTTTTGCCGTGAGGAAGTCCAAGCCCCTCGAAAAGAACTTCTCCCAGCTGCTTGGGAGAGTTTATATTAAAAGTCTTTCCTGCATATTCATAGATTTCTTCTTCCATGGTTTTTATGCTGGCTTTGAGCTTCACCCCAAAATCCACAAGGGCATCCTTATCAACTAAAATTCCCGTATGCTGCATATCCGCAAGCACCGCTGCAAGTGGCAGTTCAACCTCATAATAAAGCTTTTCCTGACCATTTTCACGTAGCTTTTCGGAAAAAATTTTTTTGAGAGTATAAAGAGCAAACAAATCAAATGCAATATCATCAAGATTTTCTTCGTCATCAAAACAAAGTGACAACTGACCATTGTCCTCTTCATTGGATCCAGCATTTGACGTAAGTCCCAAAAATTCAAGTGCCAGCCCGTTTATGTCATAGCCTGACCTTGTGGGGTCAAGAATATATGCCGCAAGCGCCACGTCAAAGGCACTTCCTATATATTCAGTGCCCCGGTTTTTGAGAAACAGTATATCCTCTTTTATATCAAACCCCGATTTTCTGATTTCATCATTTTCGAAAAATGCCTTGAGGAAGCTATCATTCACATCTTTCGCAAAAAGGCAGGACTTCCCGTCAATGGATACGCCAATATCCAAAGTTCCGTTTTTAGTATAAAGGCGATAGGTTATGTCCTTGCCATTTTTTGCAAACTCAAGAATTTCCTCGGATGACGCCTCTTTGCAAACACCGTTAAATTCCATCTTTTCATTTTTTGTTGTTGGCTTTATATTCAGCTTATCAAGAAAAGATTTGAAATTCAGCCTCACAAAAAGCTCACCCAAAGCATCGCTGTTATATTCGCGGATTTTGCAATCACTGAGACTAAAATTTAGTGGAACGCATCTGTCAATTTCTGAAAGCTTTCGGCTTAAATATGCAGTATTCTTTCCCTCTTCAAGCTTTTTTTTGACCGAGGGGGTTGCTTCAACCTCATCAAAATTTTCGTATATATTATCAAGGCTTTTATACTTTTCAATAAGGGAAAATGCTGTTTTTTCACCTATACCCTTTACCCCAGGAATATTATCAGAGGTATCGCCCATAAGGGCTTTGACATCAATAAACTCCTTGGGGGTAACAAGATACTTGTCATACACCCCGTTTGCATCATAAACGGTGGTTGTGGTCGCACCCATTCTTGTGATAACAAGCTTTATTTTTGTGTTGCGGGACGCAAGCTGAAGGTCATCCTTGTCACCCGTCAAAATAAGACATTCAATATCTTCTTCGTCACAAATCCTGGAAACAGTTCCAATTATATCATCAGCCTCATACCCCGGAAGTTCAAGGCACTTGCAATTCATAGCCGCAAGCACCTCTTTGATGAGGGGAAGCTGCACCAAAAAATCCTCAGGAGCAGGCTTTCTCTGAGCCTTATATTCCTCATACATTTTGTGTCTGAACGTCTTTTCCTTTACGTCAAAGGCAACACAAAGATAATCAGGAGCATCCTCCTCAAGATTTTTAAACAAAATATTCAAAAAACCATACACCGCATTGGTAGGGGTTCCGTCAGGAGCATTCAGCATACGGATGCCATAATATGCCCTGTTTAATATGCTGTTTCCGTCAATTATAAGTAACTTTTTCAAGGTAAATCACAAAGCCTTTCCATTTTAATGCATCGCATTCGATGCAAATTATGTGCAAGTAAAACAATACTTTTGGCGAAAACCTCCGCCAAAAGTATGCTGTCTTTATTCTTCCGAAAGGTCGCTAAGCGCATTATCAACTGGTGAAATGCTTGTTCCCTCTTTGGCATCTTTTTTTGCCTTTATGGTGTTTTTAATAAAATCAGCACCCTCAACAAGCTTGTCGATAGCCGTTGGAACCATATCAAGAATTCTGTCATAAACAGTGCTGTTGGGGTTAACCGGCATAAGTCTTATCTGGCCCTTTCCAACCACCATAAAAGCAACCGGTGAAATGGAAACGCCGCCGCCTGCACCGCCGCCAAACATATTGGGCTTGTCCGGCGGAGTTTTGCCGGCCGAATGGTCTGAGCCGCCTACACCAAAGCCCAATCCCACCTTTGAAATTGGGATAATAATTGTTCCGTCCGGAGTTTCCACGGGGTCACCCACGATTGTATTTACATCAATCATATCCCTTATACTCTGCATTGCTGTATACATAAGTCCCTGAATTGGATGTTGTTCTGCCATTTTCAAATCGCTCCTTTTTGTTTTTTATGTTTTGAATATACTTTAAAACCGCACATCGCTGCAGTAATAATATGCACAATACGGATTTTTATTATTCCCTCTGCCTCAATTTCAAAGGCCTTTTCGTTGAAATTTGTAACAAGCTCAACCTCGGGAAATTTTATGTTGAAAAATCTACACAAAAAAGCATACACGTTCCCGATAAGTGTCCAAATTGCCCCATACAATATACCCGTACTGGCGGCATCTCCCGTGCCAAATTTTGACCTTATAAAAATATCAGAAAATTCAACCCTATCCCCTGCACAATCAAGCACAGCGTCTATTATTTCCTTTGCCTCAGTGTATTTTCCCTTTATTTTTTGCACTTTCCCAAAAAATTTCTCTTCTTCGCTTTTCCCGTCAGCTATTTCCGCATTTTTGTCCTTTTTTGAAAATCTTTTAAGTCTTTCATCATCAAGGGTATACCGAAAAAGCGATGTTTTAAAAATCAACTTTATTTTTTTGTTTCTGTATTCCACAAATATACTAAGTTTGTGAAATAACAGAAAAAATACAATGGCAAAAATCACACATAAAGCAATCAAAAACCAAATCATTTTAATCACCGACTAAACCAATTCTTCCGCGAGTTTGTTTTCCTGACCTTCTTCAGTTATTACTGCGGCACTTTCATCAGTTTCACCATTTTGCGAAAAATCAATACCCTCATCACGAGTAAGAGGGTCCTGACTTCTTTCATCAAATTCCGGAAGCTCCATAACGCTCTCAATACCAAAGCAACGCAAGAATTCATCAGTAGTTCCAAAAAGCATGGGTCTTCCCGGAGTGTCAAGTCTTCCTACCTCTTCAATGAAATTCTTTTCAAGAAGCTTGTTGACCAAAGTATCGCAAGACACACCTCTTATCTGTTCAATAACCGCACGGGTAACCGGCTGTTTGTATGCCACAATAGCCAAAACCTCCATAGCAGCATTTGAAAGGCTGAGGCTTCGTCTTGGCTCAACCAACTTTGATATGTAATCACTGTATTCACGTCTTGTGCACATCTGATATGAGTCTTCAAGACGGATTATGCGAAGTCCTCTCATTTCTCTGTCATACTTATCCGCAAGGGCCGTAACAATAGCCCTTGTGCTTTTTGTATCAATATCAAGTATATCAGAAAGCTTTTCCACATCCACCGGTTCGCCGGCAGCAAAAAGAACGCTTTCGATTATTGCTTCTGCTTGTTTAAGTTCCATATTTCCCCCACAGGAACGATTTTTTCAATCATTCCTCCAAATCTTCAAAGTTAAAGTTGTCATCATCCGTGATTTTTGTAACGGAATATTCGCCTTTTTTATCTGTATCCTCAACAATTATCTTATTAAGCTTTATCATCTCAAGAAGTGCCAAGAATGATGCAACCGCCTCGGGCTTTGACTTGATGCCTTTAAATATCTCGCCAAACATAATTTTTCCCTTATTCACAATGCGACTCCATATGTTTCTTACCTTGTCCTTGATTGACACCTTTTCGTGTCCCACAATTCCCGAAAACGACCGTTTTGGAGGCGGAAGCTTTCTTTCGAGCTTCACACACGAAATTCTGTACGCTTCCATAAGGTTTTCAAGTGTCATTTTTGAATAATTCATTTCTGCCGGTGGTCTTTCAATCACGTCAGGCAATTTGAAATATGTACCAACATCGGAGTTTTCGTGTTCCCTGAAAAACTCTATGCTGTCTTTGATTTGCTGATATTCAAGAAGACGTCTGACAAGCTCTGTTCTTGGGTCTTCCTCTTCCTCGCCATCATCTTCCTTGGGAAGCAGCATTTTTGATTTTATTTGAAGAAGCGTTGCCGCAAGCACCAAAAACTCGCTGGAAACCTCAAGGTCCATTTCCTCCATGGACTTCATAACCTCAAGATACTGGTCAAGTATAGTGGCAATGGGAATATCATAAATGCTGACTTTATTCTTTTTTATAAGCATCAAAAGAAGGTCAAGAGGACCCTCAAATGCACCAAGCTTGAATGAAAGCTGTTCCATATCTTGCTCCTGTTCGTTTATTTTAGAGAAAGGGTAAAAAACCGATAATTAACTGAATTCCGTTTAGTATAAGATTTGATAAAAAATTCAGCAGCCTTGAAAAGAACGGTGTGTTTATCAAAAGGATAAGCAAAATAAACCCATACTGTTCATACTGCATAATTTTGAAATACAACCTTGATGGTAAGACCGCATTAAGAATTTTCGAGCCGTCAAGGGGTGGCACAGGTATAAGATTGAAAACTGCAAGGTTTATGTTCATATATACAAGAGTAGAAAGCAAAACAATCAAAAGTGAAAACACCTTTTCCCACAGTTCACTTGCACCTGTATAAAACTTTGCAACGACCGAAAGAAACAGCATTGAAAAAAATGCCAATATAATATTGCCAAGTGGTCCTGCAACCGATGTCCACACCATACCCGACTTAAATTTACCTGATTTGAAGTTTCTTGGATTTACAGGTACTGGCTTTGCCCAACCAAATCCAAACAGGAAAAGGCAAAGGGCACCGATTGGGTCAAGGTGACTGAGAGGACTTAAATTAAGCCGTCCCATATACTTTGCGGTATTATCACCCATTTTGTATGCTGCATATCCATGAGCAAATTCATGCACAGAAAGGGACAAAAAAACACAAAGTGCAGTAATCAAAAGCTCAACAATCCCTATCCATCCGTTACCAAACCAATTTTGCATTCTGCTTATCATAACAAGAAAACTCCTTTATATTAAACAAGAAAAAACAACTAATCTTAACCACTAATATTTTATCACAAGGTTTGGATTTTGTCAATAAAACCCAATATATGCCAACCATTATTATTGACACAAAACATAAATTTTAAATCCCCAACCTTTTCAAATAACCATTCTCTCTTTCTATGAAAATATTTTGAAAATCTTTTCAAAAAACCCTTGCAAAACCATTTCTCATATGCTATAATAACATCTGTGCTTCATATGCCGGTGTGGTGGAATTGGCAGACGCGCTGGACTCAAAATCCTGTGGTAGCAATACCGTATCGGTTCGACCCCGATCACCGGCACCATTTAAAAGACAACTTGCATTTGATGTGAGTTGTCTTTTTTGTGTAAAAAAACAGCGTCAAAACTTTCGTTTTGACGCCGGATAAATTAACGGATTTTGGGAAGACTTGCAGCCGCAACAGATTGGCCAACTCTTCTTGCCTTTTCATCAGGAATGTGAAGCTGAACTTTTTCAAAGAGTTCAGGGAACTCAGTCTTGATTACCTCGTTTGCCTTTGCGAGAAGGATTGTTCCACCCTTTCCGCTTGTAACTCTGCCCATAATGAGCACGTGTTTAATGTCATAGAACATTGAATAGTAAGCGATTGAATACCCGAAATACGTACCTATTGTATCATAAATATCAGCGGCACGAGGGTCATCTGCTTCCATGAGTCCCTGAACAACCTTAAGCTTTTCTGCCGGTGAAAGACCTTCATCAAGCTCAATTCCGGCTTTCGGAGCCAGCTTTATAACTGCATCCTGGGAGAAATATTTAACTCCGCAACCATAATCGCCACTCCATTCGTCAACCATAGCACCCTTATTGAAATCAACAGGAACAAAAGCAAGTTCATTGAGCCAGCCGGTGATGTTTCCGTCTTTATCGACATAACCTGCTGCCTCGGATGTTCCCATAGCAACACCCAGAACATTGTTGTCTTCAAGGCTCATAGCCCCCGCAAGAGCAGTAACATCACCATCGTTCGCAACTTCAACCGGCACATCACCGATTTCTTTTGCAACATCAAGATACATGTTTTTCACGTGCTTTTCAAAATCTTCATCAGAAACCTTGATAAAAAGAGAAGCAACCTTTATCTGATTGTCAATATAGACACCCGCAGAAGAGACACCGATAGCATCAACCCTCGGCATATGAGAAGCCGCTGTTTTCATAGCGCTTAAAATGCCATCATAATGATACATGGGGTCACTCTGAAGTTTTGGGAACCACACAACTTCCTCTGAATATACAGTTTTGCCGTCAACAACAGCAGAAACCTTTCTGTCACTGCCGCCTGCATCAAAACCTATGCGACAACCATCAAGATGACGACCTACAGGTGATGAAACATCATTTTCTTTCGGTGCGTCTGCTGCATTTTCGATGTATACCACTTCAAATGGCTTTTCGTACACACGAGTCATGAAATTAAAATCAAATTCCCTCGCGCCGCTAATAGCATAATCTGCAGCAATTCGGTCATAGACATATTTTGAACCGGCAACATATACTTTGAAGCCGCCCTTTGCCCAAAGAAGTGTTTTTATAATTCTTTCAGCAATTTCATAGTTTTCCTCATCGTGACCAGTTCCCTCTTTATATGCATCAAGGGAATAAGTCGCAATAAGTCCGCCGTTTCTTTCAACCGCAATCACAATTTTTTGTGAATCGCATTTTGAAACAGCCGCCTTATAATCATTTATAACTTTTGCCATTGGCATAAATTCAGGTTCGAGTTTTGCTATCATAGTCTTTTCTCCTTTGTATTTGTTTATTTACTCGCCGTATGCTTCTTTGTCGCAGATAAGAATTACATCCTTATGGACCTTGAGCATAGACGCAGGGTTATTTGTCGAAATTTCGCCTTCTATAAGTTCCTTAGTTATTGCCTTTTTACTTGCTCCTGTAGCAAGAATAATTATTCTTCTTGCTTTCAGGATTGATGCAATGCCCATAGTAAGCGCCTTAGTGGGGACATCCTCAATTTTTTCAAAAAATCTGGAATTAGCATTGATTGTACTCTCTGTCAAATCAGTGATATGAGTATTTGCATAAAGGAAAGAATCAGGCTCATTGAAAGCAATGTGTCCATTCTGACCGATACCAAGTACCTGAATGTCAATACCGCCTGCTTCCTCAATCATTTTGTCATAATCAGCACATTCTTTTTCGGGATCTTCTGCAAGACCATCAAGCACGTGTGTGTTTTTTATATCAATATTTATATGATTAAACAGATTTTCATTCATAAAATAACGATAGCTCTGGTCGTTATCTGCAGACATAGGATAATATTCATCAAGATTGAATGACTTAATACTGCTGAAATCTATTTCGCCGTTTTTGTTCATTTCTGCAAGAATTTTATACATACCTACAGGTGTAGAACCAGTAGCGAGACCCAAAACAGCTTTGGGGTTAAGAACTACTTCGCTTGCAACTATCTGAGCAGCCTTTTTTGAAACTTCATCATAGTTTTCACATACAATTACTCTCATAATAAATCCTCCTGATATTTCAATAATATAATATTGAATATAGTATATAACAAAATACAAAAAAAAGATTTACACAATAATATATTTTTTTTACACATTTATAACATATTTATCATTTAAACAGACCTTCCGTTATAATATTATACTTTTTTTCTAATTTTTTTTCAAAAACCCTTGCAAAAGTAAAAATATTCTGTTATAATACTTTAAGTTGATTGATTATGATTTTAATTGGAGGTGTATATATAATGGCAAAATGTGAAGTTTGCGGAAAAGAATTGAAGTTTGGAATTAAGGTTTCTCACTCACACCGTCGTTCCAACAGAACATGGAAGCCAAACATCAGAAGGGTCAGAGCAGTTGTTGACGGCACACCCAAAAGAGTTTACGCTTGTTCAAGATGTTTGAGATCAGGTAAAGTACAGCGCGCTGTATAATTTAAAGATCCTAAAAAACCAGAGACCATAGAAGCAAATGCCTCTATGGTCTTTTTTTATTTATGTAAACACTAATCCTCTGTGCTTTTGATTTTAAATATACTTTTAAGTATCCCTCGCAAAAATTTTGGTGCTTTGACTACTACAACTTTCATCTTTATTCTCCTTTCTTTTATTTTTTTACCAAGCAGCAAATCCCGGTTGAAATCAGGCACAGACCCAATAATGTTATCAGAAGATATCTGGGTATTGCATACGCAAGAAACAGTCCGATACCTATGGATATAAGAAAAATCGCCCATGTGTTTGAATGGCTTCTGCAACACCTCTTTTTCCTTAACATTTTTATCACCGCCTTTTTTACAGTATATTCAGTCATGTTTTTTTGGTTACGCATACCCGTCGTTCATCGATACAACAAACTTTTCTTATTGCATAAAAAAAGACCGAAGCCTGTACGCTTCGATCTTTTGATAAAACAAATTTCATTTGCACCCAAAATGTTAATCGAAAATTAACCCTTTACAGAACCAATCATAACACCTGTTACGAAATATTTCTGTACAAACGGATAGAGAATTATCATTGGAAGTGCAGCAATGAGAATAGTTGAAAACTTAACCATTTCATTGAGTTTCTGCATGCTTGCAAGATATTCTGCACTCATACCTTCTGTTGCGAGGGTCTTTGTGCTTATACTTTCCGTAAGATTTTTAAGAACCAACTGAAGATTGTACTTATTTGGGTCACGCATATAATAAAGAACGCTTAGGTAACCATTCCAGTGACCGAGAGCATGATAAAGAGTCATAACAGCGATTATTGCCTTTGACAACGGAAGCACTACAGAGAAGAAAAATCTCATATAACCGCCACCATCTATTTTTACAGACTCATAAAGTTCTTCAGATACGTTGCCCACAAAGAAGCTCCGGCAAATAATCATATTGTTGATACTGAATGCACCAGGGAGAACAAGAGCCCAGATAGTATCAAACATCCCCATATTTTTGATAAGCAAGTAAAGGGGAACAACACCGCCACTGAAATACATAGCAAAGAGACAAGCTAAAGAAAAGAATCTTCTTCCTACCAGTTCCTTTCTTGAAAGAGCAAAGGACGCTGGAATAAGAACAACAAGGTTAATGATTGTGCCCACAAATGTATAAATAATAGAGTTTTTGTAGCCTATCATAATTTCTTTGTACTCGAGAATTTTCGCATAACCCTCAAAAGTAAGACCTCTGGGCCACAAAAGTGTTTTACCGGCATTTACATAGTTAGGGTCACTGATAGATGCGATAATTACGAAATACAGTGGATACATAACTATAAAGAGCAATATTCCCAAAAGGGTATAGTTTATAATATCAAAGTTTCTGTCAAATCTGCTTTTCATTTTCATAACTAAATCCCCTCCTTAGAACAATGATGTTTCACTGACTTTGCCTGATATCCAGTTAACCGTCAGCAAGCAAATAATATTTATCATGGTATTAAACAAGTTAACAGCAGTAGAGAAACCAAACTGAGCATCCAAAAGACCTACCTTATATACATAAGTTGAAAGAACTTCCGAGGCACCAAGGTTTGCACTGTTCTGGATAAGAAGCATCTTATCAGCACCAACAGAGAAAATTCTACCAAACGCCAAAATCAAAAGAATGATAATAGTATCAGCAATAGCAGGAATTTCAATACTCCAGATAATTCTGAGTTGGTTTGCACCGTCAATTTTTGCTGCTTCAAGCTGTTCCTGGTCAACACCTGAAAGGGCTGCCAAATAAATAACTGCAGAATAACCAAGAGTTTGCCACAACTCTGTGAGCCAATAAATCCAGAAAACATATTTATCTTCACCAAAGAAGTTGACAGGGTCCATACCGAACCAACCGCCTACAATATTGAACACACCACCTGTAGGTGAACAGAAAACTCGTGCAATATTAATAACAACAACAATCGAAAGCATATATGGCAAATATGTAAAGTTCTGAACCAGCTTTTTGTACCACTTGCAATTCACGTGATGCAACATAATAGCAAGGATAATAGGAAATGGAAAAGATAAAGTGGTGGTAATCGCTGAAACCTTTATTGTGTTCCATATATATGTCCAGAACTTAGGAAGATTGAAAAATCTTTCAAAATGGTCAAAACCCACCCAAGGAGAACCCATAATACCAAGTGATGGCAAGTATTCTTTAAATGCCAATATAATACCATACATGGGGCCGTAATTGAATATTGCCATAAAAGCTATTGCAGGAAGCAAGAAAACATAAAGCTGCCACTGGGAAGCCATCCTAACCCATATTGACTTTTTTCTGTTAAGTGTCAATTCTTGTTTAACCGAAGTCTTCATATAAAAATCATTAACCTTTCCGGCTCACTAAAGTTTTAAATGTTTCCGCAATCATCGTGAGCCTGATAACCGCCACATTATTTTTTAATATATGTAAAATAGTTATACTGCACAAAACTCTGTCGAAAAATTATATAACTATCCATAAAAATGAAATCACAAAAAGGAAAACAAAGCTTCCCTACGTTAATAGAAATTATACCATATCTTCCAGAATGATGTCAATAGTTTTTAGTTATTTTTTACACCAAATTTGCTATTTTTTTGGAAAACAATGACAAATTGCACAACAATTTATAAAATTTGTCTTTTAGTCTAACTTTTTTACATTTTTTTCGACACAAAAAAATCACCGGAATTCAATCTGAACTCCGGTGATTGATTTTTAAACTTAGAATTTAGGTCTTGCAGTATAGTGTGTGTGCAAGAGTTCGTGAGATTTGTGACTACCTGGTTTTTCAAGGAACTCTGAGTAGAGAAGCTTGATATCGGGGTTTTCATGGCTCTTACGAACGGGAAGTGATGCATCTTCTGCATAAAGACCCGCTGCACGTTTTGCCTTAAGGTCAATATCCATACGAACACTTGAATCAACGATAGGCTGTCCGCCACCCGTTACACAGCCGCCGGGGCATGCCATAACTTCGATAAAGTGATAGTTTGCTTTGCCTGAACGTACATCATTGAGAACTTTTCTTGCATTACCAAGACCGCTGACAACAGCAACCTTAACCGCAGTACCTGCAACTGTAAGAGTTGCTTCCTTGATTCCATCGGTGCCTCTTACTGCTTCATAGTCAAGCTTATCAAAAGATTTGTCTTCAAGAACTTCAACAACAGTACGAAGAGCTGCTTCCATAACACCGCCTGTTGCACCGAAGATAACGCCGGCACCACTTGCTTCTTCGAACGGATTATCAAACTTTTCATCAGGAAGCTTGTTGAAAAGGATACCTGACTGCTTTATCATCTTTGCAAGCTCACGTGTCGAGATAACTGCATCAACATCGCGGAGCCCACCAACCTCCATTTCAGGACGACCTGATTCAAACTTCTTAGCAACACAAGGCATAACGGAAACCACAAACATTTTCTTGGGATCAATGCCCATCTTTTCAGCATAGTATGTCTTGAGAATTGCACCAAACATCTGGTGAGGTGACTTACATGTTGAAAGATTGTCAAGAAAATCAGGGAAGTTGTGTTCACAGAACTTAATCCAACCGGGGCTGCATGATGTAATCATCGGGAGCTTACCGCCATTCTTAAGTCTTTCAATAAACTCTGTTCCTTCCTCCATAATTGTAAGGTCTGCACCTGTATCTGTATCAAATACGCCGTCAAAGCCCATTCTTCTAAGGGCTGCAGCCATTTTGCCGGTAACAGGAGTGCCGATTTCGTAACCGAATTCTTCACCAAGACCAACTCTTACCGCAGGAGCAGTTTGAACAACAACATATTTTTCAGGGTCATTGATAGCTGCCCACACTTCATCCGTGTTATCCTTTTCACGAAGTGCGCCTGTGGGACAAGCCACAATACACTGACCGCAGTTTACACAAGGAACTTCTGCAAGTGACTTATTGAACGGTGATGCGATTGTTGTCTTGAAGCCTCTTTCAGTCGCATCAATAACTGAAACAGTCTGGATTGTCTTACAAGCACTAACACAACGACGACAGAGAACACACTTGTTATTGTCTCTTACGATCGAAGGTGAAACTTCATCGATGTCGTATTCGTTTCTTTCACCCATATATGTGATGTCTGTAACGCCCAGCTCATCTGAAAGCTTTTGAAGCTCACAGTTCTGATTACGCGCACAAGTCAAGCACTTGCGGTCGTGGTTTGAGAGCAAGAGTTCAAGATTAACCTTTCTTGCATCTCTTACCTTCTGGGTGTTTGTCAGGACTTCCATACCCTCTGATACAGGATATACACAAGCAGCCTGAAGATTTCTTGCACCTACAACCTCAACTATACACATTCTGCAAGAACCGGTCTTGCTTACATCCTTTAAATAGCAAAGGGTAGGTATTTCGATATTTGCACTGCGGGCAGCTTCCAAAATAGTGTAGTTACTTGGAACACTAAGGCTCTGACCGTTTATTTTAATATTAACCATTTCCATTTTAGTCCACGCTCCCTTTCCTTATTTCTTAATAATTGCACCAAACTTACAAGTATCCATACAAACTCCGCACTTAACGCACTTGTCCGGGTCGATGGTGTAAGGTGATTTGATTTCGCCGGTAATTGCACCAACCGGGCACTTTCTTGCACAAGCGCTACAACCTTTACACTTGTCAGCAATAATTTCATACTTAACAAGCTTCTTACATACGCCGGCAGGACAAACCTTGTCGCGAACGTGTGCTTCATACTCGTCACGGAAATACTTAAGAGTACTGAGAACAGGGTTTGGAGCAGTCTGACCAAGACCACAGAGAGCTGTTGACTTGATGCTGTAACAAAGTTCTTCCATCTTGTCAAGATCTTCCATTGTGCCGTTACCCGATGTAATCTTCTCTAAGATTTCGTAAAGTCTCTTTGTACCAACACGGCAAGGTGTACACTTACCACAGGATTCGTCAACTGTGAATTCAAGGAAGAATTTCGCAATATCAACCATACAGTTGTCTTCGTCCATAACAATAAGACCACCTGAGCCCATCATTGAACCGATTGCCATAAGTGAATCATAGTCGATAGGCGTATCAATAAGATGTGTGGGAATACATCCACCTGAAGGACCACCAGTTTGAGCAGCCTTGAACTTTTTGCCGTTCGGGATGCCGCCACCGATTTCTTCGATGATTTCACGGAGGGTTGTACCCATAGGAACTTCAACAAGACCTGTGTTGTTAATCTTTCCACCAAGAGCAAATACCTTTGTACCCTTACTTTTTTCTGTACCGATTTCTTTGAACCAGTCCGCACCATTCAGGATAATCTGTGTAATATTTGCATAAGTCTCAACGTTATTGAGAAGTATGGGCTTCTGCCAGAGACCCTTAACCGCCGGGAACGGAGGACGTGGACGGGGTTCACCGCGGTGTCCTTCAATTGATGTGATAAGAGCTGTTTCTTCACCACATACAAACGCACCTGCACCAAGACGAATTTCCAGGTCAAAATCAAAGCCTGATTCAAAAATGTTTTTGCCGAGGAGTCCGTATTCTCTCGCCTGAGCAATAGCAATACCAAGACGCTTAACAGCAATTGGGTACTCTGCACGGATATAGATGTAACCCTGATTTGCACCTACTGCATAACCTGCAATAGCCATAGCTTCAATAACAGCATGGGGGTCACCCTCGAGGATACTTCTGTCCATAAATGCACCGGGGTCACCCTCGTCGGCATTACATGCAACATACTTCTGGTCATCCTGTGAATTATAAGTGAACTGCCATTTCATACCTGTGGGGAAGCCACCGCCGCCACGGCCACGGAGACCTGAGTCTTTGATGACATCAATAACTTCCTGGGGAGTCATTTCAGTAAGAACCTTACCAAGCGCCTGATAACCATCAACGCCGATATATTCCTCTATATCCTCGGGATTAATAACACCACAGTTGCGAAGAGCAATTCTCTTTTGTTTTTTGTAGAAATCGACTTCGTTAAGGCTCTTGATGTTGTCTTCTTCAACAGTTTCAGCATAAAGAAGTCTTTTAACAACTCTACCCTTAACAAGATGTTCTTCAACTATTTCTTTAACATCCTCAGGAGTAACTCTGCTATAAAAAGCACCCTCAGGATATACAATCATAATAGGTCCCAACGCACAAAGTCCGAAGCAACCTGTCTTTATAACTTTAAATTCTTTTTCCAAATCATGTGCCGCAAGCTGCGCTTCCATTTCTTTGATGATCGCATCACAGCCTGAAGAGGTACAACCGGTACCGCCGCAGCAGAGAATATGACCTCTGACCATATCCATAATTTAACACCTAACCTTTCTGTTTTTTCAAGTTTTAAAGTGAGCAGAAATTACTGTGCTGCACCAATTGTATACTTTGTAACAACGCGTCCGTTGACGATATGTTCGCTTATGATTTCAGCAGCCTTTTTGGGGTCAACCTTTACATAAGTAACCTTTTCTTCACCGGGAACCATAACTTCAACGATTGGTTCTAAGCGGCAAACACCGATACAACCTGTTTGTGTAACCGCTACATGGTCAAGATTTCTCTTTGCTACTTCTTCCATAAGAGCGTTCATTACAGGCTTCGCACCTGCTGCAATTCCGCAGGTTGCCATACCAACAACGATTCGAACTGCATTGTCGTCTTTTCTTAAATTAACAGAGCCTTTCGCTTTGTTTCTTATTGCTTCAAGTTCAGCTAAGCTTTTCATTTTTATACCTCCATTTGATTAAGTTCTTCTTCGCCTTCCTTCAAAAATTCAGAAAGCCACAGATAAACCTCAGGTGCCTGAAAGGAAATATCTCCAAGCACATTTTTAATTTCTCTTGTATCAACAAAAAATTTTTTTTCGTCGATTTTATGTTTGTACAAAAACCTTATGTCCTCATATGCTGTAAAAAGGCTGAGCATTGTCCCTGCCATATCCCCAAGAGGTTGGCGATCAATATGGCTGAGCCCAAACACTGCCGTAACCACCGTTCCCTCACCCTCTTTGGACTGAATTTCAAGGCTTCCGCCGGTATTCTCAGCCGCCATCTTGAAAAGAGGTATACCAAGACCAACCTTTCTTGTGGTGCGTTTGGTAGTAAACGGGTCAATAACCTTTTTGAGAAATTCCGCTGACATTCCACAGCCATTATCACCGATAACGACTGTCAGAGTATCCTTTTCTCTATCTTCAATGACATCCACACCTATTTCATCGGCTTTTGCAGCTATTGAATTCTGGACAATGTCAAGAATATGAAGTGAAATTTCGCGCATTAGAGTTCCTGATATTTTTTGATAATTCCGGCAACATCGTCAACAACCAACCTGCCGTAAACATCATCATTTACTGTAAGAACCGGAGCAAGTCCGCAAGCACCGATACAACGTGTAGCTTCAATAGAGAAGAGCCCGTCAGGTGTGCATTCTCCAACTTCAATTCCCAAAATTTCCTTAATCTTGTCTAAAATATCACCTGAACCCTTAACATAACAAGCAGTACCAAGACATACACCGATGTGATACTTGCCCTTGGGGTTAAGTGAAAACTGGGTATAGAATGTAACAATACCGTAAATTTCAGCCAGCGGCACATCAAGCCCTTCAGAAATCATTTCCTGAACTTCGATGGGCAGATAGCCATAAATTTCCTGTGCTTTGTGAAGTACTGGAATTACAGCACCGTCCTGGTCCTTGTGTTCCGCGATAACAGCCTTAAGCTGTTCTTCCTGTTCCTTTGTCCCATTAAATGGAAGCGTCTTTTTTTCCATTCGTAACAATACCTCCTAAGCTTTTATACTGTCAAACATCCTAAGTCTGGATGCTGAAACCTTTTGGAATATATTAAAACGTGACACAAAACAACCTTTTCAAAAAAAGATTGTTAAAAATATATCACACTTAAATAAACATACCTAAATAAGTATAACAGATAATAACATAAAAATCTACCTTTTTTTTTATTTTCTCCGTTAAAATTTGCACAAAAAATCAAATATTTTTTGGTTCTTTTTCACCGCATTGTCAAGAAAAACATTTTTCTCTGAAATATTTTCAAGAAAATGCGCATCCGAATCTGTAATTATTGTAAAATCCTGATATTTTTCTTTATATATGTTGAGTCCAGATTCTGTAATTTCAATCGCATCCGCATTCAAATCCGGCGGCAAAAAGCCAAGGTTTGCCGTAATGCTGTAGCTACTACGGTCAATATGCGCGGGGACAAAAATTCCTCCTCTTTTGTGGGTTTCGCGTTCAACATCATATATATCAAGATTTACCGCACTGATGAGCAAATTTTCTTCCTCACCAACAATTTCATCTTCCTCATTCAGCAAAAGCTGTCTACCAAAGATTTCGACGTTATTTTTTATGCCACTCATGTTTGTTTTCAAGAATTCGCCCATATCCTCAGCCGCTTCAACACTCCCAAAATAACAGAGAACATGAACTTCCTCACTTGTTGTAACCTCAATTCCCGGAACGACCTTTATTTTCCCTTTTGCAGCATTACAAACAGCCCTTACATTGCCTGCAGAATTGTGGTCGGTAACCGCAATTATATCAAGACCCTTAAGATATGACATATTAACGATATTATTTGGTGTCATATCCTCGTCACCACAAGGAGAAAGGCATGAATGAATGTGGAGGTCATAGAAAAGGCTCATATTCCCATCTCCGAAAGTGCAACTGCCGCTTCAAAAGCAGAAATTTCACCGCCCAGCAAAATCACATCCTGCTCCTTTGCTTTTTCGATAGTTTTTTCGTCCGGAATACATCCATCAGCGACAATAACACAAGCCGCCTCCACAAGTGATGCAACAGCCACAACATTCATATTGGTCTGTATAGTAATCCACACATTTTCTGCCGTTACCTTTGACATAGCAAGGCTCAAAAGGTCGCCTATGTAACAGCCCTTTGCCAATTTTTCTGCAATCTCCTCACCTGCATAAAAAGTCAAATTCAGTTTTTTTGCAATTTCATTTACAGTCATTTATTTGTCCTCCGTTTTCTTGTTTACAAAAAGAGTGTTCTGACTTTCAAGTTCCAGCATATCACGTGCAAGAGCACTTACCTTTTCCCTCAGCTTGAAAATACAGTCTGTTTCTTTTGCATAACCCCTCACAATATCTTCTGCAAGAGCCAGGCAACTCGGCGAGCCACAAGAGCCGCAATCAAGTTTTGGAAATTCGTTGTAAAGTTCCTCTATTTCATTCATTTTTTGCATTGCAATATTTATATCACTGTCAAGATTCATAATGGGACGATATACAATAGCCTCATCCCAGTACATATTTATTTCATCAGAAAATGGCTGGCTGTTGTCCTCTAGATTCTTGCACATTCTCTGAATTTTCGACCGCGCCGAAAAGCTATTTTCCGTAGTAAGCGGGCCACCCACACATCCGCCAGGGCAAGCCAAAGCTTCCACATAATCGATATCGTCCATCTTGCCGTCCTCAATATCTTCAAACAACTTTATTATATTATGTATTTCATCAACAGCAATATGTTTTTGAGCGTCAGTCGCCTCTGCTTCACCGCCACTGGTCGCCCAAAGTACACCTGAGCGCCCCGAAACCCTGAGGTTTTTTATATCTTCTTCTGCCATTTTGTTCACACTCCGGGACATTTCTATACAAATGTCCTTTATGGGAATAACGCCGTCCACCTCAGATTTTTTAACGGTATAGTTACCCTTTACAAAGGTAGCCTTTGCCGCACAAGGACTGATAAAAAATATTCCTATTTCGCAAGGTTTAAATCCTGTTTTCTCTATCGCTTCGCATCTCGCCTGCTCGGCTGAAATCTCCATAGGTGATTTCAGCGGAACAACGTTTGGAATAAGATTGGGGAACTTTATAGCAATAAGCCTCAAAACAGCAGGGCAAGCCGAAGAAATAGCCGGTTTCATAAGCTCGCCGGATTTCAGAAGTTCTTTTGTTTTTTGTGATATTACCTGAGCACCCCTTGCGACCTCAAATACATCATCAAAGCCCAAATCCAAAAGGGCACTGAGTATAACATTTATATCCTCGGTCCTTGAGAACTGACCATAAAAAGCAGGTGCCACCAAAGCCACATTGTGCTTGAAATTTTTAAGCATGTCAAGGCTGTCTGCCACACCCTTTTTGGCGTGATAAGGGCAAACCCTTATACATTCGCCACAATCAATACATCTCTCTTTTAAAATCTTCGCTTTTCCACCCTGAACACGTATAGCCTGAGTGGGGCAAAGCTTGAGACAATGAGTACAACCCTTGCACAAATCCTTGTTAAGAGTTACCGAATGCCAGTATGTTTCCATCAAAAGCTCACTCCTTCACATTTATTGTGAGTTTAACGCAGGTTCCTTTTCCTATTTCTGTGGTGATTTCCATTTCGTCACTGTATTTTTTCATATTGGGGAGTCCCATTCCAGCACCAAATCCAAGCTCACGCACTTTGCTGTCAGCCGTTGAGAAACCTGCCTGCATTGCTTTCTCTATATCAGCAATACCAGGGCCTTTATCCTGCATAACAATAAGAATTTTTTCAGAATAAATTTCTACATCAATCGTTCCGCCGTTGGCATGGATAACCATATTTATTTCACCCTCATACATAGCGATAGCTACTTTGCGTATAACAATCGGGCTGAACCCCAGCTGTGTAAGGGTTTTTTTCACCTTGCTGGAGGTTTCTCCGGCACGGGTAAAGTCACCGTCATTAACTTCAAATTGCAGTTTCATTACATCTGCCACTCTCTATTCCCCCTTTTCTTCGCCCGTAAGTCCTCCCAAGTAGAGCTTTCCGCTGGCAGTATAGAGAGTATTCTCCGTTGTCAAAAGCACCATGTTTTTGCTCTTTGCCAATTCAATTATTTCCTCACCTGGCTGTTTCCCCCGAACAAAAACTATTGCAGAAATATCCATCATTTCAGCAGTTCTAACCACCTGAGGATTAACCAAACCCGTAAGCAACAGTACTCTTGTGTTCACAAAAGCAAGAACATCACTCATAAGGTCACTGCCAAACGCAGAGTCCACCTCAGCATCAAGCAATTCCTCACCACAAAGCACCTCTGCATCCAAAAGTCTTTTTACCTCTAAAAGTTTCATTTTTATCATCCTTTCTGTGCCATGCACAAAAATCAATCTTCTTCAGTATTTATTATCTTTTTGTGAACCTCGAGCTCTTTTCCGGTTTTTAAAATATTTCTTCCATATTTTGTATGAAGCTCAAAAATCGTATCATCCAACGCCCTTGCCTTTTCTTTGGCGGCGTTTTCGGATTTGTCAAGCTCGTCAAAAAGCGAAAGCTGTTTGCATTTATCCTCACATGAGTTTTGAAGATTCCCTAAAGTAACCCCCACGAGTCGCACCGAGGCTTTAAGTCTTTCATCTTTCAAAAGCTCCTTAACCCTTGCAAAAATTTCTTTGGCAGAATTTATTGCATCGCCAGTTTTTGAACGGGTTATACTTTGCATATTGCTGAATTTTATTTTTAAAGTTACCGTTCTTCCCCACTGCCCTTGCCTTTTAGCCCTGAGGCTTACATCTCTACAAAGCAACAGAAGTGTCTCTTCCATAATGCTCTTTTCGGTTATGTTTTCCTGAAAGGTATATTCCCTTCCTATGGATTTTGACACCGTCGCAGGAATAACCCGTCTGTCATCATTTCCCATTGCCAAATCAAGCATTTCTCTTCCCACAGCACCGAAACTTTTGAGCTTTTCAGGCGGGGTTTCTATCAGGTCTTCCACAGTTTCAATCCCCATACTTTTCAGTTTTTCCTGAGTTTTCATTCCAATCCCGTAAATAACTCCAACGGGTCTTTTTCTGATAAGAGCTGTAAGTGCTTCTTTATCGGGTATCACAAAAAATCCGTCCGGCTTCTTTTCTTCGCTGGCAAGCTTTGCGCCCATCATACAATAGGATATTCCAACAGAACAAGTAACCCCCACTTTTTTGAAAATTTCTTCTTTCAGCTGTTTTCCTATTTGTTCAGCACTGCCAAAAAGCCTCAAGGAACTGGTTACGTCCATATATCCCTCATCAAGAGCCACAAATTCTATCATATCAGTGAACCTAAGCATAATCTTGTGGATTTCATCAGAGGCTTTTTCATACTTTCGCATATCCCCGTGCATATATATCCCGTGAGGACACCGCCTGTATGCTTCTGCTATGCTCATAGCGGAGTGGATTCCGTATTTCCTCGCCTCATAACTGCAGGTAGAAACCACCCCCCTTTCCCCCGGCAATGCGCCGATGATAAGAGGTTTTCCTGAAAGCTTTGGGTTATCCCGCACCTCAATGGAGGCAAAAAATGCATCCATATCCACGTGAATAATAGTTCTGTTCACTATTTACTCTCTTCCTTCCGCAAAAATTCAATGCCCTTGTATGCATCAAAATATGACGGGGTAATTCCGTTTTCAATGCGTTTGTTATATACCATTATTTTTTCTTCAAAGAATAATCCCACAACAGGATTTAGTTCATCAAAGCAATCAATCAACTTCCCATAACCCTCTTCAATTCCCGATACACTGTGCTTTGAGCCAATAGCTTTCATAGCTTCATCAATTTTCTCATTTTCAAAGCCAAACACATTATTCTCACCAATTATAAGGGAAAATGTAAGTTCAGGGGAAATTATGGTGCTGCCTATAAATATTTCATAATCGCCCTCTTGTATGCGGGTATTGTATTCTTCAAAAGAAACCGCCTCTGTATGTGATTTTATGCCCAATTCCTCAAGGTTTTGCTTCACCGCCTCAGCAATTTCTTTTCTCTGCCGATTTTCCTCGTTATAAAGTATGCCAAGCTCCAAGGTCCAGGTTTTGTCATCAACAGTTTTCTGATAATTTTCGTTCTTTATTTCCCAGCCGTTTTCATGGAGTTCTTTTTTTGCGCCGCTAAAGCTTTGCTTAAATTCAATTTTTTTATCTCCCCAGACAAACCACTTTGGATGTATGGGAATACTGCTTTCTGTGGCATACCCCATCATCACCTCTTCAGCGAGCTTGCTGCGGTTTATTGCCAAAGACAGCGCCCGTCTGACCTCTTTCAAACCCAGCACTTCGTTGTTGTGGTTTATTCCCAAAAAGTGAAAAATCGGCGTTGGCATTGAAACATAGGACGCTGAAATTGGGTCAACAAATCTTCCCCAGTTCATATCCTCTGAAAGCGTCATATCTATACTTCCCGAACTGAATGTATAAAGTGCGGTATCGTTATCAGGAAGCATTTTCACGGTGATGCAATCAGTAACAGCTTCACCGCCCCACCAACTGTCATTTTTTACAAGATAAAGAATATTGCCATCATTTCTGTCTTCAAGACGGTATGGTCCGGTACCAATTGGGCGAAATGTACCCTTATTTATTTCACCATCCTGTTTCTTTATAATTGGAAAATACAAAAGGCTTGCAAAATTTATGCATGGCTCTTTCAGGCTGATTTCAAGCTCAAAATCACCATTTTTCTGTATTTTGTCCAGTAATGACACATTGTAGGCGTATATACTGTTTTCGTTTTTCTTTATTGTTTCAATAGTATAAATAACGTCCTCTGCGCCAAATGCCGTACCATCGTGCCACATCACATCCTTGCGGAGAGCAAAATGCCACTTTATTCCGTTTTCTGAAACCGACCAGCTTTCAGCAAGGCAGCTTTCTGGGAAAAGATTGTCCGGCAGTGAAATAAGGCTGTCATATACAATACCCAGCATCCCGATGTTTGCCTCATTTGTGCTGAGCACAGGGCATAACGTATCCGGCTTGTATGAAGAAATAACTATTTCTTCAGCCGTATTCTTCTTTTCTGATTTTTTCTCTTTAACTTTATCCGAGTCTCCACAACCACACAAAAGCAAAAGCACCATGGTAACCGCCAAAACAGCAGCCAAAATTTTTCTAAACATAAATCCTTGTCCTCTATTTTTCAAGCATAATAAACGCGCCCATTCTTCCCGTGTCATCCTTATGCACACGATAGGAATACAGCATATCCGAATTGCATACTGTGCAAATTTCAAGCACATCAATATTTTCTTCTTTTATTCCTGATTTTTTAAGTATCATCTTGTTAGCTTCCCAAAGGTCCACAAAAAATTTTCCGTCATCATTTTCTTCAACCAAAGCGGCGTCAAATTGACTTGCAACCTCCCAACCGGTTTCAAAACAACACTTCCCTATGGATGGACCTATTGCCGCTTTTATATTTTCAGGACGAGATGAAAATTCATTTTTCATTATCTCCACTGCTTTTCCAGCAATCTCACTCACCGTACCGCGCCAGCCAGAATGTACAGCTGCAATGACGCCAGCCTTTTCATCCGCAAGCAAAATTGGTACACAGTCAGCATAAAAAACCACAAGAGGAAGATTCGCTACATCGGTAACAAGTCCGTCAATATCCTGCATTTCACTCTCACGATTTACACCCTTTCCTGCGTCTTCATTTGTTATAATTCGGATGTTTGCTGAATGTGTCTGTCTGCCCGCTGTAATTCTTTCAAAAGGAAACCCCATATCCTTTGCCACAAGTCTATAATTTTCTGTAACGCTATCGGGATTATCGCCACAACGAAAGCCCAGATTAAGTCCCGAAATTTTTCCCGAGCTTACCCCACCGCATTTTGTGGTGAAGCAATGTTTTACACTATCAACACTATCGAGGACTTTACTTTTCAGGTAAACCCTTTCGTCAATATCAATTTTCACAAAAAATTCTCCTATTCCATTTTGGCAAGCTCTGCCGCTGAAAAATGCAGTCTTTCAATCCCCAAAACCTTTTTTGTCTTGTCATCAATTTCAAAGATTGCACCTGAAAACCAGACTTCACCCTCTGCTTTTTCAAACCGGTATTTTTTTCTGGTATAATACAAATCCATTATTATCTCTTTTTTGACCCCCAAAATAGAGTCTCTGACGCCGGTCATACCAAGATCGCTGATATATCCTGTTCCGTTGGGCAAGATATGTTCATCAGCCGTCTGGATATGGGTGTGAGTGCCGAAAACCGCAGTCGCCTTGCCGTCAAAATAGTTTCCAAAAGCAAGTTTTTCACTGCTGGTTTCACAATGGAAGTCAATGATTATTATGTCAGTTTTGTCTTTTATATTCTCAATAATTTTTTCGGTAGCCCTGAATGGACAATCAAGAGCCTCCATATTTATTCTTCCCATAGCATTTATAACGCCGATTCTCACATTTCCCAAATCGTCAACAAAATACCCAGAGCCCTCAGTCTCACTTGGATAGTTCGCAGGTCTTATAACCCTTTCATTGTCATTAAGAACCCCGGCATATTCGCGATTTGCGAAGGTGTGATTGCCCAGGGTGATAACGTCCACACCAGACATAATCAAATTTTTCGCAATATCCAGCGTTATGCCATTGGTATTGGCAGAATTTTCGCCATTTGCTATGCAATAATCTATATTAAATTTCTTTTTTATTCTTCCTAAATTGTTGTATATAAATTCACGTCCGTCAGACGCCACAATATCTCCTACTGTAAGAATTCTCATTGGTCAATTACCTTTCAATTTTTAGATTTAAAAAGTCAGAAAAAGGCTGCAAACAGCAGCCTTTTTCCATGGAGCTTTGGCTCCTATTTAGCATATTCAACTGTTCTGAGCTCACGGATAACATTGACTTTAATTTGTCCAGGATATTCCATTGTGCTCTCAATCTTCTTGACAATATCTTTTGCCAAAAGGATTGTTTCATCATCATTCACGCGGTCAGGCTTAACCATAATTCTGACTTCGCGGCCAGCCTGAATTGCAAATGATTTTTCAACGCCCTCGAAAGAGTTGGCAATTTCTTCAAGGGCTTCAAGTCTTTTGATGTAAGACTCAATATTTTCACGTCTTGCGCCTGTTCTTGCTGCAGAAATTGTATCCGCTGCCTGAACGAGACAAGCAACACATGAGTTTGGCTCAACATCGCCGTGATGTGCCATAATCGCATGGACAACCTTGTCGTTTTCTTTGTATTTCTTGGCAACATCAGCACCGATTGTAACGTGTGAACCCTCAACCTCGTGGTCAATAGCCTTTCCTATGTCGTGGAGAAGACCTGAACGTTTTGCAAGTGCAACGTCTGCGCCAAGTTCAGCCGCCATAAGACCCGCAAGGTGTGCAACCTCAATAGAATGTTTGAGAACATTCTGTCCGTAACTTGTACGGTATTTAAGGCGTCCAAGAAGCTTGATAAGTTCAGGATGGAGACCATGAACACCTGTATCAAATGTAGCCTGTTCACCCTCTTGTTTGATGATGGCTTCAACTTCTTTTCTTGATTTTTCAACAGTTTCCTCGATTCTGCCCGGATGGATTCTTCCGTCAACAATGAGTTTTTCAAGAGAAAGTCTTGCAATCTCACGTCTTACCGGGTCAAAGCTTGAAAGGATAACCGCTTCAGGAGTATCGTCAATAATCAAATCAACCCCTGTGAGTGTTTCAATAGAGCGAATATTTCTTCCCTCACGGCCGATAATTCTGCCCTTCATTTCATCATTGGGAAGCTGAACAACAGAAACCGTTGTTTCTGCAACGTGGTCAGCAGCACAGCGCTGAATAGCACCTGTAATGATGTTTCGAGCCTTTGCCTCGCCCTCTTCTTTTGCCTGATCCTCGATGCTCTTTATAAGCAATGCTGCATCGTGCCTTGCGTCGATTTCAACCTGTTTGAGAAGCATATCCTTTGCCTCTGCCACAGAAAGTTCAGCAAGCTTTTCAAGCTGTGAAAGCTGAAGCTTTTTAACCTTTTCAACCTCTTCTTTGAGTTCGTCAACTTCAGCAATTTTGTTTTGAACCTGTTCTTCTTTCTTTTCAAGAACCTGAGTCTTTTTGTCAATTGTGTCTTCCTTCTGCTGAATTCGACGCTCCTGACGCTGAAGTTCATTTCTTCTTTCTTTTATTTCCTTGTCAAGTTCATTTCGTTCTCTATGTATTTCTTCTTTTGCTTCTAAAAGTCTTTCTTTTTTTGCGTGTTCTGCATCTTTAACTGCTTTTGATTTTGCATTTTCAATAATCTTTTTTGCTTCCTCTTCAGCACTGCTTATTCTAAGCTCTGCAACCTTTTTGCGGTATGAATATCCAATTCGGAAAGTAACAAACATACCAATAACCGCCAGCACCACAATGCCAATGAGGATTATGAATTCTATCCCGTCCATAGTATTACACCTCCTCTATATCAAATTTGACGTATAAATCATAGATTATATAATCACATCGCCATTTTGCCGTAAAGTGCCACAACAGTGGCAACAACGGCACTCGCAAAGAAATACATTTAAAGAACGTGACGTACGCCCTAAAGCTAAACATACGTTATTATAATTTTAATAAATTTTAACCGATTTGTCAAGCATTTTTTCAGGAATTTCCAACAAAAAAAGAGGCAAATTTTCGCCTCTTTGAATTTATTCCGGAATAACTTCGTAAAGGGTGGTTGCCTCCGCCTTTCCCACTTGTTCACGGACGTCAGTTACCTTTATTTTAAGTTCGCGACTTCCAAATCTTATCTCTAAGATATCGCCCACCTTCACGTCATACGACGCCTTGACAACCTTGCCGTTTGCAGACACTCTGCCACCGTCACACGCCTCATTTGCCACTGTACGACGTTTTATCAGTCTTGATACCTTCAAATATTTATCCAGTCTCATAACTTTTCTACCCCTCGTGCTTTGAATATTCCTGAATGAAAGATTCTATATGCTTTGCAAGTGCTGTTTCTGCGTTGACTCCCATCTTTTCAGACATAGAAACAATATCAAAAAGCATCTTTCCTATATACTTTTCAGCCACTTCGGCATCGGTATTTGAAAGCATAATTGAAATGAGCTGTGAGATGTTTTCCGCCACAAGAACCGGCTCGCTGAACACATAGCCGTCACGCTGTGCCTTGCCCTGAATTTTTTCAGCCCGCATAAGTGCCGGAAGATACTTTGAAACCTCCGCCATATCCTGAGCTACAGTCTTTTGACTTCGTTCTTCACGTTTTATGCGATTCCAGTTTCTGAGTACCTCCTCGCTGTTTTGGACACTGACATCGCCAAAAACATGAGGATGACGGTGTATGAGTTTTTTGCACACTGCATTTATCACGTCATCAATATTATACTCACCATTTTCCTGACCTATTCTTGCGTGAAAAACCACCTGCAAAAGCAAATCCCCACTTTCATCAGCAGCTTTTTCCCAGTTGCAGTTGTCAAGCTCTTCAATAAGCTCATAACCTTCTTCAATAATGCTGTGCTTGATGCTCTGGTGAGTCTGTTCAATATCCCACGGGCAACCGTCTTCCGAGCGTAGCTTTTCAACTATTTCAACTAAATCCTCAAAGATATACTTTTCTTTCATACAAAAACTCTCCTGATTTTTTCTTAAAGTAACTTATATTTCGTCATAAGTGCCGCAATTTTTTCGCCCTTGGGCAAATTCAGCACATCACCTTTATCAAGCGCCTTAACCAACAACACCGCCACAAGATAAACCAATGCACCCACGCCAATGACCGCAATGGTCACAATTCTTGAGAATGGGATAATTCCTGAAATGCTTCGATACAAAACCATAACAACCGCACCCATAACAACTGACGCACAAAGGGGTCTTAAAATCATATCAAACGGATTTATTTTAACTTTCAATTTATACATAATGCAGAAGAAATTAAGCACCGCAATAATGCCATAGCAAGCCGTTGTTGCAAGGGGTGCAGCGTCTATGCCCCAGACAGGAATCAGCGTATAGTTCATAAGCACCTTTACCAAGCCGCCGATAAGCATATTGAAGACGGGGTAATAAACCTTCCCGTATGACTGAAGCACAGAATTGCTGACAGAAACCAACGCCACAAACGGCACAGCAAAAGCAAGCTTCTCAAGAAGAAGATATCCGTTTGCATCGCTGTACAAAATCCTCAAAATCGGCTCAGCCAACACAAAAAATCCTACTGCACAAGGAAGAGCAAAAATAGAAGTTATCTTAAGAACACTTCTGGTCATAGTCTGGGCATCCTTAAAGTTCTTTTCTGCAAGAGCTGTTGAGATCGCAGGAACGATACTCATACTGAGCCCTACCACTATGGTAAGCGGAAGATTGAACATTGTCTGTGCCTGACCTGTGTATACACCATAAAGAGAATTTGCTTTTTTCTGAAGAAGCGTAATTCCCTCCCAACCCTCTTCAACTGCTTTTCTTGCAAACTCTGTCCCCTCAGCAAAGAGGTGAGCATAGCTATCAAAAACATCGGGGTTAACCACAAGTCTGTTCATAATTGTAGCAAGGTCAACAAGACTCGTAAGACTTGAAACAGATGCACCTATGGTGATAGGTATGGCAATTTTTACAAGATTTTTAAGTATTTCTTTTCTTGCTCTTATTTCTTTGGGTGGAACCGGCTTTATTTTTCTTTCCTTGCTGCTGTATATAATAAGCATAAGCACAAGAGCAAGAAACGTACCGGCAGTAACACCGAAAATCGCACCCGTTGCAGAATACACAGTCCGTTCATGAGACGAAAAGATATTTTCAGGGAAGCTTGTGCCCGGTGCGTTAAGTCTTGCGTTCATAATAGCTGCGGCGGCTGCAATACCAATTAAAAGCTTTCCGCCAGCCTCTACCACTTCAGAACCTGCTGTCGGGAACATATTTTGTTTTCCCTGAAAATATCCTCTGTATGCAGAAACAAGGGAAACAAAAAACACACCCGGGGCAATTACCTTTATTCCAAGAGCCGAGTCAGCGTTTCCAAGGAGATTTGCAAGTGGTTCCGCAAAGGTATAGAGAACCGTACTTCCGATAATTCCTATAATGCCAAGCAAAAACGTGGCTGTCTGAAAAATCCGTCTTGCGTCATATTCGTCGCCCTTAGCAATGCTTTCTGCCACCATTTTGGAAACAGCAATGGGAAATCCGGCAGTTGCGATAATAAACATAAATGTATAAATCTGGTATGCAACATTGAAAATTCCGCTTCCCTCTTCACCAATAAGGTTATAAAGCGGAACTTTAAACAAAGCACCGATAATTTTAACAAGGAAATTTGCTCCTGCAAGAATCAAGGCACCCTGCAGAAATTTTCCACCTTTTTCTTTCAAAGCTCCGCCTCCTAAAATTTTCTTCAAAAAACTTATAACACAAAAACGCCTGTCATATTAGAATACTACAAAACATCAAAAACGTCAAGTCTTTCCTCACTATGTAATGTCTGCCAAAAATTCAGGCAGACAACCCTTACTTTCTCGCCATATAACAGTCAAGTATAATGCCCCCAAGTATAAACTGAACAAACAAACTGAAAGCCACCTGAACAAGCTTTATTATGAGCATACCATTTTCATAACTACCAGCTGTCCATTGATTATATTTATATGCAAAGAAAGCAATCAGCAGTACATAAAAAGCAAACTTCACGCCCCAAAACATAAGTAAAAATGGTGTCCTTTTCATTTTAGAAACTGTTTTGAATAAATTTTTCACTATTTCACCTTCTTCATATATTTTTACAACTTTAAGTTAACATAATATCTTGTTTTTTTCAACAAGAAAGTTCTGTAATGTCATTTTTTTCCTATAATATCAATGATTTTAACGGTTTTAATTTTTTTTGTCATATTTTGTCGACTTTTTCTTATATAAATACAACTTTTAAAGAATTAAAATAAAAATATCACTTTATTTTGGAGGTAATCATCATGTACAAAAGCAAAAATCCGATTCTTTCCGCATCAGGAAACGGAATCAGTTTTTATGTTATTACCGGCAACGCAGACTCACTTCGTCCCTTTGGCATTATGGCTGAGATGGACAACGACAAATCCGACGCCGAGGCTGTCGAAAACATTTTCTTCACCAGTGAAGAAGCCGCTGCCTGTTGCAAATGGTTGGCCGAAAACGAAGTTTTCCCGGTTACCCTTTGTGATGTGCTGGGAAATTTTTATCCCGTAGCATTAAATTATTAAACCACCCCTTTAAAAAAGAATTTGTCGGTTGGATGCTTCCCGCGTTACAATTTGACAAATTCTTTTTACTTTGCTATAATGATAGCGGATGTAATTTATCCAAGTTCTGTTTTCCAGAGGAAAGATTATGAAAATAAACGAATCCGCAGAGAATTATCTCGAAACAATTTTTGTTCTAAAGAAAAAAAACGGCTGCGTCCGGAGTATTGATGTTGCTCACAAGCTTTCTTTCACCAAGGCAAGTGTTTCTGTTGCGATGAAGAATTTCAGAGAAAAAGGCTATATCACCATTGACGAAAACGGTTTTATTTCGCTGACAAAAGATGGTCTTGACATTGCTGAAAAGGTTTTTGAACGTCACAATGTCATCGCTACACTTTTGATGTCCCTCGGTGTTGACAACGAAACCGCTTTTCAGGACAGCTGCAAAATTGAACACGTAATAAGCGACCAAAGCTTTGAAAAACTGAAAGAATATTTAAGCAGAGAAAAATAAAAGCAACAAAAAAGAGAACCGATTGATTTCGGTTCTTTTTTTATATCAACAATTTATTATTTAAATATTTCGTTATAAGCGGCCTCTGCCGCGGAAATATCGTTTATGCAGTGTATTTCAAAAAACTCCGCACTTTCCACCACCTTCTCCACCGTTCCCAAAATTCTTCCTAAAAACTTGTTGTCAGGAAAGTGAATCTGATTTAGTAGCGGTGTCAAGACCTTATTTTTTTCAAGAGCCACGCAAGAATTTTCATTACCTCTCTTGATGAAGCAAATCTTTTTAAGGGGTACGCCTTTATTTTTTTCTATTCCTTCCTTCCCTGCCCAGGGAGTACCATAGGCAAAAGGAATGCCGGCCTTTATTCTCACAATAGGTTTGTCGCCGTTTATTATCTCTGCCCGATTCCCAAGAAATTCAAGCCAGAACCTTGCGTGTGTAGATTTTCCCACACCGCTTTTTGCCAGAAGTGCAACACCGCTGTTCTCTGCCTCCAAAACCACACCATGCATCAGAAGTCCATCATAATCAGCCATTTTTTCTGCAATTTTTCGGTAAACAGCAAGACTTTCAAGATAAGCCGGAGGAAAATCAATGTCAGTTTTTTCAGCCATAATTTCTTCATCTGTCACTGAAACAACAAACTCACGCTCCGTATCACTTGTTATATAATTTGAACACATTTTTTCAAGATACAAATATTTATTGTCAATACCGATACAAATATCTGCAAGTTTTATGTTGAACATATGATCCCCTCCTTTCCCTTTTGATTGTAGCAAAAACCTACCTCTTTGTCAACGAAAATCGCTTATCAATACTTTTTATACCAATCAGGGGTGCCAACTCCATTTGAATGCCAATCCGAAAAGTCTTTTTTCATCTCGCACATAACTTTCCTGAGATCTTCGTCATTCAATTCCTCTTTCAAAAATTCATACAACAATCCGTAAAGCGTAATTCGTTTAACACCCTGACCAATAAGCCCGCGCTTGTCAAAAAACCTTGCCAGTTTTTCGAAAAAAACAAATGGCGAATCAATGATTTCATCAATCGTCTCAAGCGTACGGCAAAACCTACCCGAATTCATATACCTTTCAAGCACATCCTCCACGCCTTTAAGGCTTATTATTTCAGAGTAGGAAATCCATTTATTTGAAAATATCTCATACGGAGCAAAGTCCAAAAACAGCATTTCGTAAGAATCGGCATTTTCCCTAAGCCTTGACCCTTTAAGAAGTTTCAAAAATCCCAATTGCAAAACGTGGGGTTTTAGCCTATACACATCATCAAAAGACTTTTTGAACGATTCCAAATCTTCAAAAGGAAGTCCCGCTATCAAATCAAGATGGAGCATCACATTGGTCTGTTCTTTCAAGGCTTTTACGTTTTCTTTGAGCACATCAAGATTCATGGTTCTGCTTATTTCAGAAATAGTAGTCTCATTCGTGGTTTGCACACCAATTTCAAACTGCAATTTCCCTTTGGGTGCAGCTTTCAAAACCTCTATCGCCTCATCGGTTATAAGGTCTGCCCCTATCTCAAAATGAAAGCAGGTATCCCCCGAAAGACTCAAACAATATTTCCAGATTTCCACGGCTCTTTTTTTGTCGGCATTGAAAGTTCTGTCAACAAATTTCACGGTCATAACACCAAATTCCGCAAACCTTTTAAGTTCGGCTTTCACACGCTCAAGACTTAAAAACCTAACTCCGTCAGTGGTTGACGAAAGGCAATATGCACAGGAAAAAGGACAACCACGGCTGGTTTCATAGTATACGAGCTTCTCGCCCGCTACTACATTTTTCAAATCATCATTTGTATAAGGAAAGGGCAATTCATCCATGTTTTCTGTTCTTTCTCCGCAAACTACCTGACGAGTTTTGGGAATGTCCTTTAAAAACTCGGTCCATAAAAGTTCTCCCTCACCCAAGAATACAAAATCAATAAATTCATTTTCAGCAAGAACTTTTTCCGCATCAAATGAAACCTCAGGGCCACCGAGAACAATTCTACACCATGGTTTGAGTTTCTTGAGATTTCGAGAAATTTCAATCACTAAACCAATATTCCATATATAACACGAAAAACCATACATATTCGTATCTGTCATATACAGTTTTTTGAGAATTATATCTTTTTGTTCATTTATGGTAAATTCCGCAAAAGAACAATCAAACCCTTTTGCTTCGCAACTCCGAGTCAAATATCTCACCGCAATATTGGTGTGAACGTACTTGGCGTTCACCGCAACAAACAAAGCGTCCATTATACCTCTCCTGTTTCATAGGTCAAATCACTTTCGGTCTGATCCTTTATTTTTTCAAGATACCGAAGTGCCTCTTCTTTTGCAATTTCAATATCAAGAGTACGATAATTTCCGCATTCAATTTCACTTGCCCCGGGCATTTTCCCGTCATAAACCGAAATTTTTTCAAGAACTTCTTTCACCTGGCTGAGCACATCTTTGTGGCAGGCATTCCTCACAAGCAGATAAAACCCCGTCTGACAGCCCATAGGTCCAACATAAATAATATCCTCACCAATCGAGCTGTTTCTCATAAATGTCGCAAAAAGATGTTCAAATGAATGCATAAGAGCGTTGCTCATAACGTCATCGGTATTGGGTTTTCGCATACGTACATCATAGGTTGTTATGTCACCGTCAATTCTTGATATATAGATTTTTTCCTTTATAAATCTGTGGTCAACAGTAAAACTCGCTATTTTTTTCATAAAATCCCGCCTTCTAATCAGTTTTCACTTTAAGCCGTATATTGTATTTATCATAAAAGTATTTGGTATTCATTTTTTTGTGCCCCAAAGCTTTTGAAACCTCATTTTTTTTGCATATGAATTCAAAATCGGAGTTTGAAAGCTTTTTGCCCGCTATCTCTTCCTCTATTCTTTCTCTGAAAATAAGACTTTCAACTATCTCGCCAAAGGCCTGATGATATGGTCCTGCAACCACTCCGCCATCCTCTTCAAGTTCGTCCGACGAATGAAGACCTACTCGTATAACATCAATCCCCGCTTTTTTAAACTCAAGCACTGCGTTTTTAGAGAGCTCAGCTGCAAGCTCTATTGAATAAGGCTGATACCCACCACTTTTAAAAAGCTGTTCAAGCTTTGTGTCTTTGAGTGTGATTACAGGATAAATCCTCACGCAATCAGGAGAAAGCTTTATTACGTCACTCACCGTCTTCATATCCTTTTCGGGAGTTGATGCATACATCCCAATCATCATCTGGTGTCCAAGGGTTATCCCCGCATTCTTTATAAACTTTGATGCATTGACCACATCCAAAAACTTGTGTCCACGGTTGTTAAGTCTTAGCACATCATCATCACTGCTCTGTACTCCAAGTTCCACAGTAGTGACGTTGTATTTCTTCATAAGCTCAATTATTTCAGGATTTATATAATCAGGTCGTGTAGAAAGCCTTATCCCTGAAATCTGGTCAGAAAACTCACAAGCGACCTTTAAAAACGCCTCCTGCGTGCCCACTTCAAGTCCCGTAAAGCTTCCACCAAAAAAGGCAATCTCCACAGATGAATTTTCTGTATCAATAGTCGACAAAAATTCCTTTATGCGATTTCTCACATAATTGGGCGTGATTTCCGTATCAACCCCCGTTATTTTCCGCTGATTGCAAAATACACAGTCGTGACGACAACCTCGATGGGGAATAAAAATCGGCAAATTATATTTTCTCATTTTTTGTTTCCCATTTTTTCAAAAGCATCTTTTGCCGCACTTTGTTCCGCCGCCTTTCGGCTTTTGCCCTTTCCCTCACCGATAACCTTTCCCTGATAAACGGTTTCAACCAAAAATTCAGGATTGTGGTCAGGTCCGATTTTTTTCTTCAGCTTATACTTCACAACCTCAGTGTTCTTGTCTCTTTTCTGGAAATAAATTTGAAGCTCTGACTTGTAATTTTTACCATCCATTTCTTCAAGATTGTTTATTTCATCTCCAAACACTCTTAAAGTCCACTCGGTTGCTGTCTCTATGCTGCTATCAAGATAAATTGCACCAAGCACTGCCTCGAAAGTATCCGCGAGAATGGAATCTTTCTTCCCTCCGCCGCTTCTTTTTTCGGAGTTGCCAAGCTTTATTCCGCTTCCCAAATCAAGCTTTCTTGCAAGGCTCGCCAATGATTTCTCGCATACCAAAGACGCACGGAGTCTCGTAAGTCCGCCCTCATCAAGCTTTGGATACAACTGATAAAGCTTTGTCGCTATAATATAAGACAAAACACTGTCACCCAAAAATTCAAGCCGTTGGTTGCTTTCCTTCTTCAAATCATTTGCCAGTGAAATATGTGTAAGCGCAAGCTCGAGCAAATTTTTATCGTTAAAGCTATATTCAATATTCATTATATTACCCTCTTTTGTTTTGCCAGTAAAAAAACGGACCGTCATAAAATGACAGTCCGCGAAAATTTATTTCTGGTGTTCTTTGATGTAGTTGACTGCATCACCCACTGTTGATATTTCTTCGGCTTCTTCGTCCGAAATTTCCATATCAAACTCTTCCTCAAAGGCCATCATCAACTGTACCAAATCCAGCGAATCTGCTTCAAGATCATTGATAAACGAAGCTTCCATAGTAATGAGGCTTTCATCAACATCAAGTTGGTCTGCTGTAATTTCCTGTATCTTCTTCAAAACATCCATTAGAAATCCTCCTTATTGTTATGTTGGAATAATAATACCACAAAGGCTTGTTTCCGTCAATACAAATTTTACTATTTTTTTGGTAAAATATGATTTTTATTTAAAAGTTATAAGCCGACGATTTTTGACAACGTAATCAACTCCTGAATAGATTGTAAGGACAACCGTCAAAACAACCAACCAGAATGTAAGGCACAAAAACTGACTTTCACCAATTCTCAAAGGGATTATTCTGTCAATCATAACAGCAATAAGTGTAACCATTTGTGAAACTGTTTTTGCTTTTCCCCATGGGCTTGCAGCAATAACTTGATTTTCACCAACAGCAATAAGCCTTATACCCGTAACAATAAGTTCACGTGCAATAACCAGCATAACAACCCACGAATTCACAAAATCAACGCCTGCCTCAACAAAGCAAACAAGTGCCGCAATGGTAAGAACCTTGTCTGCAATAGGGTCCATAAGCTTTCCAAATGTGGTAACCTGATTGTTTTTACGTGCCAGATGTCCGTCAAGCTGATCAGTAATTGCCGCCAATGCAAAAATCACAATCGCCAAAACATCAAAACCCTCAAGAAACGCCCACATAAAAACAGGCACCAAAATTACTCTTATTAAAGTCAATTTGTTTGGAGTATTCATTTAAACTTCCCCCTTAATAAATTTTCCGTATAAATCATATTCCATATAATCAAGAATTTCAACCATAACGAAATCTCCTGGTTTGTGTTTTTCACTTGATGTGAAGAAAACCTTTCCGTCAATTTCTTCCGAATCGCCATAGGTTCTTCCAAAATACTGCTTTATTATACTGTCATAGTCTTCAACTAAAACTTCAAAAACCTTGCCGACTTTTTTGCTGTTGAGTTCTTCAGATACTGCCGCCTGGTCAATCATAATAACTTCCTGACGGTTTTTCTTTTCTTCTTCATCAAGCTGTCCAGGAAGCCTTGCCGCAGCAGTACCCTCTTCCTGAGAATATGCAAAAACCCCAAGTCTGTCAAATTCTGCCCAGGTTATAAACTCGCGTAATTCATCAAACTCTTCCTCTGTCTCAGTAGGAAATCCCGCGATGAGAGATGTTCTAAAAATAACGTCAGGGATTCTTTCCCTAAGTTTTTTTATCACATCGCAAATCTGCGCCTTGTTGGTTCGTCTTCCCATAAGCTTTAATATCCTATCGCTTGCATGTTGTATGGGTATATCAAAATAATTGCAAATTTTCTCCTGTTTTGCCACTGTTTCAATAAGTTCATCAGTTACAAGCTCAGGATAGCAATAATGAAGCCTTATCCATTTGATACCCTCAATCTCGCAAATCTTATCAAGAAGTTTCGGGAGACAATATTCACCGTAAATATCCATTCCATACCGTGTGGTATCCTGAGCGATGACCACAAGTTCACGCACGCCGTCTTGAGCCATTTTTCTGGCTTCCGACACAATGTCTTCAATCTTTCGGCTTCTGTATCTTCCTCTGATAGACGGGATAACACAATATGTGCAATTGTTATCACAGCCCTCAGCGATTTTAAGGTATGCCATATACGGCGGTGTGGTAACAACCCTCGGTAGTGCTCCACAGTCCATATATTCATCCGAGCAATGTATTTCCGCTTTCCCCGAAATATGATTTTTTATTATCTCTGCAATTTTATGATATTCATTTGTGCCGATAACTATATCTATTTCAGGAATTTCGCTGAGCATTTCTTCCTTATATCTCTGACTCATACAACCCGTGACAACAAGAATTCTTTCAGGATACTTTTTCTTATATTCAATGTGCTCCATTATGCAGTCAATGGATTCCTGCTTTGCATCATCAATAAACGCACAGGTGTTTATAATCATTATGTCGGCATCTTCCTCGCTGTTTAAAATCTCAAAACCGTCTTTTTCAAGGATGCCCAGCATTCCTTCTGCATCAACAAGGTTTTTTGAACAACCCAGTGACACAAGGGAAACCTTTTTCAAGCGTCTTCACCTCTCACAACTTTTATTCCAATGTTTTCAAAGCATTTATTTATCTCATAAATTCCAAAGCCCCGTCTCAAAAGATGGGCTTTTGCTTTTTCAATTTCTTTCCAATCGAAAAAAACTTTTCCGTCAAACCTGAGCCTTACATATTCTTCAAGCATAGCTGCTTCATCAATATCCGTGTCCCTGAACGCTTTTTCAATAATTGATGATGCAATGCCCTTTTGAATGAGCTCCTGCTTTATCCTGAAAGCACCTTTCATATTGACCAAAAGTCCATCGTGGATATATGCCTTTGCATATTCCTCATCATTCAAAATCCCCGCTTTGCAGAATTCCCCCACCGTCTGCTCTGCGATTTCACCAGAAATCCCTTTTTGAATGAGCTTTTTATAAACCTCATCCATGGTATACATTTTGAAAGATATAAGCTTTGCGGCTATTTTCTTGGCTTTTTCAAATTCCACAATACCCCGCCTTTACAAAAGGTAATGGTGCAAAAGCTTTGCCTTGCACCACACCAAATTATCTCTTCTTTGAAGTAGGCTTTGGAACGGGCGAAAATGCCGTAGACATTTCCTGACCGTCACTCTTCTCCTCAGAAATCAATGGAAGTCCCGCTTTTTCTCTTATCTTCTGTTCAATTTCAAAGCAGAGGGCCGGGTCTTCAGCCAGAAGCTGTTTAACCGTTTCTCTTCCCTGACCAAGCTTTTCTCCCTCATACGAGAACCAGGAGCCTGATTTTTGGATAATTCCAAAATCAACACCTACATCAACAATATTTCCTGTTTTGGAAATTCCCTCACCATAAATAATATCAAACTCAGCCTCTTTAAAGGGCGGAGCAACCTTGTTTTTAACAACCTTGACTTTTGTATGGTTTCCGATTGCACCGTCATCGCCCTTAACCGTCTCAACGCGGCGGACATCAAGCCTTACTGAAGAATAGTATTTGAGAGCACGACCACCTGCTGTTGTTTCAGGGTTACCAAACATAACTCCAACCTTTTCACGAAGCTGGTTTATGAAAATCGCTGTTGTGTTGGATTTGCTCACAACTGAAGTAAGCTTTCTAAGTGCCTGGGACATAAGTCTTGCCTGAAGACCAACGTGTGAATCACCCATAAGACCCTCGATTTCCTGTTTTGGAACGAGTGCCGCAACCGAGTCAATAACAATAACATCAATAGCACCCGAGCGCACCAGCTGTTCGGTTATTTCCAGAGCCTGTTCACCTGTGTCAGGCTGTGACACAATAAGGTCATCGATTCTTACGCCAAGCTTTTCAGCATAAACGGGGTCAAGTGCGTGCTCGGCATCAATGAATGCCGCTTCGCCGCCCTTTTTTTGTGCTTCAGCAACAATATGAAGAGCAACGGTTGTTTTACCCGAAGATTCAGGTCCGTAAATTTCCACAATTCTTCCTCGGGGAACACCACCGATACCCAAAGCAATATCAAGTGACATTGAGCCTGTGGGAATAGCCTCAACCTCTGCACTTGTTTTTTCACCAAGGCGCATAACCGCCCCTGCTCCGTATTGTTTCTCTATCTGCCCAAAGACACTCTCAAGAGCCTTTCTTTTTTCTTCCTGCATTGCAAAACCCCGCCTTTCAAAAATCAACGAATCAAATCACAAGCCAAAATCCGCCAATTTGGATACAAAAGCTTGTATAACTACTACATATTGTAACACAGTTATCTTTTAAAGTCAAGATTTAGTCAAAACTCCGTCACAACAAAAAACGAAGCGCCTTTTGGCATTCTTTTTCAAAAAAAGGATTGACACAATAGGCATTTCATAGTATAATATCAAGAGTCGTTTTAAAGAATTTCGGGATGTGGCCCAGCTTGGTAGGGCACTTCGTTCGGGACGAAGGAGCCGCAGGTTCAAATCCTGTCATCCCGACCATATCGAGTGTTCGTAACGTATGTTACGGACACTTTTTCTATTTTTGACACGTTATGAATACTCGCACCAAAAGCACTCAGCATTTTGCTGGGTGCTTTTTTATTGTATAATGAAAACCTTGTAACCAACTCGGTTACAAGGTTCTCTTTTTACCTATTTATTTTTCAAATATTCATCAATCGCCTTTGCAGAAGACTTTCCCGCCCCCATGGCAAGAATAACTGTTGCTGCACCGGTAACGGCATCGCCGCCGGCATAAACGCCTTCGCGGCTTGTAAGTCCCGTTTCATCCTTCGTAATTATGCAACCACGTCTGTCCGTATCAAGACCATCCGTGGTGCTTCTTATAAGGGGATTTGGCGATGTTCCGATTGACATTATAACTGCATCCACATCCAGAATATACTCAGAACCATCTACCACCACAGGACTGCGCCTACCTGATTCATCAGGCTCACCAAGTTCCATTTTTACACACTTGATACCATTTACAAAATTCTGTTCATTTCCGATGATTTCTACCGGATTGTTGAGGGTTTTGAAAATGATACCCTCTTCCTCAGCGTGCTCCACTTCCTCACGTCTTGCTGGCATTTCTTCCATTGAACGTCTGTAAACTATGTAAACATCGTCAGCACCAAGCCTTTTTGCACAACGTGCCGCATCCATAGCCACATTTCCTCCGCCTACCACCGCAACACGTTTTGCGTGCATTATGGGGGTCTTGGAATCTTCCTTGTAAGCTTTCATAAGATTTGTACGGGTAAGAAATTCATTTGCAGAATATACACCATTAAGACTCTCTCCCGGAATATTCATAAACCTTGGAAGACCTGCGCCTGATCCGATAAACACAGCCTCAAAGCCCATATCAAAAAGCTCATCCACCGTAAGAGTTTTACCAATTACTGCATTGGTAACAATTTCAACACCAAGTGCTTTGAGGTTTTCGATCTCACGTTTTACAATATCTTTTGGAAGCCTGAACTCAGGAATTCCATAAACAAGAACACCGCCGGCTGTATGGAGTGCTTCAAAAACAGTGACACTGTAACCCAGCTTTGCAAGGTCTCCGGCACAAGTGAGCCCTGACGGTCCTGAACCGATAACAGCCACCTTTTTGCCGTTTTGAGTTGGCACCGTGTTTGCCTTTTCGGTTACGTTTGCCATATGCCAGTCTGCCACAAAGCGTTCAAGTCTGCCTATTGCCACAGGCTCACCCTTTATCCCTCTCACACATTTCGATTCGCACTGTGTTTCCTGAGGACAAACTCTGCCACAGACAGCAGGAAGTGAACTTTGTTTGTAAATAACTTCATAAGCCCCCTCAAAATCACCCTGGGCAACTTTCTCAATAAATATAGGAATGTTAATTTTCACAGGACAACCTGAAACACAAGGCCTATGTTTGCAATTGAGGCATCTTTGTGCCTCATCAATAGCCTGCTCTTCTGTATAACCCAAAGCCACCTCGCTGAAATTTTTATTTCTTATATCTGGTGCCTGAACGGGCATTTCATTCTTTTTCGGTGACATATTAGCCATTGTTTTTGTCCTCCTTAAAAAGATTGCAGCTTTCTTCATAACGGTGTCTTTCAGTTTCCTTGTAAATAGATGAGCGCCTCATTGCCTCATCAAAATCCACCAGATGTCCATCAAAATCCGGCCCATCAACACAAGCAAACTTCATTTCTCCGCCAACAGTAAGTCTGCAGCCTCCGCACATACCTGTGCCGTCAATCATTATGGGATTCATACTTACAATAGTTTTTATTCCCAATTCCTTTGTAAGCAGTGAAACAAATTTCATCATCACAAGAGGACCTATGGCAATGACCTCGTCATATTTTTCGCCGCTTTCAACCAGTTTGCGAAGTGCATCAGTAACAAGGCCCTTTTCACCATAAGAACCATCATCGGTAACCATTACAAACTTATCACTGACAGCCTTAAATTCTTCTTCAAGAATAACAAGGTCACGGTTTCTGAAGCCTGCCACCGTGTGAACTTCTGCACCATTTTCTTTTAGGGCTTTAGCTGTCGGATAGGCAATAGCACAACCTACACCGCCACCGATAACAGCCACTTTTTTAAGGCCTTTCACCTCGGACGCCTTTCCCAAAGGACCAACAAAATCGCAGATATACTCGCCCGCTTCAAGACTATTCAACTGTTTTGTGGTGGCTCCTACCACCTGAAATATAATGGTGACTGTGCCATTATCTCTGTCATAATCTGCTATGGTAAGGGGGATTCTTTCGCCCTCTTCATCAACTCTTAAAATTATGAACTGTCCGGCTTGTGCCTTTTTTGCAACAAGAGGAGCATCAATAACCATTTTTGTAACAGTTGGGTTTAATGTATGTTTTTCTTTGATACAAAACATTTTTGTAATCTCCTTTATACATATTCTTAGAATTTAAAGACAACTTTCCCGTCCTCAAGGGCAAGCTTTGCCGAAAACTCTTTTCCGTTCTTTTTGGAGACAAAACCTGAAATGAGTTCGCTTGAACCGTTCTCAAGAATTTTTCTTATATTATCAATCGATACTACCTTGCTGCATATCAGATTGCTTACAGAAAATTTGCAACCCTCACGATAACCACTGCAGCCATAGCCAAAACGTGTCCTTTTCACGTCTCTGCCACAAATGGGACACTTGCCCACAATGTCACCCACAAATCCGTCAAAGTTTTCGCCACCCTGTTTTGCTGTATTGAAGATTTCCGTTATTTCATTCCTAACCATTTCAACTGAATCGGAAACACTGCTTTCACCACGGAAAACTTTTTTTAAAGATACACCCATCTGGGAGGTCTTGAATTTGTCCATAATTATATTCATTCTGGCTAAAGACTCCACCAGATGCTCGCCCGCGGGTAGAATCGTATATGTATCTTTCTTCAGAAGTATATACTCACTTTTCCGTGCGTTGTCAATTATTCCTGTTCGGGTCGCCTCTGTGCCAAGCTCAAGCCCTTCAAACATTGCACGGTATTCCTCTTCTTCTGCCTCTCTTTCCCCAAGCTGTTGTTTTTCGTCCTTGAAAGGATTTTTGAGGTAGTTGTTGAGGGTTTCTATTGTATAATGTTTCGGCGGTGAAGTTTCTTTTTCCACCGGCACGAAATTTATATTTACCCTGTCGCCTTTTTCAAGAGGCGGCAAGATTTTATCTTTTTTGTTGTAGTAATCATATGTTGTCCAGCCAGGACTTTGTATAACAGTTCCCTTGAGACTGAATTCCTCAAAATCTCCCACCGAGACAGTTATCTCCGTCTTTTCTACCGTACATTCTTCCGAACAGAAAACTGCCACAAAACGCCGCATAATGCTGCTGTAAACCTTAAGCTCATTTTCGCTGAGCTTGTTTTTATCAGGAATTTTGTATGTAGGCGTAAGCGCTGAGTGGGATTCAATCTTTGAATCGTCAAAAATTTTCTTGTCAAACCGAAACTCCACCGGATATCCAAGCTCTTTCACAGATGCGAGGATCGTTTTCATTTTGCCCTGCTCGGCCACAGCAAGATATTCAGAGTTGGTCCTTGGATACGTCACATATCCCTTTTCATAAAGTCCCTGAAGAATTCCAAGGCTTTCAGCCATTGACATTTTGTATCGCTTTCCCAGATAGTTCTGGAGCTTTGTAAGAGAATAGAGCTTTGGTGGATTCAGCTTATCTTTTTTCTTCTTTTTTGCAGTAACTGTGGCTTCCGCATCGTTATATCTGTCGCAAAGCTCCTTTGCTTTTTGAAGTTCGTTTTTAGAAAACCTATTTTTGCTCGTCAGTTCAATTTCTTCGCCGTTTGTGACCGCCTTACTTACTGCTGCATAGTAGATTTCGGGCACAAAATTTCTGATTGACATATCCCTGTCGTAAATCGCCTTCACAATGGGCACAATCACTCTGCCCACCCGGAGCAATGTCCCTGACCTGAGCGTTGCATAGCGCGTAAGATTTACCCCATAAAGCCAATCCGTAAAAGTCCTCGCATAACCCTCATTCGCCAGATTGTCATATTCGCTTTCGCTTTTTAAGTTTTGAAGCGCCTCTTTCACCGTCTGGGGTGTCTGGTCAGGAAGCCAAATCCTTTTTAAATCTTTCTTGGTATCCCCAAGAGCCTTTTGAATGCAAGTTCTGACTATGATTTCTCCTTCGCGATCAGCGTCGCCTGCATTGATTATGGTGTCAATGTCCGTACGATTACAAAGGCTCTTTATAATTTCAAACTGTTTCTTTGCTCCACTGTCAGTTTTTTTTGTGTTGTCCTTTTTTATCTCAAACTTAAATTCCTCGGGGAAACAAGGCAAATTATTCATTGTCCATCTGGGATTTTCTTCCTTGGAGTTTGAATATTCCTCAACATCCGCCAGAGAAAAAAGGTGACCAAAAGCCCAGGTCACAACATAACCCGCGCCCTCAAAATATCCGTCATGCTTTGTCATTTTTCCAATGCCTGCCATAATATTTCTGGCAAGACTTGGTTTTTCTGCAATAATCAGTACTATCTCAAAAACCACCTTTTCTGCTTTGGCTGACCAACATACTCCCCAAAAAAGACATTATCGGACGGCAAAGCTATCCGATAAGTCATGTTTTTCTGTTTTAGTCTTCAAAATCAAACTCGTCTGCGTTGCGAGCCTTAAATTCTTCGTATGCTCTGTCAAGAAGTTCAAGGTCTTCTTCATATGCAAGCTCATATGTTCCGTCTTCTCTTTCAAGCATTTTGAGGATGAACACCTCATCAATCTCATCTTCATCCTCGTCCTCTTTGTAAGGAATGCAAACAACATAATCCTGACCGTCAATCTGGACAGTGTCAAGATGAACAACCGTCTGCTTGTTGCCCTCATCATCAAAAAGGTCAATTTTGTATTCATTCATTTCATTTTCAAAATTTTCTGACATATTAAATACCTCTTTTCTTTATTTTAAACCCCTGAACCGCTGTCCAGAAAGGCTTGTAATATAAACGCTGCAGCAATTTTGTCAACGCTGTCCTTGCGCTTTTTGCCGCGAACATTTGTTTCATTCATAAGATTGTGTGCCGAAACCGTAGTAAGTCTTTCATCCCACAAAATAATGGGGCAATCAACCAAAGTCTCCAAAAGCTTCGCAAAAGCTTTTGTTTTTTTTCCGCGTTCACCCACAGTTCCATTCATATTTTTGGGAAAACCCAGAACAATTTTTTGGGCTCCGAGTTTCTTAGCAAGCTCTGCCGTGTGGAGCGCCACCTTGTTCATATTTTTTTCGGCATAGGTTTCAAGTGTGTGTGCCGAAAACCCAAGTGCATCAGATGTTGCATACCCTGTACGGCTGTCACCAAAGTCAACGCCCAAAATCATAAGCCGATTTCCTCCCAAAACCTTCAATCTCGAGTTTATATTTTATCATATTTTCTGTTCTTTATCAAGATCATTTTTATTTTTGTCTTAAAATGACAAACTTATCAATAAATAGCCTTGTTTTTCCACTTTCCAAATCTATAAAACACCGCAGTGATAACAGCGCCCATTACCCAGGAAATAAGCAGTGAAATCTGAATACACTCACATCTTCCAAAGGGAAGTTCAGGGGTTCTTGTCAGGTACGAAATTCCGTATGCCACGGGAACTCGAAGTGCCACTGTTGTGATGAGTGAAATCCACATAGGCGTCATTGTGTCACCCGCACCACGCATAATTCCTGAAAGGCTTTGTGTAACCGCAACAGCAATATATCCTGCCGCCAGAATTTTCATGAGATAATAGCTGGTGGACACAAGAGCATCTGTCTCGGTGAAAATTCCCATAAGGTTTTTGCCGAATATAAGGATTATTACTGTGATGATTGCTGAACAACCTGCTGCAAGCCATGTCCCCTGCTTTGCGCCTTGTGTTACACGGTCATAAAGACCTGCACCTACGTTTTGTCCTGCATAAGTGGTAAGTGCCATTCCAAAAGAAAAGTTTGGCATCATAGCAAATCCGTCAACGCGCATAATCACTACATTCGCGGCAATAAACAATTCACCAAACTGATTTGTAAGGGACTGAACAATTATCATAGCTGACGAAAAAATTGCCTGAGTAAGTCCTGACGGGAGTCCAAGCTTTATCGTGGTATTTACAAACTTTGAAACAGGTTTTAAATATTTAAAACCAAAGTCGAAAAATTCTTTCATCCTTGCAAGCTTTATAAGACACAAAATTGAGGATATAATTTGGGCAATAACTGTAGCAAGCGCCACTCCTCCTACTCCCATTCCAATGTTTGCAACGAAATATATGTCAAGAACAATATTTATAACGGTCGCAACCAAAAGATAGATAAGTGCCGAAAAGGAATCACCGAGACCTCTTATAACACCACTCAATATGTTGTAATAGCCAAGCCCCGCCATACCCAAAAGGGATATCATAAGATAATCTGCACATCCGTCAATAATTGTCTCCGGGGTATTTAGCATAACGAGTACCGGTCTTATAAACGGTGTTGCCACCAGAATCAGCAGAATGCAAGCAACAGCCGTAATGGTAATACTTGTCCCTATGGTGCGGGAAAGTCCATCTCTGTTTTTTGCTCCGAAATACTGAGAAACCATTATGCTTGTGCCTGTTGATATACCAATAAACAACACCAATAGCATATTCAGTATGGGGGTTGCACTTCCCACTGCCGCCAGGGCATTGTCACCTATGTATCTTCCAACCACAATACTGTCAACCGTGCTGTAAAGCTGTTGAGCAATATTTCCTATTATCATTGGCAAAGTAAATGTAATTATACTCTTCCATGGTTTTCCAACTGTCATATCCGTTGGTGCAAATATACTTTTTAACACGTCTTTCACCTCTGTCTTTTGCCATTTAAACTTTTTGGCAAATAACCCTTTCAAATATTTTGTCAATTTCTTTTCTTTGGGGTGGATTTGTTCCCACTGTACGACACGCAGCCGTTCCAAACGCTGCCGCAAGTCTGAGAGTTTCCTCTACGCCAAAACCCTTTATCATTCCCGCAACAAAGCCTGCAATCAGGCTGTCCCCTGCACCTATGGTTGAAATCACCTCCACTTTAGGCACTGATATAATAAATTTATGGTTTTTATTGCAGTACGAGAAACCCTGTTCCCCAAGAGAAACAATCACGTTTTCTATTCCTTTTTCACAAAGTTCCTCTGCAAGCTTCAAAGCATCCTCAGTGTTTTCAGCCTTTTTCCCTGTCAGCTGTGCAATTTCCTGCTCGTTTGGTTTTATCAAAAATGGCTTTATCCTGAAAAGCTCGTCCTTTGAAAACGAATTGCAATCCACTACTACTTTCAAGCCAAACTCCCTTATTTTCAAAAGAAATTCTGCAGCTTTTTCTTTTGAAATTCCTTTGGGAAGTCTGCCTGTAAATGTAACTATCGTATTTTCATTACATTCATTTTTTATACTACCAAACAGCTCCTCAAAGATAGTTTCACTTATTTCGCAGCCCTCAGTGCTTATACGGGTTTCACCGTCACTTGCATGAAGCGTAATGTTTTCGCGAACCATTCCATCAGTCATAATGGTACGGCACAAAAGCCCGTCTTTTTTCAACAAATCCAAAAACTCTGCACCGCCTGATTTCCCAAGAACAAGAAACGGCATATTTTCAATGCCAAAACTTTTTAGTGCCCTTGAAATGTTTACTCCTTTACCGCCGGCATGCTTTGCTACTGAATATGCATAATTTTCAGTATGCAGTTTGAGTCTTTCAATCCCTAAATGCACATCAAAAGCGGGATTTAATGTAATTGTAAAAATTTTCATATTTTTTCACCATCTATTTGCAATATTATTTATGACTTCAAAACATCTTTTAAGGCAACATTTAACACTTTCTGCATTAAATACCCTGAACGATTTAAAAGAATCAATCCATATATTCCACTGAGAGGAGCGAAAGTCCTTTGCCCGGTAAAGTAGTCCCTGCAAGGTTTCTGTCCTTTTTTTCAAAAACCTCAAAAACGCTATCTGGCTCACGCTTTGAAAGTCCCACTTCAAGAACTGTTCCTGCCATAATTCTCACCATATTATAAAGAAAACCATTAGCAGTCACAATAAACTTTATTTCATTTCCACATCTTTCAATTTTTGACCTGTATATAGTTCTCACAGTGGATTTTTTTGTTTTCTTCACCGATGAAAAACCAAGAAAGTCATGCTTTCCCAAAAAGTTCTCGGCGGTTTTCTGCATTTTCTCTATATCAAGCTTATCCTCCACAGTATACAAAAATCGATGTTCAAAAGCGTTGTGAATGGGACTGTTCCAAAACCTGTAAATATAGGTCTTTCGTTTCGCCGAAAGCCGGGCGTGAAAACGTTCATCCATCTCACATATATCCAAGGCGCTTATGTCTTCAGGCAAATATCTGTTTATATATTCAAGGATTTCTTCATCTTCAAAATCGGATTTCAGTTTGAAGCTGACAACCTGTCCTTTTGCGTGAACGCCTTTGTCCGTCCTGCCCGAGCCGTGTACCTCTGTTTTATGTCCTGTCATTCTTTCCAAAATATTTTCAAATTTTTCCTGAATGGTGTTGTTTGTGTTGCCCTGCTTTTGCCAGCCATTGTACTTTGTTCCGTCATAGGCAACCGTCATTTTGCAATTTTTCATTTATTTTCTCCGAATTTATTTTCCAAGGTATTTTCTTATAATATTCCCCGCAATGGGTGCCGCCACATCCCCACCGCTTTTACCTGAATTTTCAATGACCACTGCAACAGCTATTTGTGGCGCATCAGCAGGTGCAAAACCCACAAACCAAGCGTGGTCTTTTTCCGTCTCATTTTCAGCAGTTCCCGTCTTTCCCGCAACGTCAATCCCCCAGATTGATGCACGGCTTCCCGTACCTGATTTCACCGTATTCACCATAAGCTCCTTGATATAATCTGCACACCCTTTGTCTATTGGCTGCGCAAAGGTTTTGGGACGAGTTTTACTGATAACGGCTTCATTCTTCGTCACGCTGTCCACCACATATGGCGTCATCATAACTCCGTCATTTGCGATTCCGCCACAAATCATAGCCATATGAAGAGGTGAAACAAGAAGCTGTCCCTGACCTATTGACACAAGAGCAGCATCTTCGTCTGTCATTTTTTTGTATTCAATGCGGCTGCTTGATGCATCAATATCAAAATCAATATTTTTGCCTACTCCAAATCTTTCGGCAATTTCAAGAACCTTTTCACTTCCCAGTTCAAAGCCCACTGTGCAGAAAATCTGGTTGCTGGACACCTCAAAGCCACGTTCAAAGGAAATCTCGCCATACTTTTTGTTGCCGAAATTTTCAACCTTCAAATCACCCTTTTCAAACGCTCCTGTATCCTCGAAAGTTTGCCCCAGAAAACCGTTCTCAAAAGCCGCGGCAGCTGTCACTATTTTGTAGGTTGAGCCCGGTGGGTAAAGCCCCGAAAACGCTCTTGCAACAAGCGGTGCCGACTCATCTTCGACAATATCGTTCCAGTTCTTTTCAAGATTGTCCGCTGATGGCTCAAAGTCAGGAAGACTCACCATAGCAAGTATCTTTCCGCTTTGTGGCTCAAGCGCCACTATTGCGCCCTTCTTCCCCCTCAGCTGTTCATAAGCATATTTTTGCAGAGAATTTTTTATGGTAAGGTTGAGGTCAAAGCCTTTCTTTTTGTTGCCTTGAAAAATATCAATATCGCCCTTTCCCAAAAGGTCGCTGTCAAACTCTCTTTCAAGCAGACTTTTTCCGTAAACCTGAGAACAATACCCGATAACGTGGCTGTAAAGTCTGCCATAGGGATATTCACGTTTTATCGTTTCACCGTCCCCGACAGTTTCAGCAAGAACCACGCCGTCATTGTCATAAATCGTACCACGTGTAACATATTTTTCGTCGTCCCACTGTCTGCGGTTATACGGATTGGTAGCTACGGATTTCGCTTCAAACATATTGAAATACAAAAGGTATGTAAGAAGCATGAGAAAAAGCGCCGAAACCACAACAAGTACACGGATAATTTTTCTGTTATTGTTCAAGTGCTTCCGCCCCCTTTCTGTCCTCAATGGCAGAAATCGCCTGAATTATTCCAAGTGACGCAAAGCTGACAACAATGGATGTTCCGCCATAACTCACAAAAGGCAAGGTTATGCCCGTCAGGGGAATAAACTTCGTTACACCGCCGATGATTATGAAAGTTTGGAGTGCAAACATAAGTGTAAGCCCTGCACCAACCGCCTTATTATATTCATTTTCAGCATTGAGTGTAACCTTGAAGCATCTGTAAAAAAGCAAAAAGAACAAAATAATAACTGCCGCACCGCCAAAGACACCCATTTCCTCACATATCGCAGAGAAAATAAAATCAGTATGCACCTCGGGTATATAATGAGGTGAGCCGTTGCCAAGACCTCTGCCAAAATATCCTCCCGATGCAATAGCAAAAAGTGACTGGGCAATCTGATAGCCTTTGTTTGAAACATCAGCCCAAGGGTCAAGCCATACCCCAACACGCACCTGAATATGATACAAGAACTCGTAACCAATGAGAGCCACAACCGTTGCCGCACCCACGTTTGCCCAGAGAAACCACTTTTTCTCTTCATAAATGTATATCATAAAAATGAATATGGAAAATATAACCAAAATTGTACCCCAGTCACGCTGAAGCATAAGAAACAAAATGTAAGTGTATGTCACAAACCCCGTCATATACATAGGAGAAACCCTGAGAAACGGTTTTTCCCAAGATTTTGAATAATGGCAGGAAAGGAACATAACATAAAGAATTTTTGTTATTTCTGAGGGCTGAAAGGCGATAGGCCCAATGTCAATCCAGTTTTTTGAGCCATTAACTGTCTTTCCGAAAACAAGAGTTATAACAAAAAGCGCCACTCCCAAAGCAGCATACAAAAACCACAGCTTGTGCCAGAAACGAATATTGTAATAAATCGTGTATGTAGCAAAAAACACAATGCCACCGATGCCAATCCACACAATTTGCCTTGCTCCCGTCACAATATTGAGCCTGCACAGCATAAGAACGCCTATGGTCATAAGCATGGATGCAATAAGCACCAAAAATTTATCCCCCATCCGGCAAATCACCAATATTGAGTATATAAGCAAAAAAAGGCACATCATACCAAGCCCCACGTAAAGAACGTTAAGCTGATAATCATTTGCCATAAACACAAGCAAAAACCCGAGCACATTCATAATAACAAGAAGATACGCGGGCAGTCTGTAATTTGCCCTTTTCATCAGTCTTCCTCCCTGAATATGAACTCAAATCCGCCAAAAGCTATGCTGTCACCACTTTGCAAAACCTTCACTTTTTTGATTCTTGTGCCGTTTAAGTATGTACCGTTTTTGCTGCCCATATCACCCAAGTACCAGCAGCCCTCGTCATACCACACCTGAAAATGCTCAACCGACACAAATTTGTGATTTATGCATATGTCACAGTCCTTGCTGCGACCTATTATTACGCCTTTTCCATTTATGCGATAGGCAGCTTTTATCTTAACATCGCCCATTTTTTTGTTTTTCACAGTTTTTAAAATCCCATAATGGTCAACGCTTTTATCTTTAAGACAAGAGGTATCTGCCTGCTCGTCCTTTTCTTTCTTTCCCATTTTCTTTATGTCCATATAGATAAGAGCTATTACACTGAAAATAAAAAGATAAATTATGGTTGTAAACACATAGCTGAGAAGAGATGAAATTATTGAATAAGCTGACATAGCCTCACCACCTGTCTTTGGTATTTTTCATAAAAATTAAGTCAAAGGCAACCGCAGTCACAGCAGTTGCCTTTTGTGTATTATTCTGCAGGCGCTCCAAAATAGTCTTCAAGATTTATCGTGATACCTGTATCATTAAATTTGCCTTTTTTGATTTTTACCTTTGATGTGCTCATAATGTATTCCATATAATCCTGCATACTTACTTTTCGTTCAATCCTTTTGATTATGTGGTAGCCATATGAAGTCGCCACCAATTCGCTTGTCTCGCCCACCTTGAGAGCAAAGGATGCATCCTCAAAGGCTTTAACCATAGAACCATCAGCCGCAAAGGTGTAACCCTCGTCAGTGGCACCAGGGTCCTGGTTGTATTTCTCAACGAGCTTGTCAAAATCTTCGCCTTTCTTCACTTTTGCAAGAACTTCTTCTGCAGTCTTCTTTGCTGTGTCTTTCATCTCGTCAGTAACATCACCTGTCATGTCGCTATCAAAAGCAATAAGAATATGCTTTACGGTTACCTTTTCTTGTGCTTCATTTTTGATGATTTCATCGGTAGACACATATTTTGAAATGTCAGCTTGAACATCCTTTGATGTTTTTTCTGCAAGTGCATCAATTTTTTGAACTTCAAACATAGTTTCTTCGCTGTCAAAGCCGTTCTGTTTGAGAGCAAGCTCAAAATTTTCACCATATTGAGCTTTCAACTCTTCAATGCCATCTCTGATTTTTTTCTCTTCTTCCTCAGTGAGTGCAATACCGTGTTTTTCGCCGTCTGCCACCAAGGAATAAATGGGTATAAGGCTGTTGAGTCCAAGCCCCTTGGCATATTCAAGATAAGAAAGTCCAGTGGTATATTCTGGCATATCCCACTTGAAATTTTCAATCGACGTCAGCATTCCTGTCTGGATGAGACTTGAAACGCTGTTAAGTCCAAGCATATTTGTTATATATGAAAAAATATCTTCATCCACCGCTTTGCCGTTGATGGTCATAACGGCATCTTTTTCCTTGCCAAGCATTGTTTTGAAAATAGTGGTCAGAGGTGACTGGAATTTTACATTGTCATTCATGCCTGTAAGGTAAAGCTCGCTCACCTGCATAGGAGTATCAATTGCGGTTTTGCTCCCCACTCCCTCGCTGTAACAATAAAAAGCCGCACACAAAGCCACGAAAAGCGCCACAATTCCTGAAATAATCAAAACTTTTGCTGTTCTCTTTTTCTTTGCCTCACGAATTGCTGCAAGCTCTTCTTCGGTAAGTTCCACCGCTATTGGCGCATCCTCTACCTGCCACTCTTCGCCAATAATATCCTCATCAGACGAAACTTCTTCATCCTCCAGTGTCATTTCTTCAATGGTTTCTTCAATCGCACCTTCAACCGTTTCAGCAGAAATTTCTTCGGGAACTACCACGTTTTCAGTTTCTGTTTCTTCCGGGTTTAAGTTTTCGTTTTCTCTTATATTTTCATTTTCCATATACTTTGCCTCTTTTCTTTTTTCTTGATTTGATTATACATCAAAAAAGCCAAATCGTCTACACTTTTTCAATAAATTCTTTCATAAGTTCAAGATATTTTTCGCCTTTTACGGTTTCGTCAAAATTCCATATAAGCTTTGGTTTTTTGCCGGACTTTATTAGCGCCTTTCCGTTTTTCATATACTCGCTTTCAACGAAGTTTGAAAAATCGGGAGCATTTTCTCCGTCAAAAAGCATAATCAGGCTGTTTTTCTGACCTTTCAGTTCAGTAAACTTCTTCTTTGACGCAATCTTTTGTATAAGCGAAACCGTCATAAGATTGCGTACCACTTCTGTCACATCCCCATATCTGTCAAGAAGTTCATCATATACATCCTCAAAATCCTCTTCGGTTTCAATAGCCGCAATCTTCTTGTATGCCGCAATACGCTGATTGTGTGCCCTGATATAGTTTTCAGGAATAAATGCACTGACAGGAAAATCAACCAAAGTATCAACTGTTTCAATAATTTCCTCACCCTTGATTTCACGGACTGCATCACCCAAGAGCTTACAATACATATCATATCCCACACTGTCCATATGTCCGCTTTGCTGAACGCCTATGACGTTTCCTGCGCCACGGATTTCAAGGTCGCGCATAGCAATTTTAAAGCCTGAGCCAAACTCCGTAAATTCACGAATAGCCTTAAGTCTTTTTTGTGCGTCCTCATTGAGAACCTTGTCTCTGTGATATGTGAGATATGCATAAGCCAGACGATTTGAACGACCAACTCTGCCTCTCAGCTGATAAAGCTGGGCAAGTCCAAGTCGGTCCGCATCCTCAATTATTATGGTGTTTACATTTGCTATATCAAGACCTGTTTCGATTATGGTGGTGCAAACGAGCACGTCAATTTCACCGTTTGACATCTCAAGCATAACCTTTTCGAGCTGGCTTTCCGCCATTTTCCCATGAGCTGTCGCAACATTTGCATCAGGAATCATATCTGAAATCATTTTTGCTGTCTTTTCAATCCCCTGAACACGGTTGTGAAGATAATAAACCTGACCGCCCCTTGATAACTCTTTGGCTATTGCCTCACGGATTACATCAGCATCAAATTCCATAACGTATGTGGCAACGGGATATCTGTCCTCAGGCGGCTCTGAAAGCAAACTCATATCCCGAATCCCCGACATTGACATATGAAGAGTTCTGGGTATAGGCGTTGCAGAGAGAGAAAGGACGTCTATTTCCTTTTTCATTTCCTTGATTTTTTCCTTGTGGGCAACCCCAAATCTTTGTTCTTCATCAATAATCAAAAGCCCAAGCTTTTTGAAGCTCACCGATTCCTGAAGGAGCTTGTGTGTCCCAATTACTATATCAATTTCTCCATCTTTCAGTCCTTTGACCGTCTTTTTCTGTTGTGCGGGTGTTGAAAAACGTGAAAGGTTTTCTACGTTGATGGGATAGTCCTTCATTCTCTGTCTGAAATTAACAAAATGCTGATTTGCAAGAATGGTTGTTGGAACAAGATATGCCACCTGATATCCGTCCATAATAGCTTTGAAAGCGGCACGCATAGCCACCTCGGTTTTCCCGTAGCCCACGTCACCGCAAAGGAGACGTTCCATAGGTCTTGGTCTTTCCATATCCCGTTTCACTTCTTCAATACATCGAAGCTGGTCATCAGTTTCTTCATAAGGGAAAGCTGCTTCAAAATCCTTTTGCCACGGGGCATCCTTTGAAAACTCAATTCCTCTCAAGGTTTCCCTTTTGGCATAAAGTTCAACAAGCTCTTTTGCCATATCCTGACAGGATTCTTTCACCCTTTGCTTTGCACGATTCCATTCCTGACCGCCAAGGCTATTGAGTTTCACTTGTCCCTCGCCTCTTGCGGTGTGCTTGTATATAAGATTCAGCTGGTCTGACGGCACATAAAGGCTGTCCCCACCCTTATATACAATTTTTAAATAGTCTTTCTGCGCCCCCTCCACTGTGAGTCGTTCTATTCCCGTGTACTGTCCTATTCCGTGGTTTTGATGCACCACAAAATCACCCACACTTATGTCGGTGAAATTTTCTATTCTGTTTTCACGGCCTATCGCCTTTTTCTTGCGCTTTTTCTTTCTGTCGCCAAAAATCTCTTTATCGCTTATTACAACCGTTCTTATCAGCGGATATTCAAATCCCGAAGAAAGTGCTCCTTGGGTAACCAATATTTTCCCATCATCAGGTAAATCATCAAAATCCTCGCTTAAAGTCGCAATAATACTCTCATCTTCAAGTTGTCTGTGAAGATTTTCCATGCGATGCTTTGAGCCTGCCAAAATAATCGTCTTATATTTGTTCTTTTGATAAAAGCTCAATGCATCATAAAAGAATTCCATTTTGCCATCATATCCCGTAAGACTTTTTGCTGTAAATCCTACCAGTTTCTTGGGCTTTATGTCAGGGTTTTGATGTGACAGCACATTCATACACACAAGACCCATAGCTGACAGTTTTTTCACCATCTCTCCATAGTCGCCCATGTATTTCATAGAGCTTTTAGGGATAATCCCCCTATCAAGCATATCCTTAAGATCTTCGGAAAGTCTTGTTTCCTCTGCTTTCACTGCTGCTGACACACTTGACGCATCATCAATAAACGCAATATATCCATCTGAAAAAAAATCGAGCAGACACGGCATATTTTCGGGGTAAAACATAGGAATATACCTATCCCTTGAGGGAAATGTAATGCCCTCCTCAATCCTTTCGGCATCACGCTTCAGCCGTGCTATAAGCTTTAAAGTTTCATCCGTCTGGTCTTTCTTTTTGCAGATAGCATTTGCCTCGGTTCTGAGCCTCTCTGCACATTCTGTTCTTTTGTCCTTGTCCATAGCAAGCTCATCCGCAGGGGTTATTTTCACTGTTTCTGGTAAATCAGTTCCGCTCAAGGTTCGCTGTGTTTCCACCTGAAACGCCCTAATTGAGTCCACCTCGGTATCAAAAAATTCAATGCGAAAAGCCACATCACTCCAAAATGGGAAAAAGTCAAAAATACCGCCTCGAATGCTGAACTGACCTGCACCCTCAACCAAATCGCATCTAGTATAGCCAAAATCTGTCATTATCTTTTGGAGCTCGTCAAGTTCAATTTCATCTCCTACTTTCAGAGAGATTGACCGTTCTTCATAAAATTCCTTCGAAACGGTTATTCCCCTCAGTGCTGTCGCAGTTGTCACAACCGAATATTCATCTGGGAAGTCTATAAGTTTTTCAATAACATCAAGACGTTTCTTTTTTATATCATTTGCCGCCGCCTCTATGTCATAAAACATAAGCTCACGCTCAGGGAAAAACAAAACCTTTTCACCAAAAAAGAACTTCATATCTTCAAAAATTTGTTTTGCTCTCAGCTGATTTGGTGCAATCACCAGAGAACTTTTTTTAAGCTTTTTTGATGCACAAAAAACAAGGTGTGCCCTGACAGAATCGGAAACACCCGTAACACTTACAGGGGACTCATTTTTTTTGAGTCCCCCTATAATTTCTTCAAAGTCAGCCAAGCTGTCCAAAATTTTGAAAAATCCGTTCATAACTCAGCCTTTCATATTGTGATTATATTTAGCCGTTATATTTTGACATAGCACTCTCTGTGCCATTTTTGATTACTTCACCAACAGCCTCCGCGGCTTTCACCGCTGTAGGCACCAGTTCTTTGATTTCCTTTGCCGAAAACTTCCCAAGAACATAATCCGCCAAATCATAATCCGGATTATCCGGTGCACCCACACCAATCTTTATCCTTGGAAAAACCTCTGACCCCAGCTGATAAATAATGCTTTTAACGCCGTTGTGTCCGCCTGCGCTTCCCTTTGGTCTTATGCGCATTTTCCCAAGGGGAAGAGATATATCATCATAAATAATTATTATTTGGGTATTCTCGGTCTTATACCAGTTTTTAAAGTCCCTGATACATTCACCGCTTAAATTCATAAAGGTCTGGGGTTTTACCAAAACCACCTTTTCACCTTCAATTTTACCCTCGCCGTAAATCCCGTTGAATTTCACTTTTTTGACGTCAATATTATATTTAGCCGCCACAGCATCCAAGGTCTCAAAGCCCACATTGTGTCTGCTGTTCACATAGCGTCTGCCGGGGTTTCCCAGTCCTGCAATTATATACATCGTTCTTCACTCCCGACGGTAAATTACTGTGCCTTTACTTTTGTCCAAAGCTCTGCACAGTATTTTTTTGTTTCTGTGTCCTGGTACCTGAAAAACTCATCGTTTTCACCGTTTTGACGGGGATTGTACGCACTGTTTCCGCTGTATACAGTTTCTTTCAATTCGTCAAAAACGCTCATCACAGACGAGGTATAGCCCACCGCTTCAGAGTTTTTCATTGCATTTTCAGGGGCTATCATAAAATCAATGAATTTGTGTGCAAGTTCTGTATCCTGACAATCCTTTGTAATCACCATAGCATCAATCCAGGCGTTTGTTCCATCATCTGGCTCAAAATAACCGAGGTCCTCATTTTCAGACATAATATACGCGGCATCACCTGAATAAACAATGGCAATGGATTTGTTTCCTGACACCATACTGTCAATGACTTCATCACCAACGTAAATGGGATTTACCATATCTCTTTGTTCAACCAGCCAAGCATATGCCGCATCAAGCTCCGCTTTGTCAGCGGTGTTCAGCGAATATCCCAAAGCTTTCAACGCAATCATAAACGAATCACGTTCAGAGTCGTACATATATATATCATCTTTATACTTTGGGTTTTTAAGAAGTTCCCAGCCATCTTTAAGGTCTTCTTCTGCCACCACTGTCTTGTCATACAAAATTCCCACAGTTCCCCAGAAGTACGGAACTGTATACTTATTTTCCTCGTCAAATGGCTGAGAAAGCAATGCGGGATTTATTCCGTCATAATTTGTGAGTTTTGCTTTGTCTATCTCCTGAAGGTAACCCTCTTTCAAAAGACGTTCAATCATATAATCAGATGGAATGATTATGTCATACTGTTCGCCGCTCATAACCTTTGTATACATAGATTCGTTTGAATCAAAGGTTTCATAAACAACCTTGCAGCCGTTTTCCTTTTCAAAGGCTGAAAGGAGCGATGTGTCTATGTACTCGCCTGCATTGTAAACTTTAAGAACGGACCTTTCCTCACCGCAGCCTGAAATGGCACATACGAGTACCAAGCAAAGAATAAGACTAATTATTTTTTTCATGAACAGTTACCTTCTTTCTTTTGATTATTGGAACTATATTAACAACCGCCACCGCTATAAATATAACGAGAATAACAATTGTTGACAGAGCATTTATGGTTGGGTTTGTTCTTTTTGTCATATTATACACAATCATCGAGATATTCATAACCCCGTTGCCACTTACGAAATAGGAAATAACAAAATCGTCAAAGGACATGGTGAAAGCGAGGAGCACACCTGCATAAATACCCGGCTTTATCATGGGGATTATAACCTTTCGAAGTGCCTGCCAGGGTGTTGCGCCAAGGTCCATAGCCGCATTGGCAATGTTGTTGTCAAGACCTCTGACCTTTGGATAAACGCTTGTTATCACATAAGGCGTGCAGAACGAGATATGTGCAAGCAGCATTGTTACATAGCCCTTATCAATTTTCATAGCCGTGAAAAGCAACATAAGACCGATTGCAGTAACTATCTCTGGGTTCATAATGGGAATGTTGTTCACATTGAGTATCCATTCCTTGACCAGCTTTCGGTGCCTTGTAAGCCCTATGGCTGTTATTGTCCCAAGGACTGTGGAAATTGCTGTTGCAAGAATTGCAATGCTCACCGAAACCCACACCGCCGACATAATTTCCTGATTTTCTATAAGCTCTTGATACCACTTGAATGAAAACCCGGTGAACTTGGTCAGCGACTTTGATGAGTTAAATGAAAATATCATCGTGATAAATATGGGAAGATAAAAGAAAGCAAAACAAAGAGCCACATAAACACCCATCGAAATTTTTGCCAATCTTTTCATCACAAAACCCCCTTTACACCATTAAGTTTTTAGTTGTCTGCAGCGTCCACCTTTTTCATCCACCTGATGGCAAAAAGAATGATTACTGCAAGAATAATCGAAATAGCACTGCCGAAATTCCAGTCACCCACCGAAACAAACTGGCTTTCAATCAGATTGCCCATAAGCACATACTGACCTCCGCCCAAAAGCTTTGGAATGACAAATGTCGATATTGACAAAAGGAAAACCATAATAACTCCGTTGAGCACACCGGGAATTGACAGCTTGAATACCACTTTGAAAAAGGTCTGCACCGGGTTTGCGCCAAGGTCATATGACGCCTCAATAAAGGATTTATCCATTTTGCTAAGTGACGTATGAATTGGGATTATCATAAACGGCAAAAAGTCACACACCTGACCAATCATAACCGCAAAATCGGTATACATCATAGAAACCGGCTCAAGCCCCAGCTTTGAAAGAAGCGCATTTAAAAGACCGTTATCCGACAAAATGCTTATCCACGCATATGTACGAAGAAGCATATTTATCCACATAGGCACGGTAACCAGGAGTATCAAAACATTTTGTGTGCTTTCTTTGAACTGGGCAATTATATACGCAAGGGTATATCCAAGAACAAGACATATTGCCACCGTCAAAAGTCCCAGCTTCAACGATTTCAAAAATACATTTAAGTAGACCGGCTCTGCAAATCTTTTGAAGTTTTCAAAGGTGAACTGAATATTAAGAAGTGAATTTCCGCTGTTTGTGAATGCATAAAGGAGCATCATGATAAGCGGTATTATGATAACAACGGCAGACCATGCGATATACGGTCTTACCAGTTTTTTGAAATATCTCACTTTTATCCTCCTTTATGATTACACCATCTTCCACATTACATGAATATCCTCAGGACCAAAGCTGAGCCCTACACGTCTGCCCTCTTCACAAAAATCGGTGGTATGAATCATATAACTTCTGTATTTGGACTTTACCATAATTTCATAATGAACGCCCTTGAATACCACGCTTTCAACTGTGCCGGTGAGCTTTGCCCCCTCAGGGCTTACTATATCAATATCTTCGGGTCTTAAAACCACTTCTACGTCCTCATTGTCCTTAAAGCCCTTGTCAACACATTCAAATTCAAAATCGTCAAAGCTCACAAGGCAGTCACGTATCATAACGCCCTCGATAATGTTTGACTCTCCGATAAAACTTGCAACAAATCTGTTCTCAGGCTCGTTATATACATCGGTGGGCGTGCCTATCTGCTGAATGTATCCGTCATTCATAACAACCACCGTGTCAGACATGGAAAGGGCTTCTTCTTGGTCGTGAGTTACATAAATAAATGTGATGCCCACTTCTTTCTGGATTTTTTTAAGTTCGAACTGCATCTCTTTGCGAAGCTTTGCATCCAGTGCCCCAAGAGGCTCATCAAGGAGCAAGACTTTCGGCTCGTTTATGAGAGCTCTTGCAATTGCCACACGCTGTTGCTGACCGCCGGACAGAGATGTGACATCACGTTTTTCAAAGCCCGAAAGCCCAACAAGCTCTAGCATACGTTCAACCTTTTGCTTCACAACCGACTTTTCGGTCTTTTTTATATTAAGTCCAAAGGCAATGTTTTCAAAAACATCAAGATGGGGAAAAAGTGCATACTTCTGGAATACGGTATTTACTTCCCTCTTATACGGCGGGAGTTTTGAGATTTCAATTCCTCCAAACAAAAGCTCACCGCAATCCGGCTCATCAAAGCCCGCAATAATCCGGAGCGTTGTGGTCTTTCCGCAACCCGACGGACCAAGAAGCGTCAAAAATTCATTTTCGTAAATTTTAAGGTTTATGCCCTTTAACACCTGCTGATCATCAAAGGTTTTTGTTATATTATTAAGTTCTATCAGAGTATTCATTTTCATCCTCCAATCAGATTTTTTCATTCATTCTTTAAAAAAACGGCGGGGTTGATATCCATATTATCTCACAGTCTTTTTTGCCGTTGTTTTCAAGGTGATAATTTTCGTTACAATAAACGTAGAAGGTATCGCCAGTTTTAAGGTGATGTTTTTCGTTTCCATAAATCAAATCCGCATTTCCCGAAACGACATATCCAAAGTCTTCACCGTCGTGAGGAATAACCGTCTGAGATTTTCCATTTGGATAAAGAGTTATCCTTATTGGCTCTACAGAGTTTTTCTGGGCATTTGGAACAAGATAATCTATCTTATACTCCTCCTGCAAATTCTCAAAATAATCTTTCTTTGTAAAAACAATGGAGTCTTCCTTGTTCTCAGCAAAAAACTCTTGCAGGGACGAGCCCAAAACCTCTAAAATATCCTCAAGAGTAGAAATCGACGGCGAGCAGTTGTTGTTTTCAAGCTGGGACAAAAATCCCTTTGAAAGCTCGCTTCGGTTTGCCACGTCTGAAAGGGTAAGCTGGTTCTTTATTCTAAGCCGTTTCAGCTTCTTTCCTATGTCCATTTTGTTTCACCTCAAAATTTAGTAATACAAAACTTTTCTTTTAACACCATAAAACAAGTGTTATTATACATAATAATAAAGAAATAATCAAGTACTTTTTAAAAAAACATTGACATTTTTTATGGTTTTTCGCAATTTCTTACAAACGAAAAACTATTTTCCCCGTATTTATAGAATTTCCCAAATTTGTGTTGCAAAAAAAAGTCAAAAGTGTTAAAATATAAAGGATTGTAATTATTTAATCAAAAGGATGTGACCTAGAGTTATGATTTCAAAAGAAAATCTTGAGCTTTTGTGTGAGCTTTCAAAACTTCACCTCACCGATGAAGAGTTTGCCGAATACAGCAAGGAAATGACCAACATCATCTCACTTATGGACACCATCGGTGAATCAGATTTTGAGTATAACCCCATAGATACAGCAAACGCTGTTCCCTTTTCAGAGCTTCGTGCCGACGAAATTGAAAGATTTGACAATATGAAAGGCATCGTGGACAATGGTCCCGAGACCATCGCAAATCAGTTTGTTGTACCAAAGATTGTTGACTGATATAAGGAGAAATTTAGATGATTACTGTTTCACTCTTAAGAAAAAAGCTTGACCAGAAAGAATTTTCTTCGGTGGAGCTTACAAAAGAATACCTCAAAAAAATTCATGAAAATGAACACCTTGGTGCTTTCAACACTATTTGCGAGGAGGAAGCTTTAATAAGTGCGTCAAAGGCAGATGAAAGAATTGCATCTGGTGATGCCTTGCCCCTTACGGGTATCCCTATGGCCATCAAGGATAACATCTGCACCAAAGGCATAAAAACCACTTGTTCATCAAAGATGCTTGAAAGTTATGCTCCACCCTATGACGCAACAGTCATGGAAAAGCTTAATTCCCAAAACATTGTTTTCCTTGGAAAGACCTCAATGGACGAATTTGCTATGGGCGGCTCGTCACAAACTTCGGCTCTTTCAAAACCTAAAAATCCATTCAATACCGAATGTGTCCCCGGCGGTTCATCAGGTGGCAGTGCCACAGCGGTTTCCGCAGGTCTTTGCAGTGCGGCGCTGGGCAGCGACACTGGCGGCTCAATCCGTCAGCCAGCAGCTTTTTGTGGCATAACTGGTATAAAGCCTACCTATGGCACCGTTTCACGTTTCGGTCTTGTGGCTTTTGGCAGCTCACTTGACCAGATAGGTCCTATGGCAAATTCTGCTGAGGACTGTGGAATTATTTTAAATGCCATCGCAGGTCAGGACAAGCACGACCGCACCACAAGAAAACACGATATCGATTTCCTCTCCTCTATAGGAAACAGCATAAAGGGTATGAAAATCGGTCTCCCGAAAGAATTTTTTGGTGACGGCATTGATGAAGAAGTGAAAGCCGCTGTTTTAAACGTTGCAAAATTCTATGAAAATATGGGTGCAGAGCTTGTTGAGGTTTCAATGCCCACTCTCAAATATGCGGTTTCGGCTTATTACCTTTTGGCTTGTGCCGAGGCAAGCTCAAACCTCTCACGCTATGACGGAGTGAAATACGGGTACCGCACCCAAAACCCTGAAAGCTATGATGAGCTTATAAAGAAAACCCGAAGTGAAGGCTTTGGCACAGAGGTCAAGCGCAGAATTCTGCTTGGCACTTATGCTCTTTCAAGCGGATACTATGATGCATATTACAAAAAAGCTCTTGCCGTACGTCAGCAATGCAAGGCAGAACACGACGAGATTTTCTCAAAGTGCGACCTTATGCTGACCCCTACCGCACCTACCGTTGCATACAAGGCGGGCGCAAACATTAATGACCCGGTGAAGATGTACCTTGCTGACATCTGCACAGTCACCGCAAACATTGCGGGAATTCCTGCAATCTCGGTTCCTTGTGGATGTGATAAATCCGGTATGCCCATTGGCTTCTCACTTTCTGCAAAGCGTTTTGACGATGCAAAGCTTATCGGTGCTGCTGATATCTTTGAAAAAGAAAATCCGCACCCGACTGCAAATATATAAAAGGAGGTTATCAATATGTGCAAAAAATACGATACAGTCATCGGTCTTGAAATTCACGCCGAGCTTTCAACAAAAACAAAAGCATTCTGCACCTGCGATGCTTCCTTTGGTGGAGACCCAAATACTCATATCTGTCCTGTCTGCACAGGTCAGCCAGGGGCACTTCCCATTATAAATCACGCTGCAGTCAGCTATGCAATGCGTGCAGGGCTTGCTCTTAACTGTGACATAAACCGCTACACACGATTTGACAGAAAAAATTATTTCTATCCTGACCTTCCAAAAGCCTACCAGATTTCTCAGCTTGATTTGCCCCTTTGCGTAAATGGTTCTTTGGAACTTTCAACAGGCACTGTTGTCAGAATCCACCAGATTCATCTTGAGGAAGACGCAGGAAAAATGGTCCATGACGATTATCACGGCGAAAGCTGGGCAGATTACAACCGTTGCAGCGTTCCCCTTATTGAAATCGTTACCGAGCCTGACATAAAGTCTTCGGAAGAAGCAGCGGAATTTGTTTCAAAAATCGCCCTTTACCTTAAATACCTTAACGTCTGCGATGCAAAAATGCAGGAAGGCTCAATCCGTGCCGACGTGAACGTTTCACTGAAACCCGCAGGCTCCAGCGTTTTGGGTGACAGAGCCGAAATCAAGAACCTCAACTCCATCCGTTCAATTCAGCGTGCAATTGAAAGTGAAATTGCCCGCCAGACCGAAATTCTGGAAGGCGGTGGAAAGGTAGTTCAGGAAACAAGACGTTTTGACGATGCCACAGGCACTACATCTTCCCTCCGAAGCAAAGAAAATGCAAATGACTATCGTTATTTCCCCGAGCCTGATATTCTGGCTATTACCTTTACTGATGAAGACATCGAAAAGGCAAAAAGCGAAATCCCTCTTCTTCCCCATCAGCGGGTTGAAAGGTATACCAAGGAATACGGTCTCACCGACGAGGATGCAAGAGTTATTACCCTTGAAAAATATCTTTCAGACTTTTACGACCAAACCGTCAGGATTTATCCTCAATATAAGAACGTTGCAAACCTCTTCCTCACCGAAATTATGCGTCGTGTAAAGGATACCGACAGCGAAGATATTCCCATCTCGCCAAAGGATTTTGCAAAGGTTGTGGAAATGGCTGACAAAAATACCGTCAACCGAAACGATGCCAAATCAATAATCCGCATTATGTTTGAAGAGGGCGGTGACCCCGAGGAAATCGCAAAGAAAAACGGGTTTATTGTGGTTGAAGATACTGCCGCAATCGCTGAGGTAATCGACAAGCTCTTTGCCGACCGTCCCGACCTCATTGAAGACTACAAAAACGGCAAAACCAACGTCTTTGGCTTCTTTATGGGACAGGCTAACCGTGCACTCACCGGAAAAGCAACTCCTATGTCAATCAAAGCCTACCTTGAAAAGAAGTTTAGTGAGATTTAAAAACAAAAATCCTTGGAGCCTTTGGCTTCAAGGATTTTTCAATTACTCTATTTGCAATATTTTTCAACAATAGCTTTCACTATTCTTTCCGATGCAAAGCCGTCGCCATATGGGTTAACAGCTTTTGCCATACGACTGTATGCATCAGTGTCGCAGATAAGCTCTTTTGCCATATTGTATATGGTATCTTCGTCAACCCCTGCGATTTTCACCGTTCCTGCATCAACCGCCTCAGGACGCTCTGTTTCATTTCTCATAACAAGCACGGGCTTTCCAAGGGACGGAGCCTCCTCCTGAAGACCGCCAGAGTCGGTCATAACCATATATCCACGGCTTATTGCATTGTGAAGCTCATCGGCGTTCACCGGTTCAATAAGTTTCACTCTGTCAAGGCCCCCTAAAATCTTGTTTGCAACCTCACGAACAGCAGGGTTCATGTGAACGGGATAAACAACTTCAATATCCTCAAATTCTTCAACCAGTCTCTTCACTGCATTGCAGATGTTTTCAAGAGGCTTGCCAAGGTTTTCACGTCTGTGTGCTGTCATAACAATCACTTTTTTTGTGTTCCAATTCATAGACGCCAAAGTGTCATCCTTAAATTCATAATCACTGCGGACTGTGGTTTTCAGTGCATCAATAACTGTGTTTCCCGTAATATAAATCGTGTCGTCACTTACATTTTCACGGAGCAAATTTTCACGACTTCTTTCGGTGGGTGCAAAGTGCATATCCGCAATAACTCCCGTAAGTCTGCGGTTCACTTCCTCAGGGAACGGAGAATATTTGTCGTAAGTGCGAAGACCCGCTTCAACGTGTCCAACAGCAATCTGATTGTAAAAAGCCGCCAAACTTCCCACAAAGGTTGTGGATGTGTCACCGTGGACCAGAACTATATCAGGCTGCGCCTCTTTCATGACACTGTCAAGACCCTCAAGACCTCTTGTAGTAATACCGATAAGAGTCTGTCTTTCTTTCATTATGTTAAGGTCGAAGTCTGGCTTTATATCGAAAATTTCAAGAACCTGGTCCAGCATCTGCCTATGCTGTGCCGTAACGCAAACAAGTGACTCGATATTCTCATTTTTCTCAAGTTCCTTTACCAAAGGCGCCATTTTTATGGCCTCAGGTCTTGTTCCGAAAATTGTCATTACTTTAATTTTTTTCATTTTCTTTTTCCTCCGTATTGGATTCTTCTTTCGGTGCCATAACACCAAGGCTTACAACCATTATTACCACAACTGCAAGGATAAGGAAAAGTCCGCGGAATGCATCTTTAAGTGCCATAACAACTGCAGTCAGGCAAAGAAGGCTTGTTAGTGTGTAAAGAATAGTAACCGTTTGTTTTTGCGAAAAGCCCATATCAAGCAGTCTGTGATGAAGATGTCCTCTGTCCGGTGCCATTATGGGTTTTCTTTTTATAATTCTGCGGATTATCGCAAAAAGTGTGTCAAATACGGGAAGTCCCAATATGAGAACTGGCACAACAAAGGAAACAAGAGCATACATCTTCATAACACCCTGAATTGAAATGCACGCCAGCACAAACCCAAGAAAAGTAGAGCCTGTATCACCCATAAAAATTTTTGCCGGGTTGAAGTTGTAGGGCAAAAATCCAAAGCCCGCACCCGCAAGAGCTGCTGCCACAATAGCGGCATTCAAATTTTGTGAAATAATTGTGAGCGAGAGAAGTGCAACAGATGCTATTGTTGAAACTCCTGCCGCAAGTCCATCAAGCCCGTCAATCAAGTTCACCGCATTGGTTATTCCCACAATCCAAATCATTGTAATAGGGATTTTCCAAAGTCCAAGGCTTATATACTGCGGTCCAATCCAACGTGAAAGCGGATTGGCTATATATTCAATATCAACACCACAATATATAACAATGAATGCAGATAAAAGCTGAAAAATAAGCTTTATTCTGGCATCAAGATTCCGCATATCATCGATAACTCCAACAGTAACCATTATAACAGAGCCCACTAAAATACCCATAAGAGCTTTGTCAACAACAGCAAAACACAGCACGCTCACAACAAAACCATAAAATATAGCCAGACCGCCAATCAGCGGTATGGGTTTGTTGTGGACACGACGGGAGTCCTTTGGAATATCTATCGCCCTTATTTTGTTGGCAAGTGCAATAACCGTAGGCGTTGATGCAAAAGCAACCAAAAAGCCTACTGCAAGTGCCAGAATAATAAAAATATTTCCACTTGTAACCATAATCTTTCTTTAGTCCTTCCTGCTATGGCTGAATAAAACCAACCTTTCTGTATACCTTTGAAATGGTTTTTCTTGCTGTATAATTTGCAATTTCAGCACCCTTTTGATAGATACTTTCAAGATAATCCTTGTTCTTCATAAGGTCAGCGTGTTTTTCCTGAATGGGCCTCAGAACCTCAACAACAGATTCCGCAACTGCCGCCTTAAAATCTCCATATCCCTTGCCATCAAATTCTGCTGTTATTTCATCCATAGTCTTTCCTGTCATTGAAGAATAAATGCTCATCAGGTTTTCAACGCCTGCCTTACCTTCTCCGCAGCAAACCTTTGCATCCGAATCGGTAACTGCACGCTTTATTTTTTTTACGATAGTATCGATAGGGTCAAGCAAAAGGATGTATGAGTTTTCATTGGGGTCAGACTTTGACATCTTTTGTGTCGGCTCCTGAAGACTCATTATTTTTGCCCCTACCTTTGGAATATAAGGTTCGGGAACTTTGAATGTATCGCTGTATGCATTATTAAATCTCACCGCAAGATCACGGGTAAGTTCAAGATGCTGTTTTTGATCCTTGCCCACAGGAACAAGGTCTGCCTGATAAAGAAGAATATCCGCAGCCATAAGCGAGGGGTATGTAAAGAGCCCTGCGTTTATGTTGTCTGCGTGCTTGCGGCTTTTGTCCTTGAACTGAGTCATACGGGAAAGCTCGCCCATATATGTGTTACAATCAAGCACCCAACCAAGCTGAGTATGAGCCGGAACGTGTGACTGAAAGAATATCGGCTCTTTTTCGCCGTCAAGGCCACAGGCAAGAAAAAGTGCCAAAAGGTCCATACAGTTCTTCCTGAGTTCCTTTGGTTCCTGCCTTACTGTTATTGAATGCAGGTCAGCTATCATATAATAGCTTTCATACTTTTCTTCCTTTTGAAGCTGTACCCAATTTCGAAGAGCCCCCACATAGTTTCCCAAAGTGAGCGCACCTGACGGCTGAATTCCGCTCAAGATACGTTTTTTAGGCTCTGTCTGAATATTTGTTTCCATTTTGACAAATTCCTTTCAAAAGATATACTTTACTTTCCTAAAAATTCATGAATAACTTCGCCAAGGGCTTTTATCCCCTTTTCAATATCTTCCTCTGACGCTGTTGAATAATTCATTCTGAATGTGTTATACACTGCTTCGTCGTCAATCATACAGGATGTTCCCGGTACAAAAGCGACATTTTTTTCAAGGGCTTTTTTCATAAGCTCCTTGCTGTCAAAGCCATCCGGCAAGGTGCAGAACAAGAAAAGTCCGCCCTCAGGATGAGTGTGTTTAACTTCCTCTGGGAAATATTTATCCATAGCTGACATCATAAGTCTGCATTTTCTACCGTAAGCCGCGCGAAGCTTTTTGATGTGGTCGTCTATTGAATACCTTGTCACAAATTCATAAGCAATCATCTGTGACAAAACATTTGTGTGAACATCCTCTGTCTGCTTACAGATTATCATTCTTTCAAGCAGTGGCGCGGGTGCTGACACAAAGCCAAGTCTCATACCGGGGGCAAGAATTTTTGAGAATGAACCAAAATATATAACTCTGCCCGATTTATCCATAGATTTGAGTGTTGGAATTTCCTCACCCTCAAACCGCAGTTCGCCGTACGGATTATCTTCATAAATAAGAAAATCATATTTGTCAGCAAGCTCCAGAATTTTTTTTCTCTTTTCAAGAGAAATGGTTATCCCCGACGGGTTCTGGAATGTGGAGATTGAATAAAGTACTTTTACATTTTTATGTGCTTTGAGAGTTTCTTCAAGTACCTCGGTGTCAATGCCGTCGTCAAGAACCGGAACTCCATAAAGCTCAGCATTGTATGACCGGAAGCAATTGAGTCCGCCGATGAAGCTTGGTTCTTCACAAATCACACCATCACCGGGGTTTATAAGTGATTTGGTGGCAAGGTCAATACCTTGCTGACCGCCACTGCCGATTATTACATCGTCTTCAGCCGTCAAAACTCTTTGACTCACAAGACGGTTTTTCACCCATTCACGAAGAGGTGCATAGCCCTCAGTAATTCCGTATTGAAGTGCCGTATTGCCCTGTGTTTCAAGTATTTCCTTTGCAATCTCTGCAAATTCTTTTTTGGGGAAAAGTTCGGGGTCAGGAGCACCACCGGCAAAGCTGATAATACCCGGCTTTGCAAGAAGCTTGAAGATTTCTCTTATTGCTGAGGCCTCGAGATGCTTCACCTTATCCGAGAACTTTGTTGTAATATCCATTTTTATCATTCCTGTCTTTTTATTTTGAAAGCTTTTCAATTCCGTATTTCACACGGCTTATTGTTTCGTTCTTACCTAAGATATATGCAAGCTCAACACCGCCACCGGGGGTAAAGGCTTTGCCCGATACCGCAACTCTCAAGGGCCACAAAATTCTGCCGTTTTTGAGTTCAAGCCGTTCAACCAAAGCAATAAGTTTATCGTGAATATTTTCTTTTGTCCATTCCTCAATGCCCTCAAGAACCGGCAAGATTTCTTTCAGCGCTTCAAGAGAATTTTCAGGGTCGGTTTTCATTTTTTTGTGAGTGTAAAGCTCGTTTTCATATTCAGGAAGCTGGTCAAAGAAATCAACCTGCTCGGGAATATCCGAAAGCTTTTCGCATCTCGGCTGCAAAAGTTCGGAAACGTCTTTCAAATCAATTTCAGGATTTTTGATTGCCCCATCATAATAGGGAAGAGCCATTTCATGGAATTTCTCTGGGCTCAACTCTCTTAAGTATTCGCCATTGAGCCAAGCCAATTTTTTCTCGTCAAAAATCGCAGGAGATTTGCTGATACCTTTAACATCAAAAGCCTGGATAAGCTCATCCATAGTGAACTTTTCTCTTTCATCGCCGGGTGCCCAACCAAGAAGTGCTATATAGTTCACAATCGCTTCTTTGAGATAGCCTTTTGCAATAAAGTCTTCGTATGATGCATCACCGTTACGTTTTGACAGCTTGTTGTTTGCGTCTTTCATAACCGGGGAAACGTGGATATACTTTGGAATTTCCCAACCGAACGCTTCATAGAGAAGATTGTATTTCGGTGTTGATGAAAGATACTCACTTCCTCTTATTATATGTGTGATGTTCATAAGATGGTCATCAATTACGTTTGCAAAATTGTAAGTGGGAAGTCCGTCAGCCTTAAGGAGAACGTTGTCATCAAGGATTGCATTCTCAACAGAAATCTCCCCAAACACCTCATCCTGAAAGCTTGTCTTTCCGTACTTGGGCATTTTCTGGCGGATTACATAAGGCACTCCCGCCTTTATTTTTTCTTCAATTTCTTCCTTTGAAAGCTTGCTGCAAAGACCGTCATATTTTGTAGGAACTTTCATAACAGTCTGTCTTTGACGTAAATCTTCAAGACGTTCTTTGTCGCAGAAGCAATAATATGCGTGACCCAGTTCAACCAACTTTTCTGCGTATTCTTTGTAAATATTTCGTCTTTCGCTTTGGATATAAGGGCCAAAGTCACCGCCAACATCCGGACCTTCATCGTGGATGAGACCGGTATCTTTCATGGTTTTGTATATAACATCAACCGCACCGTCAACATAACGTTCCTGGTCGGTGTCCTCAATTCTCAAAATAAATTTTCCACCCTTGGATTTTGTGAGAAGATATGCATAAAGAGCTGTTCTTAAATTTCCTATGTGCATATAACCCGTAGGGCTTGGTGCAAATCTTGTGCGTACTTCATTTGTATTCATTTTTCTGTCCTCCCGAAAATTTTACTGTTCTATATAACCAATATAAGGTAAATTTCTGTATTTTTCAGCATAGTCAAGTCCATAACCGATAACAAATTCGTCAGGTATTTCAAAGCCAAGATAATCAATATCAATCTCACATTCTCTGCGGTTTGGTTTGCTGAGGCAAGATGCAAGCTTCAACGTTTTTGGATTTCTTGCAGTAAGCAGTGACATAACCTCACGCATAGTAAAACCGCTGTCGATTATATCCTCAACCAAAAGTACATTTTCGCCCGCAATATCCACTTCAATATCCTTTATTATTTTGACAGTGCCTGATGTTTCTGTACCTCTGCCATAACTTTCAGCCTTCAAAAAATAAACTTCGGTGTCAAGGTTTATCTTTTTGAGTAGGTCGCTCATAAACATAAACGCCCCTTTAAGAACGCCTACAACGATGAGCTTTTCCCCTGCAAAATCACGGTTTATTTCTTCTGCAAGCTCGCTTACACGTTCATCAAGAGCTTTTTCATCAATCAAAACTTTTTTATTCATCAATGTCTCCATACCTTATCACCAAAGTCCTCTCTGTTTCATTTGTAATTTTATATTTTTCACTCACACGATTGCCCACTATTGCAAGGATTTCATCCCCTGTGGCAAGAAGCAAAATTTTGTCTCTGTCACCTCTGGGGACTTTGCCGTCAATGAGTATATTTTTTATTTTCTTTGTTTTTCCATCCGAAAAGCAAACCATTCTGTCTCCGTCACGGCGACTCCTTAAAAACAAATGCTTGCCTTCGAGCTTATCAAAATCCAGGGCTTGCTCGTTTATCTTACACTTATAGCTTTTTTCATTTTCTATCCTCAACGAAATGTTCTTCTCAATATTTTGAACATAAACTGTATCACCTGGTGAAACCTCAGTAAAAAAGAACTGTTCATCCGCCAAAACCTTTGGTTTTTGTTCACCGTCCAGAAAAGTCAGCCAGCCGTACTGCACTTCTGCCACAAGCCCTTTTGGAAGAGAAATCCTTGTACCCGTCTCTTTTGTCATTAAATCAAACACATCGTCAATATGTTTTTTCTCAAGCTTTACACCTTTGACTGCGTCAAGTGCCGCAATACGCAAGACCCTTGAGGCTATGCTCCGGCTCACCATCGAAAGGCTTTCGATGTGAAGCATAACCGGTTTCTTTGAAGGAAGGGGACTGCGAAGTCTCTCGTAAAGCCGTTTAGCATAACTATTTAAAAACTCGCCATCTTCCTTTGCGGTTTCTGTGAGCCTTGAAAGGCTGTCCACCACATCAGGATTGAAGTTTTCGGCTAAATACGGCAAGAGTTCATTTCTTATTTTATTTCTTGTGTATTCATTCTCGTTGTTTGTTTCATCGGTGCAGAAAGGCAGGTTATTATCTTTGCAATATTCTTCAATCTCACATCTTTCTATATCAAGCAAAGGTCTTATAACGCCATCCTCACGCTTATACGAAATACCGCAAAGTCCGTCAATCCCTGTGCCACGGAAAATCCGCATAAGCACAGTCTCTGCATTGTCATTTTTGTTGTGTGCGGTAGCTATTTTGTCTATTCTGTGTCGTTTTGAAAGCTCGTCAAAGAACTCATATCTAAGAACCCTGCCCGCCTCCTCAAGAGAAGCTTTTTTTCTTTTGCAAAAGCTTTAACGTCCACCGACTTTGTAAACACCGGAATATCAAGCTTTCCGCAGAGGTCAACAACAAATCTTTCGTCGCTGTCTGCCGCTTCACCTCTGAGGCCATGGTTGAGATGCGCACAGTATATGCTAAATCCAAAAGACGTTTTAAGCTCATTCAATGCGTGAAGCATACAAACTGAGTCGGCACCGCCTGAAACAGCCACCAGAATTCTTTCATCAAGGCTTATCATATTGTGTTTGCAAATAGTTTCAAAAACCTTTTTCAACAGGAAATTCCCATTATTCACGGCTTCCACTCCAATTTGAAAATTTGGTAAATTCGCCCAGCCAGGTCAGATAGTCATAGCCGGTTTCACCGTTTCTGTGCTTTGCAAAGATGCATTTTGTCCGGTTTGGCTCTTCCGCCGCCTCATTGTAAGCACCCTCACGGTATAAAAACATAACCATATCGGCGTCCTGCTCAATAGCACCCGATTCACGAAGGTCACTGAGCATAGGTTCTTTGCTTTCACGCTTTTCAACAGCACGACTGAGCTGAGAAAGGGCAATCACCGGAATTTTCAGTTCATTGGCCATAATTTTGAGGGAACGCGAAATTTCTGAAATTTCCTGCTGCCTGTTGCCCTCGCTTTTTGAATTACTTCCGCTGATAAGCTGAATATAGTCAATAACTACAAGACCGAGGTTGTGCTCCATCTTGAGCTTTCTGCATCTTGCAACAATTTCAGGTGCAGTTATTGAAGATGTATCATCAATGTAGATATTTGCATTGCTGAGCACTTCAACAGCCTCACCAATCTTTTCCCATTCTGAGTCCTTTATATTTCCTTTTTTCAGTGCATCTGAGCTTACCATTGCTTCACTTGAGAGCATACGGTTTGCAATCTGGATGCCAGGCATTTCAAGGTTGAATACTGCGACGGTTGTTCCCGTACTTATGGCTGCATTTTGTGCAATGTTAAGTGCAAAGCTTGTCTTACCCATGCCGGGACGTGCCGCAATCAGCACAAGCTCTGACCCGTGAAGTCCGGCGGTACGCTTGTCAATATCAATAAATCCCGTGGCAATACCTGTCACATCATCATTGTTCTCAGAAAGTTTTGCCAAGTTCTCAACGCTCTGTCCGAGATAAGTTCTTAAGTGAACAGGGCCTTTTGATGTTCGCTCCTGAGACAAGTCTATGAGCTTTTGCTCCATCTCACCAATGACAATGTCTGCTTCTTCATCACCACGGTAACTGTCCTCTGCCGCTTTTTCGGAAATCTTTATGATATTTCGAAGGAGTGCTTTTTGTGCCACAATTTCTGCATAGTGCTTGATGTTTCTGGTGGTTGGCACCATATTCATGGTTTCCATAACAAATTCAAGACCGCCCACCGAGTCATAGCTGCCCCTTAAAGTAAGCTGTTCTTTGATAGTAACCATATCAATGGGCTTTCCAAGATTGTAAAGCTCAAGTATGGTATTAAAAAGTTCCTTGTTTCTTTCAATATAAAAATCGTCAGCACGGCAGATAGCCATCGCATCAGGTATACGCTGCATATCAAGAAGCATCGCACCCAACACAGACTGTTCTGCCTCACGGCTGAATGGCATAACCCTTTCAAAGCCCTGATACTCGGAAACTGTTTTTTCTTCCATAGCACATTTCCCTCCTTTGCAAATTTCACAAAGCTGTTTTCACTGGTTTTTTTATTTTTGTTCGGTAACAATCACCTTGAACTTTCCAACAATCTGGGGATAAAGGCGAACACTTACCTCTGTTTCGCCGCAATTCTTGATGCCGTCTTTAAGTTCAAATTTCCTCTTGTCTATGTCAATATTATACTGAGCTTTGAGTGCATCAGCCACATCCTTTGATGTAATTGAGCCAAAAAGCTTGCCGCCTGCTCCCGCTTTTGCTTCGAGCTTCACGGCGATTTCTTTCATTCTTTCAGCAATATTTCTTGCTTTTTCTTCTTCAACATTTTTGCGGTATGCCTCAGCGCCTTTTTTTCCCTCAAGGTCATTTATTGCCTGCTTGCTCGCCTCAATAGCAACGCCCTTTGGGAGAAGAAAGTTTCTTGCATATCCGTCACTGACATTTATAAGGTCACCCTTTTTCCCTTGTCCCTTTACGTCCTGAGTAAGTATAACTTTCATTTATCTTTCCTGCCTTTCTGTTTTGTTAAATCTATTCACTGAAAAATTCGTCTATTGCCTCTTTCAAAAGTTCATCTGCTCTTTCAATATCAGCATCCTCTATCTGTGCTCCTGCAATTGTAATATGACCGCCACCGCCCAGCTTTTCAAGGATAACCTGAACATTCACCTTTTCAAGTGAACGTCCGCTGATTAAAACTCGATTACCCTGCTTTGCCAGGACAAATGACGCTTCAATTCCCGAAATATCAAGAAGTTCATCCGCTGCCTGAGCCACCGTCACCGCCATATTGGGGCACTCCTCATAGAGATAAGAGAGGGCAATGTTGTCTCTGTAAACAACGGCACTGCTGATTATTTCCGCCTTTGCCACATAACAGTCAATATCCGTTTTGAAAAGTCGTCTGACATTTACTGTGTCAACACCCATACGGCGAAGATAAGATGCCGCCTCAAAGGTTCTTACACCTGCCTTGAAGGTAAAGCCCTTGGTGTCCATAAATATACCTGCATAAAGGGCCTCTGCCTCTTGCTTGGTAAGGCGCTCATTGTCCTGAAGATACTGAAGAATTTCTGTTATCATTTCACAGGTTGAAGATGCATAAGGCTCGTGATAGGTAAGCACAGCATTTTCAATAAAGTCTTCGCTTCTTCTGTGATGGTCGATTAAAACCACATTTTTTGCGTGTTGCAAAAGTTCGGGGCACTCAACCATACCAGGTCTGTGAACATCTACAACAATGACAAGTGTATCATTTTCATAAATATTTAGAGCGTGTTCACCGCTTATGAATGCATCTTCATACCTCGCGATAGTCTTGAATTCCTGAATGAGCATTTTGGCATTGCTTTTTTCTGTATCAACCACAATGTATGCATCCTTGTTGCGACTTTTAACCGCTTTGAAAAGACCAATAGATGCACCCATACTGTCCATATCAGACCCCGCATGACCCATTATCAAGACCTTGCTTGAATGATCAACAAGCTCGCGGAGAGCATGCGCAACTACCCTTGCCTTAACCTTTGTCCGTTTTTCAACCTCGCGGGTTTTTGCGCCAAAAAATGTAAAGTTCGCATTATCACGTATAACCACCTGGTCACCACCACGGCCGAGAGCCATATCAATAGCAAGCCTTGCAAACTTGTCGTTTTCAGCAATATCAACTCCGCTTTTCCCCACACCAATACTGAGGGTTGCAGGAATTTTGTTTTCGTGGTTAATATTTCTCACTTCATCAAGCACAGAAAATTTATTGGCAAGTATTTTTTCAAACTCTTTGTTGCTGAAAAATACAAAAAATTTGTCACGTTCATATTTCCGCATAACACCATTCCCCAGTGCCACCCACGCATTTACTTTTTGCTCAATTTCACCTATAAGAGCGCCATGGTTGGTATCCGGTGTCTCTTTCAGCACCTCATCATAGTTGTCGATGATTACTATGCTTTCAATAATAAATTCATCCTCGCGAAGCTTTGCTATGCGCACCTCTTCTGTTTTGTCGATGAAATATATCACAACAAGGCTGTCACTTTGACCTTTGCGTCCGCCCACGACGTTCCCCCATATTTCATAATGGTTTTCGCCTATGGTCAGCTTAATATGAGCCTTGTCATCGTTTTCAAGCAGCTTGTTTATGCTTATATCGTGAATAAGCTGATGAACATCACGTCCATAAATATCCTCTTCATCAACCGCTAGTCTGAACCAATCGTTATACCAGTTTATTTTTCCATCCATATCCGTAATAATAAGAGGCGCAGGATAGTTAAGCAGCGACCCACGAGAATTGTCATTCAGGCAAAAATCGAGATGCTGTGTATATTTCAAAAACTCTTTCTGGCTTTTTTGTACATGAAAAACCTCAAATGCAATTATGCCCACCGTAAGAGCAATCTCAAAAATCGCCTCAGGTCGTTTGTTTGCAGCCAAAACCAATCCAAGTGCAAACAAAATAACCGCATACACCGAAAGCCTTATGTATCTTCGCTTTGAGTTAAAAAAAACTCTCGCTCCAACCTTTTCAGTTTTCATTGGAAATCACCTCCAAATTTCTCTATATCCTATCCGTCGTAATTTTCAGCTGAGCCAATACTCCTGAAATCACGTCTGCTGTCTAAAATTGCAATTATGATAAGCACGGTGGAAAGTATTGACGAAAAGGCACTCAGCATTAGAAAAACCACAAAATAAATGGCACCTCTTACCCACGCAGAGCGAACTTTCTTTTTGAACTTATAATCAACAAACGAAAGTCCGCACACACTCAAAATTGCATAGAGAATAATCACGATGTTTGCAAGCACCAGCCATATAAGAGACCCCGGCGTCAGCAGAAGATGAATGATGTAAAACAAAAGGAGCGCTGTACTCATACTGTTTGGTGCCTTCATCATAGAAAACTTCACCACCGAAACCTCTGCAATTTTGGCGCGTATTATCACAAAAGCACTTATTCTTAAGATTATATACCCGGAAGTCGCCGCACTTATTATCACAAACGACGGTAAATAAACCTTTATTGTGTATTCAAAAGTTTCAACAACCTGAGCCGCAAAAGCTTCAGGTGATGAAACCCCAAGACTTTCCATCTGCGCTTTCGGAATATTTTGAAGCATCGATGTGCTTATGGCTTTAAATTGTTCACCCGCCTGCGCAATCATTTCATCAATTCCACTTCCTGCAAACACGTTTATCACAAGAAGTTCAAATACCCAACCTATTGCAACAGCAACAGAGGTAGCAATCAGTGAATTAAAAAAAAGTGCACGTTTTCCCAGGAAATATCCGCAAACAGCACCCGGAATAACTGACATCAATACTGTTGACACGGCCGAAAAAATATTTCCACCGGTAACAAACACAGTGAGTACAAAAACTGAAACCACACCAACCCAGGAATGTTTCAGTCCATTTCTGGCAGCAAATGCCGCCATAGGAACCGGCGCTGCAAAAGTCCCCAAAAATGAAAGAATGGGAACATATACCGAAATTAAAACGAAAATAATTGTAAGAGCAACCATCATTGCCCCTTCACGAAGGGCTTTTGTTTTGTTGTGATTCATGTCACTTTCTCCTCAGGGTCTCTCAAACGTACCTATATCCCGCGGTTTTCAAGAAACTCACTTGTACCGTTTCGTAATTTTTTCTTGGGTTTGGCTAATAAAACACGCTATTTACCACATTTTACAGTATATTATATCAAATATATATTTTTTTTTCAACTGTTTTGACTATTTTTTTCACTTTTATTGGCGCTTTTTCTTTCAAACAATTCGCTTTCCGCCCAGATAGCTTTCTGTCACCTTGATTCCCCTTATTTCTTCTGGAGTTTTCCCCGCGATTGACGAACTTAAAACAACCAAATCTGCCAACTTCCCTGTTTCAAGACTGCCTTTGATTTTTTCTTCAAAAGATGCATAGGCACCGAAATAGGTATAGCATCTTATTGCACGCATCAGGGATATTTTCTGCTCATCGCCAATAACCGCACCTGTCTTCAAATCACGTCTTTCCATAGCTGCGGCAATCCCGAAAAGAGACCCATATTCTTCAATAACCATTGCATCCGAGCCAAAAGGCGTAATAATGCCTGCATCCTCAAAGCTTTTCAGCGGCATAACATTTTGAAGTCTGTCACCATAATACTTTTCAAATACGCCGCCCCATACCGATAAAAATCCGGGGTTTGGAATTGGCAACACCTTGAGTTTTTTTATGCGTTCTACCAAATTGGGCGTACACAGGAAACAATGTTCAATTCTGTGACGTGTATCCTTTCTTGGATAAACCGTCATTGCCTTTTCAAAAGAGTCAAGAACCATCTCCGTTGCCCTGTCCCCTACTGCGTGTGCCGTAAGCTGAAAACCAAGGCGGTGACCCTTCACAAAAATCTCGTCCATTTCTTCCTGAGTAAATGTGGTAGGTGTTATTTCTCCAAGGTGCATAAGAGGTCTGATTGTGGCGCAAGTTCCCCCAACCGCCGAGCCGTCTGCCATAATTTTAAGCGGGCCCTTTTTCAGCATATTATCACCAAACCCCGTATAAAAGCCCGACTCAAAGGAGTTTTCTGCCATTTCAATCTGTGCCGTCTTTCCAAAAAGTGTCCACAGCATCGGGTAGGTGCGACAAAAAAGCCGAGCTTCTTCTTTTGCCTTTTGAAGTGTCCGAAAAGTTGCTGTTCCAAATCCTCCGGCATCGTGAGCCGAGGTAATCCCGCGTTTTATCAAATCCCTACTGAATTTTTCTATTCCCGAAACTAGTTCCTCATCAGTTGGCAAAACAGGTGACAGCCTCAGCATAGCAAAATGCGCACCTTCCTGCAAAACGCCGATTGGCTTTTGATTTTCGCCTTTTAAAACATCATTTCTGTCAATTTTGAATCCTTTACTTTCTGCAATTTCCAATGCCTTTGTATTTGCAACGCTTATGTGACCGCTGGTATGGATTATGAGAACTGGTGTTTGGGGCGCAACTCTATCAAGTTCTTCTGCCGTTATATGACGTTTTTCCTTTAAAGACTCGTTGCTGTAATTGCTACCGATCACCCAGTCATCATTTTTTGTCTCTTTTGCTACTTTTTTAACCCTTTCAAGCAGACCGTTTATATCTTCTACCCCTGCTTTCTTTGACAAATCAATCTGGTTGTGAATTTTTGCCCCCGCCACCGCCATATGAATATGACAATCAATAAACCCGGGGAGCACCGCGCAACCATACAAATCCTTCCATTCGGTGTTTTCGTCTATGAGTCTTAGAGCTTCCGCGGTCTTTCCTACAAACAAAATCCTATCTTCTTCAAAAAGAATTGCCTCTGCAATATCATCATTTTTGTTCACCGTAAAGATTTGTCCGTTGTATAATAATGTTTTTTCTTTCATCACATTTCCCTTTCACAGTTTTTGTTAGTTTAACCTCTATCTTCATAAAAATTCCTCTGAAAGAGAAAAGTGGCACACAATTGTGTGCCACCAAATTCTAATTTTCTTATTATCTAACCAAAAGGCTTTCTCCAGTCATTTCATCAGGCTTTGAAAGTCCCATAAGGTCAAGCATGGTGGGAGCAAGGTCAGCAAGTCTTCCCACTTTCAATTTTGCACCACTTGGTCCCCCCACCAGAACAAGGGGGACAACATTTGTCGTGTGAGCTGTGAACACGCCATTTGTGTCATAATCAAGCATCTGGTCTGCATTTCCGTGGTCAGCAGTAATAAGAGCTGTGCCGCCCATTTTGAGTATCGCATCAATGGTTCTGCCAAGGCATTCATCAACGGTTTCAACAGCCTTTACTGCCGCATCAAACACACCGGTATGTCCCACCATATCACAGTTTGCAAAGTTAAGAATAACAACATCATATTCGCCGCTTTCAATGCGCTTCACAACCTCGTCACACACCTCGAAGGCACTCATTTCAGGTTGGAGGTCATAGGTGGCAACTTTAGGTGAATTGATAAGAGCTCTGTCTTCACCGTCATAAACCGACTCAACACCGCCGTTAAAGAAGAATGTAACGTGTGCATACTTCTCGGTTTCAGCGATTCTGAGCTGTCTAAGACCTTTCTGGCTAATGTACTCTCCAAAGGTGTTCACAAGGCTCTGAGGCTTAAACGCAACATTTACGTTTGGCATTGATGCATCATACTGTGTCATACAAACAAAATAGGTGTTAAAGAATTCTCTTTCAAATCCGCTAAACTCTGTATCAACAATAGTTCTTGTGATTTCTCTTGCTCGGTCGGGTCTGAAGTTGAAGAACACAACCGAGTCATTTTCAGAAATAGTTCCAAAAGCATTTCCGCTGTCATCAGTGATAACTGTAGGAACAATGAATTCATCAGTTACACCATCATTATAAGATTTTTTAACGGCATTTACAGCGGATGTGTCCTTATTTCCCTCGCCTTTTACCATAGCCTTGTAAACTTCACTTACGCGTTCCCAACGGTTGTCGCGGTCCATAGCATAGTATCTGCCCATTATGGTAGCAATTTTGCCAACTTCAAGATTTCTCATTTTTTCAACAAGCTGGCTCACAAATTCAGCACCTGATGTGGGAGAAACGTCACGTCCGTCCATGAAGCAGTGAACAAAAACTTTGTCGAGTCCGTTTTTCTTTGCCATTTCCAGAAGCCCAAAAAGGTGGTTTATGTGACTGTGAACACCGCCATCAGACAAGAGCCCCATCAAATGAAGAGCACTGTCGTTCTTTTTACAGTTCTCAACTGCCTCACAAAGAGCTTCATTTTTGAAGAAATCGCCGTCTTCGATTGACTTTGTAATTCTTGTAAGTTCCTGATATACAATTCTTCCTGCACCAATGTTGGTATGTCCAACCTCAGAGTTTCCCATTTGACCTTCGGGAAGACCTACATCCATACCTGATGCGTGGATAACAGTATTTGGAAATTCAGCCAAATACCTATCCATATTCGGTGTTTTTGCGGAATAAATAGCATTTCCCTCGTGACGCTCGTTCACGCCGTAGCCGTCCATAATTATAAGTGCATAAGGTTTTTTACTCATTATTCTTTCCTTTCTTTAGACCATATTAACTCAAAACAAGGGCGAATTTTCTTCGCCCTCATTCTTTATTTTAAAATTACTGTGCAGCCTTTACAATAACAGCAAAATCTGCACTCTTGAGGCTTGCACCACCGATGAGGCCGCCGTCAATATCATTCTTTGCCAAAAGCTCTGCCGCATTGCCTGCATTCATACTTCCACCGTACTGGATTGTAACATCTTTTGCACAATTTTCGCAGTAAAGCTCTGCAAAAATCTTTCTGATGCCCTCGCAAACTTCCTGAGCCTGCTCAGCAGTAGCAGTTTTGCCTGTGCCGATAGCCCAAATTGGCTCGTATGCAATAACAACCTTCTTTGCATCCTCTGCAGCAATACCTGCGAAAGCTTTTTTGACCTGAATAGCAATGAGGTCCATTGTGATTCCGGCTTCTCTTTCTTCGAGGCTTTCACCCACACAAACAATTGGGATAAGACCTTTTTCGAGAGCCTTTTTGGTTTTGAGGTTCACTGTTTCGTCGGTTTCAGCAAAATACTGTCTTCTTTCAGAGTGACCGATGATAACATAGCTAACGCCCAAATCATTGAGCATATCTGCGCTTACTTCACCTGTAAAGGCACCCTTGTCTTCAAAATGGAGGTTTTCAGCACCGATTTTAACGTGTGTGTCTTTTGCAGCACGGACTGCTTCAGAAAGACAAACATAAGGTGTGCAGCAAACCACTTCACATTTAGCACCCTCTGTTGCAGCAGCAACCTCTTTTACAAAACCATATGTTTCGCTTGGCAACTTGTTCATTTTCCAGTTGCCCGCAATAATATACTTTCCCATTTTTGTTTTCTCCTTCGTCTTTTATTTATCGTTAATAGCAACAACACCGGGGAGGTCTTTGCCCTCAAGGAATTCAAGAGAAGCTCCGCCGCCTGTTGAGATATGGCTCATCTTGTCACCAAGACCTGCCTGATTAACAGCTGCAACACTGTCACCGCCGCCGATAATTGTTGTGGCATCAAGATCAGCAAGCATAAGAGCTATTGCATTTGTACCCTTTGCGAAGTTAGGCATTTCAAACACGCCCATAGGACCGTTCCATACAACAGTCTTTGCGTCTTTGAGCGCATCTTTATAAAGCTCGATTGTCTTTTCACCAATATCAAGGCCCTGCCAACCGGCTTCGATTTCGCCGCGACCAACAGTTTTCTTTTCTGCATCGTTGTCAAAAGCCTTTGCAACAACTGTATCAACAGGGATAAGGAGTTTTACGCCCTTTTCCTCTGCCTTTGCCATCATTTCTTTTGCATAGTCAAGATAGTCAGCTTCAAGAAGTGAATCTCCAACTTCCTCACCAAGAGCTTTCATAAAGGTATAAGCCATACCGCCACCGATAATAAGGGTATCAACCTTTTCGAGGAGGTTGTTGATAACAGAAATTTTTGAAGAAACCTTGCTGCCGCCAAGAACAGCAACAAGAGGTCTTACGGGGTTATTCACTGCATTACCAAGGTATTCGATTTCCTTGTTGATAAGGTAACCGCCAACAGCCTCGTCGACAAATTCAGTAACACCAACGTTTGAACAGTGTGCACGGTGAGCTGTGCCGAATGCATCGTTTACAAAAACATCACAAAGGCTTGCAAGTTCCTTGCTGAATTCTTCTACGTTCTTTGTTTCTTCTGCTCTGTATCTTGTGTTTTCAAGAAGAACAACATCGCCTTCGTTCATTTCAGCAACCGCTTTCTTTGCATTGTCACCAACCACAGTGTCATCAGCTGCAAAAACAACGTCTTTTCCAAGGAGCTCAGATAAACGCTTAGCCACAGGAGCAAGTGAAAGCTCAGGCTTTGGCTCACCCTTGGGCTTGCCCATATGTGAGCAAAGAATAACCTTTGCACCGTCTGCAATAAGCTTCTTGATCGTGGGAAGAGCCCCTACAATTCTTGTTTCGTCAGTGATTTTGCCGTCTTTAATGGGAACGTTGAAATCGCAACGCACCAAAACGCGTTTGCCCTTTGGGCAAATATCATCAACTGTTTTTTTGTTCATTTTAAAACCCTCCATATATTTATCTTAATGTTTAATTAACTTCGCAAAATATATTCTACCCTATTTGGGAAAATTTATCAAGTATTTTTTGTTAAAATTTTCGCAATCTTTCAATCAAAATATTGTGTGTTATGCCATATTTCAAAAGGCCACTATTTACTCACCCTTATTCAAAAATTCAAGAATTACATTATTTTCACAAAGCTGTGAGGCAAATGTCGAATTGTTTATCTCGGTCATAACTTTGCTATCTCCGTCAAAGGGCGAGAGCAAAACCAAAACAGCTGCCACAATATATAGAACCACAACACCTATTCCGCCGCCCAAAACCGCACCGCCAAGGCGGTTAAACTGCTTTATCACAGGGAGCTTTGTGAAAATATTAAGCACCTTTCCAATAAGGCGTATAGCAATTTTGAAAAATATCAGCACCAACAAAAATGCAATGATTTTTATTATTAAATCAGCAATTGCTCCAGAAATACTCGTTGTTGCAGTCTCAATGCCGTCACCCACATAATTCCATATCATTCCCCAGGCACCGTCTGTTTCAGAGGGAAGACTTCCTGAAATATATTTTTCACCAATAAAATCCACAAGATATTTATAAACAACAGTTTTTTTGAGCGTGCCTGATACAATGGGATAAATCCAAAAAGAGAGCAGAATTGATAAAACATATGAAACTATGCTTATCAGCGATTTCATAAGTCCAGACCTGTATCCTATGGCAATGAATGCTACAACTATCAAAACAGCCACAATATCCGCAAACATTTTGTTCCCACCTTTACTTTATTTTTATTATATCTGCACTTGCACTGCCTAAGGACAAAAATTCGTCTCTTCCGGCAAAAATCCTTATTTTCTTGATGTCCTGACCTGCGTCAATTTTACCTTTTTGTTTTCCTGACGGCGAAAATCTGTATACTCCATTTATCGTAACCGCCAAGATACATTCGCCGTTTACGTCAAAGGTTTTTATTTCTCCGTCAGTTTCGAGCCTGCCGCGAAGCTTTCCCCGTGAAGAGTAACTTTCCAAGATAGTATTATTCGTTCCACTGTCAAAGGCAAACACCATATTGTTTTCGTTTTCTATATTACATTCAACAGGAGTTTTTCCGTCAAAATCAATGACAAATTGTTGTTTTCCATTTTTCTTAAAAGCATAGACCTTCTCGTCTGTCACAGCAATAAGTCCACCGCCGTTTTTGTACTTAAGCTTCAGCACAACCCCATCAACTTCGGCTATACATTTCGCCTCTTCTTTGCCCAAGATATCAACAAGCATAATTTTGCTGTATAACTTTTCCTTATCAGTCATAAGCTGTGCCACTGCAAGCTCGTTCTTTGAAGAAATGTCAATATCACCTATGTATCCGCTTCCACTGTGCCATTTAAAAAGCTCTTTTCCGCTTTTGTCGAACACACTTACTACACCTTTGTATCCAAGTTCACTGCTGGAGATGGCTATATAACCATTTTTATTCAGTTTTGCCGCAAGTATTTCTCTTTCTGTCTTAATTTGTGAAATAAGCTTGTCATTTTTGTAAAGATAGCTTTGAGTTCCGCCCATATCAGCAAGCATAATGAAATCATTTTTTACCATAACACCGGGCTCTGTAATATTGTTAACAAGGCTGAATACCTCTCTGCCCCGATTATCAATACTGCGCACGCCCTCTTTTCCTACAATCAGCATTTCTTTTCCATAATTTACCGAATAATAATTCATCCCTGGCTGAAAGCTGACTGAAACCGAGTCCGGTCTTGACAAAAACTTTTGGAATTCCGGATTGGAAAACATCATAACAAGTATCAGCACCAATAAAATAAGCACTGCCACTATTCGTTTTTTGCTGAAAACATTTTTAAATGTTTCTTTTTTCTCTCTCATAATATTTACCACTCCAAAACATTTTGGTCATAAAAGACCTCTTTGAGAAAAAGTCCCTCTGGCGGCGCTGTCTGTCCTGCACCGCGCCTATCACAATCACTAATAATTTTTTCTATCTCTTCTGCGGTTTTTCGTCCTGTGCCGACCTCAACCAGTGTTCCGGCAATAATCCTAACCATATTATAAAGAAAGGCGTTTGCCCCGATTTCTATTTTTATTTTATGCGGTTCTTTCTCGTCCCACAGCACCCGACAAAAATGAACCGTTCGAACTGTGGTTTTTTGTGAGCCGCCGGCAGCCATAAAAGCGGAAAAATCGTGAGTTCCACAAAATTTCTCTGCCGCTTTTTTCATTTCTTCCACATCAAGCTTATACGGAACATGCCAGCTGTACTTTGCCTCAAAGGGATTTTGTATATTTGAATTCCATATCCTGTATTCATAACACTTCCCTTTTGCTGAAAATCTTGCATTAAAATCGTCACTTACTTCACGTGCAGCAATAACCGAAATATCATCATCCCCAAGGTGGGTGTTTATGGCATATGGAAGCCTTTCAAGTGGTATTGTGGTTTCACTTTTGAAGTTCAGGACAAACTCAAGAGCGTGAACCCCCGCATCAGTGCGACTGCAGCCACAAACTGAGATTTTCTCTTCAAGAAGTCCTGAAAGAACGGCTTCTATTCGTTCCTGAACGGTGATGCCGTTCTTCTGGAACTGCCAACCGTGATAGTTTGTGCCGTCATACATAATTTTAAGCGCAATATTTTTCATAGGATACCTCGCGTCAAGAAAAGACTACAACAGAATATTCGATGCAAAAACAAGCATCGCAAAAACAAGAACATAGACCCATCCCCACGCATCTGCCTTGGTCATTTTAAGTTCTTTAAGCCGTGTTCTGTTCTCTCCTCCGCAATAGCATCTGCATTCCATAGCCACCGCCAAATCATCGGCACGCCTGAACGCCCCTACGAAAAGAGGGATGAGAATTGGAATCATCGCTTTTGCACGGTTTATTATATTTCCGCTTTCAAAATCTGCACCACGAGCAGTCTGAGCTTTGATAATCTTCTCCGTTTCCTCTAAAAGTGTAGGAACAAACCGAAGGGCAATTGTCATCATCATAGCAAGCTCGTGTGCCGGAACGCCTATCTTCTTGAAAGGTGAGAGCAGTCTCTCTATCCCGTCAGTAAGTGCTATTGGTGATGTTGTCAGTGTCAGGAGTGATGTGCCCATCACAAGGAAAAACAGTCTCAACACCATAAAAATCGCAAGACGCACGCCTTCCGCGGTTATCTTGAGGAAGCCCCAACTCCATATAATTCTTCCGTTTGTTAAAAACAAATTAAAGACCGCTGTAAACACAACGAAAATGAGTATGGGCTTCACGCCTTTTATCACATAACTAAATGGAATTTTTGACGAAAAAATGCACAATGCCGTAAAGATTGCCAAAATACCATATCCCCAGAAATTTTTTATACAAAAAATCACTGTGATGTAGATAACTATGCAAAGAATTTTTGTCCGAGGGTCAAGTCTGTGTATCAAAGAATTTCCCGGAAAATATTGACCAAGGGTAATATCTTTAAGCATTTTATCATCTCTTTTCCTTTGCGTTTAATATTTTTTCAAGTTCTGCCTTTGCCGCAGAAACGGTATATATCCCCTCAGGGAGAGGCATTCCTGCATCGCGAAGTCTGTCACAAACTTCGGTTATCTGAGGTACAGCAAGTCCCATGATTTTGAGTTCCCTTGCATTTTGGAAAATCTCATGTGGTGTACCTTGCATCGCAACTTCACCTTGGTTCATAACAACAATTCTATCAGCAAGACTTGCAATATCCTCCATACTGTGAGAAACAAGGATTACAGTTATACCAAGCCGGCGGTGCATATCCCGTATCTTGCACAAAATCTCGTCCCTGCCACCGGGGTCAAGTCCCGCTGTTGGTTCATCAAGAATCAAAAGCTTTGGCCCCATAGCAACAACGCCCGCAATGGCAGCTCTTCTTTTCTGTCCGCCGGAAAGGTCAAAGGGCGACTTTTCCAAAACAGCATCATCAAGTCCCACAAGCTTTGCCGCAAAATGCACACGCCGCTTTATCTCATCCTCAGAAAGTCCCATATTTTTTGGTCCAAAGGCAATATCCTGAAAGACCGTTTCTTCAAACAGCTGATATTCAGGATACTGCATAACATAGCCTATCTGAAATCTCAGTTTCCGCATATTTGTCGTTTTTTCATAAAGGGTTTGTCCGTCAATAGCTATGCTTCCGCTGTCGGGTTTTAAAAGCCCTGCCATAAGCTGAATTAGAGTGGACTTTCCGGAACCCGTATGCCCTATAAGCCCTATGAACTCGCCAGTTTTCAGTTCAAGATTTATATTTTTTACCGCTGCTTTTTCAAAAGGACCGCCGCTCATGTATGTATAGTTTACGTCATTTAACTTAATCACAGCTATTTCCCCCGTCCTTCAAGAAATTCTCTATTTCAGCAGCACATTCTTCCACTGTTAAAACATCGCATTTAAGCCCAAATCCCGCCTTTTTCAGGGAATAAAGAAGTTCTGTTGTCTGGGGCACATCAAGCCCGATTTTTTTGAGTGTCTCCACCTGAGAAAAAATCTCCTTAGGAGTTCCCTCCATAACAATTTCCCCACGGTCCATAACCACCACGCGGTCAGCCTGAGCCGCTTCTTCCATAAAATGCGTAATCATAACAATCGTCATTTTCTCCTGACGGTTCAGTTTTTTCACTGTCTCCATAATCTCGCGCCTGCCCACAGGGTCAAGCATAGCCGTAGATTCGTCCATAACAATAACCTCTGGCTTCATAGCAAGAACACCCGCAACAGCAATTCTTTGCTTTTGACCGCCGCTGAGCATACTTGATGAATGGTCTTTGTATTTTGTCATATTGACAGCATCAAGAGAATAATCTACTCTTCTTCGTATTTCACCTGGCTCAATGCCCAGGTTTTCAGGGGCAAAAGCCACGTCCTCTTCAACAATGGTGGCAACAAGCTGATTATCAGGGTTTTGAAAAACCATACCCACCTTTTGTCTTATGGCATAAAGTGAATTCTCATCTGCGGTATTTATTCCGTCAACCATTACAGCACCACCCGTTGGCACTAAAATTGCATTCAAATGTTTTGCAAGTGTGGATTTTCCCGAGCCGTTGTGGCCGAGAACCGCAAGGAATTCACCTTTTTTGACACACAAATTTATGCCCTTTAAAACCGCATCGGTTTCATTGGCATCAGTGTCATCATAGGAAAATTCCAAATCCTTTATTTCAATAATTGTATCTGTATTCTTTTCTGTTTTGTCCAAAAGCTTCACCTTCAATTTTTACAGATGTCTTTTATTTCCACCAGCGTCCCGAATATCCGCAAGGAAGTACAAGTCCGTTCTTTGTCACCGGAAGACCAACTTCATCAATCGCAGAATTTCCGCCAAACTTTTTCTTGAGGGTCATCTTATAGATATTTTCAAGAACTCCCCCTGAAAGCCCTGTTGTATAGGAATTTATCAGAAAGAACAATGGCTCATCCGACAAAACCTCCATGCAAAGCTTCACAAGGTCAAAAAGCTCGTCTTCAATCTTCCACACTTCGCCCGATGGTCCTCTTCCATAAGAGGGGGGGTCCATAATCACCGCATCATATTTTCTTCCGCGTCTGATTTCACGCTCAGTAAATTTCTTCACATCATCAACGATATAACGTATAGGACGGTTTTCAAGCCCTGACAGCACCGCATTTTCCTTTGCCCAGGCAACCATTCCCTTTGACGCATCCACGTGACAAACCGAAGCTCCCGCAGCTGATGCCGCCATAGTAGCACCGCCGGTATATGCAAAGAGGTTTAAAACATTCACATTTTCACGACCTGATTTTCTTATAATATCCGAAAACCAGTCCCAGTTTGTGGCTTGCTCAGGAAAAAGCCCCGTATGCTTGAAGCCCATCATTTTGATGCCAAACCTGAGCTTTCCATAATCGACAGTCCAGCTTTCAGGCATACCCTTTCGGCTCTCCCAGTGTCCGCCGCCGGTATTGCTGCGAATATAGTGTGCATCAGCCTCGCGCCAGATTTGGTTTGCCTTTTCGCCCTCGGTATCCCACACAATTTGTGGGTCAGGACGTCTCAAAACAATATTCCCCCAGCGTTCAAGCTTTTCGCCACGGCTTGTGTCAAGAAGTTCATAATCCTTCCATTTATCTGATAAAAACATAGCTTTCCTCTTTTTAAGAATTTATAATTTCTTTCACTGCATCAATAGCATTCTTAAGATACAGCGTGCTGTCAATGGCTTCAACCTGCCCCGCATCACAACGTGACGCAATCTCTGCTTTCATAGGTATCTTTCCAAGAGCTTCAAGGCCTGCATTTTTTGAAACCTCGTCAATTTTGCTTTCGCCAAAAATGCTGATTTTTTCTGAGCAAGTGGGACACTCTACATAGCTCATATTTTCAACTATTCCAAGGATGGGAATATTCATCATCTTTGCCATATTCACAGCCTTTTCAACAATCATTGAAACAAGCTCCTGAGGTGATGTAACGACAATTATTCCGTCAACAGGAAGAGACTGAAAAACGGTCAGGGGAACATCGCCTGTTCCGGGGGGCATATCCACAAACATACAGTCAACATCTTCCCACAAAACATCAGTCCAGAACTGTTTTACAGTTCCGCCAATAACGGGGCCGCGCCAAACAACCGGGTCTGTGTCGTTTTCAAGAAGAAGATTTATTGACATAATTTTTGTGCCGCCACGGCTGACCTTTGGCAAAATGCCATACTCTGTACCCTCAGCCTTTGCATTTATACCAAAAAGCTTGGGTATGGATGGTCCCGTAATATCTGCGTCTAAGATAGCTGTGCGGTATCCCTCTCTTTGAACCCCTGCTGCCATAAGGGAGGTAACAAGAGACTTACCTACACCGCCCTTTCCACTTACTATTCCAATCACTTTTTTTACATTGCTCATTGAGTTGCAGGGAGCAAGAAAGCTTTGTTCTTCCTTTCTTGAACTGCAGTTTTCACCGCAGCTTGAGCAATCGTGTGTGCAATTTTCACTCATTTTATCAAATCCTTTCTGTCTTAAAATCCTCTCAGTGCCGCCGCCAGCTGGTCATCAATTTCGACCTCAGCGGTCCGTACTGTGTCATACAAATTCATTTGTGTTGTTATATCAAGAACGCCATAAGGGAACAGCTTTTTTGCCTGTTGGAAATTATTAACTGCAATCTTAAGATTTTCATCATAGACGTCATTTATTTCGCCCACAAAAAGTCCCAAGAGCTCAAGCATTTCTTTTGCCATTTTCACTTCTTCGCCCTTGTCGCCCGCTTTGTAAACCTTATTGAGTTTAAAAAAGTCATACTTTGACATATCAACGGGCTTTGAGGAATTTTTCACTTGTACATCAGGCATAATTCCCATTTTATGAATATTGTTTCCGAGAGGTGTCAGATAATATGCAACGGTAAACTTTATCATTGCCCCGTCACTCAGTGCTCTGAGGGACTGGACAGTGCCTTTTCCATAGGTCTTTTCACCTACAACTCTGGCTGCGCCGTTCTCTTTAAGCGCCGCAGTAAGCACCTCTGATGCGCTTGCACTCATTCCGTTTGTAAGGACAGCAATGTTATAATCTGTTTTCTTTCCGGTAGCTTTATAAACCTTGTCCAAAACATCCATTTTGTGATCTTCTGTTGTAATAATCTGCCCCTCTTCAAGGAAAACGTCGGCTATCAAAGCAGCCTGGTCAAGATAACCGCCACCATTGTTTCTGAGGTCAATCACTATATTTTTTATACCTTTTTCATCAACCTCTTTCATTATTTCTTCAAATTCTTTTGCTACGTTTTCGGTAAAGGAATAAATGGAAATCTTTGCGATTTTTTTGTCTTCCTCTTCCAGAATTTCAAGGTCTGTGGCAGGTGCTACCACTGTTTCGCGCACAACGCTGAAAACAATGGGGTCAGCAAATCCCGAACGCAAAACCTTGATTTTTACAGTCGTACCCTCCTGTCCACGGATATAATTTATGGCATTTTCAAACTCTATATCTCTCAAATCAATGTTGTCAGCGCCGATTATTATATCCCCTGACTTTATGCCCGCTCTTTCGGCGGGTGAATTTGGAATAGGGCTTGAAACAATGAGATTTCCATTGTCGGATAGAATATTTACGCCAATTCCTACAATCTCTTCGCCCAAATCTTCCATAAGAGCTTTTGCCTCTTCTTTTGTGTAATAAGCAGAATTTTCGTCCACCGATTCAACCATTGTCCGCATAGCTTTTTCGTAAAGTGCGTGGTCATCACCTATCAGTTCTTCAAGAACCTTTACATACAAATCATCCTCAAAGAGACTATCGTATCTTCCAAAAACTGAAATGTTTTGTGCTGTGCTTTCAATAATTTCAGCATAGGTGGGAGCCTTTTCCTCCTGAGCAGATATTTGCACACAGGAAAGCACCACCACAAACGACAAACATATCGCTATCACATTCTTTGCAATCTTTTTCACCTGACTCAACTCCTCCGATTTTTACATTTTTTCAGGGGCATCAATTTTAAGCATCTTAAGAACGCCTGAAATTACAATTCTTACACTGTCAACAATCTTAAGACGTGCATTCATCAAATCCTCATCCTCCACTTTCACACGGCATGCGTTGTAGAAAGTATGGAAAGCTGATGCAAGGTCAATAACATATCTGGTGATTTTTGCAGGCTCACGGGTTTCCGCAGCAGTTCGGATTTCCTCCGGCAAATCACAGAGCTTTTTGAGGAGTGCGATTTCCTCTTTTTCCTTTAAAAGTTCAGGAGAAATCTCTGCCATAGACTTAACGCTTATACCCTCTGCCTCCAAAAGTCTTATTATGCTGCAAATTCTTGCATGAGCATACTGAACATAAAATACAGGGTTTTCACTCTCCTGCTTAACAGCCAAATCAAGGTCAAAATCAAGGTGGCTGCCTGCCATTCGCATATTGAACAAAAATCTTGCCGCATCAACAGACACATCATCAAGAAGGTCGGTAAGGGTAATCGCCTTTCCCGTACGCTTTGACATTCTCACAGCCTCGCCACCCTGGGTAAGACGTACAAGCTGCATAATAGAAACCTCAAACTTGTCAGGATCAATGCCAACAGCCGCAAGTGCCGCTTTCATTCTTGCAATATGTCCGTGGTGGTCAGCACCCCATACATCAATACAAAGGTCATAGCCACGGGTTTCGATTTTGTTGATGTGGTATGCAATATCCGCTGCAAAATATGTGGGAATACCGTTGTTTCGAACCAGAACCTCGTTCTTTTCAAGACCCATTTTTTCGCAGTTTATCCACACAGCACCGTCTTCTTCATAGGTATAGCCAGCCTTGGTCAAGCGGTCAATAGCCTCCTGGACCTTACCCTCCTTGTGAAGCACACTCTCTCTAAACCATACATCATAATAAATTCTGTATTTTTCAAGGTCAGTTTTAAGTGATTCTACATTTTTTTCAAGTGCATAGGCAACAAGAGCCGCTTTTCTCTCTTCAGGAGACGCATCAATATACTTGTCCCCCTCTATTTCAATAAACTTTTTAGCGTGTTCCTTTATGTCATCGCCGTGGTATCCATCTTCAGGAAACTCTATGGCATCCTCACCCTTTATTGCCTGAATATATCTTGCCTCAAGAGACTTGCCGAATTTTTCGATTTGGTTACCCGCATCATTGACATAAAATTCACGGGTAACATCATAGCCAGCATATTCCAAAACACTTGCCATACAGTCGCCAAGCGCACCGCCACGGGCATTTCCCATATGCATAGGGCCGGTGGGATTTGCACTTACAAACTCAACCATAACCTTTTTGCCCTTGCCCATATCAATTCTTCCGTAATTCTCGCCCTGGTTCTCGATTTCACAAAGAACCTTATAAAGTCTTGCATTTGACAGATAGAAATTTATAAAGCCAGCACCACCAACCTCAACCTTTTCGATTTCATCGCCTTTTTCAATTTCACTGGCAATCTCTTCAGCAATTTTTCTCGGAGGCAAGCGAAGCTCTTTTGCAAGCATCATTGCCACGTTGCAGGCAAAGTCTCCGTGCTGTTCGTCCTTGGGGATTTCAAGCTGAATCTTTTCTGCTATCCTGAGGCCCTCAGGAACATTGAATGCACCTCTTGCCGCAGCTTTATTAAATGCCTCAACCACTGCCTGTCCGATTTTTTTCTTTGAATTTTCTATAATGCTCATTTCATTCTCCATTCCGCCCCGGATTCTTTCGGGGAATATTTTCATTGGTTTATGCTAAATTCTTGGTAACCGTGAGATTAAGCTTGTTCACAAGATAATCACAGTTGTCTATATCAAGGATATACTCAAGCTTGATGTTTCCACCATCAGTGCCAAGATTGTTTTCAATCAACACCGGATTTACCCCCACTGGAATTACCCCATATGGCGTCTGGTAATTGCACAGACACTTTTCACCAAGACGGAATTCCATTTTGGTATTATACTTTCCGTGACGCATCATGCTTACGCTGTCCTCTGACACCTTGATTGTGGTGGTGGTATCTTCAAAGCCTGTCAATTCGCTTTCTTCATATACAATATAAAACTTGCCATTCCTTTTTGCAAATTTACCTTTTGTCTGCAGCTCTATTTCATTTGTTTCTTCTTCGCCCTCTGCACTTTGCAAAGTTTTGAGAAGAATCATTGCATTATTTTCCATTATATCAAAACCCTTCAATATCTATTTTCTCAACACTTTCCTTGATAGGTCTGTCCAAGAACATACTTCCCAAAGTCGAAAAATCCTCAACCGAGTCACTGACAAAATAGCGGTATGCCCCGTTTTTTTCACCTTTATTAAGCAGATTTTTTTCATCCAAAAAGTCATATGCAGCACGTGCCGCCACCGCCCCTGAATCAATAAGGGTCACATCTTTTCCCATAATATCACCAATCACTGATTTAATCAGGGGATAGTGTGTACAGCCAAGAATAAGTGTGTCAATTTCTTTTTCTTTCATTTCCTCAAGATATTCCCTTGCAATAATCCTTGTTGCCTCGCTATCGGTATAGCCATTTTCAACCAGTGGCACAAACATGGGACAAGCCTTCCCGAAAACCTCCACATCGGGGCAAATATCCTTTATGTTTGACATGTACTTTCCATATTTTATGGTAGCCCCTGTACCAAGAACTCCAATCCTTTTGTTCTTTGTGGCAGCCACTGCAGCTCTTGCCGCAGGCTCTACCACGCCCATAACTTTCGTATCATTTTCTTCCTCAATCCAAGGAAGTGCCGCACTGCTGGCTGTTCCGCAAGCGATGATTATCGCTTTTATATCAAAGGTCTTTAAAAATCTTATATCTTGTCTTACATATTTGATAATAGTATCACGGCTCCTGGTACCATAAGGAACTCTTCCCGTATCTCCAAAATAGATAACCTCTTCATTTGGCATTATTTTCATTATTTCTTTGACACAAGTAAGTCCACCGAGTCCCGAATCAAAAACGCCGATAGGCCTTTTGTCCATTTTATCAATCCTCTCTCAAAAGGGCAAGCTGTATATGTCTGTCAATAACCTCTGTCATAGTGAGCCCCGATGCTTCCCAAACTTTTGGATACATACTTATAGGGGTAAATCCCGGTATAGTATTTATCTCATTGAGATAAATATCACCTGTTTCCTTATCCACAAAGAAATCCACCCTTGAATGTCCTCTGCATTCACAAATCTTGTATGCTCTTATGGCATATTCTTTTATTTTGTTTTCCGTTTTCTTGTCGACAGGTGCCGGAATCATAAGCTTTGAATCTTCACATTCATACTTTGCTTCAAAGTCATAAAACTCTTTTGCTGGCTTGATTTCGCCAAGAACAGCTGCGGTCTGAGGTTCTAAATTCCCCATCACGCCGCACTCTACCTCACGGGCGTTTATACATTCTTCAATCAACACCTTGTAATCGTGTTCCAGCGCAAGAGCAATCCCTTCTTCAAGCTCTTTTCGGTTTTGTGCCTTGGTAACACCAACAGACGAGCCCGCCGATGACGGTTTAATAAACATAGGATATCCCAGCTTTTCTTCCATTTTTTCAAAATCAGGCGTTTGTCCAAGCTTCAGTTCTACCCAGTCCGCCTGAGGTATGCCCGCTTTTTCAAAAAGTATCTTTGCGATGCATTTGTCCATACAAGCAGCACTTCCAATTACGCCACTTCCAACATAAGGAATTCCCGCAAGTTCACAAAGTCCGGGGATTGTTCCGTCTTCGCCATTCTTGCCGTGAATAACGGGATAAACCACATCTATATTTATTTTTGTTGTGCCCCCATCTCTCATAACAAGAAGAGCCTTATCACATCTGTCAGGCGAAAGAATTGCAGGAACAGTCTTTTCACTTTCCCAGCTGTGTTCCCGAATTTTCTGAATTTCACCGTCATACAAAAGCCATCTTCCGTCTTCTGTAATACCCACCGCAAAAACATTGTACTTTTCGCGGTCAATGTTGTCAAGCACGGCTGACGCTGAAACCTCTGACACACTATGCTCGGATGAAACCCCGCCAAACAACACACAAATATTTTTCTTTTCCATAAAACATCTATCCTTTACAAATAATTTTAACTCAACATAGCTAAAAAATCAATATGTATAAAGCCGAAAATATATGTCAACACTTTCCTTAAAATCATTGTTTTTCTAAACAAACCTACGAAAGGATGAATTTTTTGCAGTATATAAACAAATCACGGCTTATTTTTCTCTTTATTTTACTTATTTTAACTTTTTCATTACTTATAACCTATGCAAAAGGTACAGTTCAAAACATTTCAAACTCTGTTCTTCGTCTTCACATTGTGGCAAACAGCAATACTACCCACGACCAAGAACTGAAACTCGCTGTCCGCGACAAAGTTTTGAGTGAAACCTCTCATATTTTTCGAAACACTCACTCAGCAAATGAAGCAAAAGCTCTTGCAAAAAAGCACTCCGCTCTCATTCAGAAAACCGCTAAGGACGAAATCAATCGCCTTGGATTTGATTACCCAATAAATGTTTCGGTTACCGAATGTGCTTTCCCCACAAAAGTCTATGGCGACATCGCACTCCCCTCTGGGAAATACAATGCGGTAAAAATCGAGATTGGCAAGGCAAACGGCGAAAACTGGTGGTGTGTTATGTACCCGCCTCTGTGTTTTACCGAGGGAACGATTTCTGTCCCAAACGAGACAAAATCAAAACTTCGCAATACTCTCTCTCAAGAAGAATATAATCTTGTAACTAATACACAAAGTGGTGTTGTACCCGTTGAAGTGCGTTTCAAAATTGTAGAAATCTTTCAGAAATATTTTTAAAGCGACAAATTTGCTATGGCATTAAGTGACATATCTGCGGTCACCCCTGCCTTATATTCAAAAAACGCTGCGCACCCAATCATTGCCGCATTGTCGGTGCAAAGGCTCATAGACGGACAGGCAAATTCCATTCCGTTTTTCTGTGCCAGAGCTTCAACTTTTTCTCTGAGCTGTGCATTGGCTGCGACACCGCCCGCCAAAGCAAGCTTTGTCACACCATACTTCTTTGCACATTCAATAAGATGCTGGCTTAAAACATCTGTCACCGCCGCTTGAAATGACGCCGCGACGTCCGCCTTATTTATTTCAAGTTCTTTTTGCTCAGCGTTGTGAACATAGTTGATTACCGCCGTTTTCACTCCGCTGAAGCTGAAATCAAATCCGTCTTTTCCCATATTTACTCTTGGGAATTTTATTGCATCAGGATTTCCCTCTTTTGCACATTTTTGTATGGCAGGACCACCGGGATAACCAAGCCCCAAAACTCTTGAAACCTTGTCAAAGGCTTCCCCTGCTGCATCGTCGCTTGTTTTTGCAAGCACTTCATATTCGGTATAGCTCTTTACATAAACAATATGACTATGTCCGCCCGATGCCACAAGGCAAATGAACGGTGGTTTGAATCCCTGATTTTCTATATAATTCGCCGAGATATGTCCTTTTATATGATGCACTGGAACAAGGGGCTTTTTCGCAGCAAAGCTAAGCGCCTTGGCGGTTGACACTCCCACAAGAAGAGCCCCTACAAGTCCCGGACCATAAGTCACCGCTATGGCATCAACATCATCAAGGGTGGTCTTTGCATCTGATAGCGCTTTATCCACTACATCACTGATATTTTCAATATGCTTTCTGGACGCCACCTCAGGAACAACCCCCCCGAATTCCTTATGCAATTCAATCTGGGTATTGATAACATTTGAAAGGACATTGCATCCGTCTTCAACCACAGCTGCAGCTGTTTCGTCGCATGAACTTTCAATGGCAAGTATCTTCATTTTTCTCCTCCTCAAATTTTATTTGCATAAGATATGCGTCCTCACGGTTTTCGTAATAGTTTTTTCTCAGGCCGTTTTGCACAAACCCCATTTTTTCATAAAGCTTTATGGCAGGGGTATTTGAAACCCTGACCTCAAGGTTTATTTCGGATATTTTTTCTTTGTTGCAAAATTCAACCAAACACGAGATAAGGTTTTGGGCAATTCCTCGTCTTCTGTGACTTTCAAGCACAGCCACGTCAATAATATCCGCCGCTCCGCAAATATTCCAGAGCCCTGCATAGCCAAGGACTTTTTCATCCTCCACCGCCACAAAGTATGTGGCTATTTTATTTTCAAATTCTTTCTGGAAAGTAGCCCTCGCAAAGCCACTGTTAAAGCACTGTTCTTCAACGGCTATAAGCCCCTCAAGATGCTTTCTTTCCATAAGCACATATTCTATCATAAATTCATCTTCTCTATAAGCTCTTTTAGTCCACTGGCGCATTTTCTGTAAATCCCAACGTCACCGCCATAAGGGTCAATGATTTCACCCATCTCTCCCACAAACTCAGTTATAGTCCGGACATTGTATTTGTCAGGAATGCTTAATTTGTGACTTTCTGTCATGGTGAGAATTATATCTGAATTTTCAAGCATTTGGGGAGTCAACTGTCGGGATTCATGGTTTTTTATATCTACACCAAGCTCTGCCGCTGCAGAAATTGCATTTTCTGACGCTTTGCCGCCTGATACAAAAAGCCCTGCCGATGCAGAAACTGCATTTTTACCTGATATATTGAATATGCCCTCTGCCATTGGGCTTCTGCAGGTGTTCCCTGTGCAAACAAACAACACAGACTTTGCAGTTTTCACGTCTATTACACGTCCTGCCGCCGCTTTGTAAAGACGATTTTTAACCGCTCGCCAAAGCCCGTCATCAGGAATTTCAGGGGCATAAATTTCTTTCACGCCCAAATCGTCACATCCACGAAGTATGTCAAAAAGTCTGTGCGCCGCATCTTCAGGTGATTTCTCACTGCCAAAAGACAAAATCTTTGCATCACCAAAATCGGCATTCACCATTTCGTCAAATGCTATCACCGCAACGGATGTAACGCAGCTTCTTTTTTTTATAAACTCTGCCCTTTTTTCATTTTCACCTTTTAGAATATAAACCTGCCCTTTGGGTGAATAGTGTTTATATTTCATTCCCGGCGCCTTTGGAATATCATCTTTTTTGAGTTCGCTTGATATAAGAACCTCACCAAGTACCGCTCTGAGTTCCTCTCTTGAAACCCCACCCGGCCGCAAGATAGTTGGTATATCTGCCGTCATGTCAAGCACAGTGGATTCAACACCCACCCGAGAGTCCTCGCCTTTTATGATTCCTGAAACCTTTCCGTTCATATCACAAAAAGCGTGAGAAAAAGATGTTGGACTTGGCCGTCCCGAAACATTTGCGCTGGGCGCCGCAACGGGTACGCCGCATTCTTTGAGGAATGCTCTCGCCGTTTCATCCTTTGGTATTCTGATTCCCACAGTGTCAAGCCCTGCTGACACCTCATCTGGTATACAGTCTTTCTTTTTTAAAATCATAGTAAGGGGTCCGGGCCAGAACTTTTCTGCAAGGGCTTTTGCCCCGTCAGGAACTTCTTCAACCAGATTTTCTATTTCATCAAATTCCGAAACATGAACAATCAACGGATTATCAGAGGGTCTGCCCTTTGCCTCAAAAATTTTTTTAACCGCCAAAGAATCGAGGGCATTCGCACCAAGGCCATAAACTGTCTCCGTAGGGAAAACTACGGTTTCGCCCTGACAAATAAGCTCTGCCGCCACTTTCAAATCTTCAGTTTTATTTTCAAAAATTTTTGTTTCCATAGAAACAACCCTCTTTTTCGCTAATTAATTTCTACTGTATAACACTTAGGCTAGTGCAAGTTGCGAGCATATTTAGTCTCCTAGTGTCATTATCTTACTATTTTTTAAATCAATTTCGTAATTTGTAAACCAATCACTAGTATATCGGTCAACATACTTAAATGTAACCTTTTCATTTTCTTTATCAATTACCAAATCTCTCGGAGACCGGTTCGGTATGTGAATTTTGTCTGCATAATCAAGGTATGTACCGTCATCATAAGCTTGTACAATGCTATAGGCTGTCCATGATGGTCCTGCTAATGACGAATAGACAAAAGCGTAATCGTCCGTGTCAAAACGTTCAACTATCCCACCCGCTGTATGATTGTATACAAAATGGGAAATAATCTCCTCTCTTGTTTTGTGTGGAGCCGGAGTATAAATCTTCTCGGCTTCCTTAAACTTTTCGGGATACCAGTATGTAAATGCTGTAAATTTATTTTCCTTTGATGGTCTGCGAAAATAATACCCTATTGTTTCTCCTTCGGCTTTTATAGGCAATACAACTTCTATGTTTGAATCGTCTGTTATATAATCAGGAAAACTAAAGTGTTGTTGGTAACCGCCACAATGAAATAGTTGCTCAAATGTTGCCTCAGCTTCGGTCATGGTTTCATTTGCAGTTATATTTATATTCTTATCTAACGAGAGTTCTAATGGAGTGTACCCTGTTTCATACAAAAATTCAAGACTTATTGTACGGTCTTTTTCGTTCCAAACAAATTTTCCCCCTATAGGCGAAAACGTACCGTCATATCCCAAATCTTCTATCGCAACGGCTGTTTTTCCCCCTATATTGTAAGCAGGAATAGTGACATCATAAATCGATGTTTCAATATCTGTTTCATATATGTTACCTATAACTTTGCCCGGCTTTGTTTTGTTTTGAGCTTTTTCTTCAACAAGGTAATCTGGGTTTAACGAAAAAAACTTTAATGTACGGGAAGAATCATCGTAAATGTACTGCTGTGTGCGTTCTTTAAATATATCCTCAATAACTACAGCTGTTTTGCCTCCTATGTTATAGGAGTGAACTTCAACACCGTTTATATATGCACGAATGTCTGTTGAATATATATGTCCAACAACATCTACCTTTGCGGCTAAAGTCGTTACCGATATAACAAACATAATTGTTGCAGTTAAAACTATTGATAACAACTTTCTCATTATATCACCTACTCTACTCATTTCACTTATTTGACGTTTCCCTATTTAGTCATAGCAAACAATTTACAAATCCAAAATATTTTCTGTACAATTACGGAAATATTAGTTTCCCTCGCCCTGTAATTTTAGCTTTTCACTCTGGTCTGTTGTGATAAGCGCATCAATTATTTCGTCAATATCACCATTCATAATAGCCTCAATCTTGTAAAGTGTAAGTCCAATACGATGGTCTGAAACTCTTCCCTGCGGGAAGTTGTATGTTCTTATTCTTTCGCTTCGATCGCCTGTTCCCACCTGACTCTTTCTGTCTGCAGCGATTGCCTCCTGCTGTTTCTGGAGTTCTGCCTCATAGAGTCTTGAACGAAGAACTTTCATAGCTTTGTCCTTGTTCTTGTGCTGAGACCGTTCATCCTGACACTCAACAATCACACCCGTCGGGATATGTGTTATGCGGATTGCAGATTCTGTCTTGTTGACGTGCTGACCGCCTGCACCGCTGGCACGGTAGGTATCAATCTGGAGATCTGCAGGGTTAATCTCAAAGTCAACTTCCTCCGCCTCAGGGAGCACCGCAACAGTAACAGTGGATGTATGAATTCTGCCCTGAGACTCGGTTTCAGGAACACGCTGAACACGGTGAACACCGCTTTCATACTTGAGACGGCTGTATGCACCCTGACCCTCAATCATAAAAGAAACTTCCTTTATTCCGCCAATACCGATTTCGCTGAGGTTCATAACCTCTGTCTTCCATCTCTTGCTTTCAGCATACATTGAATACATACGATAAAGGTCAGCCGCAAAGAGTGCCGCTTCATCACCGCCTGCACCGCCGCGGATTTCCACAATAACGTTTTTGTCATCGTTGGGGTCTTTGGGAAGCAGCAAAATCTTGAGTTCTTCTTCAATGCGGCCGATGTTTTCCTTTGCCGCAGAAATTTCCTCCTGAAGCATTTCCTTAAATTCCTTGTCGGTCTCCGGGTCGTCAAGCATAACCTTCGCATCCTCAATGGTGTTCATATTTGTTTTGTATTCTTTATACTTTTCAACGATCGGAGTCATATCGGAATGCTCCTTGCAGAGCTTTCTCCAGTTGTCCATATCCGCCATAACAGCAGGGTCACTGATTTTTGCTGCCAGTTCTTCGTGCTGCTGCTCTATAAAAGATAATTTATCAAACATAATAGCCTTCCTTTCTGCCTCTATTTCTCAATCTCGCCACGCGACAGTGCTGTGAGATATGCATTTATAAACCCGTCAAGGTCACCGTCCATAACAGCACCGGTGTTTCCCGTTTCAAAATTTGTTCTGTGGTCTTTCACCATACTATAAGGATGGAAAACGTATGAACGAATCTGGCTGCCCCAACCGATTTCCATCTGGACACCTTTCAGGTCTTCGATTTTTTCCTTTTGTTCACGCTCAGCAATTTCAGCAAGCTTTGATTTCAGCATCTTCATGGCCATATCACGGTTTTTGTGCTGTGAACGCTCGTTCTGGCAAGTAACAACCACCCCTGTGGGAATATGTGTTATGCGGATTGCGGATTCTGTCTTGTTGACGTGCTGACCGCCTGCACCGCTGGCACGGTAAGTATCCACCTTCAAATCGTCGGGGCTTATGTTGATTTCAATATCATCATCAATCTCAGGCATTACATCAAGTGACGCAAACGACGTATGGCGTCTGCCTGATGAATCAAAAGGCGAAATTCGTACCAAACGATGAACACCTTTTTCACACTTGGCATAGCCATAGGCATTGACACCCTCAATCCTGAAAGTAACGCTCTTTATACCTGCTTCTTCACCATCAAGAAAGTCAATGGTTTCGGTCTTGAATCCACGACGCTCAGCCCACCTTGTAAACATACGATAAAGCATTTCGCACCAATCCTGAGCCTCTGTTCCGCCGGCACCGGCGTGAAGTGTGAGTATTGCATTATTGCCATCATACTTTCCTGAAAGCAATGTTTCAAGTTTCATTGCACTGAGGTTTTCAGAAAGCTCCGAAAAGCCCGACTTCACCTCATCAAGAACACTTATATCTTCTTCCTCAATGGCAAGTGCCACAAGCGTTGTGAGGTCATCCCACGCAGAATAAAGTGACTCATAACGTTCAATTTTGTTTTTAAGCCCCTTTATCCTTTGCATAACCTTGCCTGCATTTTCCATATCGCTGTAAAAATCAGGCTCCATTGTTTTTGCATCAAGTTCACTTATTTCTTCCATAGTTTTTTCTATGTTAAAGTGAATCCCTCAAATCTGTAATATCATTTTTCATTCCGTCAAGCTGAAGCTTGTATTCATCAAACTCTATCACATTTTCACATCCTTTAAAGAAATTTTTTATTGTCTAATTATTCTCCTTGCCAAGACAGCAATGCTTATATTTTTTGCCGCTGCCGCAAGGACACGGGTCGTTTCTTCCCACTTTTTCACTTTTCACAACCGGCTTTTTCTCAAGCGTTCCGTCACCGCCGTGGTTCGCCGCTATGGGTTTTGCGACCTGAGTTCTTTCGATTTTTGATTCAAGAACTATGTGGAAAAGCTGTCTCACTGTTTCTTCCTTGATGACAGCAATCATTTCTTCAAACATATCCATAGCTTCAAACTTGTATTCAATAATTGGGTCACGTTGTGCATAAGCCCTGAGGTTTATACCCTGACGAAGCTGCTCCATAGCATCGATGTGGTCCATCCATTTTGCATCAACAGTGCGAAGAAGAATTATGCGTTCAATTTCACGGATTCTGTCACCGAACATCTCTTCCTTTTCGGCATATTTCCCCAGCACCTTCTCCATCATAATTTCAACAAATGACTCGGTTGTCATGCGGTCAATGTCATATGGGTCAAACCTTAATTCACCGACATCAAATCTGCCAAACACCTCGGTAAGCCGAGCTCTTATGCCATCCCAGTCCCAATCCTCTGCGTGGGGACACTCTGCAGCACCGGTGGTGGCAATTTCTTCAAGGACACTTCGCATCATCTTTACAATAGACTCTTTTATGTCCTCGCCATCAAGAACCTCGTTTCTCTGGGTGTAAATCATTTCACGCTGCTGATTGTTTACATTGTCATAATTTAAGACATGCTTTCTTATATCAAAGTTTCTGCCCTCAACTCTGCCCTGAGCCACCTCAATGGCATTTGAAAACATACGGCTGTCGATTGCCTGAGTTTCGTCAAATCCCGCAATTTCAAGGATGCGGTTTATGCGTTCTGCAGCAAAAAGCCTCAAAAGGTCATCTTCAAGTGACAGGAAAAATCTCGATTTTCCTGCATCGCCCTGACGCCCTGCACGGCCACGGAGCTGATTGTCAATTCTTCGGCTTTCGTGACGTTCAGTGCCGATTATATACAGTCCGCCTGCTTCCAGAACCTCTTTTTGTTCAGGCTCGATTTCAGCTTTATATTTGTTATTAAGTTCAGAAAAGATACGTCTTGCCTCAATGATTTCCTGGTCATCAGTTTCGGCAAATCCCGTAGCCTGCACAATCATCTCGGGAGGAAAACCCATATTTGTCATTTCGCGTTTGGCAAGGAATTCTGCGTTTCCGCCAAGTATAATATCCGTACCACGGCCCGCCATATTTGTTGCGATTGTCACAGCCCCACGCTTGCCTGCCTGAGCAATTATTTCTGCTTCTTTCTCGTGAAGTTTGGCATTTAACACATTGTGCTTGATGCCCCGTTTCTTCAGCATAGCACTGAGCTTTTCGGATTTATCGATGGAAACCGTACCGATAAGCACCGGTTGGCCCTTGCTGTGTGCCGCCACAACCTCTTCAATAACCGCATTGTATTTCGCATTCTCGGTCTTATACATAATGTCAGGAAGGTCAGTTCTCTGCATAGGACGGTTTGTAGGAATTTCCACAACATCAAGACCATATATATCACGAAATTCCATTTCTTCAGTAAGTGCCGTACCAGTCATACCCGAAAGCTTGTCGTAAAGTCTGAAAAAGTTCTGGAACGTAATGGTGGCAAGGGTCTTGCTTTCGTTTTCTACCTTAACGCCCTCTTTTGCCTCAATCGCCTGATGCAGCCCGTCGCTGTAACGTCTTCCAAACATAAGTCTGCCTGTGAATTCATCAACGATTATCACCTGACCGTCCTTCACCACATATTCTCGGTCACGTTTCATAACGCCATTTGCTTTTATCGCCTGATTTATGTGGTGAGAAATGGTTGCGTTTTCGGGATCAGTAAGATTTTCAATTCCAAACGCCGCCTCGGCTTTCTTAACACCCTCAGGGGTAAGTATTGCAGTTTTTGCTTTTTCATCCACGATATAATCCACATCGCTGTAAACCTCTTCAGCCTCTTCCTTGCTGTCAGTTTCAACAACTGTGCGATATTTAAGTGTTTTGGCAAAATGATTGGCACTGTCATAAAGGGCTGTTGACTTGTCCCCAACACCTGATATAATCAGCGGTGTTCTCGCTTCGTCAACCAGAATACTATCCACCTCATCAACTATTGCAAAACTGTGTCCCCGCTGAACACGATGTTCTTTGTAAATAACCATATTATCACGAAGATAGTCAAAACCCATCTCGTTGTTTGTTCCATAAGTGATGTCAGCCGCGTATGCTTCTTTTCGCTGCTGATTGTCTTTTTCGTGGATGATAAGCCCAACGCTGAGACCAAGAAAGTTATAAAGCTTTCCCATCCACTCGCTGTCACGCTTTGCAAGGTAGTCATTGACGGTGACAATATGCACGCCTTTTCCCGTAAGAGCGTTGAGATATGCTGGGAGTGTCGCAACCAAGGTTTTGCCCTCACCGGTTTTCATCTCGGAAATTCTTCCTTGATGAAGCACAATTCCACCGATAATCTGCACCCTGAAATGTTTCATTCCAAGAACGCGCCAGGATGCCTCACGGCAAACGGCAAAAGCCTCGGGTAAAATATCATCCAAGGTTTCACCTGATGCAAGTCGACTTTTAAAAACATCCGTCATTTCACGAAGCTCACTGTCGGATTTTTTCTGCATTTCATTTTCAAGTTCCATTACCTTGTCGGCAATGGGATATATTCTTTTCAGTTCACGTTCACTGTACGTGCCGATAAACCTTTCAATAATTCCTTTTATACTCATTATCAGACCTCCACGTCCAACTTATATTTTCATAGGAATACAATCTATTTCAGTATACCACACTTTCTCAAAATGCACAAGTGTTCTTTCATAAATCTTTGCCAATATTTTGGAATAAATTTCATTTTTTTGCCTATACTACTATTAAGACTATATAGAAGAAAGGGTGATTTTATGTTTTCAGCAATTTCCTCTGGTATTTCTTTGGGTTTAAGCACAATCACAGTACCAAAAAAACGTATTCCTGACCCAACAGACGAACGACGCCAGGCCCTGAAATCAAGCATCGAACATACAAAAATCAATTTAGCATACGCCATTGAAAACTTCAACAATGTCACAGAACCAAAGCTTGTGGATTTTTACATTTATCGCATACAATCAGAACAAACAAGGTTTGAACAGCTTCTTGCAGAATACAAAGCCCTTGAAGATATTGAATGACCTCTAAACTTTTTTGGAGAAAACCGGAATTTTTTCAAAAAAAGGCTTGCATTTTATTAAAAGGTGTGCTACAATAAGTAATCGTTGGCAGCGACATTTCTTTTGCTGCGGTATGCGCCAGTAGCTCAGCTGGATAGAGTGACTGGCTACGAACCAGTAGGTCAGGGGTTCGAGTCCCTTCTGGCGCACCAAACTCCCGGACATTTGTTTCGGGAGTTTATTTTTTAGAATTCTTGCCACAAGCGGCGGATTGGAGTAAGTTATGTACACAATTAAAGAAAAGGGCTGCTCAGACATCCCTGTCATCACCCTGACAGACTATATAAACACAAACGGATACTATCCAAAGGTTGAGTTCAATGTATGTTACAGCAGCGAAGGATTTCATGTGCACTTCACCGCATACGAAAAAAACCCAAAGGCCATTGCTACCAAGCACTTTGGCATGGTGCATCTTGACAGCTGTCTTGAATGGTTTGTTGTTTTTGACCCAGAGCACTGCGACAGATATTTCAATTTCGAGGTTAATCCCAATGGAGCTATGAACGTTTCTTTCCGCAAGGACAGATATGAAAAAATCGACCTCACCGAAGAAGACCTCCTAATGCTGGGCATCAAAACAGAAATTTTTGATAACTACTGGACAGCGGATTATACAGTAACTTTTGACTTTATAAAAAAATACATACCCGATTATGAATTTAAGTCAGGAATGACCCTCCCCGCAAATGTTTATAAATGCGGTGACGAAACCGAGTTCCCCCACTGGGGATGCTGGTGTATGGTTGATAGAGAAAAGCCTGACTTCCACAAGCCTGAATATTTCGGCACAATGGTTATTGAATAATTTTTCAGACGGCAGATACTCACTGCCGTCTTTTTTGTTACACTTTTGTAAATATTTTTTTATTTACATTATTTTATATTTTTGTTATACTTAAATTCGACAAAGATTTTTTAGGATGTGCATATTTATGAAAACAAAAATACTGACAAAAATTTTATACAGCACTTTTCTCGCGGCGAGCCTTGTTTTGTCACCGCTTAGTAGTCTTGCCTCCACTTTGGGCAGCACAAAAATTGACGGTTATTCTGTCAAAATAGGTGAGGGTCTCCATTTCACCCATAACCTGTTTTTCAGTGACCAGTCGGGTGTAGGCAAACAAAGCGAAAACTATATAACATACACCCCAAACGATGCGGTCTTTCCCACCATCACTTATGGCGATACACTTTATGGCGGGAACACCCTCTCAAACCAGATTTCACTTTTTGAAAAAGAGGGCAGGGACGTTTTAGCAGGAACAAATGCTGATTATTTTTCTCTCCAGACCCTTGTACCTATGAGCAATGCAATAGTTGACGGAAAAATTCTCACAAAAGACGCCTCAGGTCAGGATGGAATTGGCATTTTGCCTGACGGAACCGCATTCATTTCGTATTTTTATCTCAATTCTGTTTTGCAAAAAGAAGACGGCAGCGAACTTAACATCTACAACATAAACAAATACCGCCAGCCCTATTCTGCATATATGATGACTTCCCAGTTTTCGGACCAGACCCAGAACACCACCGAAGGAATTGACGTAATTTTAAATCCCATTGATGGTGAAATGAAGCTTGGGTCAAAGCTTACCGCAGTTGTGGAATCAATAAGCGAAAATTCTTCCTCCATCCCTATACCGAAGGGAAAAATAGTTCTCACCGTTGACAAAAAAGCTCCCGAAGAGTTTTTGAATCCCATATCCACCCTTGTCGAAGGGGAGACCGTGACCATCCATTTCAGCGTCAGCGGTGATAAACGTTGGAATGACGTTATTTGCGGTATGGGGTCTGTTGGCGGACGACTTCTCATAGATGGCGAAGTAAATCCAAATCTTGGCACAGGTGCTGCACCAAGAACAGCTATCGGTATAACCGAAAATGGCGAAATAATTCTCTATACCATCGACGGACGTCAAAGTGGTCACAGCTATGGGGTTCAGCTTAAAACTCTGGCAAAGCGAATGAAGGAACTTGGCTGCATAGAAGCTCTCAACCTTGACGGCGGTGGCTCAACCGCAATTTCCACTCAGCTACCCGGAAACGAAACCGCAAGTCTTATGAACAAGCCCTCTGATGGGAAGGAACGCAAGCTTTCGACTCACATTATTTTCACTAATACCGCAGAAAAAACCGGCAAACTTGCAAATCTTCATATTTATCCTTTGACAAACTATGTTTTAACAGGAGCAAGCACAAAGCTGACCCTAAAAGCCACTGACTCCGGCTTTTACCCTGTTGATGTGCCAAAAAATGTTGCTTTCAGCATTCAGGATGGAAAAAACAGTACTATCACGAAGGATGGCATCTTTACCGCAAAAGATAGCGGGACAGTCACAGTCTATGCAGAAAGCGGAGATGTTTCCTCATCCACATCAATAGTATGTCTTTCTACCCCCACCGACATAAGAATCAAGGACAAAAACAGCGGAAAGTATATTACCTCACTAAATCTTAACCCCGGCGATACGGTTTCACTGACCGCAGAGGCTTATGGCGGATATAACCGGCTTGTATCAAGTGATGAAAACTTTACTTGGGACGCCGATGAGAATATCGGCAGCATAAACGAAAAATTTGTATTCACAGCATCAGACAATTATGGCGAAACAGGAAATATAAACATTTCAGCAGGCAACAAAACAGTTTCTATCCCGATAACTCTCACCCCCGCTGATGCAAATGACCCGAAATCCTACCCGATTATTGTTGATACAGCATATACTCTTGGAACTTTTACGGGCAAAATTTCATGCGAATACAACATTCCTACCACAGCTGATGGCATTTTGATTCGTGCGGATGGTAATGAAACAGGGTTTTCCTACAATGCTGAAACAGGAGAGTTCACCGCTAAAATACCAGTTGGTGTTAAAAAAGTTACCGTTATTGCATCAAATATCTTAGGGTATACCACTTTCAAAACCTTTGACATGTTCAAAGCATCATACCCCTCCGGAGCATTTTCAGACACCGCAGGGCATTGGGCGGATGACATTCTGAGGTATATGAAATCTCAAAATATTATAAACGGCGAAATGGTGGGTGATGAACTCCGTTTCAATCCGCAAAAGGCTATGACGCGCTCTGAATTTGCCGTTATGGTAACAAACTATCTAAGAGTTGACAAGACCAAATATCAGGACGTAATTCTTCCTTATACCGACCTCGAAGAAATTCCGTTCTGGGCACTTGACAGCTTCAAAGTTCTTTATGAGCTTGGCATCTTGAAAGGCAGATACGTGAGCGACACCGAAAGCTGTGCTGACCCACTTTCCTCAATCAGCCGTGCTGAAGCTGCAACGATCGTTGCAAGAACCCTGCCTGGTGGTTTTTTCAAGGGCGAAATCACCGCCACGGACAAAGAGGACATTCCCGCATGGGCAATGGACGGAATTCTTACACTTACGAATATTGGGGCTATGAGGGGATATGAAGACCAAAGTTTCAAGCCGCTTAACCCACTTACAAAGGCTGAAGCCGCCAAGATTTTATACTCTTCAATGTAACTGTTGACAAATCATACTTTTTGAGTTATAATATATGAAAGATAATTCCGGTAGGTAAGGCTACCACAGGGATACGGATTGCTGCCGCGACATGGTGGAGACACCACAAGATGGTTGAACAGGCAATATCGAACACAAGGTATCGTCTAACGCAATTTCATCGCCCTGCGAAGCTAAAGCTTGAACGGTGACATCGTTTTCTTTGGATATATTTTTCCCTGTGTCATTGTTCCTTTCTTTGACACAGGGATTTTATTTTTAAAAAATACTTTGAAATGGGGGGTTTTTTGTATGTTTGAAGAAATTTTGACACTGATTGAAAATAAGGAATTTGTTAAGCTGCGAAATACCCTCTCCGAAATGAACGCCCCTGATATTGCATTGATGTATGACGAGCTTCCTGAGGAACACGTTCTCAGGCTTTTCCGTCTCCTTCCAAAAGAGCTTGCCGCAGACACCTTTGTCGAAATGGACCCGGACACGCAGGAGCATCTCTTGAAGTGCTTCAGCGACAAGGAGCTTCGTGATGTCCTTGACGAAATGTACGTAGATGACACTGTTGATATTATTGAAGAAATGCCTGCAAACGTTGTCAAGCGAATACTGCGGCAGTCAGACCCACAGACAAGGTCTGAAATAAATAGAATTCTCAATTACCCAAAAGACAGTGCCGGAAGCATTATGACCATTGAGTATGTAAACCTCAAAGCCGACATGACCGTGACCGAGGCGTTCGAACGTATTCGTGCAACTGGTGTTGACAAAGAAACAATTTACACCTGCTATGTAACGGACAAAAACCGTCATCTTCTTGGGTACACCACCGTCAAGGATTTGCTGCTCTGTAACAACTGCAAACAAATCGGTGAAATGATGGAAACAAACGTCATTTTTGTTGACACCTTTGAAGATAAGGAAAATGTTGCAAACCTTTTCCGCAAATATGACCTTCTTGCTATGCCGGTGGTTGATAAGGAAACCCGACTTGTTGGAATCATCACCTTTGACGATGTAATCGACGTCATTCAGGAAGAACACACCGAGGATATTGAGAAGATGGCAGCTATCTTGCCTTCAGAAAAACCGTACCTGAAAACGTCAGTATGGGACACATTCAAAAACAGAATCCCCTGGCTTTTGCTCCTTATGATTTCTTCCACCTTTACAGGAAAAATTATAAGCTCCTTTGAAAGTATGCTTTCGGTATGCGTTGTGCTCACTGCATTTATTCCAATGCTCATGGGTACCGGCGGAAACTCCGGCGGTCAGGCATCTGTTACTATTATCCGCAGTCTTTCACTTAATGACATAACTATGAAAGATATTTTCAAGGTTTTGCGCAAAGAACTTTTTACTTCTATCCTTTGCGGCTTGGCTTTAGGAATTGTCAATTTCGGCAAAATGATGCTTGTTGACTATGGTTCAATCCTGTCATCAGGTCAAGACCCTGTTGTTATTTCAATCATCGTTTCCCTGACTCTTCTTGTTACCGTAATCTGCGCAAAGCTCGTGGGCTGTAGCCTGCCTATCTTGGTAAAAAGGCTTGGCTTTGACCCGGCAGTTACAGCAAGCCCCTTTGTCACAACAATCGTCGATGCAATTTCTCTCCTCATCTATTTTGAAATCGCAATGAGCTTTTTGCCCATGTGATTCTTCAGTAAAATTTAAAAGGCAAACACTTTAAACTTCACCATTTTGTTTAGTTAGCACAAAAAGCCTCCTATGGTAGTTTCGTTTATTCTACCATAGGAGGCCTCTGTTTTTTCTGGACTTTTTAAACTTTAATCAAGAAGATTTAACAAATCCGCTCCGTCCTCATAAAATGCCGCTAAGATATTAAGGTATCCGCTATTGTCTATTCCGCATACATAATATGAATAGTCCTTTTCAGGAACAAATCTCACTCCCCTGAAAATCACAAAATCATTAATTTTGTTTTTCCTGAGGCTGTCCGAAATTATGCCAATATCCGAAAGCTCCTGAATTTGAGGAAGTCTTGCCACCTGAGCAGTTGGTCCTTTATAAGATGCCATTGTTACTTCTTCAATTTCTCTGTACTTTTCCCATTGTTCTTTATTAAGTATGCAAAGGTCCCAGTCTCCTGCATTGAAAAGAGGTTTTTGATAACCATTCGCTATCAGCCAGCCGAGAGTGTGCTTGAAATTAGCATTTATACTCTGATGAATGTTCCACATATGGCGCTTATCATCGTCCATCAAATCCTCCGTCCTTATATATTCAATCATAACACTGGTACGCCATGCATTACTGTCACACATCTGGGTGTAATCAAGCTCCAAAATATCACGGCTCAGGCAATCAAAGAACTCCTCTATCTTTTCTTTGTCGGTAAATTCAATATTGCCGTCATTCACCGTTATGCGATAAACCTCACCAACCTGCTCGCCGAATATCTCGAATATCTTTTTCTTATAATCTTCATACTTATAGAGATTCTCAAGAATTTCACAAGCCATTACGCGAGTCGCAGGATAACGTCTTATCAGTGTTTTTCCGTTTTTGAGCTTATATCTTATGTTGATTGCCGTGGTATACTTGGCATCATAATTTTTTACTGTGTAGATATTTTCCTTTTCTGTCAACGCCTTGTGTACCGCTGTGGTGTAATCTACAATTTTCTCATTCGAAATCCACGGCATATCATCCTGATAATAATATTCATATATTGCAACTTCGTCAAAGTCATCACTATCAGGAACACGTGTTTCAAATCCGAAAAAGCTGGTGAATGCAAAAATACATATCATCGCTGAAAACGCAGCTACAAAAACAAGATAACCCTTATATGACTTCCATACCTTGAAGCTTTTCTTAAGTACCATTTCCGCAGCGAAATATACCACAAGGCTCACAATAATTGTAAAAATCACCGGAACAAGTGGTTTTTCCGCAATAGTGCCGCTCAAAATTCCAAAGGTTGAAAGTGCCGCAAGAAACGAAAGCAAATATTTGTAAATTGGATTGAGACACCCAAATGCCGCAACATCCTCCGCCGTTTCCATCTTACGTTTTTTGTAAAGCAGCCATCCAAGAACGTAGAACACAAGGGAAATAAGAACTATTATGCCAAGCTTTAAAAAATCAAGCTCCTGAGAGTTTCTAATACTCATAGCATTTGCCGTTTCTGTAAAGTAAGATACAAAATTCCACTTCATCGCTCCATAAAACAACGTGTTCAAATCATGATAACCATAAAGGAAGCATTTTGCAATCGCCGAAAAGGCTGCCGCAAAGATAAGCACAATTCCGTGAATAAGACCGTTTAGCCCCACCATTGCAAAGCTGTTTCCGGTAAGCCCTGCCACAAACGCTGCGATTGAAAACATTGAAAACAGCGTCAAAAGATTTAGTCCTGTCCATATAAGACAAGATGTAACCGTGAAAAACTCTCCGTACTTAAAAACACTGAGAAACGCGAGGATAACGCCATTGAGCACAACCGGCGCACCCATAAGGACAAATGCCGCAAGAATTGTGGAAATGTAATTCGCGGTTCTTGTCACGGGCAAGCTGTGTACGAAAATTGCCGTCTTTTTTGAATGCAAAAATCTAAACGTCAGAAGTGACACAACAGTAGGAACAAAAAGTCCTATAATAACTGGCAAAATCAGATAGTGTTCGTCCAATATAAGTGCCACACGGCTGTCACTCATTTTACGCCACGAATTTTCCACGTCAACGCCCAGAAGAATAACCAGCGAGGTAAGGGCAAAAAGAATAATGCTATATAAGACCGAGCCCCACATATAACGTTTGAGGGTGGAATGAAATATTCCCTTATTAAATAATGATGTTCTTGAAATCATAACCAAGCCCTCCCAGCTCATAAATAAATACTTCTTCCAAAGTGAGACTTATCCTTTCACAAAGGACAGGCATAAGCGCCTTCATCTGTCGGTCAGTTTCCTTTGAATCTCCCCTTACAATCACATTGTAAACCGAGCCGGTTTTTGAAATGTGTAGTACATTTTCCATTGACTCAAGTAAATTTCCCTGTTCCTCTGCCAAAACCAGCTGATACTTGTGAACAGCACCTTTCAGGTCATCAAGAGGCTTTTCAAGAATCATTTTACCTTTATGTATAATACCCACCCAGTCACAGATATCTTCAAGTTCACGTAGGTTGTGAGATGAAACAAGCACTGTCATTTCTCGGTCAGCAACATCCGCAATCACAAGATTTAGAACCTGCTTTCTCATCACAGGGTCAAGTCCGTCAAGAGGCTCATCAAGGATAAGAACATCGGGCATAGCAGACAGCGAAAGCCAAAATGCAACCTGCTTTTTCATACCCTTCGAAAGCTTTCTTATCTGGCGTTTTTCGTCAATGTTGAAAATCTTTTTTATGGATTCATATCTATGGATATTGAACGCCGGATATACTGCCTTATAAAATTTTGCCATTTCCCGAATGGTAAATGTGCTGTAATAAAACCAGTCGTCTGAAATACTGAGGACCGTCTGCTTTATTTTTTCATTTTCAAAAACCTTTTCATCATTTATTGTTATAGTGCCGCTGTTTGGCAAAAGCACTCCGTTTATATGATTTATAATGGTGGTCTTTCCTGCCCCGTTCGGACCAATGAGACCATATATAGTGCCACGTCTGACATTCAATGAAATGTCATCAAGCACCCGAAATTCGTCAAAATACTTTGTAACTCCGCTTACCTTTATCACAAAGCTCCCTCCTTTTCTGAATATATATTTCTTATGACATTTTTGAGCGTTTCCTCATCTTCCCCCAAAAATGCCAGCTCCTTTGAAGCAAGTGTCAATTGATTATACAGTTCCTCAAGCCGTTTATCCGCCAACACATCCGAAACTGCCGCCACAAAGCTGCCCTTTCCCTTTACGCTGTAAATAAATCCGTCCTGTTCAAGCTGTTTGTATGCCCTTTGCACCGTATTGGGATTCACCGTAAGGCTGATTGAAAGCTCCCTCACCGATGGCAGTTGTTCGTCCTTAACGAGTATTTTGTTTATAATCAGTTCCCGAAACCCTTTCTCTATCTGCTCGTGCAATGATTTGCCGTCCTTATAGTCCAGATTTATCATACTTTCACCTCCCCGGAATTTAACTGTATTATTTGTATTAGTACAGTTAATATAGCATACTTTGTTTCACTTGTCAAGAGATTTTTTCAAAAAAATATAGCCTAGAAATAAACCGACCCCCAAAAGTTAGACCAGAAACCTAACGATTGGGAGGTCGGTTTTTTATGCGACACAAAATCTGAATATTTACCACTACAAGAAAATATTCATCTATACTTTTCGGCAATATGACATATTTTCATCAGTAAGACCTACAAGATAATCAACACTGACGTTATAAAACTTCGCAAGCTCAACAACAAGCTTAAGAGGTATTTCCCTTTCCCCTCTTTCATACTTTGAATATAATGATTGGTCACACATCAAATGCTTTGCAACAGCTTTCTGTGTTAAGTCATTATCTTCCCTCAAATCTCGTATTCTCAACTTCATAACCATATTATCACCAATAAAATTATATAGCATTCTGCATATTTTTATTGACATTATGGACATATTGTCCTATAATGTTGTTAAGTAATATTATTAACATACAGTAGACATATTTTCCAAAATATGTTATAATACTGTAAAATACTTCCAGGAGGGACCTTTTATGAAAAAATTTATAAGCATACTACTTATCATTTCGATACTTCTTATCGCTATGTCTGTTGCGCCAATTGCGGCAGCGAACGACGTCTTGCCAAGCAATGTAACTCTCAAAAGCATTGTTTGTAACGGCACCGGGGAAACTGTTACCGCAAAAATGACCTTTGATGCTGTCCTTGACTGCACTGTGATACTGGCGGTGTATGATAATTCAGAAAGGCTTTTAAACGTTACATATAAATCTTCCCCCTCAACCGCCACCGATTTCAGCATTTCTTTGAGCGGATACCAAAGCTATCTTAATTGCCCCGCAAAAATCTTTTTCTGGGATACTCTCAATACCCTCAAGCCGCTTAACATATCTCTGAGCGGAACTGTTGAGTCAAAACCCTCATGTCTTGCTGTTATTACAGAATATGGCATGGGATACAATGCCGATGGAAACGAAACACTATTTATCTCCTTCCGCATGAATGGAGAAGAGTTTCCTGCTAAAGAAACAACTAGCGACTTATTTAATAATTATTCACGTTTAAATCCTGGTGATGTAGTAAAACTTGAATTTGATTCAAACGATACGATTTCATCAATAAAGTATATTTGGGATTTTCCATGGGATGTTAGGCTTCCCTTTAATTATGAAAACAACGAGCCTGTTTCACTCGCAACTGGTGATGATGCATACATAATAACCAACCCTGATGAAACTTTGGCAGGAGGAGTTGTAACATCTTTTGATGATAGTAAAGATATAGCAACCATTGACGGAAGAGAATATAAACTTTCTAAAGCAAAAAACATTTATGTTGTTGATAATACTGGTAGAAATCTTAAAATAGAAAATAGTTCAGTTGCAAGCTTTCAGTACTTTTCTCCTTTATATAAAACAACAGGTGGCACTTTGACTTTAACCGACGTGTATGGTACAACAACTGAAACCGATGACATGAGCATAGCAGAAAACAGACTTGCCGCTATGAAATGTGCAGACCATGTATATGTTAGAACTTACGAAAATATACCTGTCGATGTAATTATTGTTAAAAGTTTTCTTGATTCCGTTCAATGATTTAAGATATTTACCAACTAAGCCACATACAAACATAAAAACACCATCCAAAATATTGGATGGTGTTTTTTTATCCCAAATCAAATACTATTCACTTTTTCGGTAATCACAAAATCCATTTTTATATCATGGCTTTCTGCCTCTATTTCATCACACAGTTGAAAGTCATAGCATAAGCCAATTTTAAACGCCTCCATCTTTTTCAAAAAGCGGTCATAACAGCCCTTTCCAAAGCCGATCCGCCCGCCTTTTTTGTCAAAGGCAATCCCCGGCACCAAAACCACATCTATCTGTGGCGGGTCTGCCGGCACTTTTTCAACCGGCTCAAAAACTGAAAATGCACCTTTTTCAAAAGCGGTATTTTCATTTATTTCACAAGGGGTTATTTCCCCTGTTTTCGCATCTGTCACCGGAACAATAATTCTTTTTCCATCAGAAAGCGCTGATGCAATTATCTCTTTAGTGTCAACCTCATTCCCAATGGGCATATAAACCATTATTGTTTTTGCATTTTTATATATTTCACTATCCAGAAAAGTCTTGGCTATGGCAAGGCTTTTTTCTTTTACCTCTGCCTCCGTCATCAGCTTGCGTTTTTCTTTATTTATCTTTCTTATCTCAGCTTTCGTCATCATGCCAAAATTTCCTTACTATCAAGAACTATGGTGAACGGTCCGTCATTCACAAGCGACACCTTCATATCAGCACCAAAAATTCCGCACTCTGTGTTTCTGAAAAGCTCGCTGCACCTCATGAGCACATATTCATAAAGCTCCTCTGCCATCTGCGGAGCCCCTGCATTTATAAAGCTGGGCCTGTTACCTTTTCTGCAATCAGCATACAAAGTAAACTGCGAAACCACCAAAACCTCGCCCTCAACCGCATCTATATTGAGATTTGTCTTTCCCTCACTATCCTCAAAAATCCGGAGCTTTGCGACCTTTTCAATCATCTTTTCCGCAATTTCTTTTGTATCCTCATTTGAAACGCCCAAAAGCAAAAGATAGCCTTTTCCGATTTCTCCAACAATATTTTCCTCAACCTCTACCTTTGCACTTGAAACTCTTTGTAAAACAATTTTCACGATATTCACCTCTTTAGCCATTGTATCATAGCTAGGCCTTTTTTTCAACACCCCGTAACGAAAAACACACCCCGCAGGATGTGTTTTCATAAATTATTTATTGTTCTCTTGCCATTCTTTTGCCCTTTCAGCAGACATTCTTGTTATCGCTTCTTTGGGATACTTTGATTCTTCACCGCCGTTGGTATAAAGAAAATACTTCCCTTCCTTTGTCATATAAAGGCTTTCTTCGAAGCCATCTTCATCCCCAAATTCGCCTACCGTATTTTTCGCAATAAGCTCAGCTGTTTCTGTGTCATATTCTACTTTTGAAATTATTTTTTTCACAACAATACCTCCTCAATTTTTATGTTACATTACTACTCTATCACACCTGACTGTAAATAGCAATGACAATTTTTGACATATTTTAGGGATGTGTGTCGATGGAAAGTGTCAGCCCGATATAAAACTAATGTGCAAACAATTTAGGCAACAAAAAAACAACAACCTATCCTAAGATAAGTTGTTGTTTATGGTGACTCCGAGGGGAATCGAACCCCTGTTACCGCCGTGAAAGGGCGGTGTCTTGACCGCTTGACCACGGAGCCATATGGCTCCCCCTGTTGGACTTGAACCAACGACCCTGCGGTTAACAGCCGCATGCTCTACCGACTGAGCTAAGGAGGAATATGTTACCGGAGCTAAAGCTCCGGTATGTGTTCCGGCGACGTCTTACTTTCCCGGGCGGTTGCCCACCAAGTATCATCAGCGCTAAGAAGCTTAACTACTGTGTTCGGAATGGGAACTGGTGTGACCTTCTTGCTATTGCCAC
>JAGAUW010000005.1 GCA_017620615.1 Clostridia bacterium | reverse complement strand
TTTTGTAAAGTTCGCTAAAACTTTTTTGGAATTGACAAGGTCACTTAAACCTTGTGCAATTGTCGTAATACTGTACGTACTCGTACTTAATATTACCGCTTTTCTCACTGTGTACTTTTCAAACATCACTGCTTCTCTCTTTTCGAGAGAGCCTATCTAATATATCACACCAAACAGCACTTTGTCAATACTTTTTTCAATCTTTTTTGAGATTTTTTAAAGTTTTTTACCACTTGGCACAACTCGTCTATAATACCACATCCTTTTCTTGTTGTCAATACCTTTTTTTAATTTTTTCAAAAAATTTTATCGGTAATATTATTCCCATTTTTTTCATATCTATTCACTGTATATTATATGGAAACAAAAACAGAAAGGTATGAAAATATGAATGCATTTTTAAAACACTTATCCTGTATTATTGTCTGCATCGCTCTTTTTTGCATTTTAGTTCCCTCTGCAGAAATTGTAAGCCAGGTGAACGCTGACGTCTCTGCCCAGCTTGTAACGTCACCATCTGCAATTCTGATGGAAGAATCCTCCGGTCAAGTACTCTACGAATTGAATGCAGACGAAAAACTGCCTATCGCAAGTGTAACCAAAACTATGACCATGCTTCTTATAATGGAAGCCTTGGACAACGGCAAAATAAAACTTACCGACACAGTACCCACCAGCGAACACGCAGCCTCCATGGGTGGTTCTCAGGTATTTCTTGAAGTTGGCGAAACTATGAGTGTCGAGGATATGCTAAAGGCCATAGTGATAGCCTCTGGTAACGATGCCGCTGTTGCTATGTCAGAATTTATCGCAGGCACAGAATCAGCTTTCGTTGAAATGATGAACAACCGCGCCAAAGAACTGGGCTGCAAAAACACACACTTCATAAACTGCAATGGCCTCGACGAAACAAGTGAGCATTACAGCACAGCACGAGATGTGGCTATCATTTCCTGCGAGCTTCTTAAACACCCCAAAATAACCGAATACACAACGATTTGGATGGACACTTTGCGTGGTGGCGAATTCGGTCTTTCAAACACCAACAAGCTTATCCGTTTTTATAACGGTGCCAACGGCATAAAAACTGGTTCTACCTCCACTGCAAAATACTGTCTGTCGGCATCTGCCAAGCGTGACGGGATGCAACTCGTTGCAGTAATCCTTGCTGCGCCCTCTACTGCCGACCGCTTTTCCAGTGCCACAAGACTACTAGATTATGGCTTTGCGAACTATTCAGTGGTAAATGCCGCTGAAAAAATCGGTAACCTTGCACCACTTTCGGTTGTAGGCGGAAAAGTTGACACAGTCTCCGTAATTCCCGATAAAAAGGTGAATTTCATAGTAAAAAAAGGTGCATCTGACAAAGTAGAAACCTCCATCTCGTTCAAAGACTCCATCAAAGCACCCATCTCAAAAAATGAGCCCCTTGGAACTGCAACTCTCACAATAGGCGGAGAAAAGGTGGCTGTCTGTGATATTCTGGCAGCCGAAGATGTTGCGCGCATGAATTTTTCCACCATGCTTGGAAAAATGTTCGCCCGCTGGCTTTGTATGGCACACTGATTGACAAAGTGCCAAAAATAATATAAAATAAAGAAAAACTTGGTCATAGGGGGATACACAAATGATAGGAATAATCGGCGCTATGGACATCGAGGTAAACCAATTCAAAGACCTGATGCAGAGCAAAAAAGCCGAAACAATAAGCAACATTGAATTTGTAAGCGGAAACCTTTGGGGAAAGCCAACGGTGGTGGCCGTAAGTGGTATAGGAAAAGTAAACGCAGCCATATGCACCGAAGTAATGTGCCTTAAATACTCCCCGGATTTCATCATAAACAGCGGCGTTGCCGGTGGTCTTGAAGACTCTTTGAAAATATGCGACGTGGTGGTTGCGGATGCGGTAGTTCAGCACGATATGGACACATCTCCACTTGGTGACCCGGTTGGTTTTATTTCAGGCCTTGACCTTGTGGATATTCCCTGTGACACCGACCTTTCAAAAAAGTTAGCTGAGGCATCAGCAAGCGCCGGCGTCCACACTCTCGTGGGGAAAATCGTATCAGGTGATCAGTTTATAAACAGCAGCGAAAAGAAGAACTACCTGATAGACACCTTTGGTGCCTTTGCCTGCGAAATGGAAGCTGCTGCTATTGGTCATGCAGCGTACAAAAACGGCATTCCTTTCTGTATTCTGCGTTCAATTTCGGACAATGCAGACGGCAGTTCCCACATTTCTTACACAGATTTCGTAGGAATGGCAGCAGAAAATCTCAAAAAAATAATGCTTGAGTTTTTCAAAAAGCTGTAACTTAAAAAATTTAAGCCTTGCGGTAGACTCCGCAAGGCTTTTTTTATTTTATTCTTTTGACTATTTCTTCTTTAAGTCTTTTTCCTTTGTACTTTATGAAAAGCAAAGGCCGTCTGTACTTAAGATGTTTGATATATTTTCTGTAACGCTCACAATCAAGATCTGCCTGAATTCCATCACGCAAAATCCCGATCATGATGCCAATAATCCATTCTTCACGAACACCCCGTTCCTTTTGCCATTGATTATCTCCGCAAAGAATATATCCATTCTTGTCCTTTCCAATAACCCTGTGCAAAACGAACTGACCGTTTGGTCTCCTGAAAAATATCACATCACCGATTTTTGCATTTCTGTCAATTTTTTCAATGACAACGCTGTCTCTTCCCTGTCTTATCAAGGGCAACATACTTATGCCGTGGGGCTTAAATGTAACCTTTCCGCCACTATTAAGTTTTTCCTCCATCAAAGGAAAAACTTCATCAAGCTTTACGTTGTTTCTGCTACTCATCAATCAGCTTTGCCTCTCTCATTCTTTTGATAAAAGCCTCCACATCCGCTTCAGCAGTCTTTTCATCCACGTCATATTCCGAAAGGAGCGCCGCCACCATTTCAGGCGCAGTGGTTTCCTTCTCCATAGCACGCCACAAAAACGCACCGCTTTCGTTGAGGTTAATAACTCCATTGAAATCCAGAGAGTTCTCGCCCACAGGCACCACCATATAATATCCCGCTACACTTCTGAGCAAATAATCCGATTTGATTTTCATCTTTTCACAGCCTTTCTTATGCCATAGCACACAGGCAAAACTAAACTTACTGATTAAAAATTTCGGGGCCAAGAATCGTTCCCATAGAATAAAGACTTCCGTCACAAACATCTACGCTCTTGATGTCGTGTGGACTTCCTGACAAAGTGATATTGGGCATAACAATTCTTATATCATCAAACTTTCCGCTGACATCCACAGTTTTTCCGCCGCGAACAACCAGAATGTTTGAAATTTTGGTGTTTGAAATAACCATTTTTTCGTCACCTACTGCATCGCCAATAACAACCATCTTGTCTGTTTCAAATCCGTCAAGCTTGAGTCCACCGACCCTTATCATAACGTTTCCGTCAGCAGGAATTTCGGTTACATCAGCATCGTCAATATAATACTTGATTATACGGTCCATAACAACCGCAAATTCAGCACGGGTAATGTTTGCCAAGGGATTAAGCATACCATTGGCGCCGCCTACATAACCTTTTTCAATAATTGCAGCAACGCTTTCCTTTGCCCAATCGGCAACCTTGTCTGCGTCCTTGAACTGATTAAGAACTTCGGTTGAAACAGTGCCTGCATTGAGTCCAAAAACTCTTGAAAGAACAACGAAAGCTTCCTGTCTTGTGATGTTGTTGTTTGGTCTGAGTTTTCCTTCAGAGCCGTTAAATGCGCCCATGGCAACAGCTTTTGACATTGATGCATAGAACCAGTCATCTGTCGAAACGTCGGTGTATACCGAAATATCAGCATCTTTCACCGCGCCGCAAGCACGAACAATAATCGTTGCCATTTCTGCTCTTGTCATATTGTTTTCAGGGTAAATACATCCGTCGCTTCCTGTGAGAAGTCCGTTGCTTACCGCATTGTTGAGGGCAGCAGTTGCCCAGTGGTCATCTGCAGGCATGTCCGAAAAAGTAGCTGCAAAAACAGATGTTGAAAGCATCATCACGCATGCGAGAATCAAAGAAATTATTTTTTTCATTTGAAAAAACTCCTTTATATTTAAATTTATCCCCGACTCAAAGTCGGTTTTTTATATTATACATTATTTATTTAAATCTTTCAACCAAAATTCGTTTTCAAAACATTATCAAAGCAAATTGATTCCGTTTTCACGGCATTCGTCAATCATCTGCTGAGACCATACCGATGCATGAACTTCACCGATATGTGCCTTATGAAGAATGAACATACAAATCCTTGACTGTCCGATTCCACCACCTATTGTATAAGGAAGTCTTCCTGCAAGCAAATCTCTGTGATATGCAAAATTCATACGTTCTTCGCATCCTGCTATTTCAAGCTGACGGCGGAGAGACTCCTCAGAAACACGAATACCCATACTTGACACTTCAAAGGGTATGTCCAAAATATCATCATAGAAGAGCAAATCACCATTGAGTTCCCAATCGTCATAGTCAGGTGCACGTCCGTCATGCTTCTTTCCTGATTTCAAAACGCTGCCTATCTGCATAAGGAAAACCGCACCTTTTTCTTTGGTAATGGCATGCTCCCGTTCCTTTGGTGAAAGGTTTGGATACATATCCTCAAGCTCCTGGGATGTAAGGAAGAAAACCTCCTCGGGAAGTCTTGGCTCAATCTGTGGGAAAAGCGAATTTACATATTTTTCTGTCATCTTGAAAACCTCGAAAATTTTCTTAACAGTATGCTTTAACGTGCTGATGCTTCTGTCTTCCTTTGAAATAACCTTTTCCCAGTCCCACTGGTCAACATAAATAGAATGAATGTTGTCCGTTTCTTCGTCACGGCGGATAGCATTCATATCGGTATAAAGCCCCTCATCTTCCGAAAAACCATATTCCTTGAGAGCATTTCTCTTCCACTTTGCAAGGGAATGAACAATCTGGAGTACTCTGCCCGTTTCAAGCACATCAAAAGAAACCGCACGTTCGACCCCGTTGAGGTCGTCGTTGAGCCCAGTGTCAGGGTCAACAAAAAGCGGAGCAGACACGCGTATCAGCTTAAGCTCTCTTGCGAGATTTGTTTCAAAATAATCCTTTGTTGCCTTAATTGCAATCTGGGTATCCATAAGATTGAGAAGAGAACGGTACCCTTTTGGTTTTATAACTTTTGCCATTTCAAAAATCATAGCCTTTCTTTAATACGTTATGATAAATTTTAACATTATATTTTAAAAAAAGCAATACAAAACATTAAAATTTTATATATTCAAAATAAATTTAAAACTTTGGGGCATAATAAAAACATACTCAAAGTCACATATAAAAGTTTGATTTGAGGCATCTCAAGCAAAAAACTTTATTTAAAAATCGCTTTGAGCAACACATTAGGAGGTGAAAATTATGACAAACAGCGGTGTTCTCTGCAATGTAAAGGAATGTATGTATCACGCAGAGGAAAACAAATGCAGTCTTGACAAAATCGAGGTAAGTCACGACAAAACAAGTGCCGACGCCATTGCAATTCCTCATTTCTGCAAAAGCTACGAAAAGAAATAACAATCCTTTCAGTCAAAAACAACAAAGCCTCTGAAAAAACGGCAGATATTTCCCATATCAAACCAAAACGGGAAATATCTGTTTTTTTGTTATCCCCCGAAAAACAACCTTGATATGTCGTTCCAGGTTACAAAAACCATAAGCCCCAAAAGAAACACAAGCCCTATAAAATGCACAATCCCTTCTTTGTCTGCCGGGATAGGCTTTCTGCGGATTGCCTCAACCACCACAAAAAACAGTCTGCCCCCGTCAAGAGCAGGGATTGGCAAAAGATTCATTATGCCGATGTTCACCGAAATAAATGACATCAGGTAAAGAAGATTAAGAATTCCTGCTAAGCCGCCCTGGCTTGCCGCCTCATTCATCACCCCCACAACTCCCACAGGTCCTGACATATCAGAAAGTCCTGTTTCGCCGCCAATGAGCATCCCAAGTGAGACAAAAACCAGCTTCCCTGACCATATAGTTTGATAAAATGACTCTCTTATCACATTAAAAACATTCGCCTTTTCGCTTCGGGTCATAACCCCCAAGAGATATGCAGGCGTGCCATCAGTATACTCTGATACGTAGGGCATAAAGCTGGTGGAAATAAGCTCTCCGTCACGTTTTACCACTATGGTGCTTTCTTTTCCTGCTCCACGTTGCATAGCAAAATCAATATCACGCTTTATATTTATTCTGCTTTCATTTATCGTGACAATTTTATCTCCTGGCTGCAAAAACCCATTGAGGCTTGACTCCTCAATCACGCTGTCAACAGTTCGGGACGGAAGTCCATTTGGTGCGAAAGCAATTGTTACATATATTATACACACCAAAAACCCCAGGACGATGTTCATAGCAGCACCCGATGCCAGAATTATAAATCTCGCATACCTCGGCTTTTTCGAGAACGAGCCCTCGTCATCGCTTTCCTTGTCCTCGCCCTCCATACTGCAAAATCCGCCAAGAGGGATTGCCCTCAATGAATATTCGGTGTCGCCCTTTTTCTTTGAAAAAATTTTGGGACCCATACCAAGAGCAAATTCGTGGACTCTTACGCCAAAAAGCCTTGCCGTAAGAAAGTGCCCAAGTTCGTGCACGAATATTATAAGAGAGAAACAAATCACTGCAAAAATTATTGTAACAATCATATTTTATGCTCCATTCTGACAGACCTGTCAACCTCTATTATATCCTCAAGTGTAAAATTTAATTTGTTTTTATATTTACGAAGAACTTCTCCCACATATTCACCGATTTCCAAAAATCCGATTTTATCGTGGAGAAAGGCCGAAACCGCAACCTCGTTGGCAGCATTCAACACCGTGGGCATAATGCCCCCCATTTTCCCCGCCTCCTTTGCCAGAGCGAGACAACAAAAAACGTCCTCATCAGGCTTTGCAAATGTAAGCCTTGAAAGCTCTGCAAAGTCTACGCTTTCATCAGGCGAAAAGAGTCTTTCAGGATAAGTAAATGCATATTGAATGGGATGCTTCATTGAGGGAAGACCCATTTGCGCAATAACACTTCTGTCACAAAACTCCACCATAGAATGAATGATGCTTTCACGATGCACCAAAACCTCTATATCATCAAAGTCCACATCAAAGAGCCACTTTGCCTCAATAACCTCAAGGCCTTTGTTCATAAGGGTTGCACTGTCAATGGTTATTTTCGCCCCCATTGTCCAGTTGGGGTGTTTAAGCGCCTGCTCTTTTGTTATGTTTTTAAGTTCATCACGGCTCTTTCCAAAAAACGGGCCCCCTGATGCAGTAAGGAGAATTTTCCGAAGCTCTGCTCGTTTTCCGCCGTGGAGTGACTGAAAAATTGCTGAATGTTCGCTGTCAACGGGGAGTAGCCTTACTCCGTATTTTTTCACCGCATCCATAAAAAGACTGCCTGCTGTCACAAGGGTCTCCTTGTTGGCAAGGGCAATGTCCTTTCCTGCTTCTATTGCTTTCATAGTTGGGACGAGTCCCGCAAACCCTACGATTGATGAGAGCACCATGTCACACTCATCAAGAGTCGCCGCACGATTTAGGCCCTCCTGACCGCAAAGCACCAAGGTGTTAGTGTCCGCAAGCCGCACCTTCAAATCACTATATTTATTTTCATCAGCGCAAACCACAATTTGCGGCTTATACCGCCGTGCCTGGGCTTCTAAAAGTTCCACATTGGAGTTTCCGGTAATTGCAAGAACCGTTATATCCTTTATTCCCTTTAAATCGTCAACAACCTCCAAAGCTTGTGTACCGATAGAGCCTGTTGAACCAAGTATTGATATATTCATATGTTTCCTCGCTTAAATACCAACAATGTTAAGATAAATGTAAACCAGCGGTGCAACAGCAATCACGCTGTCAAGTCTGTCCAAGATTCCGCCATGGCCGGGGAACAGACTGCCATAGTCCTTGACACCATATTTGCGCTTGATGATTGATGCCGTCAAATCACCAATTTGTGAAACAGGTGAAACAATAAGTCCCAAAACCCCAAGCTTTATATAATTTATATCCATTTTAAAACCTTTTTCAAGCAAAAGCCCATAAAGGAGCAAAAGCACAATGCAGCCCAAAGTTCCGCCCACAGATCCCTCGATTGTCTTTTTGGGGCTGATTTCGGGACAAAGCTTGTGCTTGCCCAAAAACACTCCGCTGAAATATGCAAAGGTGTCTGTGGCAAATGCACCGATAAACACAATCCACAAAAGATACGCACCATACTGCAAGCCCTTTATGTCAATAAGTGTTGAAAGCAAAAATGGAATATAAATAAGACCAAAAATCAAAAGCCCTGCATCAAGGACGCTCACAGTTTTGTGGCATTTCAGCATCACACAGAAAATCGCCATAAGCCCTGCATAAAAGAGCAGCATATAAAAGGGCACTGGAATATAGGTCCTGAGGCAAACAAGAACAGCAGCCACATATCCCACAGTACACAAGCCTTTGTGTTTGCTAAGCCCCGTTGCTTTTAGAAACTCAAAAAGTCCCATAACAGAAATAATGACAATCGCCGCCGAAATAATATAAACATTCGAAAGCAGCACCAAAACCAACAGAGGCACAAGACACAGCCCCGTTATAATTCGTGTTTTCATTTGTATCCCTCCAATTTGCAAAACAGGCGGATTAAAAATCCGCCCACGTTTCACTCATACCCTTTATTTTTTGTCATGCGGTTCAATGAAGTTAAACGCTATACGCCCTGCCATCAGGCAGGGTCGCAGAGTTTAAACCGAGCAATCTTTTTATCGGGCAAGGAAAAAGCACAGTAAATACTTTGTGTATTTGCGAGCATTTTTCTGTAGCACGGCGGAAAGATTGCCGTTTTAAACCGTATATGGTTTAGCTTCTTTGTACCGCCTATTAAACCTTTCCAAATCTGCGGTTTCTCATTTGATAGTCAAGTATAGCCTGCTCCATATCCTTTTCGGAAAAATCAGGCCAGTTTATATTGCTGAACCAAAACTCCGCATAAGCCGCCTGCCACAACAAAAAGTTTGAAAGACGATACTCACCGCTGGGGCGGATAATCAAATCAACCTCAGGTGAGTTTGCTGTATACATAAGCTCAGACAAACTCTGCTCAGATACCCCACGAAGTGTCCGTCTGCCTGCAGCAATTTCCTCAGCCAGTGACTTTGCAGCACGGGTGATTTCTGCCCTTCCGCCATAGTTGAGAGCCACATTGAGAACAAGCCCCGTATTCTTTGATGTATATTCTTCCGCGTGGTCAATGGCAGCGTTTATCTTGTCAGAAAGCGCACTGCGGTCACCAATAACACGAAGAATAACATTTGTTCCCTTGAACTGCTCTTCAACCTGCTGGAGATATGTATAAAGCAGGTCCATAAGCGCATCAACCTCGCTCTTTGGCCTGTTCCAGTTTTCTGTTGAAAAAGCATATGCAGTGACGCACTTAACGCCGATTTTATTGCAATAGATGACAATCTTCTTAAGAGTTTCCGCTCCCATACGGTGTCCCGCACTTCTGGGAAGACCTCTCCTTTTTGCCCATCGGCCGTTTCCGTCCATAATAATCCCTATATGCTGAGGGATATTATTCATATCAAGCTTTCTGCGGTTTTTCTTCTTAAAAAACATAAAAGACTATACCTCAAGAATTTCTTTTTCTTTATCAGCAATGATTGTGTCAATGTTTGCCACAAACTTGTCTGTAAGCTTCTGGATTTTTGTTTCAAGATTTTTGAGGTCATCCTCAGTAATCTCTCCGTCCTTCTTCTGCTTTTTAAAGCCTTCCAAAGAATCACGACGTACATTGCGGATAGCAACCTTGCATTCTTCACCACGTTTTGAAATGCCCTTTACCAGCTCTTTTCTTCTTTCTTCTGTAAGGGGCGGGAAGTTGAGACGAATCATCTTGCCGTCATTTGAGGGTGTAATTCCTATGTCAGACTTAAGAATTGCCTTTTCAATTTCGCCAAGGATTGATGCATCCCAGGGCTGAATTGTGATTGTTCTCGGCTCAGGAACAGCCACAGTACCCACCTGCTGTACAGGTGTGGGAACTCCGTAATATTCGACAGTTACCTTATCAAGAACAGCTGGGTTAGCACGGCCTGCACGGATTGCCGCAAGGTCCGCCTGAAGAACTGCTATCGCCTTATTCATTTTGTTTTCTGCATTTTGCATTATGGTCATCACCTTTCAAAAATTTTTCGTGTAAATTACTATTTTACTATTGTTCCTATTTCTTCGCCCTGGATTGCCCTCTTTATGTTTTCGGGGTCATCAAGACCGAACACCAAAATCGGAATATTATTGTCCATACAAAGTGAGGTAGCTGTTGAGTCCATAACCCCAAGTCCGCGGTTGAGAACATCAATATAGCTGAGTGAATCAAATTTCTTGGCATTTGGATTAACGTGGGGGTCGCTGTCATAAACGCCATCAACTTTCTTTGCCAGAAGAATGATTTCTGCATCAATTTCTGCCGCGCGAAGCGCCGCTGTTGTGTCGGTTGAGAAGAACGGGTTTCCTGTTCCGCAAGCAAAAATAACAACTCTGCCTTTCTCAAGATGACGCATAGCCTTGAGTCTTATGTAAGGCTCTGCAATCTGTCTCATTTCAATAGCGGTTTGAACGATTGAGGGAATACCCTGCTGTTCAAGTGCATCAAGAAGAGCCAAGGAGTTAATAACAGTTGCAAGCATACCCATATGGTCTGCACGGCTTCTGTCCATACCCTCGCCGGTTCTCCCGCGCCAGAAGTTTCCGCCGCCAACCACGATAGCGATTTCAGCGCCCATTTCGTGACATTCCTTTATTTTGCCCGCAATGGTTGTAACAGTGGCATTGTCAAGGCCAAAGCCCTTGTCCCCTGCCAGTGCTTCACCGCTGACTTTCAGCAAAACTCTTTTGTACTTAAGTGACATTTTTCTTACCTCCAAAATTTTGTATGTTAAAGCATCAAAAAACTATTCCGAAATATCAATTACCGTAACATCAAGCTCAACCTCAGGCTCAATCCCCTCTTCAGGAGTGGTAACCGTGTCAGGCGAAAATTCCGGCTCTTCTTCCCCGCCATCATTTTCATTGGTGCTGGTGTTGGAATTTCCCGCGCCGCTGTTTCCCGTGCTTTGCTGAGAGGTCTGTCCCTGATTGCTCACAGGAACTTCCTGAACAATAATCTGGCTGGACGCCGAGCTTTTATATTTTTCTACTGTTGCATTAAGCATTTCAACCTCATCCTCAAGACTCTGGACCTGAGTTTTGAGTTCTTCGTTTTCTGCCGCGGTTTCCTCACCGCCTATGGTAACAAAATTTATGGGATTTATAATAAGGCTGAATGCAAGAAAAAAAGACACAACAAAGGCAAGAACCGTACCAAAAACAATTCCGGTGCCAAGAAGTATCTTTTTTGTTTTCAAAGATATATGTGCTTTGCTTTCCATAAGCAAGTTCTCCCCTCGAAAGAATTTCTTCATTTAGAAAAGTATATCATATCTTTTCTAACTATTCAAGAGAAAATACAAATTTTCGTACAAAAATAAATGCTCCCACAAATCGCCTGTCATTTTTTGACGTATATACCAAATTTATGTGGACAAAACCCCTTTTTCCGTGATATAATTTAAAAAACTTATGAGAAACAAAAAGGCGGTTTTATTTATGAAACTTTTTATAGCGTCCGACATACACGGCTCCCTTTATTTTTGCAAAAAAATGCTGGAACGTTTTAAAGCCGAAAAGGCTGACAAGCTCTTGCTCTTGGGGGATATTCTTTATCACGGGCCAAGAAACTCCCTGCCAAAAGATTATAACCCCGCCGAGGTTATCCCACTCCTCAATGCTATAAAAGACAAAATCCTTTGTGTGCGTGGCAATTGTGATGCCGAGGTTGACCAAATGGTTCTTGAATTTCCTATCCTCCCTGACTACCTCTCAATCACCGTGGGAAAGACAACAATCTATGCAACCCATGGGCATCTGCCCGCAGAAAAGCTTCCACCCCTGAAAGCAGGGGACACTTTGCTTTCGGGACATACTCACATTCCTCACCGCAAAACCGAAAATGGCGTAACATATCTAAACCCCGGCTCTGTTTCAATCCCAAAGGACGGCAGTCACCACGGCTATATGCTTTTTGAAGACGGCACTTTTCTCTGGAAAGATTTTGACGGAAATATAATGGAAATCTGATTTTAATTTCAACCTTCCCACAAAGTCTATCCCTTGACAAGCTTTCTCTTTTATGTAATAATCGATTTAAACATACAACGACTATTCCCCTTGTCTGCGGGGGTTTTCAAAAAATAATTCTGCAGGCAGAAAGGCAACGAAAAAAATGCAAAATGATCGCCTTGAAAAACGCAAAGAATTTATTATAAATACACTGTTTTTTGGAATTTTAGCAGTGCTTGTTTTTCTGTGCTTCAGATATGCCATAAAATGGCTTATGCCATTCATCGTGGGTTTCTTGATTGCCGCTTCGGTAAATGCTCCGGTGAAAAGAATTTGTAAAGCTACAAAAATCAACCGAAAATTCTGCGCTATCGTCTTTTTACTTATCGAATATGCCCTCATCGGTCTTGTTATTTGGGTACTTGGTGCAAAGATTGTGGATTCTCTCAAAGACCTGTTTTCAAATCTTCCCACATATTATGATGAGAGCATTGCACCGTTTTTGTCAAATTTCTACATCTGGATTTCGGACATGACCAAACGGATTTCGCCTGACACCCTTGACCAGATATATCTTATGTTTGAAAGCACTATGGATAGTCTCCGGGATTTCATTTTAAATCTTTCCGCCACAATGGGCAAAGGACTTGCAGGCTTTACAACAAGGCTTCCTTTCTATTTAATTTCCTTCGTCTTCACAATCCTTGCTTCAATTTTTACAAGCATTGACTATTCAAACATTATGACCTTTCTGAAGAAACAGCTTCCTCCAAAGTTTGCCATTTTTTTGGGTGACGCAAAAAGCCACCTGGGAAAAACTATCCTTGGCTACTTGCGAGCTTATCTGATTATATGGATTATCACCTTTACCGAGCTTTCAATCGGTCTTTCCATACTTAAGGTGAATAGTGCCATAGGGCTTGCCGCACTTATTGCCATAGCGGACATTCTTCCCGTTATCGGAACAGGCGGGGCTCTTATTCCCTGGGCGATTTTTTCTCTCTTTACCCAAAACTATTTCCTTGGCATAGGGCTTATTATTCTTTATGTTGTTATCCTTGTTGTCAGAAACTTTGCCGAACCCAAAATCGTGGGCGACCAGCTGGGTCTTAACCCCCTTGTCACCTTGATTGCCATTTATCTTGGTTATCTGTGGATGGGCGTCTGGGGTATGATTTTGCTTCCAATAACCGCCACAATTCTCATAGGTCTTCACAAAACGGGCAAAATAAAGTTGTGGAAAGAATAACATTTTCAAGTTGAGGTTATAGAAATGAAATTTGTATCGTGGAACGTAAACGGGCTTCGTGCCTGTCTTGAAAAAGGCTTTGTTGACATTTTCAAAAGCTTTGATGCCGATATTTTTGCCTTGCAGGAAACGAAGATGCAAGAGGGTCAGGCAGAAATCCCAACCGACGGCTATTTTCAGTATTTTTGCAGTGCCGAAAAAAAAGGATATTCAGGCACAGCTGTGTTCACAAGGAAAAAACCCCTTTCGTTTTCATTTGGTATTGGTGTCCCCGAGCACGACCACGAGGGCAGGGTTATAACCCTTGAATTTGAAAATTTTTATTTTGTCACCTGCTACACACCAAATTCACAAAACGAGCTGAAACGCCTTTCATACCGTATGGAATGGGAAGACGCTTTCCGTGCCTTTCTCAAAGGTCTTGACGAAAAAAAACCTGTGATTCTTTGCGGAGATTTGAATGTAGCACACAATGAAATCGACCTGAAAAACCCAAAAACAAACCGACATAATGCAGGTTTCACCGATGAAGAACGAGGTAAAATGACCGAACTTTTAGATTCAGGCTTTTGCGACAGCTTCAGGCATCTTTATCCTGACAAAACCGAAATTTATTCCTGGTGGAGCTACCGCTTCCATGCCCGTGAAAAAAATGCCGGCTGGAGAATTGACTATTTTCTCACCTCAAGCCGTATAAAAGATAAAATAAACGATGCCCAAATTCATACCGATATTTTTGGCTCGGACCACTGTCCCGTGTCTTTGGACATCACTTTATAGAATATTTTTATTGTCATTTGAAATACTAAAAGAAAAGGAGAAATGAAAATGAGCGTTTTACATCTTACCCCCGAAAATTTTAAATCCACCGTTGAAAATGCATCTGTTCCCGTTCTTGTTGACTTTTTTGCTGACTGGTGTATGCCCTGCAAAATGTTTGCACCCATACTTGAGAAGGTTGCCGAAGCTTTAGGCGACAAAGTGATTATTGCAAAAATCAACATCGACGATGCGGAACAAATCGCCGCAAGCTATGGTGTTATGTCAATTCCCACCATTATTCTTTTTAAAGACGGAAAAGAAACCGACCGAAACGTTGGCGCAATGTCCGCAGGTGACCTTATGAATTTTATTGGACTTTAATTTAAACCAAACTCCAATTATCCCTTGCCTTTTTGGCGGGGGTATTTTTTGACCAAAAATATTGACATTTTTCGATTTTTATACTATAATAATATAAACTGAATATTTGGGGAGCTTTCAAAAAGGCTGAGAGGGAATTGTGCATTCCGACCCAGGAACCTGATACGGATAATGCCGGCGTAGGAAAATGTTATAATTGCAATATTTCGGAGATTATCTTTTCAGAGGATAATCTCTTTTTTCACCTAAATCCAGTTTCACAAGTTCAGTATTCAGTAAATTTACATAAGGAGTGTTTTTTATGACAAAGACAAAAAAACTGACACTGAGTGCTATTCTTACAGCACTTGCCTTTGTACTGGTAATGGTATCAAAGGTATTGCCTGCCCCGTGGGCAGAGGGCGGAAACATCACCATCGCAAGCATGGTGCCAATCATCATGGTTTCCGTAATCCTTGGAACAAAATGGGGACTTTTTTCAGGGTTCGTATTTTCCCTTATTCAGATGCTGACAGGATTTTATGTTCCGCCCGCTACAACCATCTGGAGCTTTCTTGGCGTAGTCCTTCTTGACTATGTCTTCGCCTTTTCGTGCTTGGGTCTTGCGAGCTTTTTTGTGAAAATCATGGGCAACAAAGGCTGGGCAATCCCTTTAAGTGGCACAATAGTCACCGGCATCCGCTACGCACTGCACGTGCTTTCAGGTCTTTTGATTTGGGGTGCGTTTGCCGATACCGACTGCGTTCTCATTTATGCTCTTCTTTACAACGGTTCATATATGATCCCCGAAATGATTATTACCACCGTGGTTCTCGCACTCTTAGCACCGAAATTAAAGGAAAAATACGAATTATAAATACAGAAAGCTGCAATTATAACCAAAAAGACACCCTTTCGGGTGTCTTTTTTCATCACCCGCAGGTCGCAGAAATAAAAAAGCACTCAGCCGAAAACAGCGAAGTACCTTTTTCCCCGCACAATATGAACTCTTCCTTGTGCCGAAGGCACACTCGCAAAAAGGTGGTAGCGACAGCGAACCGTCGTGAGTACGTTTACAAACGAACAGGTACGCTTGATGCGTGCCTGTTTGCGAAAGAGGAGCAGCGACGGAGCATACAAAAAATGACCGCTTATAAAGTGGTCATTTTGATTGCAGCGCAGTTTGCTGCGACGTGGAGCTTGTGACGGGACTCGAACCTGCGACCTGCGCATTACGAATGCTAGAATGAATCACTCTAACCCTTTGAAATAGGGGGTTAGAGTGATTTTTTCTGCTGTTGCCACGTTGCCCAATGTTGCCCACTTTTTTGCTGCTTTTTACATTAACCCATAGAATGCCTTATGGCTTTCATTTAGTTTATTATAATACCCACTTGTAGCAGCCAAAGCCTGTTGTTGTGTCACGTGTGTATATACTTTCATAATCACGTCTTGTGTGTTATCACCCATTATTAATTGAATAACTGATATGGGCTGACCGTCTAATATTAAGCGTGTACACATTGTATGTCTAAATCTGTAAAGCATAACCCCTATATCTTTAAGTCCTGCACTCTTTACAAAGCGCTGTACCAAACATTTAATAGAACTCTCTGATTTAAAATTACCCTCTTTGCTTGGGAATATGTATTTACTGTTTTTCATAGCCGAAGGCATTGTGTCAAGATATTTTCTCCATTCCAACAACGCCAATACTGCCATATCCGATAAGGGCAAAGTCCTTATACCATATATGCTTTTAGTCATTCCCATTGCCTCATAAGAACGAGGTCTTTTCTTCATATCTTCTATGCTCTCATATCTTGTAACTACTGCCTGTCTTATCTTAATAGTTTTTGCCTTGCTGTCAAAATCAACCCATTCTAACCCACGCAATTCGCCTGGTCTCATTCCCGTACACTCTAATACTGCAAATATTGTATATAGTATAGGGTTATGATATGATTTTGCAGCCGATAAAATTCTCTTGATTTCTTCGTCGCTATAAGGTAATCTTTCAGCCTTGCTTGGCTTTTGACTATCTGGACATTCAAGCCTTATAAATGGATTGCTTGGGACTTCGTCCTTTGCAAAGGCTTCTTCAAACAACATTTTTACCGTAACAAAGGCTTTTTTTAACGAACTCTGTGAATAGGCAAGTGATAACTCACTATACATTTTAATCAAGTGCCTATCTTCTATATCTGTCATTCTCATATTGCCTATGTATTTAAGCACAGGAACAAGGGAAGAACGATACCCCTCAATAGTCCTTGCTTTTGCCTTGCCTATACCCCTGTTGAGAATATCCCTTGAATACTGCTCAAAGGTTTTCTCTGTGTAGTTCGTATTCTGCACCACATTTGCCGATGCGAAGATTGGCTGCTGAATGGGAATTCCATTTAGTTCTGCCAATCTCTGTTTTAAGTAGTTTTCTGCTGACGTTTTGTCATTGAAACTCTTATTTTCTCTTAATCTCTTACCGTCAGGTGTTTTACCCATATTTATCCAAACAATAAACCTACCTGTTTTCAAACTTGAGATATTACCTGTGTAAATTTTGTTCATACTTGAATCCTCACTTTCTAAATTGTGACTCAAGTATAACGCATTATCAATAGGATATCCGCTGGCATTTTGCCCAGAATCAACAGCGCTTTCACCAAGCATTTTTGCCAAATTGAACGCTGACACATATTTTTTACCCATTGTCTCTACTGCCTGCAATACCCCTGTATCAATCAATTCTTCAACTGCTTTTTTAGGTATTCTCAACTCTTTTGAAATATCCTGTACTGATACCATTAAACCATATCTATTTTTTATATCTAAAACTAAACTCATTCTCTTATCCTCCAAATACTAAATAAATTTTTTAGTTTTGAATTCCTGTGTGTTTAGTTTTCCTATTTGATTTCTTTTCCTATATTTTTTATAAAAGTCTTGAAATATGCTGATATAACAATATAAAATTTGCTTTCACATTTTCAAAAATCAAAATGTTGATTTTACACGCTTTCCGATAACTCAAAATTAAAAATTTTCATATTTTTTAACTCTTAATCATTTTTACCCACTATTTACCCACAGGGAAGAAATATGATTTAATTTATCTCATTTTTTATATATCTGTAATACGTGCTGTAACTGATTTCACACATTTTCAAAATTTCGTCTCTGACAAAGCCTGCTGATTTCAATTTCAAGACCTTTTCTCTCTTATCTCTATTACATTTTCTACCCATACGCCCTTCAGCCTTTGCCTTTTCAATTCCCAGACGCCTTTTCTTTTCTGTAAGTTCGCAACACATACACACAATATCAACAACAAGATTATGATTTTTTACATAGTCATACTCTTGTTCTTCTGCTGATACTATCTCTATGCCACGTTCTCCAAACCATTCAAGCGCCTGAACAATATCATACGCTGTATCTGCTAAATCTACGATGCTACGTATCATGACTGTATCTCCCTTTTCAACCGTTGCCTGTAATTCCCTGAACTCAACCCTGTCAGCACCCATTCTGTCAATAAATATCCTGTCTTCTTTCAGGTGACAATCTCTTACCAACTGAAAAATAGGCTGATTATTTATTTCATATATCCTACTTACATTCTCTATTACATACGCAAAAAGCATACCTGATACCCCCTCAATCTCATATAGTTAAAAATACGGAATTCCAAATATTCCTCAACTTATCGAACAACTATGTCACGACACTTAAAAAAATATTTTGAAAAAATATCCTGTAACCATCAACGCTTATTATCCCTTAACTACACAATTTTAGGTGGTTTTAAAATATTTAACCTTACCTGCAACGCCGATACATGACACCTGTATCAATTTCAAAAGTTCATAAACTTTTGGTACGGGCTTTCCTACACATACCCCCTTAATAATTTACTATCTATATAAAGGCACAAAAAAGCGTGCCGAACGCAATGTCAGGCACGCCTACAATAACCCAATAGGGCATTACTCTATACAATTATATCATATAACCTGCTGAACTCTATCAGCAAGACCACCTACCAACCGACCGCCAACCTTATACAATAAAAATCATAAAGGTGTGCCGATGTCGTCATTACACGACAAAAAGCATCTATCAAACTGCTTATATATATTATAACATAAATCTGTCTTAAACGCAATAGGTAGAAAGAAAATTTTTCCCTGTTTAATTCCAAAATGGACTTTAACCCAGTAATGACGTAGGAAAAAAATTAGTCAATAAGCAAACAGTTACTAATCATAACATTTTCACCATCGAATACTAGAAAATGTTTACCACTCTTTCCAGTACATTTACCAATAGCTTTAACGCTGTCACCCTCTTTTAACGCAGAAACCGCATCTGTTTGAGATGTATCAAAGTTTAACTGTACTGCATAAAAATATGTACCACTTTTAAGCAAGACACATAAATTTTTGTCATTATTTGTTTTATCTATCCTGCTTACAGTTCCTGATACAATCATGACCTTGTCAGTGTATTCCTTATCAGCATTTACGATATTTGCTTCATACTCTGCCATAAGTTGCTTTGCAGTATACTGAGGGAATTGTGCATACTGCTCTTTTATGTAGTTGTTCATATTACTTGCTGTTTCAGTATTAGGATATGTTTCTGTAACCTTGTTGCATATTTCTAAAGCTTCACGATATTTTCCCTCAGAAAATTTTGTTGTAGCCTTTTCTATTTCAGTTTGTGCTTTTTCTTCATCAGTCATCTCTACATTTTGAACATTAGTTGAATTATTATCAACAGTTTCTGTCGAGTCATCACCCAACGAGGCAATAAAGCCAATGAATATAATTACAATCAAGACTATCAATGCTGGATGAAGTTTTTTCTTCTTCAAATTTGTTTGATTTACAACAGCAGAATTATTATTCTTATCAAATGATTTTGCAGTAGAAGTTGTTGTAGCTTGAGACAGATTTCCCATTTCCAATTCAATTTTACCAGACCAATTATTTAATTTGGAATTTATTAAAGTCATATGTTGACCTTCAGGAATATTAATCTGTATTGTTTTCTCTGCTTTTCCCATCCAGATAAATGATAAAGTATGATTTCCTGCACTTGTTGGAATGCTTAATTCTGAGCGACTTCCAAGTTTTCCTACCTGAAAACCATCTAATTCAACCTTATATACTCTCAGAGGTCCACTTGCTGATGGACGTACAATCTTAATAGAATATTGTTCCATAAAACCACCCTTATTCAATGTATTTTGACTTATTATACCATATTTCTCCACCAAATACAAGATATATACATAATTTATTCGATACTGAATGTTATTTTATCAATGTTGCCTAGTACTAGAAATCTTTATTTAATAATGTATGATTGAATAATTTTTAACCAAAGAATATTATTCCCCTAATTAATTACCTACACATGTCATGATTTATGCCCAAACTTATATACACCACTGTTCAACCTCTATGCAATTCTAGTGCCATTAAAATCTTTAATATGCATCTGGATATAAGAATGACACAGCAAAAACGCATTTTTAAGTCTTTGATAATTGGTAGATTATACCGTTGCCCAAATGGGCAACAAGGTATGGGCAACAAAATACCCACTCAACTGCTGTTAAGTGGGCAATGGAGCTAGTGAAGGGACTTGAACCCTCGGCCTATTGATTACGAATCAATTGCGCTACCAACTGCGCCACACTAGCAAATATGGGGTTTTGCAACCCCTAATATTAAAATGTAATGGTCGTCAATCGTTTTGTGCTTGACTTTTCAATCTTTTGGTGCGACCTGTTCATTATATAGCACAACTCCACTCATTACGAATGCGCTGCACTACCAACTGTGCTACACAAGCAAAAATATATAACATCCAAAGTATACTATACCACCATCCATTTGTCAAGATTTATCCTATGTTTGCCCATTATTTTTTTATTGACTCGTATTCTTCTTTATGCTAAAATTAACAAAAATCCTTTTTTAAAAAGGGGAGAAGCAAAAATGCAGAAAATTGCAATAATTGACCTTGGCTCAAACTCCATACGAATGAGCCTGTTTCAAATAAATCCCGACAAGACCTTTACCCAGACCCAGGCCTTTCGCAGTATGATAAAGCTCAGCGAGGGGATGACGGATGATATGTGTCTTAAAAACGAAGCACAGCTCCGTGCCATAAAGGCACTCATTGAATACAAAAATATTCTTACTCAAAAAAACATAACAGACATCCGTGCAGTTGCCACAGCCGCCGTGCGAAAAGCAAAAAACGGCACGCAATTCCTTGCATCCGTCAAAGACCTCACAGGGATAACCATTGAAGTTATAGCCGGTGAAACAGAAGCCCGCCTTGACTGCCTTGCAGTGAGCCATTCCCTTGGTATAAAAGATGCCATTATCTGTGACATCGGCGGCGGCAGCACAGAATTTATCGCCTTCAAAAACGGCAAAATGCTCACACCTGCCATAAGCATCCCTATGGGTTCACGCTCACTTTTTGAAATGTTTTTTTCGGGTGGCGAAACAGAAGACGCTATTAAACAAGCCACCACTTTTGTAAAAAAGCACCTAACAGAAATCCCTTGGCTTTCGGAAATTCAAAATGTTCCCATTGCAGGAATTGGCGGAACACTTCGTTCCCTTGCAAAATATAATATGTCAGACAAAAGTCAAACTCCCGTCAAAAACCACAAAATATCCTCAAAAGAAATCGACAAAGCCTTTGACAGAATCAAGCAGGCATCCCCCGAAAAGCGCAGCACCTTTGACGGCATCGGCAAAGAGCGGTGCGACATAATTTTTGCGGGACTTCTTCCTCTTATGGAGCTGAAATCCCTCATAAATTCGCCCGAACTTATCGTTTCTGACGTAGGGGTCAGAGAGGGGCTTCTCCTTGACTTTCTTGACAATTCGCAAGCAAAGGAATAAAATTTTCAAAACCTTCAAAAACTATCCAAAAAGTTTCTGGAGGTTTTTTTATGCTCAAAAAATATTTAAAACCCGCCTCCATCGGCTTTGCCACGGGGATCCTCAACGGACTTTTCGGGGCAGGGGGCGGCTCAGTACTGGTTCCGCTGATGGAGAAGTTTTTGAAAATTGAAGAACGCAAATCCCATGCCACAGCAATCCCCGTAATCCTTATTATGTCAGCCGTCAGTTCATTCCTCTATATAAAAAAAGGCTTTTTTGATTTCCGCATCTGGCTTTTTGTTTCAATCGGCGGTGTGGTGGGCGGATTTTTTGGAGCAAAATTTCTGAAAAAAATCCCGAAAAAATGGCTGAAAATCGGCTTTGGTGCGGTAATCTGCATCACCGCCGCAAAAATGATTTTTTAAGGAGGAGAAACTTTGATAAACATTTTAATCGGCTTTTCCAGCGGAATAATCAGCGGTATGGGAATCGGCGGCGGTGCAATTCTTATACCCCTTATTACCATATTTGAAAGCCTCAATCAGCAAACAGCACAAGGAGTAAATCTCACCTATTTCATCCCCACCGCTATAATCGCAACTATTGTCCACATAAAAAACAAAAACATTGTCACAAAAACCGCTGTAACTCTCGGCATTTCAGGTCTACCAGGGGCAATAATCGGCTCGCTTCTTGCCACCGCTATCCAGGGCGATACTTTAAGGCGAATGTTTGGATTTTTTCTACTTTTAGTTGGTATTTATGAAATATATAAAGGTTTCCGCCAGAGCCACAGATAGAATTTGTTAAAAAATAATCAAAAATATTATTGACGCGGGAGAGAAAAAGTTATATACTATTAACAATACGATTTTTTAATATTAAGGAGTGTTTTTTATGAACAGAGTGTACACCTTTTCAGCAGGACCCTCTATGCTTCCCCTTGAGGTTCTTGAGCAGGCAGCAGCCGAAATGACAAATTATAACGGCTCAGGTATGTCCGTTATGGAAATGAGTCACCGTTCCCCTGTTTATGATGAAATTATCAAACAGACAGAGGCAGATTTCAGAACTCTTATGAATATCCCCGACAACTACAAGGTGCTCTTCCTTCAGGGCGGTGCATCAACACAGTTTGCTGCAATCCCCTTGAATCTTATGAAGACAGGAAAAGCAGACTACGTTGTTTCAGGTCAGTTCTCGGGCAAAGCTTTCAACGAAGCTAAAAAATACGGTGATGCAAAATGTATTGCAACATCCGAAGACAAAACCTTCAGCTACATACCCGAAATCACACCCGATATGGTGAGGGAAGACGCTGACTACGTTCACGTTTGCTACAACAACACCATTTTCGGAACAAAATATCCCGAAGTTCCAAACGTTGGTGACAAAGTTTTGGTTGCTGATATGTCATCATGCATCACAAGTGAACCCGTTGACGTTACAAAGTTCGGTGTTATCTATGCAGGTGCACAGAAGAATATGGCTCCCGCAGGTCTCACTGTTGTTATCATCCGCGAAGACCTTATGGGAAATGCCCGCGAGGATATCCCCACAATGCTTGACTACAAGACAATGGCTGATAACGATTCTATGTACAACACACCTCCCTGCTATGCAATTTACGTTGCAGGTCTTGTTTACAAATGGGCGCTGAAGAACGGCGGACTTGAGGCTATGAAAGAAAGAAACGAAGAGAAAGCTGCTCTTCTTTATGATTTCCTCGACAATTCAAAACTCTTCAAAGCGACAGCTGAGAAAAAATACCGTTCAATGATGAATGTTTGCTTCGTTACAGGCGATGCTGACCTTGACAAAAAGTTCTGCAAGGAAGCAGCAGACGCAGGCTTCGTAAACCTCAAAGGACACAGATCGGTTGGCGGTATGCGTGCAAGCATCTACAACGCTATGCCCACAGAAGGGGTAAAAGCTCTTGTTGAGTTTATGAAAAAATTTGAGGCAGAAAACGCTTAAGGAGGCTTTTCAAAATGTATAAAGTTCAAACTTTAAATAAAATTGCAAAAATCGGTCTCAATGTATTTGACGACAAATATACCTTCGGTGACGAGGTTGAAAATCCTGATGGAATAATCCTCAGAAGCTTCAATATGCACGAAATGGAACTTCCCGAAAGTCTTTCCGCCGTTGCACGTGCAGGCGCCGGCACAAACAATATTCCCATTGACAAATGCAGCGAACGCGGCATCGTTGTTTTCAACACACCCGGTGCAAACGCAAACGCTGTTAAGGAATTGGTTATTGCAGGTCTTCTTCTTGCATCAAGAAAGGTTGTTCAGGGTATCAACTGGGCAAAGACTCTTATCGGCGAGGGCGACCAGGTAGGAAAGCTGGTTGAAAAAGGCAAATCAAACTTTGTAGGTCCCGAGATTATAGGCAAAACCCTTGGCATCATCGGTCTTGGTGCTATCGGTGTAAGAGTTGCAAACGCAGCTCACGCTCTTGGTATGAACGTTATTGGCTATGACCCGTATCTTTCGGTTGATGCTGCTTGGAGTATGACCCGTGCCGCTAAAAAAGCAAACGACCTTGACACAATCCTTGCAGAAAGTGACTATATCTCAATTCATGTTCCTGCAACAAAGGACACAAAGGGTATGTTTAATCAAGACCTCTTCAAAAAGGTTAAAAAAGGTGTTAGACTCCTCAACTTCTCACGTGGCGAATTGGTTGACGACACTGCAGTGATTGCGGCCCTCGAAGACGGAACAGTTGCGGCATACGTTACCGACTTTGCAACAGAAGAGCTCTTAAAATGCGAAAACGTAGTTGTTATGCCCCACCTTGGTGCATCAACTCCCGAAAGCGAAGACAACTGTGCTGTTATGGCAGCTCAGGAGCTCAAAGACTTTTTGGAAAACGGAAACATCCGCAACTCAGTGAACTTCCCCAACTGCGATATGGGAAAGGTTTGCGGCTCACGTGTTACCATTGCTCATAAGAACATACCGTCAATGATTACAAAAATCACCGACATTTTTTCAAAAGACGGCATCAACATTGAAAATATGATGAACAAGAGCAAGGGTGATTTGGCTTACACAATGATTGACACCCACAGCGCGGTTGACGGCACAATCATCAGTGACCTCAAGGCAATCGAGGGCGTTATCAAGGTATCACTTTATACCGAATAATTTATGAAAATCTTGGCAGATTGGACGGTCGCGGGCACAAGGAGCAATCCTGTGCGTGAGGAAAGTCCGAGCTCCGCAGGGCAGGGTGCAAGGTAACCCCTTGTGAAGGCAACTTCAAGGAAAGTGCAACAGAAATATACCGCCAAAGCTTTTTGGTAAGGGTGAAATGGTGAGGTAAGAGCTCACCCACAGTCTGGCGACTGGCTTGTGATGTAAACCCCACTCGGAGCAACACCTGATTAGGAGGCAAAGCTTGCCCGGCATCTCCGTGGAAGGTGGCTAGAGCCTTGCAGTGATGCAAGGTTTAGATAGATGATCGTCTTAAATGACAGAACTCGGCTTACAGATCTGCCATATTTAAAAAAATGAAAACACCGACTTTGGTCGGTGTTTTTTTTCTTATTGATTATAAAGGTCAGCGATGATTTCAACACATTTTTCTATTCCAAGCTTTCCGCTGTTTAGTGATATGTCATAATGCTGGGCAACGCCCCACTCTGAATCAGTATAAAGCTGATAATACGCCTTTCTGCGTTTATCCTTGTCACGCAAGCGTTTTTCAGGTGCAACACTGCTCTCACCATAATGGGTGACAATTCTTTCAATTCTCTTTTCCATATCCGCATGGATAAAGACTTTAAAGCAATCTTCCCTATCTTTCAATATGTAATCAGCGCATCTGCCCACAAAAATACAGGGTCCTTTTTCCGCAAGCTCCAGAATCAAATTCCGTTGGAGTAACCACAACTTATCCTGAATTGAGCCGCCGTAGTTGTTGCTTGACAAGGCATTGGTAAACCAGTTCCCTCCGGTAGCATATTCGCCCCGTTCTTTTATGAATTCCTTTGCAAGTCCGCTTTTTTTAGAAAGCTGTTCAATAATCTCCTGGTCATAGCAGGGTATCCCAAGCTTTTTTGAAAGTTCTTTTGCAATTGTCCTTCCGCCGCTTCCGAATTCACGGCTTATTGTGATTATTTGGTTTGACATTTTGTGCCCTCCTTTTTGGAAAGTGTCAAAATCTTTTTCTATATTTTAACACAAACCCCGAGAAAAAACAAGAGGGAAAAAACTTTACAGCTTGCATTAAATAACCTTAAAATTAGATCTTGACAGACTGATCCAAATGTGCTAACATAAACATAGCAAGAGACAACGGCTTTAGTTGTTTCTGCAAAAGTTTATAGCTTATTTTATTAAACCGTCACTTTGGCAGAAGTGGCGGTTACTTCTTTATGTAAAGGATAATTATCATCACCAATAAAGTAAAAGAAATTATTTCTTCCATGCAGGCACCCCCTTTTCACGGGGTGTCAGAAACAACCGCCGCCGTTTCTCTTGCTACAAGCGGCATTATACCATATTTGCAAGTCTTAGCCAAGCTGATAACCTTTTAAAAATCGTGACATCCGCCCGTATCAAGATTGTGGCGGATAAACAAGGAAACAATCTCATCAACTATCAAAAAATCGTTATCCTCGCCACTTTTCAAAATTTCTTGTATATCCCCAAGTATCTCCACAGCTTCTGTATCAGGAATTTTGTTTTCATCAATCACAAAGTCCATTATTCTATCGAATATACCCTCAGCGATATAATTTTTAATTAGTTCAGTTTTTATTGTCATATATTTTGCCTCCTTGTAGTACTTATAAGTTCTATATTTTTAGTTTATCATAAAGATATGGTAAAGTCAATATAAGTACTTATAAATACTATGGGAGGTGAATCGGTTTGCTTTTTAGAAGATTAAAAGATTTAAGGGAGGACCACGACCTGAAACAGTCTGAGGTTGCAGAATTTCTTGGTATACAGCAAACCGTATATTCACGCTACGAAAGAGGTTTTCAAAATATTCCATTGGAACATTTAATGAAACTGGCTGAAAAATATAACGTCAGCACCGATTATATCTTAGGCATTACCGATAATCCCAATAAGATTTAATATAGAGGTGAAGGTTCTTGTATTTTAAAAGACTTCGTGACCTCCGCGAAGATAACGACTTGAAACAAAAGGACATTGCAAAGCTTTTATTTATTACTCAACAACAATATTCATTATACGAAAAGGGTTATAGGGATATTCCTACCGCAGCACTCATTACCCTTGCAGATTTTTACAAGGTCAGCACTGATTATATTTTGGGGCGTACTGACAATCCAAAGAAACTTTAATTCTCAAGGGGAGTGCCCCTTGCACCCCCATTCCGCTGCTTGAGCCTTGGATATCTGTAATTGCGAAAGCTTTCCAAAGGCACAACCATTTGGAAAAACAAACCTATTGTTTGAACTCATTAAATCGGCGTCACCAGCAAAGGAAACTGATGTGACGCCGATTTTTGTGCCTTTATCCAAGTTTCGCAAACATCTATCTCTCGTCTCTCGCCTAAAGCGGAATATTTGTTGGGGTATTCCCCTGATGTCATAGAGCCCCGCGGAGATGGACCCCAAAAAAACTGCTTTTGAAAAGTCGGCTTGCAGATGTTTGTGAAAATTTTTTTGTTTTGGTGAAAAACAGCAGACATCAGTTCCCTTTTTTGTCTGCTGTTTTTAGCGAGTGCGTTCAATATATATTGAACTTCCGAGCGTCAACAAAACAGAAAGAGATGAACAGTTACATCTGCCGAGACTTTGATAGCAGAAAAGGGGTCCAAGGGGAACATTTCCCCTTGAGAATAAAACTTATATAATATCCAATCTCCAAAAAGGTTTACAGGCTATCTTCCTTAAGAAAACCAATTTAAGTCAAAAAACCGGTGGCATTTCGCCACCGGTTTTCATTTTGCAAATATCTTTTAATCCCAAAAGAGATTAGAAAACTATTTATTCATTGCTTCTTCAATAGCAACAGCCACAGCAACAGTCATACCAACCATTGGGTTGTTACCTGCGCCGAGGAGTCCCATCATTTCAACGTGAGCGGGAACTGATGAAGAACCTGCGAACTGAGCATCACTGTGCATACGGCCCATTGTATCAGTCATACCATATGAAGCAGGACCTGCAGCCATATTATCAGGATGGAGTGTACGTCCTGTACCGCCGCCTGATGCAACAGAGAAATATTTCTTGCCCTGTTCAATACATTCTTTCTTGTATGTTCCTGCAACAGGATGCTGGAATCTTGTTGGGTTTGTGGAGTTTCCTGTGATAGAAACGTCAACACCCTCAAGGTGCATGATTGCAACGCCCTCACGAACATCATCAGAGCCATAGCAACGAACCTTTGCTCTTTCACCGTTTGAATATGCCTTTTCGCGAACGATTTTTACTTCGCCTGTTGCATAATCAAATTCTGTCTGAACATATGTGAAACCATTGATCCTTGAAATAATAAGTGCAGCATCCTTTCCAAGACCGTTAAGAATAACGCGAAGGGGTTCTTTGCGAACTTTGTTTGCACTGCGGGCAATACCGATAGCACCCTCTGCTGCTGCAAATGATTCGTGACCTGCAAGGAAAGCAAAGCACTTTGTGTCTTCGCTGAGGAGCATAGCACCAAGGTTTCCGTGACCAAGACCAACTTTTCTGTCGTCAGCAACGCTGCCCGGGATACAGAAGGCCTGAAGACCTTCGCCGATAACCTTTGCAGCTTCAGCCGCTGTCTTTACGCCTCTCTTGATAGCAAGAGCTGCACCAACAACATAAGCCCAACCTGCATTTTCAAAAGCGATAGGCTGAATACCTTTAACGATTCCATATGGGTCGATACCCTTTTCGTCGCAGATAGCCTTTGCTTCATCAATAGATGCAATGCCGTTTGCGTTTAAAACTTTGTTTATTGTATCAATTCTTCTTTCATAACTTTCAAATAAAGCCATCTTAAAAATACCTCCTTATTCGTGTCTGGGGTCAATCATCTTGACTGCATCCGAAACTCTGCCGTATGTGCCCATAGCCTTTTTCATAGCTTCATTAGCATCCATACCGCCCTTTATCATATCCATCATCTTGCCCATGTGAACAAATTCATAACCGATGATTTCATCGTCTGCATCAAGAGCAATCTTTGTAACATAACCCTCTGCCATTTCAAGGTATCTTGAACCTTTTTCAAGTGTTCCGTACATTGTGCCAACCTGGCTGCGAAGACCTTTACCAAGGTCCTCAAGACCTGCACCAATGGGAAGTCCACCCTCTGAGAAAGCTGTCTGTGTTCTTCCGTAAACAATCTGGAGGAAGAGCTCACGCATAGCTGTGTTGATAGCGTCACAAACAAGGTCTGTGTTGAGAGCTTCAAGGATTGTCTTTCCGGGAAGAATTTCTGATGCCATAGCAGCAGAGTGTGTCATACCGCTGCAGCCCAGAGTTTCAACCAAAGCTTCCTGAATAATCCCGTCTTTTACATTAAGTGTAAGCTTACAAGCGCCCTGCTGAGGTGCACACCAGCCAACACCGTGTGTAAGACCTGAAATATCTTTGATTTCTTTTGATTTTACCCATTTGCCTTCTTCCGGGATGGGTGCCGGACCGTGATTTGCGCCTTTTTTAACAACGCACATTCTTTCTACTTCTGAAGAATAAATCATTTTTTACTCCTTTCCACTGGGCCGTTAGCCCCTGTCTGTCAAGAATGAATTTTGCACAGACGACTTAAATTGCTTTTTTTCTTTTGAAAAATACATTTGATAACATTTTAACACAAATGGGCACCACTTTACAAGAGCGTTTTGCGATTTTTTTATTAAAATATAATAATTTTTCAAATATTGTTAAAAATATAGCAATTAAAGTCCTTTTCATTACTCTTTTATGGTAATTTTTTCGTGGCAGAGCTTTTGTCGTTTTTTGATGCATCATCCTTTGGGGTTTTCTTTGGTTTTGTATTGACATTTTTCTTTAAATGGTATATTATATTAGGTACTGACTTTAAGTTTTATATATCCGCTTGAAATTTCTCCTTGCGGATTTTGACCTATTTAACACAGATAAATTACAAGGTAAGGTGATTAAATTATGTTCGGACAGGATATAGGTATCGACCTGGGTACAGCATCAGTTCTGGTTTATATCAAGGGCAAGGGCATTGTTGCCAAAGAACCGTCTGTTGTTGCTGTTGACAAAAACACAAACAAGCTTTATGCCGTGGGCGAGGAAGCTCAGAAAATGCTTGGCAGAACTCCCGGAAACATTGTGGCTATCCGTCCTCTTCGTGATGGTGTTATTTCTGATTACAACACTACTGAAAGAATGATTAAATATTTCTTGGGCAAGGTTACAAAACGCAGCATATTCAAGCCCCGCGTTATTATCTGTGTGCCCAGCGGTGTTACCGAGGTTGAAGAACGTGCCGTTATTGACGCAGGCATTCAGGCGGGTGCAAGCAAAGTGCACCTCATTGAAGAGCCTTTGGCCGCTGCTATCGGCGTTGGAATTGACATTTCTCAGCCTTATGGTTCTATGATTGTTGATATGGGCGGCGGCACATCCGACGTTGCTGTTATCTCTTTGGGCGGAATTGTTGCTAGCCAGTCAATCAAGGTGGCAGGTGACAAGTTTAATGAAGCCATCGTAAGATATATCCGCAAAAAATACAATATTCTGATTGGTGAAAGAACAGCCGAAGAACTTAAAATAAAAATCGGTTGTGTTTACCGCAGAGACGAAAATCTCACTATGGATGTTCGTGGCAGAAGCCTGGTTTCAGGTCTTCCAAAGACCGTTACCATTTCATCACTTGAAATTCTTGACGCACTTAGCGAAACATCTGCAACAATCGTTGAAGCAGTAAAGGCTGTCCTTGAAAAAACTCCGCCCGAACTTGTTGCCGACATCAGTATGCACGGCATCATCCTCACCGGCGGCGGTGCTTTGGTTTATGGTATGGACAAGCTTATTGAGGCCGAAACAGGTATCCGCACAATTGTTGCAGACGATGCAGAATCTTGTGTGGCTCTTGGCACAGGCCGGGCTCTTGATAATATTTCAATTCTCCAGAGCTACAACTCTACAAGAAAATTTGCAGAATAAAAATGGGGGCTTTTGCCCCCCCCATCTTACATATTTTGTTTTGCTCTGATTTGCAAATTTGCACTTTTGAATTCGTTTTGATGCGTTTCGCCTAAACGTCTCGAAATCATTCGAAATCTTTTGAACTTGATGGAACTAAAAACTCCGCAAACCCTGTAACGGTGCGGTTTTCAGCAATCGGTGCTAACAATAAAGAAATTCTTTTCTAATGAGATTTCTAATAAATTTTAATATTTGCTTTAAACTCATTTTTTGAGTTTATATATACACGGAGCGGTATCGAAGTGGTCATAACGAGCGCGACTCGAAATCGTGTTGCCGTCAGGCACGTGGGTTCGAATCCCACCCGCTCCGCCACCGAGCACCAGATTATGGTGCTCTTTTTCTTTGCCAATATACCCTCAAAAAGCCGTTATATTTGCCCTAAAATCGCTTTTAACTATCTGCATGGTGTAAACACCCCACTTGCTACTAATTATCTTTATTATCGGCTTATTATTGTGGGATATTTTTATCAAAGCCTTGACATTTAATTGTGTCTGTTATATAATCTATGTAAAGTTAATCATTGAAGCCGAAAGAGGTTAAGCATACATTTTATGCTTAACCTCAATTTGTTTATATAGGGCTTTATTCCATTGTGCCGACCATTTTATTTATATCACCATCCGAGTCTACTATGATGGTTTTTGTTTTGGCAGGAGCCACATAGCCGAAGCCTTCGATGTAGGTCTTATTTTTTTCTTCTATGATTTCATTTCGTATTTTTATTTCCTCGTCTGTGAGGTAGCAGGTGTCCTTGTTCATAATTTCGTCTTTTGGATTTATGGGTTCTTCTGGATTCTTTTCCCACTTCGCATAGAGAACATCGGGCTTTGTGAATTTAAATGTTGTTACCTGATTCTGCTTCGTTCTTGGATCGGTAAACCATCCCTTGAATGTGTAACCGTATTTTGTTGGTACATAACTTTCAAGGCTGATGCTTTCACTATATCTTTTTGTTATTGGCCTGATAAAGCTCCCACCGTCCGATGCGAAGGTTAAGGTTACATTTCCGAAGAACCCGATTTCGCTATCGTATATCAGTTCATTCCGATGCCATTGCCATGGTGCTGCTGATGCCGTTTGTATCAGCAGTATAGTCACTGCCATTACCGTACATAATACTTTTTTCTTCATAAAATTTCATCTCCTAAATTTGTATTTACCATTCGGCAACACAAACATACCACAGAAGATGGCATAAGTCTACGAAGGATTTCGCAAAAGTGCTTTTCTTTGTTTCCAACGCACCATTTTTTGATATGGCAATAACCACTTTTTTACCATAATCAAAATCGTCTAAACTTATTTCATATTTATTATTTGATCACCGATGCTTATACTTTCCAAATCATTTATGTTAACTATTTCACCAAAGTCACATGAAATTCTATTTATACCATTCTGCAACGGGGTGTACTCAATACCGTAATCCTTATTAGTTACCACAATCTCTTTTCCGTTGTTGAATTGAATTTTAATATCCTTTACATCTTTATAGTCAATCTGTTCGCCCGTTACAGTTATCCACAAAGAAATGGGTGAAATATCTATATTGGTTACTTCACTTTTTCCTTTGTTAATTTTTTTGTTTACATTAAATCTTTTTCCGGAATTATTATACTCAAAATCCCACTCAAAAAAGAACTTACAATCTAAATACTTTTCATATTCGGCTCTGTCCTCATTAGGAAACATATATACTTTTTTTAATCCTTCCAATTCAAAAGATAGTCTTTGATTTTTAACTTCCCCTGCACCCGTTCTAATGTGCAACATTGTATATTTGTTTTTATCTGTGCCTATAACCTTGCTAAAAGCATAGCCGCCTCCGCTTCCAACTTCTTTGTTAGGATTTTCGTATTGTATTTTCAATTTTAACTTTTCCCAACTAATATTTACATTTGGCTTTATTTCTTCAGGTATCTCAACCTCATATAAAACA
>JAGAUW010000004.1 GCA_017620615.1 Clostridia bacterium | reverse complement strand
TTGGACACTTTGAAATATGTACGACTCTTAAAAGGAAAAAATGTTGCTGTCTTTTTTGAAGAGGAAAACATTAACACTTTGACAATGGACGGAGAACTTTTACTTGTAATATTAAGTTCGGTTGCACAGCAGGAAGTTGAGAACATTTCGGCGAATGTAAAAAAGGGACTTAAAATGAAAATGCAACGTGGAGAACTTGTTGGTTTCCAAGGTTGCCTTGGCTATGACTATCATCCCGAAACAAAGTCTATTTCTGTTAATGAAAAAGAAGCAGAAATTGTCCGTTATATTTTCAGACGTTATCTTGAAGGTATGGGCTGTGGTATTATCGCAAGAGAATTGGGCCAACTTGGTTACAAATCTCCTCGTGGTTCAGATAAATGGTGTGATACAACTGTTATGGGTATTATAAAAAATGAAAAGTATAAAGGTGATATTCGCCAAGGTAAAACTTTTACTGTTGACCCCATATCCAAAAGAAGACTTGACAATTTTGGCGAAGAAGACCAATTTTATATGAGTGAACATCACGAACCTATTGTAAGTGTTGAAGATTATGAAGCTGCACAGCAGATAAGAATGAGAAGAGCTGCAAACAGATTCCAACCAAATGGAACACGAGAAAAATACAGTAAAAAGTATGCTTTCAGTTCTATGCTTGAATGTGGTTTCTGCGGTAGTGGATATTCAAGAAGAAGTTGGCACGCAGGTTCAATTATCATAAAATAATTTGGCAATGTATAACGGCAATCCGTATGGGTAAAAAAGATTGCCCTCATTCAAAAGCAATACAGGAAACAACTTTAGAGAATGCTTTTCTTGAAAGTTATAAACTTTTGTGTTATAATAATGAGGGTGTTATGGAAAAGTTGCTTGACAGAATAGAATCTACACTATGTAACACTGACACTCCAAAAGAAATAGCTCGTTTAGATAAACAAATCGATGCACTTGAGAAAAAGAAGGAAAAGCTATTAGATATGCACCTTGAGGAAGTCATCGATAAGGAAACTTACGAAAAGAAATTATCTGATGTTATGGCGAAACTTGAAAAGTATAACGAAGAGAAATATCAGTTCTTGCATTCTAACGAGCGAAGCAAGGCTATCCGCACAAGGCTTAATACTTTTAGAAAAGTAATACAGGAAAAACAAAGCATTGATGAATTTGACCGTGCAATGTTTGAAAGCATTGTTGATAAGGTTATTGTCGGCGGCTACGATGATGAAGGAAATCCAGACCCACATATGTTGACGTTCATATATAAGACCGGATTTACAAACTCGGTTGACAGTGATAAACACAAGCCTGAGAGGAAGAACGGAAGGGCGAAGGAGTTTATGAATTTGCCTTCCTTTGCAGATAAAACACGTGAAAAATTAGCGGAAATTTTGCCTTCTTTTCAGTCGTCCGATACATGTGGAGTGCTGTCTGCTACTATGTCGCAGGGAAAAGAGTGTCAGAACGAACAAAAGTAGTTGAAAAGGCATTGTTTTATAATGAATTGAAAACGAGGTGATTTTTGATGGAAAAAGGAATAAATTTGTTTTGTTATGATAACGGAGAGCGACTTGATATAGACGGACAGATTGAACTTATGAAAGAAAACGGTTTTGGACACACCTTTTTTCTGGGTGACTCGCCGCTTTTGACTGACAATCTTGTTGACAAGGTGAAACGTAGCGGTATTGTGTTTGACACACTTCATGCTCCTTTCGACGAAATAAACACAATGTGGAAGGATGGCACTGACGGGGATAGGATGCTTGCGAGGCTTTGCGGGACGGTTGAACGTTGTAGTGACTATGAGATACCCGTTGCTGTGGTTCATCTTTCTTCGGGAAGACCTGCGCCTGTTATTTCTGATATAGGGAACTCTAGATATAAAAAACTTGTGGAATATGCCGAAAAAAAGAATGTAACCCTTGCTTTTGAAAATCAGAGATTTGTTGCAAATCTTGCATCAGTCCTTGAACAGCATGCCTCAGCAGGATTTTGCTGGGACGTGGGTCATGAGGGGTGCTTCACAAACGGCAAGCACTTTATGCCACTTTTTGGCGAAAGACTCAGCGCGGTGCATCTCCATGACAATCATCACGTTCAGGATGAGGACGAACACCTTTTGCCTTATGACGGAATATGCGACTTTGATTATGTGGCAAAAACTCTGGCAGATTATCACTTTGGCGGAACGCTGATGCTTGAAGTTTTCAGGAGCGAGAGCAAACGATACAAGGATTTTTCGCCACAGGAATATTACCGTCGGGCAGGATATGCAATAAAGAAGCTTGATGATGCAGTAAAAAAATATAAATAATTTTTTAAAAGGAGTGAAATTTCACTCCTTTTTCTTTTGGCGGAATAAATGAAAAGCCTTTTTCATATAGTGTTTTATAGGATGTCCAAAGAAAATGGATCAGTTGTCAAAAGAGAAAGGAAAGTACCCATGAAGCATTACAGAGCAGTGGTTATTGACGCCAAAAAGGTGGTAAAACGCGGACTTGAAATTGCGATAATAGCAGTGATTTCATGCCTTGCAATTATAAATCTGGAAATTGCCGATGCGGGCAGACTTTTTGCGGAGAAATTTTTAAACAATGAGAAGATTGTAATGGAAAGTCTTCCTGCCTTGTGGACGGGTGAAGAAAACGGTGGGGAAGAGGCTGGCTTTGTTGAAAAATGGATAGGGAAAGGCATAAGTTTTACCCTTGGATTTGACCCGAAGGACAGCCGAACAGTAATTTTTGGGCAGATGCCTCTTGTGAGGACGGTCAGCAGCGGTTATCTTGCGGCACAAGCAAACCAACTGGTAGGCGCAATACTCCCCGAAAAAGGAAAGGTGAATGAGGAAGAGCAACAAAACGCGTATCCCATTAAAGCAGTTGATTCAAGTCAGTCAAAAACATTGGGTCAAAAATCCGGAAAAATTCTTGTCCGCAACGATACAAATTTTGGAGTAAATATTGACGAGATGCTTGGGTCAAATCTTGAATTTGGAACAAATGGTTCGCCCCCTGAAGTGCTGATTGTTCACACCCACGCAACCGAAAGCTATGCAGAGGCGGGGGCTACCAGTTATCAGACCGACAAAAGTGATAGATCCCTTGATGAAACGAAAAATGTAATCAAGGTGGGCGAGGCGGTAAAAAGAGTTTTGGAGAAAAAGGGGATTAAAGTAATTCACGATAAAACCCTTCACGACCATCCGAATTTCAACGGTTCTTATGAGAATTCCAGAAAGACGGTGGAAAAATACCTTTCAAAGAATCCGGGTATAAAGATTGTCCTTGATATACATCGAGATGCATTTGTTTATGATGATGGAAGTAAGGCGAAATTTGTCACGAAAATTGACGGCAAGGAAACCGCCCAGCTGATGTTTGTGGTGGGGACTTCGGGCGGTGGCCTCGAGCATCCTGATTGGCGAAGCAATATGAAATTTGCGGCAAAGCTCCAAAATCATATCAGCAAGAAATACCCCACTCTTATGAGGGGGATAAACTTAAGAAACGAGAGGTTTAACGGGCATCTCACGAAGGGAAGCCTCATTCTTGAGGTGGGCAGCAGCGGAAACACAATGGAAGAAGCTGTGCGCGGTGCGACTTTGGGGGCAGAAGAAATTGCGGATTTTTTGAATAGTTTATAAAAGCCAAAGCGAAAAATGCTGCGGCTTTTTGTTTCGTTTGCTGCGCGATAAACAAAATGAGAGGGCATACTTTCATTCTTTTCTCATATATTTTAAAAGATGACTTTTAAATACTTGAGGAGTTGATTTTATGAAAAAGGATATAGCATACACACATGAGCAGTTAAAAAAGGATATAAATAGTTTGACAAGAAATTTTCCTGAGCTTGAGTGGGGAAGCATAGGAAAATCTGTCTGGGGCAAAGATCTTTTTTACATAAGGCTGGGAAGAGGTGAAAATAAAATTTCCTTTAATGGTGCGCATCACGGAATGGAATGGATAACTGCGCAACTTTTAATGAAATTCGCCGCAGATTTTCTTGGGGCTGAAAAGAAAAATACGGGGCTGGTGGGATTTTTACCAAAAGCATTGGCAAAAAAAACGTCACTTTACATAGTTCCAATGGTGAACCCCGACGGAGTGGAGCTGGTGGCGTCGGGTATTCCGCAACATTTGAGCGTGGAACTCAAAAACCAGCTGATAAAGTTCAATGGCTCAGAAAATTTTGGCAGATGGCAGGCGAACGCCCGTGGTGTTGACCTGAACCACAACTATGACGGGATGTGGGAAATGTCAAAGAAAATGGAAAAAGAATACGGCATATTTGGCCCTGGCCCCACCCGATATTCAGGCGAGGTTCCTTTTTCTGAGCCTGAAAGTCGCGCTCTTGTGAGATTTACCCGTGAACACGATTTTAAAATGACAATAGCCTTTCACAGTCAGGGCAAGGTGATATACCACGGCTTTCAAAAGAAAGAGCCACCGATTTCCTTGAAAATCGCCAAGGCTTTTGAAAAGATTTCACCATATCGCATTGACCAGACAGAGGGGATTGCCTCATACGGCGGCTACAAGGATTGGTTTGTGGACGAATTCCGCCGCACAGGTTTTACCATTGAGGTGGGCGAAGGTCAAAATCCCCTGCCTCTGTCACAATTTCCAAAGATTTATCGGGAAACGCTGCCTGTTCTTTTGGGTGCTATGACGGTAGGACTTTAAAATGCTTGCAACCGGCCATGGTTTGTGGTAATATATATGAAAGAATTCATCCGAAAGGAAAAGACAAACCATGGAAGAAAAAACAGTAAAGATAATCGGCGCAGGACTGGCAGGCTGTGAAGCGGCGTGGCAGCTGGCGAAACGTGGGGTGAAGGTAAAGCTTTTTGAAATGAAACCGAAAAAGATGTCCCCCGCCCACAAGACAGCAGACTTTGCGGAGCTTGTGTGCAGCAATTCCCTACGCGCTGATGGAATATACAACGCGGTAGGACTCTTGAAAGAAGAAATGCGAAAATTAGGCTCGCTTATTATGGAGTGCGCAGATGCCACCCGTGTTCCTGCGGGGGGAGCACTTGCGGTGGAACGTGAGGGCTTTTCCAAATTGGTCACAGAAAAAATAAAGAGCTGCGAATTGATAGAAGTGGTATCGGAAGAAGTAACAGAAATCAACACCGATGAATATACTGTTATAGCGGCAGGCCCTTTGGCATCCGACGGAATTTCGGAAGCTATCAGAAAGCTTACGGGCGGTAAGGGACTGCACTTTTTTGATGCGGCGGCACCTATTGTGGCGTACGACAGCATTGATATGACCAAAGCGTTCAAGGCGGCACGTTATGGCAAGGGCGGTGACGATTATATCAACTGCCCTATGAATAAGGAAGAATATATCGCCTTTCGCAATGCCCTTGTTGATGCCGAGTGTGCCGCAGTTCACGAGGGGGTTGAAAACCCAAAGGTGTTCGAAGGCTGTATGCCCATTGAGGTTATGGCGGCGCGTGGCGAGGACACAATACGGTTTGGCCCACTAAAGCCTGTGGGGTTGACAAGCCCCCATGACGGAAGCCGTCCCTATGCGGTGGTGCAGCTTCGTCAGGACAATGCCTCGGCAAGCATGTACAACATAGTAGGGTTTCAGACTCACCTGAAATTTGGAGAGCAAAAAAGAGTGTTTGGGATGATACCGGGCCTCGAAAATGCGGAATTTGTCAGATATGGCGTTATGCACCGAAACACATATATAAATTCGCCAAAGCTTTTGACAGATAACTATAATATGAAAGAATTCCCCAAAGTTTATTTTGCGGGGCAGATAACAGGGGTTGAGGGCTATATTGAATCAGCTGCATCAGGGCTTTGGGCAGGAATATCGGCGGCGAATGCTGTTCTTGGCAAGGCGACGCCCAAAATCACATCCAAGACGGCACTTGGTTCACTGGCAAATTATATATCAAATCCAGCGGTAGACGATTTTCAGCCTATGAATGTGAACTTTGGCATATTTGAAGATCTGGGAGTTCGCATAAAGGACAAAAAGGAAAAGGCTGGAGTATATGCTGAAAGAAGCTTTTTGGAGATAGAAACATTGGAGGGGATATAAATTTTCTGAGTTTCTTCCTATATAATTATATAATAAATTAAGAAAAATTTTTAAAATGTCCCCAAAAGACAGAAAATTTTACCAAATTTTCCAAAAAGCCTTGACATATTGCTTTCTTGATAGTACAATATATGACATAAAGAGATAATTTTTTATCAATATATAGATTTCACCGTACTTAGTTTGACAAAAGAGTTTAAGATGTATTACAAATGTGTTACATTTTCAAATTCGTGTTGACATAGGCGGTGTTTTGGTGATATAATCAACCTAAGTTAATGGGAGTGTTATGTTTTGATGCATTCTTTTCCCAGAGGCGAACATTCATTACTTTGTAAAAAAAATTAACAAATATATATTTTTTTAAGGAGGATTTGAGACTATGTTAAATCTCAAAAAAGTGATTGCTTTGGTTTGCGTATTTGCTCTCGCACTCACAACAGTTGCATTTGGTGCTACTTATACTGATGTTGCTGAAGACAGCGCTTATTACGAAGCAGTTGAAACACTCAACAAACTCGGAATCGTTACAGGTTACGAAGACGGCACATTCAAGCCCGAAGATGGCGTAACAAGAGCTGAAATGGCTGCTCTTATCGCTAGAATCCAGGGTTATGGCGAAACAGCTAAGGCTGCTGCAAGCACAGGCTTTGCTGACGTTCCTGCAAGCCACTGGGCTTCTGGTTACATCGCAAACGCTGCTGGCATGGGCATCATCAACGGCTATGGCGACGGAAACTTCGGTCCCGAAGATCCCGTTCTCTATGAACAGGCTGTAAAGATGGTTATGGCTACACTTGGTTACACACCTTTTGCTGAAAAGAACGGTGGTTACCCCACAGGTTACCTCGCAGCAGCTCAGAGATACAATGTATCACTCGCAGTTGCTAACGCAGCAGTAGGTCAGGAAGCTAATCGTGGTACAGTTGCTCAGCTTCTCGAAAACGCTCTTGACACACCTTTGATGGTTCAGGCTGGCTGGAACACAAATGGTGAAGTAGAGTACAAGATCGCTGAAGGCGAACTTACAACAGAATTCGTTTGGGATGCTACTTTGAACAGTGGTGCTGGTGGTTACGCTCCTGTTACAACAACAAAGGGTTACAAAACTCTTATGAGCGAAAACCTTGGTTACGTTAAGATCAGAGGTATCCTCTACGCTAACGACTACACAAGCATTTACGGCACAAAGAACATTGACACAACAGAAGAATCAAAAGTTTGGATCGCTGTTGTTGACGATTACGGCACAGAAAACAAAAAATTCATTAACAAGGCTAACAATGAATACCTTGTAGGCGAAATTGATGTTGATGGTCTCCTTGGCCGCAGCGTTATCGCTTACACAAAGGCTAATGCAAAGGATGATTTTGAACTCCTTTCAATCGCTATTGATACAAACAGAAATGACGAACTCGTTATCGGTCTTGATGTATTTGCAGGTCACGACACAACAGTTGGTAAAGAATGCGTTAAGTACTATAAAGATGGCGACAATGATGTAACAACTGCAAAAGTTGAAGCTGGTATCGATGTTGTTCTCAACGGTAACGGTGGTACACTTACATCACTTAACAGCCTTGCTGGTTCACTCTATGGCGGTAGCATTACTCTTATCGACAACGACGAAGTAAATGGTTATGATCTTGCTATCGTTGACCGTGCTGAAACAGGTGTTGTTAAGAAGGTTGTTGAAGATGGAATTAACTTCTACAATGCACTTCCTCTCTTTGGTGACAAATTCATCGAACTCGACGCTGATGATGAAACATATGTTGTAGTTATCAAGAAAGACGGCGAAGTTATCGATGCTTCTGCTCTTAACGAATTTGATGTTCTCTCAGTATACGCTGACACAGCAAGTGCTAAGTATATCGTAGCTGAAGTTGTTGCTAACCAGGTTGTTGGAACAATCACAGCTAAGAAGAATTCAACAACATCTGCAACAGGTACAGCTTTCAAAGTTAATGATGCTTGGTATGATGTAGCTGAAGGTGCTTACAAGAGAGCAGATCTCGACGTAAACGAAGGTGGTACACTCTACATTGACCAGTTTGGTAAGATTGCTGCATTCATCGAAGACAGTGCTCTTGCTGGTGGTACTGCTGCTAACTATGGTTACGTTCTTGGTGTTGCTGTTGAAGAAGCTGCTTTCGGTGGTACAACTGCTGACCTCAAGGTTCAGATGCTTACAGCTGATGGCGTAAAGATTATGCCTGTAAAGAGCAACGCAAGATTTGAAGATGCAAGCACAGTTGATATCGATTTCGATCTCACAGCTTGGGTTGTAAATGATGACAACAGCAACGCTTCTTCAGTAGGTACTTCACCTTCAACAGGTGGTTATGACGAATGGAACGCAATCCTTGGTTCTAAGAACACAGTTGTTCAGTATGTAACAAATGCTGCTGGTTATATCACAAAGATTACAGAAGCTGGTCACGACACAACAAAGTTCAAGACATCTTCAATGTCTACAGGTAGTGTTAAATATGATGCTGAAAACAGCAAATTTGATACAACTGCTGGTTACGTAGATGCTGATACAATCGTATTCATCGTTGACGGTGATGCTGCTAACTGCTCAGTTGGTACACTTGCTGACCTTGATCACGACAATGTATACGCTGTAAACCTTGCTTATGCTGACAAGAAGGCTGAAGATACAAACGTTATAGTTGTAACATATGCTTCAATTCAGACAAGCACAACATCTAACATTGCTGTTATCAAAGAAGTTGGTAACGGCACAAACAAAGATGGTGAACCTATCTACAACATCACATACCTCCTCGGTGGTGAAGAAGTAACAGCTGATACAACAGCTGATGCTGCTACAACAATCAGTGGTCTCAACGCTGGTGACATCGTTAAGGTTAAGGTTGGTTCAGCTGGTACTATCACAAACCTCACAAAGGTTTATGACTTTGCTGCTGATGTAAGAGACTTCACAAGTGCTTCAACAGCGGATGCAACTGCTGCTGCATACACCAACTTGTATCAGGCTAAGGAAGTATTTGCCGGTGGTAAGGTTGTTTCTTACAAGGAAACTTCAACAGAAATTGAACTTTCAAGAAAAGACAACACATCAGCAACAGCTCCTTATAACCCTGCAACAACAACAAGTCTTTTCAAGCTTTCAAGAGCTGAAAATGTTTATGTTGTTGATGCTACAGGTAGAGCACTCGTTGTTAAGAACGGTTCAGATGCTAACTACAAGTACTTCGAAAACCTCTATGATGCTTCTATGAGCGCAGAAACATTTGAAGTAACAGTTGGTTCTACTGTATCTACTGGTGTAAGCCAGGCTAACGCTCTCAAGTATGCTGACCATGTATACGTAAGAGAATATGACGGCAGAGTTACTGACGTAGTTATCATTAAGGGTGCTAACAAGATTACAAAGGAATAATTTCCGTAATCTGATTTAACCTAAAAATTAAAGAGACGACTTCGGTCGTCTCTTTTTTTGTGTCTTTTTTCTTTTGCTGTGGAACGTATGAGGCATTACTTTCATAAACTTGAAATAATTGGATGTTGCGAAAGTTTTTTAAGTGTGGTAAAATAATACTTAGCCTCCCTTGTGTAAAGGGAGGGGGACCGCTTGCGGTGGAGGGATTGTAGATGGAAAGAAAACACAATAAAAAATTAGTGCCTCTTGCAAAAAGTTTGAGAAAGAATATGACGAAAGAAGAAAGACATCTTTGGTATGACTTTTTGAGGAATTATCCCATACGCTTCATAAGACAAAAAATATTAGGCGGATATATAGCGGATTTTTATTGTGCAAAAGCGAATTTGGTTATTGAACTTGATGGATCACAACATTATGAAAATAATGGGAATGAATATGATAAAGAAAGAACAGAATATTTAAAAGGATACGGCATAACGGTTGTTAGAATATCTAATTCTGATGTTATGAGAAACTTTGAGGGCGTGTGTACATATATAGATAATATGATAAAACAATCCCTCAGTCAGCAGAGCTGACAGCTCCCTTTACACAAGGGAGCCTAATACAAAAAAATAACAAATGGGGGGCCATGACTTTGAAACGAAAAAGCGGAGTACTTATGCATATTTCATCCCTTTGGGGTGATTATTCCTGTGGCGGATTTGGAAAGGCGGCACGGGAGTTCGTTGATTTTTTGAGGGAGTGCGGATTTTCGTACTGGCAGGTGCTGCCCTTTTGCCCTGTGGATGATTTCAACTCGCCTTACAAATCTTATTCCACCTTTGCGGGAAATCCGTATTTCATTGACCTTGAAAATCTTTTTGAAAAGGGCTTGATAACCAAAGAGGAGCTTGAGGGTGCAAGACAAACCACACCATATCTTTGTGAATTTGAAAGGCTTCGGGAGGAACGAATCTTTTTGCTTATGACAGCATCAAAACGGGTGAATGACAGGCGGGAAATCGAAGAATTTATATCGCAAAGACCTTACATAGAGAACTTTTGCAAGTTTATGGCGCTGAAAACTGTCAATGACCAAAAGGCGTGGCAGGAATGGACTGAATCCGGCATTGATCAAGATATACTTTTTGGATGGAAATTTATTCAGTATGAATTTTTTGAAGAGTGGAAAGAGATAAAAAAATATGCCAATGAACACGGCGTTGAGCTGATTGGGGATATGCCGATTTATGTATCCCCTGACAGCTCGGATGTTTATTTCGACCGCGATTTATTTTTGCTTGATGAAAAGGGCTATCCCACGCAGGTTGCAGGTGTGCCACCTGATTATTTCACAGAGGATGGTCAGCTTTGGGGCAACCCACTATACAACTGGCAAAAAATGAAAGAAACGGGATATAAGTGGTGGTGTGACCGCGTGAAATCGGCACTTGAGCTTTTTGATGGTCTTCGGATTGACCATTTCCGTGCCTTTGAATCCTTCTGGGAGGTGCCAAGGGATGAAGAAACCGCAAAAAATGGTCATTGGGTGAAAGGACCCGGTATGGATATCCTAAGTAAAATTTCCAAGGTAGCAGGTAAAAAACTGATAATTGCAGAGGACTTGGGTGACATAACCAAGGAGGTTGTGGATTTGGTAGAGGAAAGTGGTTTCCCTGGTATGAGAGTTTTTCAGTTTGGATTTTTTGGCGGGGAATCAACCCACAAACCTCACAACTACAAAGAAAACTGCATTGCATACAGCGGAACTCACGACAACAACACACTCCTTGGCTACCTTTGGGAACTTGATGAAAAAAACCGCCGTGAGATGCTTGAATATTGCGGTTATACATCAGAGGATTGGGGGAATGGGCTCAGCTCTATGCTCCGCACAATCTGGGCAAGCAGTGCGGGGACAGTTATTTTCCCCATTCAGGACATTTTGGGTTATGGCGCAGACACTCGTCTGAACTTCCCTGGGCGTGCCGAAAACAACTGGCGTTATCGTGTCACCAAGGAGCAGATTGACGGAATTGATAAAAAACGATTCCGACGCCTTAATGAACTTTATAACAGATAAAATATTTTGGATAGGGGATATTTATAACAATCCCTCAGTCACTACGTGACAGCTCCCTTTACACAAGGGAGCCTTTTTTTGCGTTATTTTTGATGAATACAAAAACAAAAAATACAGATAATAACTGAAACAGAAAAATAAGGAGAGAGCTTTTATGGATTATACAAAGCAGGAATACTTAGATTATGTGCAGAAAAAATCACCAAACAGCAAGCTTTTTCGAAATATGTTGTTTGCATTTGTGATTGGCGGGCTTATCTGCACCGTTGGACAAGGCTTTGGGGAAATTTATAAATCGGTATTTGGTCTTAATGAAGAAAGTGTCAAGACGGCTGTTCCTATCACTATGGTATTTTTGGGGGCGCTTTTTACGGGGCTTAATCTTTATCACAAGCTTGCAAAGTATGCAGGGGCCGGAACCCTTGTGCCTATAACGGGCTTTGCCAATGCGGTGGTATCCCCTGCCATTGAGTTTAAGCGGGAGGGGTATGTTTTGGGGCTTGCTGCAAAGATGTTCACCATTGCAGGACCTGTTTTGGTATACGGAATAAATGCGTCAATCCTTTTGGGGCTTATTTATTATGTGCTGGGATTTGGGAAATAGGAGGGTGTCATTATGGAAAAACGGCTTGGAAAACAAACGGTGAAATTCTCAAAAGCGGTGAGCCTTTTATCTACAGCAGCGGTGGCAGGACAAAAAGAGGGTGAGGGGCCCTTGGCTTCGCACTTTGATATTATTATGGAGAACTCCGAGTGGGGCGAGGACACCTGGGAGAAAGCGGAAAGCAAGATGCAAAGGATGGCTGTGGGACGTGCCCTTGAAAAGGCAAAGGTGGACGCAAAGGACGTAAAATATATTTTTGCGGGGGACCTGCTTAATCAGTGTATTAGCTCTACTTTTGGGCTTATGGCGTTTGACATTCCTTTTTTGGGAGTGTATGGGGCGTGTTCCACCATGGCAGAGACCATGGGACTTGCGGCTATGAGTATCGACGGAGGGTATGGTGACCTTTCTGTTGCGGTGACCTCCAGCCATTTTTGCACGGCTGAGCGTCAGTACAGAAACCCTCTTGAATACGGCGGACAGAGGACGCCTACGGCGCAGTGGACGGTTACCGGCTCGGGGGCGGTGGTGCTTTCGGAAAGTGGAAATGGACCATATATAACACACTTTACATCGGGAAAAGTTGTGGATCTAGGCGTTAAGGATGCCAACAATATGGGAGCGGCAATGGCGCCTGCGGCGGCGGACACCTTGGCAGCGCATTTTGAAGATACCGGGAGAAATCCGGATTTTTATGACCTTATAGTGACGGGGGACTTGGGAACGGTAGGAAAGTCAATTATTGTTGATTTGATGCGTGAAAAGGGCTTTGATGTCGGGGGAAATTACGACGATTGCGGCTGCATGATTTTTGATGTTCAGAAACAGGATATGCACGCAGGCGGCTCGGGTTGTGGATGTGGTGCTATTACTCTTTGCGGATATATTATGGACAGAATCCGCGCTGGCGAGCTTAAAAATGTACTTTTTATGGGGACGGGAGCCCTACTTAGCCCGACATCCACACTTCAGGGGGAATCAATACCGTCGGTTGCTCACGCAGTGGCAATTTCTGCAGAAAGGGAGTAGAAAATGGATATTTTTATGAGGTTTTTCAATGCGTTCTGGGTGGGCGGTGCTTTTTGTGCAGTGGCACAAATTCTTATTGACAAGACAAAGCTGACTCCGGCGCGGATTTTGGTGGCTTTTGTGGTGACGGGTGTGATTTTGAGCGGACTTGGACTTTATGACAAAATAATTGAAATAGGCGGTGCAGGTGCTACTGTACCAATTATCGGGTTTGGAAACACTTTGGCAAAGGGGGTTTTCAAAGGAATTGAAGAACGTGGCTTTTTGGGTGTATTCACCGGCGGAGTCACGGGCGCTGCGGGAGGAATTGCGGCATCTGTTTTCTTTGGATTTCTGGCGGCGCTGCTATTCAATCCCAAACAGAAATAAAGGCTGAAATTTCAAGATTTATCACAAAAAACCTATTGCAAAAACACTCCGGGAAGAGTATAATAAAATATATATGCTAAAATTGAGGGGAGTGTTTTTTGTTTGGAAGAACTCAGGAATATTGAAATTGAAAAACAGCGGGAATATATACAAAAAATGCGACTTGTCAATGAAGTGCGCGAGACCGCTCCCAAGGCTTTTGTGGAAACTTATGGCTGTGCCCAGAATGAAAATGATTCCGAACGAATTTCCGGTATGCTTTTTGATATGGGATATGAATTTTGTGATGATGTGAAAGATGCCGATTTAGTGATTTATAATACCTGTGCTGTTCGTGAAAATGCGGAGCTTCGGGTGTTTGGGAATTTGGGGGCACTAAAACACCTCAAAGCAAAAAAACCGTCGCTCATTATTGGGGTGTGCGGATGTATGGTTCAACAAGCGCACATCGCAGAACAGATAAAGAAAAAATATAAGCACGTGGACATGGTTTTTGGAACTCACGCACTTGTTAAATTGCCTCAGCTTTTGTGGGAGGCGAAAGATGCCGGCAGAGCTTTTGACGTGCAGAATAGTGATGGTGAAATTTTTGAAGGGATAACCACAAAACGTGAAAAGCTACCTCTTGCAAAAATCCCGATTATGTATGGCTGCAATAATTTTTGCACCTATTGTATAGTTCCCTATGTCAGAGGTCGTGAGCGTAGCAGAACTATGGAGAGTGTATTGACAGAAGTGCGTGAGGTATCTAGCCTTGGCTATAAAGAGGTTATGCTTCTTGGGCAAAATGTGAATTCCTATGGCAAAGACCTTGATTGTGGTATAAGCTTTGCAAAGCTGCTTACAGAGGTTTGCAAAATTGACGGGATAGAGAGAGTGAGATTTATGACATCTCACCCTAAAGACATATCGGACGAGCTTATTGAGGTTATGGCGCAGAACGATAAGATATGCAAGCAGTTGCATCTTCCGGTGCAGTGCGGCTCGGACCGGATACTCAAAAAAATGAATCGCAGCTATACCAGAGAAAAATATCTGGATATTGTGAAAAAAGTCCGTGAAAAGATGCCTGATATTGTTCTTACCACGGATATTATTGTGGGTTTCCCGGGGGAGACTAATGAGGATTTTGAAGAGACAATGTCTATCTTACGTGAAGTCGAATACGATATGATTTTTTCGTTTATTTATTCAAAGCGAAAGGGAACGCCTGCGGCGGAAATGGAGGATTGTCTTTCCCCCGAAGAGAAACATAGGAATTTTGAACGGATGGTGGAATTTCAGAACGTGATTTCCAAGAAGAAGAATGATGCCTACCTTGGAAAATGCGAAAAGGTACTTGTTGAGGGCCCCAGCAAGAACAATCCTGAATTTTTGAGCGGAAGAACCGACGGAGGAAAAATTGTGAATTTCCGGGGTGAAGACGCTTTGGTAGGCAAAATAGTAAATGTGAAAATTACAGAGGTAAAAACCTGGTCGCTGATTGGCGAAATTGTTGATTAAAACGGAGGAATTTGAAAATGAGAAATCAGATTATTGAAAAAGCTCAGGAACTGGGCACTATGATTGCAGAGAGTGAAGAAAGCATGAGAGTAACAAAGGCGGCAGATGCTATGAATGCAGATGATGAGGCGGTGGCACTTCTTAAGGCTTACAACGATAACAGAAAAGCTGCAACAGAAAGGCTTCGTGGAACAGACCCCACAAAAGAAGAACTTGAGGAATATAAGAATTATGTTCAGGCAGAATTTGAAAAGATTGTGAAAAATAATCTTATTGCAGAATACCTTGAGGCAGACAGAGAGTTTGAAATGATGGTAAATCAGGTGAATGCTGTGCTCACATATTTTATCACCGGACAGGAAAGCGCAAGCGGTGAGGGTGGCTGCAGCGGAAACTGTGCAGGATGCTCAAGCTGTCACTAAATTTGAAAAACCTTGTTTTTGCAAAGAAGGGGGACTTAAAATGGCTGAATTTACGCCTATGATGCGTCAGTATTTTGAAATTAAAAATCAATACAAAGATAGCATTTTGATGTACCGTCTTGGTGATTTTTATGAGATGTTTTTTGAGGATGCCAAGATTGCGTCAAGGGTTCTGGAAATTACGCTGACAGGCAGAGATTGCGGTCAGGAGGAACGGGCGCCTATGTGCGGCGTGCCGTTTCACGCTGTGGACAGCTACATAGCAAAGCTTGTGGAGAATGGCTATACTGTTGCCATATGTGAGCAGACCGAGGACCCCGCACAGACAAAAGGAATTGTAAAACGTGAGGTTGTGAGGGTGGTCAGTGCCGGAACAATTATGGACGCTGAGGCTCTGGACGACACAAAAAACAACTATCTTGCATCTGTTTTTATGGAAAGTAAGGGTGCTGGTATTGCGTTTGTTGATATTTCCACCGGCGAAATTTCGGTAAACGAATTTGCGGGTACTGATCTTGAAATTCAGCTTCTCAATGAAATAAGCAGATTCAATCCGTCCGAGGTAGTTTTTTCCCAAAGTGCATTTGAAAACAAGATGCTTGTTGATATGGTAGCAGATAGATTTGGTTGTATCACAAGAAGCTATTTCGACCAATGCTTTGAAAAGGAAAATGCTGAAAAAACTGTCAGGGAAAAGTTTGGCGAGGTGGATAGTGTACTTTTTGAAAAAGGTTATGCCATGCAGAGCCTTGGGGCTTTGATTGAGTTTTTGGCGGATACTCAAAAAACGGAGCTATCAAATCTTCGTGAGATTACGGTGGTCGAAAGTCAGGAGTATATGGCCATTGACCTTTATAGCATAAGGAACTTAGAGCTGCTTGAAACCATGCGAGACAAGAAGACCAAGGGCAGTCTTTTTGCGGTTCTTAACAAGACAAAAACCTCTATGGGCAGCAGGCTTATGAGAAAGTGGATAACTATGCCCTTGGCAAACTGTGCAAAAATTCAAAATCGGCACAAGGCGGTTGATGAACTGCTAAGAAATCCTATTGCAAGACAGGAAATCGTGGATGCACTCAAAGAAATTCAGGATATTGAAAGATTGGTATCAAGAATTACATACAAGACTGCAAAGTGTAGGGATTTGTTGGCACTCGCTCAGTCGTTTTCCTCTCTTCCTCGGATAAAGGAAATCCTTGGCGGATTTGATGCAGGGGTTTTGAAGAGACTTGAAAGTCAGCTGGATGAACTTTCTGATGTGAAAAAAATCATTGAGGATTCAATAAATCCTGACCCGCCAATTACGCTCAGGGAGGGAAATCTCATTCGTGACGGATTCAGCCGTGAGGTTGATGAAAGACGTGAGGTGATTCAAAACGGTGTTAAGTGGATTAACGACTTTGCTGAAGAAGAAAAAGAAAAAACCGGAATCCGCAATATCAAGGTAGGTTACAATCGGGTTTTTGGATACTACCTTGAAATAAGCAAGCAGAATGCAAATGAGGTGCCTGACTATTTTGTGAGAAAACAGACCCTTTCAAACGGGGAAAGATACATAACCCCCCAGATAAAAGAAATCGAAGAAAAAATCGTGGAGGCAGAAAGTGAAATTGTAGTACTTGAATATGACATTTTCTGTAAAGTACGTGATCTTGTGGGAGAACAGATAGCGAGAATCCAGCTTACTGCTCACGCAATAGCAAACCTTGATGTTTTGTGTTCCTTGGCATATGTGGCTGAAAAAAACAGATATGTTATGCCCCAAATGAATATGGAGGATGAAATTGTTATCAAGGACGGACGGCATCCTGTTATTGAAAATATAACCAGTATGTTTATACCAAACGATACCGAGCTTGACGGAAAGGAAAAACAGCTTGCAATAATAACAGGTCCCAATATGGCGGGAAAGTCCACTTATATGAGGCAAACTGCTTTAATCGTGCTTATGGCACAGATGGGCTCTTTTGTGCCGGCATCATTTGCAAAAATCGGTGTTGTTGATAAGATATTTACTAGAGTTGGTGCGTCTGATGACTTATCTGCCGGACAGAGCACTTTTATGGTGGAAATGAATGAGGTGGCGTATATTCTTGATAATGCCACGAAAAAGAGCCTTGTTATCCTTGATGAAATAGGCAGAGGAACAAGCACATATGACGGACTCAGCATTGCCTGGGCAGTGGTTGAATATATGGCAAATAAGAATAAATGCGGAGCAAAGACGCTTTTTGCCACACATTATCACGAGCTCACCGAGCTTGAAAGCCAGATTGACGGGGTAAAAAATTATTGCATTGCGGTGAAAAAGCACGGCGATGATATAACTTTCTTAAGAAAAATCATTCGCGGCGGTGCAGACGGAAGCTATGGAATTGAGGTTGCGGCTCTTGCGGGAGTTAAAAAGGACGTGACAAAACGTGCCAAGGAGATTCTTAAAGCCCTTGAAATCCGTGACGGAAACGAAAAAAGTGAAATTTCTGTTCCTAAAGCAAAAAAGAAAACGAGCAAGGATGAAGATTTTGAACAGCTGAGTTTTGTTGGCTTTGAAGAAAATGAAATTGTGGCAGAGATAAGAGCGCTCAGCCTTGACACAATGTCGCCTATGGAGGCGCTTACTAAGCTTTATGCCCTTAAGGCGAAAGCGGAAAATATATAAAGGACAGGAGGATGAAACGTGGCACGGATAAAGATTTTGCCCCAGAGCATTGCAGATAAAATTGCGGCAGGAGAAGTGGCTGAACGCCCATCGGCTGTGGTTAAAGAACTTGTTGAAAATTCAATAGATGCCGGCGCAACACAGATAACCGTTGAAATAAAAAATGGCGGCATTTCACTTATTTCTGTGGAAGATAACGGCTGCGGAATTCCTTTTGATGAGGCGGAGTTTGCTTTTGTACGTCATGCCACAAGCAAGCTTCAGGAAATTGATGATTTGTTCCGCATACAGACTATGGGTTTTCGCGGTGAAGCTTTGGCGAGCATTTGTGCGGTATCTGATGTAGAGGTTATCACAAAGGAGCAGAGCACTGACATAGGTGCAAGACTTGTCCTTCGGCATGGTGAGGTAGAAGTGAAAGAAGAAATTGCTTGCAACAGCGGAACAGTTATGCTTGTTGAAAATCTTTTTGCATCGGTTCCTGCAAGAATGAAGTTTCTCAAAAAAGATGCGACAGAAGCGGGATATGTTACCGATGTTTTAAGCCGCATTGCATTGTCAAAACCAAATATTTCATTCAGATATATATCAGACGGAAAAGAGGTTTTTTCTACTGCAGGTGACGGAAGTCTTAAAAATGCCATACTCAATATTTATGGCATAGACCATGCAAAAGGTGTGATTGAAGTTGACCACACAGAACACGGCGTGAAGGTTTCGGGAGTGATAGGAAAGGCGGAGCTTTCGAGAGGAAACAGGACGAGACAGACCCTTTTTGTAAATGGCCGTTATATAAAAAACCACGTGGTTTCAAAGATTGTTGAAGAGGCTTATCGAAACGAGCTTATGACGGGCAGATTTCCATTTTTTGTGTTGGATATAGTACTTTCGCCTGAACTTGTCGATGTAAATGTCCATCCTGCGAAAACAGAGATTAAGTTTGCCAACGAAAAAGAGGTTTATGATATTGTTTATCATGCTGTGAAAAATGCTCTTTATAAGAAGTCTGCGGAGAGCGTTCAAGCTGTAAAGGTGGAAGAAAAGACCTCTTTGGGTTTTGGAGGAAATGGTGTATTCAGCCAGCCGAAAAAAGAGGTTGTTGATACTGCGGTTGTCAAGGAATTTTTGAATAACACAGCTTCAGCGGGTTCTTCATATTATAGTTTTCATGAACCAAAGAGAAACGAAATTTTTGATACAGAGACAGAAAAAAGATTTGAAGAAATAAGAGAGACCGTGTTTAAGGAAGAATATTTTTCGACGCCTGAAAATAAGGCTGTTTCTGAAAAGGAGGAAATGCCGACGCTCTTTGACGACGAAGCACAAAACACAGATTATTGGAAAATTTGCGGTCAGGTTTTTGATACATATGTAATAGCCCAAAGAAATGACAGTATGTTTTTGATAGACCAGCATGCAGCACACGAGCGCAAGCGGTTTGAAATGCTGAAAAGTGACTATGAACAGAGGGGCGTTTCAGGGCAGATGCTGCTTGTTCCTATTGTTATGGATGCGGACAGCATTGAAATGGAAGTAGTGCGAGATAAGGGCGAAATCCTTGAAAAAATGGGGTTTGTGATAGAGGAGTTTGGAAAAAATTCGCTTATTATACGCCAGACACCATTTGTTGCTGATGACGATGATATAAAGGCTTTGGCACTGGAAATTATTGAAATATTAGGTGAGGCAAGGCCATCAGGAATTCTTAGCTTTGAAGAAAAAATTCTTGATACAATATCGTGCAAATATGCCATAAAAGCCAACAAAAAGCTAAGCGCGCTTGAAATGGAGGCGCTGATCAAAGATGTTGAGGCGCTTGAAAAAATGGGTATAACTACCTGCCCTCATGGAAGACCAATAAAAGTTGAATTTACCAAACGTGAAATAGAAAAAATGTTTAAGAGAATTGTTTAGGAGGGTCTATGCTGAAAAAGGTTATTGCAGTTTGCGGGCCCACTGCATCGGGGAAGACGGCGCTGGCAATTGAAATTGCGAAGAAGTTTGATGGCGAAATAGTGTCTTGTGACTCTATGCAGATTTATAAATATATGGATATAGGTACGGCAAAGGCTACTGAGAGCGAACAAAAGGCAGTAAAGCACCATATGATTGATTTCCTTGAACCCAATGTAAAATACAGCGTGGCTGATTTTGCGGTGAGGGCAAGAGACTGCATTGATGATATAATAACTCGCGGCAAAACTCCCATTTTGGCAGGGGGAACAGGTCTTTATCTTGATAGCATTTTAAACAACATAGCCTTTGATGATTTTGGCAGTGACCCAAAATTCAGGGAAGAGATGGAACTTTTAGCCGAAAAAGAGGGGAATGATGCGGTGCACAAGCTTCTTGAGGCAAGAGACAGCGAGGCGGCGCAGAAAATCCATCCCAACAACTTGAGGCGAGTTATACGTGCTCTTGAAGTGTGTCATCTTACCAATAAGACATTTACAGAAGTAAATAAGGAGTCAAGGCGTGAGGCAGTTTATGATGCATTGGTTTTTGCAATTGATGCAGACAGAGAAATCCTTTACAACCGCATAAACGAAAGAGTAGACCGTATGATGAAAGAGGGCCTTGTGGATGAAGTTAAAAGACTTTGTGACATGGGGATTGACCGAAACACCACAGCTATGCAGGCCATAGGATATAAAGAAGTTATTGAATATCTCGAGGGAAAATTGAACATTGATGAAATGACGGAACTGATAAAACAGGAAAGCAGACGTTATGCAAAGAGACAGCTGACATGGTTTAGACGGAATGGAAAAATTAACTGGGTGAGGCCCAACGAGAATGACGGAATGAAGAAAATTTTTGAAAAGTGCAGTGAGTTTTTGGATTAAAGGCCAAAGCAGAGGTTTTGAAAATGAGAGAAACAAGAGAAGAAAAGAGAAAAAAGAAAAAAGGGAAAAGAAGCTTTGTTGCTTTTTTGATATTTGCCTTTGCTTTGAGCATAGTCATAAACGTTGCCTTGAGTTATGGCGGAAGAATTGAGACGATGCTGGTGAGAACAGGGACTGAAGAAGAAATTATAAAGGCAAAAGGATATATTTTCAAAGATCAGACGGTGATAGTTTCTCCTGCAGCGGGCTATGTTTATTGTGAAGTGGGCGACGAACAGCGTGTAAAAATTGGCGAAACAGTTATGTACATACACAAAAATCAAATGGACGCATCAGCGGGCAGTGAGCTCAAGGCGATTGAAGAAAAAATACACAAGCTGTCATCAAATAAAATAAAGGATGATGTTTTCAGCAATGATGCGGCAAAAATTGAACAGGAAATTTTGCTCGCACTTAAAGATGTTCCTTTTCTCGGCTTTAAAAATAATATTAGGGGAGTTTCTGAAATAAAGGATAATGTAAATTCCCTGATTGAAGGCAGAATGATAATCAAAGGAGAAGCTGAGCCAAAGGACAGCATAAAAGAGCTTGAAGAATTGCTGGCAAGGAAGGCAGAAATTGAAAAGGATTACAACATTGAAAGGACAGCAGTTTATGCGCCAAGAGCCGGAGCGTTTACGTCTAGGACGGACGGGATGGAAGAACTCCTTAATACAAAAAAGCTTGGTGAAATTTCTGTTGATTACATCAAGGAGCTAGACAAAAAATTTGAAAAACCAGTAATGCTTACAAAGGTGAAAGAAAGCGATGCGGTGGGCAAAATTGTGGACAATTTCAGCTGGAGCGTGGCGGCAACTGTTCCTTTTGAACAAGTTGAAGATATGAGAGTGGGCGACAGAATTGAATTCAGACTGCTGGACATTGGTCAGGACACTATTTCGGGGACAGTATCACAAATAAAGCAGGAAGAAAAGGGGAAAGCGGTTTTGGTGGTAAAATCAAACCGGTATGTAAGCAATATATATTCTACATCAAGGTCCGAAATTGAGTTTATAAAGCATCACTATGAGGGGTTCAAAATTCCATCTGAGAGTATAAGAATAATTGACGGAAAAACTGGCGTTTATATCATAAAAAATGACAAGGCGAGATTTGTTCCGGTCAATATTTTGTACAACAGCAAAGAGTGGGTCATTGTGGCGGAAACTTTAAGCTCAGGGGATACCACACTGAAACTCTACGATGAGCTGATTGTAAATGGAAAAGAACTTTATAATAACAAGGTTGTGAGATAATGTCATACATTGAAAAAAATCTTTTGGAAGTAAACAAAAAAATTGATGAGGCGGCAAGGGCTTCAAATAGGAAGACGGATGAAATAAAGCTTATTGCAGTGACAAAAACTTATGGAGCTGACCTCATAAACGAGGCTATTGACTGTGGGGTTACTGACATAGGCGAAAACCGTGTTCAGGAAATAATGGAAAAATACGACAAAGTGAATCCGGTAAGGTGGCATCTTATCGGGCATTTGCAAAAGAATAAGGTAAAGTATATAATAGACAAGGTGGAGCTTATTCATTCTGTTGATAGTGTTGAGCTTGCTGTTGAAATTGACAAAAAGGCAAAAAAAATTGACAAAATTCAGAAAATTCTTCTGGAGGTCAATGTTTCTGGCGAAGAATCAAAATTCGGGATAGAGCCAACGAATTGCATTGACGTTTGTCGTGAAATCAGCTTGCTTGAGAATGTTAAAATTATGGGGCTCATGACGGTTGCGCCGTTTACTGATGATGAAGAGCTTCTTTTGGGTGTGTTCTCTGGGCTTAAAGGTTTGGCTGAAAAAATAAGCCAAGAAAACATCAAAAATGTATCTATGGAGGAGCTTTCTATGGGCATGACCAACGATTTTCCCCTTGCGATTGAAAAGGGTGCAACAATGGTCAGGGTCGGAACAGGAATTTTCGGAAAAAGAGACTATACAAAATAAAAAAAGTGTGATATAATATATTGGTGAAAAAATGTGACGGACAAGTTGGGCATAGAATTATATGAAAACTTTATAAATATCCAGGAGGAAATATTATGAGTATTGTAAACAAAATGTTGAATCTTATTGGGTTTGAGACACAGGATGAGTATGAAGAAGAGCTTATCGGTAACAGCGAATTTTCAAACAGTCAGCTTTTTGAGGAGGAAGAGCCGGAGGCTTTTGAGGGTGGAAAGCGTAACAAGGTTGTAAAAATACATACAACTGCACAGCTTAAGCTTGTGGTTATGAGCCCTGAAAGCTTTGAAGACGCAAGGGATATTGCAAATCACCTCAAGAACAAAAAGCCGGTTGTTATCAATCTTGAATCTGTTGACCGCAGTGTTTCTCAGAAAATCGTGGATTTCTTAAGCGGTGCAGTGTATGCTCTTGACGGAAACATCCAGAAGGTTTCAAACGGAATCTTTTTGATTGCTCCTTATAATGTAGGAATTATGGGAGATTTCAAGGATGAACTCAGAAACAAAGGTATTTTCCCCTGGAACAATAACTAATGGATAACAAGCTTGAAGAAAAGCTGTTGATTGCAAAGGCTCAAGACACTGCTTTTTTGTGCGAAAAGCAAAATTGCATCAAGGCTACGGGCTTTCTTACTCCTTCGGAACGAGAAATTGTCAGAAAAAATATTACTAAAAATCCGGTGAAAACGTGTTTTTGTGGTGGCTATGAAGATGCAGAGCGGACAATGTTTGTGGCGCTTCCTGACTATCTTGAAGAAACGGATGCACTGGACCTGATCTCTGCAATAGAAATTTCGGGCAGAGATGTGGGAAGTCTCAGGCACCCCGACTTTTTGGGGAGTCTTCTGGGGCTTGGCATCAAGCGTGAAAAGATTGGTGACATAATTGTTTTGGAAGATAGATGCATCGTATTTGTTGCAGAAAACATAGGCGCATATATTGTGGAAAACCTTACCAAAGTTGGGCGTCATGGCGTGAAGGTGAGACTAATTCCAAATGAAATGCTTGAAATTCCCTTGCGTAAGGTTGAAACCATGAGTCATACGGTTTCAGCACTTCGTCTTGACAGTGTGGTGTCAGCGGCCACAAAGACTTCAAGGTCGATTGCTGCGGGGTATATTGCTGAGGGACGCGTGTTTGTGAATTGGATGCAAACCGAAAACGTTTCGCTGAAGATTAAACCCGGAGATGTTTTTTCGGTGAGAGGACAAGGAAGATTCCGACTTCTTGAAGAGATCAGGGAAACGAAAAAAGGCAGAATCGGAATACAAATAGAAAAATTTATATAAAGGAAATTTGGGATTATTCCCATTGCTTTTAAAGAATGTCACGTTTTGTGGCAGAATGGAGGAAAGTTTTATGTTGACACCACTCGAAATTGAAAACAGAAAATTTAAAAGGGAATTCAGGGGTTACAGCATGACTGAGGTTGAGGAGTTTATGAATGTAATCGCTGAGAATTATGAGCTTATTTACAAGGAAAACCTCGCAAACAAGGATAAAATAAACATGCTGTCCAATGCGATTTCTCAGTACAAGTCAATGGAAGAAACTCTTCAGAGCGCAATTTTGGTTGCTCAGAGCGCCGGTGATGAGGTTGTTCAGAATGCGAGAAAGAATGCAGAGAACATCATAAAGGATGCTGAAAACAAAGCATCACAGCTTTTGTCTGATGCAAGTCGAGAGGTTACCCGCATAAGCTATGAATACGAAGAGATGCGTCGCAACGTGGAAATTTTCAGGACAAGAGTTATTTCACTTCTCACCTCTCAAATGGATATCGTTAAGGAATTCAGTATGCCCGAAAAAGCTGCAAAGTCGGTTGAGACTAAGGATATTCCACACATTGAGCTTGATACTAAGGTAGAAGCTAAAACTGACGGCGTTATGTCTGCTATCCAGAAGCTTGAACAGGTGACAATGGAGCTTCCCAAAATCGTTGTGAATGAAAAGGGTGAATATGTCACAGCGGAAGAGGCTAAGGCGGAAGAAAAAGGGAACGAAGAGTAATATTATAGAGATTTAAATTTCATTTACATAAATTTTAAAGGTGAGAGATATGGTATATTTTTTAGTAGGGTTTGCAATTTTGATTGCGGACTTCCTGACAAAAATATTGGCAAAAACGCATCTTTCAGGACTTGGGTCAATTCCTTTGATTGAGGGCGTGTTCCATCTCACTTATGTTGAAAACAAAGGAGCAGCCTTCGGAATTATGCAGGGAAGAGGGCTGCTTTTTGTTGCGGTGGCGGTGGGTTTTGTGGCCGTTGTGCTTTGGATTTCTGTCAGGGTTAAAAACAAGCCGCCCATTTTGAATCTGGGGATTTCCTTTATGACTGCCGGGGCGCTTGGAAATATGATAGACCGTATTGTGTATGGATATGTGGTGGACTTTTTTGATTTTTGTCTTATAAAATTCCCGGTGTTTAATGTGGCGGATATTTTTGTTTGCCTTGGCGCAGGTGCCTTGGCTGTGTTTTTTGTGTTTTTTGAAGAAAAGTGGCGGGAGGAAAATAAAAGTGTATGAAATGTTGATTGATTCCCAAAGCAAAGATAAACGGATTGATGCTTTTCTGGCTGAAAGTGACCTAGGGCTTACCCGTTCACGAATACAAAAGCTGATTGAAGACGGTTTCATATTGGTTGGGCAAAAAACTGTAAAGTCAAATTATAAGCTTAAAGAGAATGACCTTATTTCCATTGAAATTCCCGAGCCTAAAGAGATCCGGATAGCAGCTGAGGAAATTCCGCTTGATGTGGTGTATGAAGACTCGTGCATGCTTGTGGTAAATAAGCCCCAGGGAATGGTGGTGCATCCTGCTGCAGGTAATTATAATGGGACTCTTGTGAATGCACTTATGGCTCATTGCGGGGATAATCTTTCGGGGATTAACGGTGAAATCCGCCCGGGGATTTTGCATCGCATTGACAAGGATACAAGTGGGCTTTTGATGGTGGCTAAAAATGATGCGGCCCATCTTGGACTCTCAAGACAGATAAAGGAACACAGTCTGACCCGTGAATATCTGGCTTTGGTGCACGGCAAAATAAAAGAGGACGAGGGAACCATTGATGCGCCCATAGGCAGAGACGAAAAAGACCGAAAAAAAATGACTATTACACAGAAAAATTCAAAAAATGCGGTTACGCATTTTTTTGTGTTGGAGAGATTTGAAAAATATACCTTTTTAAGATGCAGACTTGAAACCGGAAGAACACATCAGATAAGAGTCCATATGTCAAAGCGGGGGAATCCCATTGTGGGAGACAGTGTTTATGGCAGGAAGAAAGAGGAATTTAGGTTGAATGGACAGCTCTTGCATGCACATTTGATTGGCTTTTTTCATCCTGAAACAAATGAGTATATGGAGTTCTCGCAGGATATTCCGGAATATTTTGAAGAGGTTTTGGTGAAACTGAGGGGGAGAATGAATTGAGTTTGCACGCGATGCATCGTGAGAGGCTTGACAAAAAAGTAAGTGAATACGGGCTTGAATCACTTGAACCCCACGAACAGCTTGAGTATCTTTTGTTTGCGGTAATTCCCAGGGGAGACACAAATGAATTGGCGCATAACATCCTGAATAGATTTCAAACAATAAGCGGTGCCATTAACGCAAGTATGGATGAACTTATGAGCATTGAAGGTGTTGGGCGCAGTACGGCAAGGTTTCTGACCTCACTTCCGGCACTTTTGGGGATTGTTGAACGGAGTATTTTGGTTGATAAACCATTGAAACTTAATGGATATGAAAGATTGGCAAATTTTGTGAAAACGTTTTTCTATGGAAAGCTTACTGAGTCAGCATATATGCTCAGTATGAATTCGTCATTCAGGCTACTTTCAATAACCCGGATATCCGAGGGGGTTCAGGGAGAAACGGCTGTTTATGTTCCAAAAGTTGTGAGACAGGCCCTTAATGACAGAGCGAGTACAGTGGTTATTGTCCACAATCACCCGTGCGGATTGGTAAATCCGTCGGTAGCGGATATAGAACTGTCGGAAAAACTGCAGAAATGCTTTAATATGGTGGATATTGAGTTTTTTGACAGTTTGATTGTGTCGGGAAATGATGTTTACAGCATAACTCTCAAAGAAAATATTGGGAAAAATGGAAAAGTGGAGCCAAAGAGGAGAAGCAAAGATGGAGTTTAAAATTGTCTCAAAGCATAAACCTTCGGGTGACCAGCCACAGGCAATTTCTGCCCTTTCCCAAGGGGTTATAAATGGTGATAAATTTCAGACGCTGATGGGCGTAACCGGTTCGGGAAAAACTTTTACGATGGCAAATGTTATTGAAAAGGTGAATCGACCAACGCTGGTTCTTGCCCACAACAAGACCCTTGCAGCACAGTTGTGTAGCGAATTCAAGGAGCTTTTTCCTGACAATGCGGTGGAATATTTTGTTTCTTATTATGACTATTATCAACCGGAGGCGTACATCCCAAGCTCTGATACATATATCGAGAAGGATGCCCAGACAAATGAGGATATAGACAAGCTCAGACACTCAGCAACGGCGGCACTGTTTGAGCGTCGTGATGTGATTATTGTTGCCAGTGTTTCGTGTATATACGGACTTGGCGACCCTATTGACTACAACAGTATGGTGGTGTCTCTCAGAGTTGGAAATTGTGCTGACAGAGATGCAGTTATACAAAAACTCATTGAAATTCAATATGAAAGAAATGATATCGCTTTTTCCAGAAATAAATTCAGAGTGAGGGGCGATGTAATTGACGTGTTCCCATCCTATTCATCGGGAAATGCCATAAGAATTGAATTCTTTGGTGACGAGGTTGAACGGATTGCGGAAATAAGTTCGGTGACTGGCGAGGTCATTTCAAGTCTCAAACACTGTGCAATTTATCCGGCATCACATTATGTTGTTGGACGTGAAAAACTTGAAAAGGCAATATTGAATATTGATGAAGAAATGCAGCAAAGAGTTGAGGAGTTCAAGGCGAAAGAATGTCTCATTGAAGCTCAAAGGATAAAGGAACGCACCAAGTATGACATTGAGATGATGCGTGAAACAGGTTTTTGTCAGGGGATAGAGAATTATTCAAGACACATAAGCGGAAGAGAGCCGGGCAGTCCGCCCTTTACTCTTCTTGACTATTTGCCTGATGATTTTTTGCTGATTGTTGATGAATCACACGTGACCATTCCTCAGGTGCGCGCTATGTATGCAGGTGACCGTGCAAGAAAAAACAATCTGGTGGAATTTGGGTTCAGACTTCCGTCGGCTTATGACAACAGACCGCTGAACTTTGATGAATTTTACGACCATATAAATCAGGCAATATTTGTCAGTGCTACACCTGCAGAGTTTGAAAAAGAGCGGTCGACAAGAGTGGTTGAGCAGGTAATAAGACCAACAGGACTTTTGGACCCTAAAATTTCTGTGCGACCGGTGGATGGACAGATTGATGATTTATATGGCGAAATCAAGGCCCGTGTGGAGAAAAATGAAAGGGTACTTGTTACAACACTCACTAAGAAAATGGCGGAACGCCTTACTGAATATTTCGAGGAGATGGGGGTGAGGGTGAGATACCTTCATTCTGAGGTTGAGACCATTGAGCGAATGGAGATAATCCGCGATTTGAGACTTGGCGAGTTTGACGTTCTGGTAGGGATAAACCTTCTTCGTGAAGGTCTTGATATTCCTGAGGTTTCTTTGGTTGCAATTCTTGATGCAGACAAGGAAGGCTTTTTGAGGTCGGATACATCCCTTATACAGACAATTGGACGTGCAGCGCGAAATGCCAACGGAACAGTGATTATGTATGCTGATACCATTACCGGGTCAATGCAAAGAGCCATTTCTGAAACCGAGCGCAGACGTAAAATCCAGGCAGAATACAATGAGAAAAATGGAATTGTTCCAAAAACTATTCAAAAGAATATTCACGAAATTATTGAAGCTACTGTGGATGACGAAAAGCGTACCAGCAAAAAGGCAAGTCACAAGGAAGAGGAGATAAGAGAAAAGACCATTGCTGAGCTTACTGTGGAAATGAAAAAAGCGGCGGAACTCCTGCAGTTTGAGCTTGCAGCAAAGCTTCGTGATGAAATAAAAAGACTTGAGGGAGAAGAATAATGCACAAGGAAATTTATATCAAGGGTGCAAAAGAAAATAATCTGAAAAACATTGATGTCAAGATACCCCGTGATAAAATGGTGGTTCTGACGGGTCTCAGTGGCTCGGGCAAGTCATCACTTGCTTTTGAAACCATTTATGCCGAAGGACAAAGGCGGTATGTGGAGTCTCTTTCTGCCTATGCAAGACAGTTTTTGGGGCAGATGGAAAAGCCCAATGTTGAGTCAATAGACGGACTTTCTCCCGCCATATCCATTGACCAGAAAACTACAAGCAAAAATCCCCGTTCCACAGTGGGAACGGTGACGGAAATCTATGACTATATACGTCTCTTATATGCGAGAATAGGTGTCCCCCACTGCCCGAAATGCGGAAAAGAAATAAAGTCGCAGTCAATAGACCAGATTGTTGATGCGGTACTGGCGCTTCCTGAAAAGACCAGATTTCAAATTCTGGCACCAATAGTCAGGGGCAGAAAAGGTGAATATACAAAAGTATTTGAAAAAGCGGCAAAGGATGGATTTGTAAGAGTACGAGTTGATGGTGAGATTTTTGACCCGGCATCAGATGAAATTGTCCTTGATAAACAAAAAAAACATAATATAGAAATTGTTGTGGACAGGCTTATTCAACGGGAGGGCATAGAAAAACGTTTGACAGACTCTCTTGAAACAGCTCTCAAAATGGCAAAAGGTCTCGTGGTAATTCAGCTTATTGATGAAGATAAAGAGTTGATGTTCAGCCAGAACTATGCTTGTGATGACTGCGGAATAAGCATTGAAGAACTTACTCCAAGAATGTTTTCGTTCAACACCCCTTATGGTGCGTGTCCTCACTGTATGGGTCTTGGTCAGGTTGAAATAATTGACCCTGACAGACTTGTTCCGGACAAAACAAAAAGTATAAATCAGGGGGCAATAAATTGTTACGGCTGGAGCGGAACGGATGAGGCATCGGTTTCTGCTATGTATTATCGCGGACTTTCGGAGCATTATGGATTCAGTCTCGACGCGCCTTTTGAGGATTTGCCCGAGGATATTGTGGACATCATTATGTATGGAACACGTGGGGAAAAGGTCCGACTTTCTTATGAGAGGAAGTTTGCCAGGGGCGAGCAGTATGCAAGATTCGAGGGCGTTATGAACAATATTGAGCGCCGGTATAAAGAAACAAATTCCGAATGGGCAAAAAAGGAAATTCAGGAGCTTATGTATACCATGCCCTGTCCTGAGTGTAAGGGTACAAGACTGAGGAAAGAAAGTCTTGCTGTCACTGTCAAAAACATGAACATTGATGAAATAAGCAGGCTTTCTGTAAATGAAGCGCTGAACTTTTTTGAAAATATCGAGCTAAGCGAAAGAGAAGCTCAAATCGGCAAACAAATCCTGAAAGAAATCAAGGCCAGACTTAATTTTTTAAAGAGCGTGGGGCTTGAATATCTGACACTATCCCGTTCAAGCGGAACGCTTTCAGGCGGTGAGGCACAGCGAATACGTCTTGCAAGCCAGATTGGTTCGGGACTTATGGGTGTTCTTTATATTCTGGACGAGCCAAGCATCGGTCTTCACCAAAAGGATAACCATAAGCTTATAGATATGCTGAAAAGACTTCGGGACCTTGGGAATACCTTGATTGTGGTGGAGCACGACGAAGACACTATGATGGCGGCTGACCATATAATTGATATAGGTCCGGGGGCAGGTATTCACGGCGGATATGTTGTCGCTGAGGGTAGTGTAGAAGATATTATGGCGTGTGAGGCGTCTGAAACAGGACAATATTTGAGTGGCAAGAAAAAAATCCCCGTTCCAGTGACCAGACGAAAAGGAAACGGAAATTATTTGAAACTATTTGGTGCATCACAGAATAACCTGAAAAATGTGGATATAGAAATTCCTCTTGGTACAGCTACTTGCATAACGGGTGTTTCTGGTAGCGGAAAAAGCTCACTTGTAAATGAAGTACTTTACAAGGTGCTTGCCAATGAGCTTAACCGTGCGAAACAAAAGCCCGGAAAGTATAAGAAAATTTCAGGTCTTGAATATCTTGACAAGGTGATAAACATTGACCAGTCGCCTATTGGAAGAACTCCGCGTTCAAATCCTGCCACATATACGGGGCTTTTTGGGGATATAAGAAACCTTTTTGCTATGACGCCTGAGGCAAAATCAAGGGGCTATGGTCCCGGACGATTCAGCTTCAACGTGAAAGGCGGAAGATGTGAATCCTGTCAGGGTGATGGTATAGTGAAAATTGAGATGCACTTTTTGCCTGATATTTATATGCCATGTGAGGTCTGCGGAGGAAGACGCTATAACCGTGAGACCTTGGAGGTAAAGTATAAAGGAAAGAGCATTCACGATGTTTTGGAGATGACTGTTGAGGAGGGTGTGGAATTCTTCGAGAACATCCCAAAAATAGCAAACAGACTTAAGACCCTTTTTGAAGTTGGTCTTGGATATATAAAAATCGGCCAATCCTCCACTACTCTTTCCGGCGGTGAGGCACAACGTGTGAAGCTTGCCACAGAGCTGAGTAAACGCAGCACAGGAAAGACCATTTATATTCTTGATGAGCCAACTACGGGACTTCATACCGCTGACGTGCATAAGCTTATTGAGGTTTTGCAGAAATTGGTGGATGCGGGAAACACCGTTGTCCTCATTGAGCATAACCTTGATATGATAAAGACCTCGGACTATATTATTGACTTGGGTCCTGAGGGCGGTGACCGGGGCGGCGAGATTGTTGCCTGCGGCACGCCTGAAGAAGTGGCGAAAAACAAAAAATCATATACAGGACAGTATCTTAAAGAGGTACTAAAGAAAAATCCGCAGTGATGCGGATTTTTCCTTTTGGGTATAGACAAATTTGAATAAATGTGCTATCATAATTATGCGACATAAAATCTTAATATTGAAACTATTATGCACATGTGTTTTTTATCATTTTGATAAAAATGCATTGCTCTATTTGACATGTGCTGATAGTTGTGTTAAAGATTTTGTGTCGCAACAAAACAAGGGCAATGTGTTTTTTGTGCGTTGTCATTGTGACAGCGCACTTTTTTTTATAAAGGCGCGAGGAACTGATGCGACTCGGTTTAATACATAGTTAACCCCGTACCACAAATTTTGGTACGGGGTTGGCATTTAAAGAGTGCTGTAAAGAGAATAAAGTTTTGCGTATTCGCCGCCTTTTTCCATAAGCTCCTGATGTGTGCCGCTTTCAGAAATTCCGTCCTGGGTCAGAACAAAAATTCTTGTGGCATTTTTTATAGTAGTAAGGCGATGAGCAATTGTCAGGGTTGTTCTGCCCTCGGAAAGCCGCTTCAGTGATTTTTGAACAAGAAGCTCGCTTTCATTGTCAAGAGCGGAGGTAGCCTCGTCAAGAATAAGGATAGGCGGGTTTTTCAGGAAAAGCCTTGCGATTGAAACTCTTTGTTTCTGTCCGCCTGAAAGCTTGAGTCCGCGTTCTCCCACATAGGTATCATACCCGTCTTTCAGTTCCATAATGAAGTCATGTGCGCCGGCAAGTTTTGCTGCCCGGGTAACTTCATCACGGGTGGCGCCTGGCTTTCCGTAAAGGATATTTTCATAAACCGAGCCGCTGAAGAGATAAACATCCTGCTGAACCATGCCGATATTATTTCTGAGAGAAGAAAGAGAAATATTGCTTATGTCAATACCGTCTATTGTTATGCTTCCACTTTTTAAATCATAGAATTTTGGGATAAGATTGCAAAGCGTTGTCTTTCCGCCCCCTGATGGGCCTACAAAAGCGATATTTTCGCCTTTTTTTATGTGAAGGTCGATGTGGCTTAAGACATCCTTCGAACCGTCAGAATATTTGAATGAAACATCATTGAAATCTATATTTCCCGACACATTCTCAAGTTCAATGCAGTCTGTGGGGTTATATTCCTCCACGGGCTCGTCCAATATTTCAAAAAAGCGTTCGATACCAGTGATTCCTTTCTGGAATTGCTCGGTGAACTCCACGATTCGCCTGATTGATGTTATCAGTGTCTGTATATAGAGGAGATATGCAATAAGGTCAGCAGGGGTGAGACGACCATTTATCATAAAAATCGAGCCGATAACGATGACCGCGATATACATAACTCCGTCAAAGAATCTTGTTCCCGCCTGAAAAAGAGCCATATATCTGTAAGCATTTTTCTTGGTGATAAAAAACTTTTTATTGCCTTCGGCAAACTTTTCGCGCTCCAGGTTTTCGTTTGCAAAGCTTTTTACAACCCTTGTGCCAAGCAGACTGTCCTCAAGGTCAGCGTTCAGCTCGCCCACTTGCTTACGTTGTTCCTTGAATGCATTTTTCATATTTTTGCGGAACACAAAAACAGAAATCAGCATAAGGGGAAGAAGCAGAAATATGATGGCGGTGAAGGTCAGATTTATTCTTCCAAGGATTATGAATGCGCCAATTATTTTGATTCCAGCAATGAAAAATTCCTCAGGGCAGTGATGTGAAAATTCGGTTATATCAAAAAGGTCGGTGGTTACTCTTGACATAAGCTGACCGATTTTTGTGTTATCAAAAAATTTAAAGGGCAGCTTTTCAAGGTGATTGAAAAGGTCGCGGCGCATATCCGTCTCAAGCCGTGCTCCCATTACGTGACCTACATTTGCCATAAAATAGTTTGCAACGGTGTCAACAATCCGCAGGAAAAGGTAAAGTGCGCCAAGCTTCAACACCGTTGAAAGCAGAAGGGCACCGGGACCCATTTGTGCGGTGCTTGTGATTGTTCGTACAATCATAGGAAAAACAAGCTCGCAGATGGTTGAAAGGGCTGCACACAAAAGGTCGATTAGAATAATTCCTATATATGGTTTGTAATAAACTGAAAAACGTCTGAACATAAGGTATCACTCCTAAGAGAAATCTTAGCGGTGGCAAGGCTCGCCACCGCTAAAGACTATTTTATTTCATATACATCCGTAATTGTTCCGGTGGTTTTTGCCGCTTTTGTCGTGAAAACATAGGATGAACCAGCAGCAAGTGCTTGATTGTTTGCGGTATAAAAACCGGAAGTGTTTATCTTTCCGTCAACTCTTACTGTAAGGGTGACGTCGTATCTTTCAGGGACAAGCGAAGCTTTCATCTTTCCGTTTGTTGTTTCAACGGCTCTCTTCGAATCGGCGTAAGTGACATCCACAACATCACCCATATATTCTTTTGTGGTGGCATCGGTAACGGGACCCATATAATTTTTCAGGGCATTGACTGTGCCGATACGAACCTCTTTGATTTTCATAGTGTATTCAATGTGGCTCGCGGCAGTTTCGACTTTCTTTTCGCTCACAAAAAATCTTGTGTAAACTCCGAAAGCACCCACAAAAATTGCAAGAATAACAATTATATCAATAATGCTGATTTTTCCAAACAGCTTTCCTTCTTTGTTGATAAGCATAGATTTTTCCTCCCTTTATTCTTTATTGAGCGTTTGTAGCCAGGTCAATCACAAAGCCATAGCCCGCAAAGCCCTTGCCACGAATAGCTGTTTCCTCGCCCACACGGATAGGGGTGTTTGATGAAGAAATCTGGCTGGACGTCTCAAGGACGTCTGCGGTTACCTCAAGGGTTATGTCATAAAGAACAGGGTCTTCCAAAAGTACAGCCTTGCCTGATGATAAATCGGTACCCACCTTGGTAGAGGGTGAAAGCTCTATGCCAGTAAGCTTTCCTTCAAAACGTTCTTTTATTCCTATCCATACGCTTTCGTCATTTTCTAAACCTGCGAGGAATTTGTCATAAAGACTTTTTTCTGCTTTGGTAAGCTGAATCTTGAATGTTGCCGTGGTGTTTTGTGTTTCGCTGGTAGTGCCAGTGCCACTTCTTCCGCCCAAAAACCATACAGCGATAACGGCGATTAAAACCACAGCTGCAACAATAAGGACATCAATAAGGTTGAATTTTGCTTTAGTCATTGTTCTTACCTCCAAGGCTAAAATAGATATTATCAATGTTTTCTGCATATTTTTTTGCAGTGAATGTTGAGTTGAAAATTGCGGTACTGCCCTCTGAGAGCTTTGAATAAAGGTCATCGTCTTCAAAAAGCATAGTCAGCTTCTCAGCGAGCGCCACAGAATCGTGGGTGGGCACAATAAATCCGTTTTTGTTATTCTTGATTACACCGGGATTGCCGCCGAAGTCTGAAACCACAGCGGGCTTTCCAAGGCTCATACCCTCAAGGAGTGAGAGACTTGTGGCTTCGGTGCCGAATGAACAGTTTGCCTGAACATCTATGATGTTCATAAGGGGCTCAACGTTATCGAGAAATCCCAGCATAATCACATAATCCTCAAGACCTGAGTCTATGATTTGTTTGCGTATAGCCTCTGCCATATCCCCGGTCCCCGCAATAAGAAACCTAGCCTTTACGCCGCGGTCTTTCAAAATCTTTGCGGCTTCAACAAAGTATTTGTGACCCTTTACCTCGTTGAGACGAGCAACAATGGCGGTACATTTGCAATCGGCGGGAATATTGAAATCTGCTTTGATTTTTGAAATTTCCTCGTCGGAGTATTTGCGAAGCGGCTCTACGCCGTTTAAAATGACGTCAATTTTGCCTTCTTTTACGCCGATGTCACAGATATTTTCCTTTGCCGCCTCAGCTACCGCAATTATTTTGTCGGCAGTGGAGTTGTTGGCAAGGCCACAGATTGCTTTCCCAAGCCCGTGAGTGAGATGTGGATTCGGGGGGAACACGCTGTGCCTTGTGTATACTATTTTTGCCCCAAAAAGCCTTGCAGCAATACGTGCGGACATACTTGCGTGTGTATGAACAATCTGAGGCTTAAACTCTTTAAAAACCCCAAGAAGCTTTTTGATTGCAAGAGCGTCGAGAGATTTGTCCGCCATAGCGTCTACTTCAAAGACCTCAAAGCCTAATTCTTCAACCTTGGGTTTAAGCAGGCTGTTTGCGGGAAGGACAACAGCCACGTTCAGTTTTTCTTTGTTGCAGTGCTTGAGATAAGTGAGAATACACTTTCCTGCACCACCGATATTTGTGTCCGAACAAACTTGCAAAACTTTAAGCATTTAAAGGTACCTCCGTTTTTTCTGACTCGGTTTTTGCTATTTTTGATGCGGTGATGCCAAGTGCTATCACCGTGAAGAAAATCATAAATACTCGGTAGTTGTAAAAACAGTTATCGAAAAGTCCCTGAACCATAAATCCCAAAATTCCTGAGGCAATGCCAACAATCACAACAGAAAATGGATTTCCCTTGCCAAAGGCAAGATATCCAGAAATGGAATTCTTTATGAAAAGGAACATAAGCAGAACAAAGGCAAAGATTCCCAAAATCCCTGATTCCACCAAAATCTGCAAAAACAGATTGTGGGAGTGTGGTGCAACAATGGCACTGTACGAATAAAAAGGATAAACCTGGGTGAAGGCTTCGGTTCCGGGACCAATACCTGAGAGCCAGAAGTCTTTCAGAAGAAGGAGTGTTCCCATCCATATATAAACGCGGTAGGATGTGGAAGAGTCTTTCATATCACCGATGCTTAAGAAACGGTTGATAATGCTCTGTGGAAGAACCATAGGGATAACAGGCAGTGCAATAAGAGCCAGTCCCCAGAGCTTTCCACAGACGAATGTTACAAAAACCGCTGCAGACGCCATAATTCCGAGCCAACAGCCACGGGAAAAAGTGAGAATGAGAGCCACGCCCATAATACCCGAAAGACCGGCATAAACAATTTTTGCCCAAGCCTTTTTTGATGTCCACATAAGTGAAATGCAAACAGGGAGCACCAGAAGAATGTATTCGCCAAGGACGTTTGGGTTTTCCAGGGTTGAATAGATTCGCATTTTGATGTCTTCGAACATTTCTTCGTCCATCCATGCCTGATTTACATTCCAGCCAAAAATATATTGCAAAATTCCGTAGAGACAAACAATTCCGCCTGAGAGAACAAAAACTTTCAGGATGTTGAAAAGCTGATTTTTTGTTTTTACGGTATTTATAATTACAAAATAAAATATCATGAAAGCAAAGTATACAAGCCATATCTGAACGCTTTTGAAGGGGGCGAAAGAAGTAATTGCGGAAATCAGATATATGACGAGCATAGTGATTATCATAAGTCCGCAGCCCTCAAAGTGCCATAAGAACTTTTTGGTGGTGAGATATTTAATGACCAAGGAGAAAAGACAAAGAAGAGAGAGCCCAACAAGCACCATGGTGGGAATAAGGGGTGCAAGAAAAACTGTTACAAATACGCCAAACTCCACTTTATAAAGGACAAGGCAAAAGAAAAGTAACCCAAAAACGAACAAAAGTGCAAAGATGGGTGAAATAATGCTGCTAATAAGCCCTGATGCGATACCTAAGGCAGCGGCAGTTATTAGTCTCATTTTCCCCTCACATTTTGTCATATAAAAGAAATCAAAGACAAACTTTGTATCAAGACAGTTTTCTAGAAGGCTGACAAGCTTTGAGCTTTTAAAAGCGGCAGTAAGATTGAAATCAAAGATATAAAGAATCCCGCCTAAAATCACTGCAGAAAGTGAAAGAAGGATTTTTTCGCCACTTAAAAGGGAAATTAAAAGGTTTGAAAGACTGCCGCAGAAAATGAAGACACCGAGGAAACGCAAGTTAAGGGCGAGACAATTGTGCAAGAAGTATTTGAAAAATCTAACTATATGACTTTTTTCTTTTTGCACAATCAGCTTTTCGCCAAAACTATCGGCAACTTTTTCCAGCAGAGAAAATGGTGAAAAGCAAACTTTACCCCACACACTGTTTCTTACACAATTTTTAGAGAAAAATTGTTTTCTGAAAAGATTAGTGATAAAGGATTCTCTCCAAGCCTTTGAGATGCCGTTATACAGCCCCAAAAGCCAGCGGTAAGTGATGCTGTTTTTGATTACCGCATTGTAAAAACAAAGCCAAACTGTTATGAAAAAGCTGTTATTTTTCATGATGAATAAACCTCCTGATTTGGTCAAATTCGTCAATCTTCAAAACAAAACTAAGTAGCAGATATAAGATAAGGGCAACGCCTGCAGAGGCTCCGCAGAGTATAAAGTTTAAAATGCGGCCCATTTGGTCGGGCGATAAAAGTGTGTAGCAAAGGAAGGCCACAATGCCACAAACAATAGCAGAGGCGACGGTTTTTGCTGTATTTTTGATGAAATTTCCAGTTATTGTGCCGGATTCCTTTTTGTTTATCATATAAAGGAGAACCATTGCCATAGCAAGTGAGCTCACGGCGCTTGCTAAAGCAAGACCACCAATGCCCATCTTGAAAAGCTTTACTAAAACAAAAGCTGATACAAGGTTCATGAAAATTCCGAAAGCGGCAGTAAACATAGGTGTTTTGCCGTCACGGAGGGCATAAAAGCTTTTGTTTAGGATTTCGCATATTGCATAGCCCACCATACCGAATGAATAGAAGAGGAGGGCTACCGCGGTGGTTTCTGTGTTTTTTGCTGAAAAAGCGCCATATTCAAAAATGATTTTTATTATAGGCTTTGAAAGGGCAACAAACATAGCTGAAACATATGCAATTATAAAAATAATCCACCCCAAAGAAATCCTTGTAGTTTCCTTGAATTCATTATTTCTTGAGCCGCTGCCAAGCCTTGAAAGGCGAGGGAAAATAAAGTTTGTAACGGCATAGGCAAAAACGCCCACCATTATTATATAAATTTTGTTTGCCCAGTTAAGACCGGACACAGCGCCGTCACCCATTGAGGATGAAAAGGCCATATTGATAACCACACAAAGTGGTTGAATCCACGAGCTGATAAGAACGGGAAGTGCCAGCTTTGCGGCATCGCGGATACCTTTGTCTCGCAGGCTGAAACCAAAACTCCATCGCCATCCGCTTTTTAAAAGGTGAGGTATTTGAATAATCAACTGGGATGCCCAGGCGATTACCATTGAAATAACAACTCCCAAAAGGCTGAAACGGTCGCCCACAAAAACGAGATACAAAATCATTATCAGGTTTGAAACAACGCTGATTATTGATGGAATATTGAATTCCCCGAAGGACTGGAGTATGCCAACTGCGGTATAAGCCGCTGCGGTGAAAACTATTGATGGAAACAAAACCCGAAGAAGCGTTGCTGTTGCAGCCACCTTTTCGGCGGAATATCCCGGCACCATAAGACGAACAAGGGGATATGCAAAAATCATACCGATGATAGCCGCAAGTGATGAAATAATGACCACCGTTGCAAGAAAGCTGTTGGCAAATTTCATTGCACGTATCTTTCCGTCACGTTCTAAAAAAGTATTGAAAACGGGGATAAAGGTTGAAAGAATGGCAACCCCCAAGGTCATATCGAAAAAAAGCAGAGGAATCTGTGTAGCAGTGTTTAAAATGTCAGACTCAAACCCCTGACCGTAAACGCTTGCGATAAGAGTTTCTCGGAGAAGGCCCATAAGCTTTGCACAAAAGATGATAACAGCCATAAAGCTGATGGTGCGCACAGCTTTGGAAGAGGCACTGTTCTTCAAAAAAATTCCCCCTTTCAATGTGATTGTATATATAAAATAATTATACCATAAAATTCTTTAAAAGTAAAGAAGATTGACGGCAAATTATATTTGTGCTAATATATAAGAAGATATAAAATTTCAGGTAAGGAGAAAATAAATGAAAAAGTTTGTCTGGGGCTTTAGTGCGGTTCTGCTTTTGACAGTTTTTGCGGGGCTTTATTTTAAAGGAAATTTACAGAACCCGGGCGTTGAAAAAACCGAATTTTTGTTTGACACATATTGCAGCATAAGTGCATACGGGCATGATGCCGAAGAGGCGGTGGATGCTGTATTTGAGAAACTTCGTGAAATTCACAAGATTACGGACTTTTATTCTGAAAAATCTGAGATCAGCAGAATAAATTCTGCAAAAAAAGGCGAGGTTATAACACTTGGTGATGATATGTATAATATCATTTCTGCGGCAAAGAAGGTTGAGGAAGCATCAGATGGCGCGTTTGATATAAGCCTTGCACCTGTCTCTTCCTTGTGGGAATTTGACAAGGATGGACGTGTGCCAAGTGACGGTGAAATCAAAAAGGCACTTGAAATTTGCGGAGGCGAGGCGATAGTTTTTGATGCAGCTACCAAAACTATTATAAAAAACGCCGATGATGCCAAAATAGATTTGGGAGGTGCCGCAAAAGGATATGCCGGAGATGTGGCGGTGAAAATTCTGAAAAGCTATGGCGTCGGGGGTGCCATAGTGGATTTGGGCGGAAATATTTGTTGCGTGGGAGAAAATCGTGATGTAAGAGACAAAAAGTGGAGAATAGGTTTGCAAAAACCCTTTGAGGTTGCGGGAGAATATGACCAGGTAGTTCACATAGATGAAGGAAGCGTGGTCACAAGCGGAACATATCAGAGATTCTTTGAGAAGGACGGAAAAAAATATCATCATATATTGGACCCCAAAACGGGCTTTCCAAAAGAGACTGATTACAGCAGTGTGACCATTGTGGGAGAAAGCAGTCTTTATGGGGATTGCCTTGCCACAGCCTGCTTTGTCCTTGGAAAAGAAGACGCAGAGGCTCTTGCAAAGGAGTTTGGCATGGAGATATATTTCAAGTAACAAAAAGTTCATATATCCCTTGTTGACAAGTGTTTTGAATAAAGGTATAATTATGCTATAAAGGAAATAAACGGAGAATTTTTGATGGCTTTTTTTGATACTTTTTTGGGCAAGATTTTTACAACTTTTTTTATTTCTATGGTCCCTGTGGTTGAACTTCGCGGAGCTATTCCCATTGCCACAGCAAGTGGACTTGATTTGTGGCTGGCTATTTGTGTTTCGGTCATTGGGAATATGGTTCCGGTGCCTTTTATTATTTTGTTTATACGAAAGATTTTTGAGTGGATGCGAAGTGTGAGTAAAAAGCTTGACAAAGTGGTTTTGGCAATGGAACAAAAAGCTGAAAAAAATCGCAAGGTGGTTGACCGATACAAGTTCTGGGGGCTTTTTATTCTTGTGGCAATACCTCTTCCGGGAACAGGTGCGTGGACAGGTGCTTTGGTTGCCGCTATGCTTGAAATGAGGCTGAAGGATGCAGTGCCTGCCATTTTCCTTGGAGTTGTGGGTGCCGGGCTGATTGTTGCTTTGGTTACAGGCGGAGTGCTGGCGGCTTTCGGGATTTGATTTGAGGTGATTTTGTGCTGTTTGGGACTGAAAATATCGAGTTTGAAATTCTTGAATCAATACATCACATCACAAGCTCTGATTTGTTGGACTTTCTTGTGCCAAGAATTTCGTGGCTTGGAAATAGCGGTCTTATATGGATTGTTCTGGCGATAGTTCTTATTGCAACAAAAAAATATAGACGAACTGGAATTGCCCTTTCGGCAGGACTCATTTTGTGCCTGGTTTTTGGAAACATTTTTCTCAAAAATATTATTGCAAGACCCAGACCTTGCTGGATGTTTGATGCCCCAAATATGTTGATTCCAATTCCTGAGGATTTTTCATTTCCGTCGGGGCATACATATTCATCATTTCTATCTGCATTTGTGATTTTGACGCAAAACAAAAAATGGGGGATAGTTACCCTTTGCGGTGCAATTATTATGGCTTTCACAAGACTTTATCTTTTTGTTCATTTCCCGACTGATATTTTGGGCGGAATAATTTTGGGGGCTGTGATATTTTTTATTGTGAAAAAACTTTTGAAAAAATAAAAATGCTTTGAATTTTCAAAGCATTTTTTGTTTTATTATTAAAGAAAGATTGCTAAAATCACGGTTATAATTCCGCAAAGACCAACTGCAATGCCGCTGACAGAGCCTTCAACTTCTCCAATTTCAATGGCTTTTGTTGTGCCAAGAGCGTGGCTTGATGCCCCGATGGCAAGACCTGCGGCGATTGAATTGTTAAGGCGAGACCATCGGATGAGATAGGGTGATGCCACGGCACCGAAAATTCCGGTAACGCTGACGGCTGCCACGGTGACGGGAGAAAGGCCTCCAAGCTGGCTTGACAGCTCGGTGGCAATTGCCGTAGTGATCGATTTTGGGATAAGGCTTGCAGTTATTTCGTCAGAGATGCCAAAAAACCGACACAAGGCGATTATGCTGACAAGAGCAGAAACGGCACCGACAATGCAGCCAACTAAAATCGGTATAAGATTTTTCTTTATAATTTCAAGCTGGCGGTACATGGAAAGCGCAAGGGCTGCTGTTGCAGGGGCAAGGAACATAAGAACAAAAGAGCCGCCTGTCATAAAGTTTTCAAGTGGAATTTTGAAAATTACCAAAATTCCTATGATAATTATTGAAGCAATAATCATGGGGTTTGCTATTGGATAATTAAATCTCTTTTTCACCCCAAGACCTACTAGATAAGATGCAATGCATAGTGTGAAACCAAAAATGGGGGAGGAAGTGAATTGATTAAGCATTTTCATTGCCCCCCTTTTTTGATAAAAGGTACATGGTAAGTTTCACAGCATAGGCTGTGGCGAAAAATGTAATTATGGTAGTGGCAATACAAATAAAAAGAAATTGCCAGAGAATACTTTTGAAAACGTCAATATAAGCAAGGATTGAAACAGTAGACGGTATAAAAATAAATGACATATTTCCAAGAAGAAAGTTGCATACAGTGTCAATTTGTGCCGGACGGATTGCCTTTATAAGCAAGAAAATAAATAAGATGATAAGCGCAACGACACTTCCGGGCATAGGGAAAGGCAAAAAAAGAGAAACAATTTCCCCAATGCAGCATACAAAAAAAAGCAGAAAAACTTGTTTGAAAAAAGCCAAGGATATACCCTCCCCCAAAATTGATATGAGAATATATTAACATAAAGTTTTTAAAATGTAAATAAGGATAATTGACAAATGTTTTTTCGGTGTGATAAACTATTTATCAAAAACAACCAAAGGATAATAGAGTATGAGAGAGGCACAAAAAGAAAATCGCTGTTGCTTCAGCGGACATCGGGATTTGCCATATGGGAGCAAAGAAAAAATTGCAGATATTCTGGGTGAGGTTATTTGTGACCTTGCGGAAAAGGGCTATACCGAATTTATTTCGGGAGGAGCACTTGGGTTTGATTTGCTTGCGGCTGAGGTTGTTTTGCAAAAAAAGAAGAACATTCCCTTTCTCAAGCTTATTATGGCGCTTCCTTGTCGTGACCAGAATCTTAGATGGCCTGGGGCCGATAAAAGGCGATATGAAAAAGTGATTGGGCGTGCTGACGAAATTATTTATGTTACTGAAACATATTGCACAGGCTGTATGCAGCTTCGAAATAAGTTTATGGTGGAAAACAGCAGTATCTGCATTGCCTACAAAACCCGAAGAAGCGGGGGTACAGCACATACGGTTGATTATGCAAAGGAAAAAGGGCTTGGAGTTATCAATTTAAGCGAACTTATTTAGAACTTATGCAAAATATACAACGAGGAAAAAGATTGCAAGCATAAACGTGGCTGTAAGTGTTACGGGCAGCAAAAACGATGGCTTTTTGGATTTGAAACGTTTTTTTGATTTTGCCGAGAAAGGCTCCTGGACTTTTTTTAGCCGTTCTACTTGATTTATATAGTTGTCAATTATTTTTTGTGCTTCGACCGAAATGTCGGCATCAAAGCTTTTGATTTCTGATGAGGCTTTATCAGATTTCAGAATGAAAATTGCCTGGTCGATTGTGTCGGACTCAATGTTGTTGATTATTACGACACGTCTTGATTTTTTATCTATCAATGAAAACACCACCTTGTATATGGAAAGTATTTACATCAAAAAGTTTTTTTATACAACAAAAGACCGCATCACACGATGCGGTCTTTTAAGTTATGAGAAAGTTTTACTGAATTACTATAACAGATGCTTCCAGAACACCAGATGCATTTGAACCGGTAACGGTAACAAATTTACCTTTTTCAACATTCTTGAGAAGAATGTTTCGTCCTGATGCACTGTCAATAATCTTTGTGCTTGAGTTAACGAATACGTTGTAGTCAATTCCGTCTTCTTCAACAACCATAAGTCCGTATGTTGCATTTATGCTTTGCACTGTTCCGTTGAGAGAAGATTTTGCAACAACACTTGCAGCTTTGATGGTGATGATTTCACTGCTCTGGAGCGTGATGTCAATATCTGTACCGGGACGGAGGTCATAAACTGTGCCCTCCTCGGTTGAATCGATAAGGACAGAAACGCTCTTGTTAACCTTATATTCGGTAAGAGAATTTGATGTTTCAAGACCGATTACTGAGCCGTCCTTTGAATGAGTGATGTATGAGATTGAACCGGAAAGGTTTTGATTCTTGCTGCTTGCTGAAATCTTTGTAACCTTGCCGTAAGTCATTTTGAGAACAACAGTGTCGCCAGTCATAAGCTGATTGAGACTTGATGAAAGGCTGTTTCTTGAAACGTCAACACCGTCAGCTGAAATTTCGTAAGCCCCAACTTCGCCTGATTTATCTTCAACGTTTAAAACAGTGAATTCGCCTGACGCATCTATTGAAACGAGTGTGCCGCTTGCTGTTGTGGTTTTGTCGATAACCTCAAGGGTTTCAACAAGACCGTCAACCAAGGTGAGTGCCACATAGTTGTTGGCTTTAACCTTGCTGAAGAGGTCGATTGCACCATTTACTCTTATTTTTGCATTATCAGCAAGAACGTATGTTGAAACATTTTTCTTGTTGTTTGCATCAGCAATTGTTACCGATCTCGTGGTAGAGTCTTTTGTGGTAGAAACCAGACCATAGATGACAGAATCTTCGACAACAACGTTGTTTTCAATAAGGGCAACATCGCCTGCAATGTGAGTAACTTTTACAGACATGCCTTTTCTGAGGTCTGTTGATTTAACATCTTTGCCGTTTACTTTGAATTTTGTATTTGCTTTGATGTTGTATACGATGTCACTTCCGCCTATTGTAACAGTGATTGTTTCGTTGAAGGTATCAACAGAAACAACGGTTCCTGTCTGTGATGAGAGGTCAATCACATCAATAAGGCTGTAAAGCATTTTTGCCATCTGTGAACGTGTAACCGATGTGTTGGGTGAGAACATTGGCTGACCCTGTTCGTTGTTTCCCATTCCCTGCATGATGCCTTTTTCTTTTACGTATTCAACATAAGCACGTGCAGAATCAGGGATTTCCACTGTGTCAGCATATGAAGATGAAACAAAGGCGTTGCCCAGAACTTCTTCTTCAGCACCTAAAAGCTTTGTGAGAAGAACAGCTGCTTCATATCTTTTGAGAGCTGTGTTTTTGTTTGCATTTGAAATGTATGTGCCAAGGTCATCAGCATCAAGAATTCCAACGTAAAGGAGGAAAGAAACCTCTTTCTCGTAGTTTGTTGAAAATTTGCTGAGGGTGTCTTTGTATTCTGAAACTGCATATTCAAGGGAATCTGCAAAACTTTCGTCGTTAACACCTATCATCCTTGAAAGAAGAATGAGGACTTCGGTTTTTGAAATTGTGTTGTTGGGCTTGAATGTGCCGTCTTCATAACCTTTGATGTAGCCAAGCTCTGCCATTTCGTTTATGTATGGCTTTGCCCACTGGACTGTCGGATCGTTTTCTACATCAGAAAAAGGCAGTGCCGCAACGGACAGTGTTGAGAGCAGAAATACCACACAGATAATGCCGCTCAAAAGTTTTTTGTTAATCATTTAAATTCCCCCTTGGTATAGGTTTATGTTGTTAATAATTATCAGATTTGTGTTAAAGTTATTTTTTAACAATTTTATTCTACCATATATTTTTAGATATTTCAACTATATTTATCTAAAAAATTTTTACATATTTATTACAAATTGATTAAAGTATTGGAGCATAGGAATATTTTTGTCAATAACCCAAAAAATTTGTGTTGTAAATTTTTTTTGCCGACACACAATAAAAGCGAAACATTTTCAATTTTAAAAGAGGAGGAATAAAAATGTCAAAAAAATTTATCGCCTTGTGTGTGGCAACAGTAATGCTTTTCACATTTGGCATAAATGTTTTTGCCGCAGGTGAGGAAAATATCCTTGCATCGGGTGAGACACCCGAAATGTTAAACGGTACAAACGGTGGAAATACACAGATGGGTACCGGAAACAATGCGGCAGAAAACAATGAAGCGGGAAACAATGCGGCAGGAAATAATGCAGCAGGAAACAATGCGGCAGGAAATAATGCAGCAGGAAACAATGTAAACACCAATATAGCAGAAAGTCAATCCGGCACCGAAAATCAAGATATGAATTCAAAAATGCCGGCAGCGACTCCCAGAGTAACAAAGACAATGGACAACAGCGAGGCTCTTGTCGAACAGAACAGAACAAAAAACAACGCCATGATGAATGACGGCCTTTCAGAATCAGTGGCTCCTTCAAGATACAGCAGCCGTCGTGTTGCGCTTTCACCTGATATTGCGGGAACAAAATATGAAGAAGCAGCAGAGGTTCTTAATGCCCTTGGTATTATGGTAGGTGACGCAGAAGACGGAGCTTTCCGTCCTGATGACCCCATTCTTCGTTCTGAAATGGCAAAGGTTGCAGTTTATTCGGTAGGTCTTGAAGATGTAGCAACCGGTTCAGGTTATGCTACACGTTTTCCTGACGTACCGGCAGGTCACTGGGCAACAGGTGCAATCAACGTAGCAGAACAGCAGGGACTTGTTATCGGTGATGATGTGGGTACTTTCCGTCCTGATGACAACGTTCTTCTTCAGGAAGCGGTTACTATCTTAGTAAGAGCACTTGGCTATGAGCCGGTTGCAATGCAGCGAGGCGGATACCCAGCAGGATATATGGCTGTTGCATCAGAAAATCAGCTTCTCAAAGGCATTTCAGCAGCAGGCGGAAACCCTGCGAAAAGAGGGGATATAGCACAATTAGTATTTAACGGGCTTACTGTCAATCTTATGGAGCAGACAGGATTTGGCTCAAACATCATATACGAAGTAGTTGACAAAACACTTCTTTATGACCGACTCAACGTAGAAAAGGCATACGGACAGATTACAGGAACAAGTGAAACAACACTTTCAGGGGGAAGTACCGCCGCTGAAAATCAGATTATGATAAACGACCGCGTGTTTGAAGAAGGTACAACAATGGCACGTGAGTTCCTTGGCTACAACGTAGTTTATTATGCAAGAATAGACACGACACGTGACCAGAAAACCCTTATTCTTGTTAAACCTCAGGAAAGCAAGAACAACGTACTCACAATAAACGCAACAGACATCGAATCAGTTACAGGTGAAAGCGGTGCCAATAAAACAGTGACCTACTGGAGAGCAGGCACAAATGACACCACAACCAGAACTGCAAGCATAGTGGCAAGTCCTGTTTATATTTACAATGGAAAGTTTATCAGCACACTTACAAACGAACAGCTTATTCCTGCGACAGGAAACCTTGTCCTTCTTGATACAGACGTAAACAGTGTATATGACATTGTGTTTGTAAACCACTTTACCAACCTTGTAGTGGAAACTGTTTCATCTGCAACAGGAAGAGTTACTGACAAGTATAACAACGGCTCACTTCTTCTTGACCCCGAAAGCACAGAGGTTGATTTTGTTCTCTGGAAAGACGGTGTACAGATTCAGCCCGACGATTTGGTTGAGTGGAATGTAATTTCTTATACAGTCAGCCAGGATAAACAGCTTATTAAGGGTTATGTTTCAACAGAGAGCGTTCTTGGCCGTGTAACACAGACAACAGCCAAGGGATTCAGAATAAATGATTCAGAAACTGTTTATAAGAAGGCCGCAAACTATCCAAATGAAATCAATCTTCGTGACGAGGGACGTTTCTATCTTGACGTGGAAGGAAATGTAGCAGCAGTAGACACCACAGCATCAACAGCAGGAACAGCTATCCGCGGAACTTACGGATATATGACAGGCGCTGCAATCACCGGCACAATTGACAAGACACTTCAGTTTAAGATATTCACATCATCAGGTGATACAACAGTGTTTGATGCAGCAACAAAAATCCGTGTAAATGACACTTACGGTCTTGGTGCTGACGAGGCACTTGCGGCACTTGGTAAAGACGGCGTGGTATCACCGCAGCTTGTAACCTATGAGACAAACTCTCAGGGACTCCTTACAGGTATTGACCTTGCGGTTGATAAAACTCAGACAGGCGCAGTAAACAAGGGTGTATTCACAAAGAATATTGCAGCGGCAGAACAGGTGTATAAGAGCGCATCAAATATGCTTGGCAATGTAAAGGTTACACCAAGTACGATTGTGTTTGATATTCCTGCAAGTGCGGGAACTGACACAACAAGATATGCCGTGAGAAATATGGATATGTTCGCAAATAACACACCTTATGACATCATAGTTTATGACCTTCAGGAGGACTTCTCTGCAAGAGCCATTGTGGTAACCAGCACAACGGGTGTGACAGAGGCGAAAAACCCCATTGTTCTGGTTGACGAAATAGCAACTGCACAGAACGAAGATTATGAGACAGTTGATGTTGTTTATGGTATTGAAAACGGAAAACGAGTAGAGCTTATGTCAAGTGACAAAAATATCTTTGTCAAGGGTGGAAGTAAGGCTCTCAAACAGGGTGATATCTTCCAGTACAGCACAAATGCCAAGGGCGAAGTTGACAAAATCACAGTTCTCTTTGATTCTGAAGCGAAAACCACTGAATTCACCAATAATGTAGCAACAGACCTTGTTACTGTTTACGGTAAGGTAACAAAGAAATTTACTGATTCAGTAAACGTCAGCGTAAATGGAACAGTAAGAAACTATTCAACAAACGGCGCTTTGGTTTATGAATACAACTCACAGCGCAAGACAGGAAACGTTTCTGTTGTGACATCAGGTGATATTGAAGTATTTGAAGAAGGCAACGAGGTAAGACTCTTCATCAAGATTTATGAAGACCAGCCCACTGAAATGGTTATCGTAAGATAACAAAAAACAAGAACCCAAAGTTTTGGGTTCTTGTCTACATAAAAATAAAGTCGCACAAATGTGCGACTTTCAAAATTGGAGCGGAAGACGAGATTCGAACTCGCGACGTTCACCTTGGCAAGGTGACGCTCTACCACTGAGCCACTCCCGCAAATATTCGTGGCAAACATTCACCACGAATGATATTTTAGCATAACAAATTTGATTTGTCAATAGCTGTTGTGAAAATTTTTATATTTCCTTTAACACGGCGTCAAGGTCTTTGTAAAGATAAAGGGAGCCGCAGAGAATAATGGGTTTGCCTGTGCCCAGTGCGTCGATGTATGCGTTTTTTAAATCAAAATATGGAGTGACAGCAATTCCTGATTTTCCGGCAGCTTCAGCGACAAAAATGGCGTCTGCTGCCCGGGGATTGTTTTTCACTTTGACGGCAAAAATTTCCGAATGTTCCAACAGACCTTCACCTTTCAAAAGTTCAAGTTCTCCAGAAATGTCCTTATCTCCCATGAAGGCCATGATAAAGGTTGCACCCTGCCACGACGGAAAGTACCTTTTTAAGCTTTGAGAAAGTGCGGTCATACCGTTTTTATTGTGTGCACCGTCATATATAACGGTAGGATTTTGACTGATGATTTCAAATCGTCCGGGGTTTTCTGATTTTATGATTCCGCTTTTTATATGTTTTTCGTCAATGCCAAGCTGAAACGCAGTTTCAATAGCAAGGGCAGCGTTTTGTGGCTGATAAAAGCCTGAGATGCCGCATTTTATATCTTTTATCTCTTTTCCTGAAGATGATGTGTAGTCAAAAATTTCGCAAAAGTCTTCGGTTTTTGTGAGTGACGGAAGAAAAGAAAAAATAAGGTTATTTTTTCTATTCTGACAGACATCTTTCAAAACCTTTTCTGCATCAGGGCATTGCGGAGAAGAAACCACCAGACCAAAAGAGTTAGCCTCCAAAGGCTCTTTTATTATCCCTGCTTTTTCATGGGCAATTTTTTCAATGGTGTCGCCCAGATATTCAGTGTGGTCGATGTCTATGGTGGTTATAACAGAGGCAAGGGGTGCCTTTATGATATTGGTTGCGTCGTGTGTTCCGCCAAGGCCTGTTTCAAGGATTACTATGTCACAATTTTTTTCTTTGAAATAGCAAAAAGCCGCGGCTGTCCAGATTTCAAACTGGGTGGGGAAATCACAGGTTTCCTCCTTTACCTTGTTTGCGGCTGTTTCCACGTCCTTTAAAATGCGGTTTATATCCTTTTCGGAAATAAGTTCTCCGTCAACTGAAATACGTTCACAAACAGTTATAAGGTTTGGGGAGGTATATTTTCCTGTACGGTATCCTGCATCGGTGAATATATTCTGCAAAAAACTGCAGACCGAACCTTTCCCGTTGGTTCCTGCCACGTGAATAAATTTCAAACTGTCCTGAGGGTTTCCAAGATGCTTCATAAGGCACTTTATGCCCTCAAGCTCCAGTCGTGCTACGGCCTGAAAGCTGTTTGCGAATTTGTTGAAATTATTTTGCATTTTATTTTCGTCCTTTATTAGAATTTAAACTTGCTAGATTGTGGTGCAAGGTGGTTTTTCATAAGGTTTATGACCACCAGCTGAACAGGGAACTGAACAGCGGCGGAGATTATGCGGCTTCCAAAAACAAGCCAGAAGGTTTTTGGTGTTCCTATAATAAGGAGATTATAAAGATAAATCCAAAGAGAGCCCAACGCGAGATTTATCACCACGAACTGAATTAAAAGCGAAATTGTCAGCTTCAAAAAAGAGGGTCTTTTTTTATAGAGGATAAGACCAAAAGTCACACCATAAAAGAATTCGCTGATTCCAAAGGGGAAGAAATAAATTCCTCCACGACTGCTGATAAGCATCCCTAAAACGTCTGCTACTATACCTACAATACCTGCGGAAAGAGGCCCCAGAAGCATACCACAGGCAGAAAGGGGAACAAAGCCGAGCGATACCCGGATTATGGTGGTTTCAAAAGACAAAAACCTTACACAGATAATGGTGAGTCCCACAAAGAGCGACATAAAAACAAGCCGTTTAAGCCCAAAGCTTGAAGAATTCATAAAAAACAGAACCTTTCTTGTTTAAATTTGCACACAAAAAGCCTTTTACATCACTGCAAAAGGCTTTCTCAATTTGTTTGTTTTAAAAAGCAATCAAATTCTGTGCAGCAACGGAATGCGGACAAGGCACCGCAAGCCCGTAAAGGCTTTTCGTAGAGGCAGCAACTTCCCGTCTGTCTCTCACTTAACGCGCCATATCCTACTTTGCTAAAAGTGTTTTAAAAGTTATTTAAGCTGATTTCTGTTTTCCTTGACAATGGTAATGCACTGTTCAAGGTCGCGGATGGTCTTCTGAACAACGGTTTCAACGTTTTCAAGAAGATAGTCTGCATACTGGTATGAAGAATTTTTTGCAGCCTGAGCTTCCTGGTTTGCGGTTGTTGTGATTTCAGCAGCAGCAGCCATGGCTTTTTTTGTAATTTCGTTTTCGTCAATCATAGCAATCAGCTTGTCGTTTGCTATCTTGATGATTTCCTCAGCTTCCTTGTTGGCATCGTTGATAATATTCTGGCGTTCAGCCTTTATCCATTTAGCCTGTTCAAGGTCTGTGGGGAGCTTGAGGCGGATTTCCTGAATAATTTCAAGAAGCTCCTCTTTATCAAGCATACAGCGGCCTGTGAAAGGAACAGCTACACCTTTGTCGATAATATCCTCCAATTCGCTTATTAAATCCAAAGCACCTACGTCCATATTTGTTACCTCCTTAAAATTATACGGAATTTAATATCCAAAACGGCTCATAATCCGTGGAACCAATTCTTTTGGAACCAATGGTGTAAGGTCGCCGTTGTATTTTGCAACTTCTTTTACTATGCTGGAACTGAGAAACATAAACTCAGAACTTGATGGGATGAAAACAGTTTCGATTTTGTCAAAGAGTGTGCGGTTGGTAAGAGCCATCTGAAATTCATATTCAAAGTCGGATACCGCCCGAAGACCTTTTATTATGATTGAATAATTGTTCTGCCTCATAAAGTCAGCCAGCAACCCCGAGAACGCAACCACCTCGACATTTTCGAGATGCCTGGTCACCGTTTTCAGCATATCAACCCTTTCTTCAAGAGAAAAAAGAGGGTGTTTTTTTTCGTTAATCAAAACTGCTACAACCACTTTTTCAAAAAGACCTGATGCACGGGTGATAATGTCAAGATGCCCATTTGTGCATGGGTCAAAGCTTCCCGGATAGACAGCTACTTTCATATGTTTTTCTCTCCCTGAAAAGTCTTTTTCTGCAAAATGAAAACCGTGGTTTTACCGTATTTTGCATATTTTTTTACGTTGAAAAAATCGGACGGGGGCTCTTCCCCCATATATTCACTTTCGGCAACAATGATGCCGTTATCTGAAAGGAGATTGTTTTCATAAATTTTGGTCAGTGACTTAGTCAAAAGACCGGTATTATATGGTGGGTCAAGAAAAATCAAATCGAATTTGATGCCTGCTTTGTCAAGAAATGCCAGGGCATCACCAAAAACTATTTCTGCACGGTCTTTCACGCGGGCAAGGTCAATGTTTTCGGCTGTGACTTTTTGAGCATCTCTGCTGCTTTCAACAAAAGTGCAGTGATTTGAACCACGGCTGAGGGCTTCAATCCCAAGGGCACCGCTGCCTGAAAAAAGGTCAAGGACACTGTCTGCCGGGAGATGCGGCATAATTATGTTGAAAATGGATTCTTTAACCCTGTCGGTGGTGGGACGGGTGTCAAGCCCCTCCGGTGACACGAGTTTTCTGCCTCTTGCAGAGCCTGAAATAACCCGCACACAATCACCCCATTATCAAATAAGTATACTTATATTTTATATAAATTAAAGATTTTGTCAAGGTTTTTGAGAAATTTTTTGAAAGTTCAGTCAAAAAAGTCATAAAAAAACAAAGCCCCGCCTATGCCGTAGGTGGGTCAAGGTAAAAACCTGCATGGCAGGTGGGCTAAATCCCGAATACATTACAAGTCCACTGGCCGCAGAAATCTGTGGGAGGCATGTGCGCCGCATCCGGAGAGAAAATCCCTTTGAAAATGTGTTGGTTTTACATTGTGCCCAAATTACGTACATCGCAGGGTAGAGTTTGTTTTTGTAATGGTATCTTAGCATATTTTTTTGAAAATTTCAATAGGAAAATATTGTTTTGACTAAAAAATTATTTGGAAAAAATTTAGTCTTTTCAAATGCGACAAAATGTTGTATAATTAGACAAGGTATTGGGTAAGAGGCAAATTTTTAAATGCTTTGACATATATTTATTATGCTGTGGAGGTGAATGTAGAATGCGGATTGAAAAACTCAGCGAAGATAAAATTAAAATTGTTGTTGAGGCAGAGGATATCTTAGCCTGGAATGTGGATTTGAAAAATTTTACCGACCACACTCCGGAAGCACAGAATATGTTTCATCACGCATTGAGGCTTGCTGAACGGGATTTGGACTTTCATGTTGAAAAATCACAACTCATGGTTGAAACAGCTACGTCGGACAACAATGGATTTGTGCTGGTTATAAGCAAAATAAAAAATGAAAAAGAGTTCGCCCAGGCTCTGGTCAATGCCGGAAAACGTGTGAAGCAAGTGGAGTTTAAAATCAGGCGAAGGCCCACGAGACAACCTCTTAGAATCTTCAGGTTTACTGATTTTGAGGCTTTATGCTCGGGAGTCAGGGAAGTTTTTCAGGAATACATTGGAGAGAGCCGCCTGATTAAGTATCAGGGAGAATTCTTTCTGGAACTGAGTCCTGCGGATACATTCGGCCTTTTTAAACTTGAAAACACCCTTTCTGAGTTTGCAGAAAAAGTAAAGGAGCCGGTTGTTCTTCAAGGGATCTTAGGAGAACACGGACTCTTGCTGATAGAGAAAAATGCGGTGGAATGTATCGCGAGATATTTTAGGTGAAAAACATGTGTGCAGAAATCTTTTGGTTTCTGCATATTTTTTTTCTGGTCCAATATAATTAAATGAAAGAAAATGTTTGCTATGAAGGGGTTGTATAAGAATGGAAGAAAGAAGACGCGAGGATATGATTCACAACGTTACTATGGAGGAAAGACGAAATATGACGGTTTCAGGGGTAGAGGATGTTGACAGCTTTGACGAGGATAAAATTGTTGCGTATACCACCGAGGGTGTGATGACCATCAAAGGTGCTGAAATGAGAATAAATCGACTCAATGTGGAAAAGGGCGAGATGGAAATAGAGGGCGAAATAGACAGCATTGAATATGCCGAGGGTCACAAAAGTGAAAAAGGAAGCTTTTTTGGCAAAATTTTCAGATAGGGAGAGAAAAAATGTATTCGACGGTTTGGTCAGAAATGGTTTTTTTCTTTTTTAGCTTTGCGGCGGGAGTTTGTGCTGCATTTCTTTATGACATTCTGAGAGTAAGCCGCAGAATCCATAGACCCACCGATGCGGTGGTGAATATTGAGGACATACTGTTTATGACGCTGGCGGGGGTCCTCTTATTCGTTGCGGCATACCTCAGAAACAGCGGTGAAATCAGGTGGCAGGGGTTTATCGGCTGGGGGATAGGTGCCGTTTCCTATGCTCTGATCGTGAAAAACAAACTTTTAAATGCCGGTACATTTTTGGTTAAATGGATGGTTGAAATCACACGAAGAGTCTTAAAGATTTTGCTTTTCCCCATATCACTTATTATGAAGGCGTTAAAGAGACCCATACATATTGTTATGTGGTATACAGGGCAGAAGATAAGGCGTGCAAAACAGGTGGCGAAAATAAGCAGTGATAAGGCGAGGCTGAGGATGAAAAAAGCGCGGATTATGCTGAGAAAAAAGTAAGGTCTAAGTCTTGACAAAGGTGATGGGTTGAGATATAATTGCATTAGAATAGGGAGAGTATTTTTATTTTGCTTTTGTGAGGGACAGGACCTATGGCAAAAAGGGATATTAACAAAAAAAATAATAAAATATCTGCGAAAAACCTGATAAAGCTTCTGGTTGTTTGCTTTTTGTGCATTTATGTTGTGGTGACTTTGGTGAAACAACAAATAAGACTTTCTCAGTGTGATGACCTTGCCAAAGAATATCAGGAAAAAATTGCTACGGCACAGATTGAACAGCAGATGCTCAAAGACGAGCTTGAGAAAGCGGGAACTGATGAGTACGTTGAACGTACAGCAAGAGAAAAGCTTGGACTTGTGAAAGCAAATGAACGCGTTTTTATTGATATAAATCAAAAATAAATTGAAAAAATACGGACAGGCTGTTCGTTTTATATGGAAAGTGTCAGGCGTATGACATTTTGAGGAGGATTTTTTAAGTTATGCAGATTGAAGAAGGATTGGTGCTTCGGGGAAAGGTTTCAGGGCTTGCGGCGTTTGGCGCCTTTGTGGAGCTTGAAGACGGAAAAACAGGTCTTGTACATATTTCGGAGGTTTCAAACAATTATGTAGACGACATTTCAAAGCACCTGACAGTTGGACAAAACGTGAAGGTGAAGGTTATTTCTGTTGATGAAAAGGGAAAGATAAGCCTTTCAATAAAGAAAGCGTCTGAGGAAAAGCCCAAAAAGAAAAAGGAAGACCGCAGGGGAAAAAGTGGCGTACTTCAGGGCGCTCCTGAAGTTTTTGAATTTTCGCATAAAAGACGCGAGATGGAAGAAATGTCCTTTGAAGACAAGCTTCTCAAATTCAAGCAAGACAGTGATGAAAAAATTCAGGACCTTAAAAGAAATACCGAGGGAAAGCGCAACGGTGGTTACAAAAGAGCGTATTAGTCGAGGAAACGGAACTTTTTAAGTTCCGTTGATGTGTTTTTAAAGGAATTTGGCAAATTTTGTGAGGAGAGGATTAAATGACATATTGGACGATTTTCTGGATAGTTGTTGCGGTGGTTCTTGGGGTTATCGAAGCCTCAACCGTGAATCTTATTACAATATGGTTTGCGATTTCTGCACTTGTCACGGCTGTTTTTTCGGCATTTGACACAACGGTTGGTGCACAGATAACGGTTTTTGTAGTTCTTTCGGCAATTCTTGTTCTTTCAACCAGACCACTTGCCAAAAAGTTTGTGGTGGGGAAGGCTGTTCCCACCAATGCGGACCGTGTAATTGCAAAAGATGGTATTGTTATTCAAAAGATAGACACAATAGAAAACAGCGGACAAGTCAAGGTTATGGGGCAGGTCTGGTCAGCAAAAACCAGAAATGGTGAGACCCTTGAAGAAGATACACCTGTGGTGGTTGAAGACCTTGAGGGTGTCCGCGTGGTAGTTTCAGCAAAAAAATAAACACTGTTTTGAAATAAATAGGAGGATTTTGTTATGTTTCTAATTATACTTGCGGTTTTAATTGTGGTAGTTGTTTCAAATATCAAGGTTGTTCCTCAGGCATACGCCTATGTAATTGAACGCCTTGGTGCATACAGCGGGACTTGGGGCGTTGGCCTTCATATAAAAATTCCGTTCATTGACAGAGTGGCAAAACGTGTCACCCTCAAAGAACAGGTTGTGGATTTTGCTCCTCAACCCGTTATTACCAAAGATAACGTTACTATGCAGATTGATACCGTGGTTTATTTCCAGATTACAGACCCGAAACTTTATGCATATGGTGTCGAGCTTCCAATGTCGGCAATTGAAAATCTGACAGCCACTACACTCAGAAATATAATCGGTGATATGGAGCTTGACGAAAGCTTGACAAGCCGTGATGTAATCAACACAAAGATGAGGTCTATTCTTGATGAAGCAACAGACCCTTGGGGAATCAAGGTGAATCGTGTTGAACTTAAAAATATTATTCCGCCTGCAGGAATCCGCGAGGCAATGGAAAAGCAGATGAAAGCAGAACGCGAAAGACGTGAAGCTATTCTTCGTGCAGAGGGTGAAAAGAAATCTGCGATTCTTGTCGCAGAGGGTGAAAAAGCGGCGGCAATTCTTAAAGCTGAAGCGGAGAAAGAGTCTCAGATACTTAAGGCAGAGGCGGAAAAAGAATCTGCAATCCGCATTGCAGAGGGTGAAGCACAGGCGATACTTTCTGTTCAGGAGGCTACTGCTGCGGGTCTTCGTATGCTCAATGATGCTTCACCAAAAGATTCCGTGCTCAAAATCAAGAGCCTTGAGGCTTTTGAAAAAGCGGCTGACGGACAGGCAACAAAGATTATTATCCCATCAGAAATCCAGGGACTTGCAGGGCTTGCTGCAGGGCTCAAGGCGGTAATGGATGAGGGGAAATAGATATTTAAAAAAGTTATTTAAAAGGACACAGGAGGAAACAAAATGTCAGGACATTCGAAATGGGCAACTATAAAAAGAAAAAAAGGTGCACTTGATGCAAAAAGAGGAAAGCTTTTCACCAAAATCGGTCGTGAATTGGTTGTTGCGGTGAAAGAGGGCGGTCCGGACCCGGACAGCAACTCAAAGCTTCGTGACGCTATTACAAAGGCAAAGGCCAACAATATGCCAAATGATACCATCCAGAGAAGTATAAAGAAAGCAGCAGGTGAGGATAGCTCAAAGGAATATTTTGAGCTTATATACGAGGGCTACGGTCCAAGCGGCGTTGCATTTATGGTTGAGACGCTTAGTGATAACAAAAACCGCACCGCAGGTGATATGCGTCATTATTTTGACAAATACGGCAGAAATCTTGGCCAGACCGGAAGTGTGGGCTTTATGTTTGACCGCAAAGGTCAGTTGGTTATTGCAAAAAATGATAGCATTGACGAGGACACACTTATGATGGATGCTCTTGATGCAGGGGCAGAGGATTTCAGCGCAGAAGAAGAGTGCTTTGAGGTCACTTGTGCTCCGGAAGAATTCAGCCGTGTACGTGAGGCGCTTGAGGAAAAGGGATATGAGTTCGAACAAGCCGAAATCAGCTACATCCCACAGACTCTCACTCAGGTGGACGATGCGGAAGCAGTGAAGAACCTTGAAAAGCTCATTGACATCTTAGAGGATAATGACGACGTCCAGAACGTCTACCACACATGGGATATGCCAGAGGAAGAGTAGATTTGTTTAGCGGTCGCTTTTGCGGCCGCATTTTAATATCTATTGAAAAAAATTTATAATTGTGATAAGATTATAAAAAAGGAGGTCTTTGAGATGAATGATTTTTTTGCATTTTTAGTTATGTTTGGTGTTATATCAATATTTTTAGGGCTGTTTGGCTTGTGTGTTATTGATTATGTAATATCATCCCTTGGACTTTACAGGCTTGCAAAGATTGGACAGATAAAAAAACCATGGCTTTCTTGGATTCCCGGTGTAAATTACTGGACTGTGGGAAGCATTGTTGATGGTTATGACGGAAAAAATGGAATAAAAAGAAAGTGGAGGGTTGTTCTTCCTGTACTTTTGGGTATTACTTTTGTTTGCGTGGTGATTTATGTCTTACTTTTAGGTGTGATGGCGGAAGAAATGATAGATGACCCATATCGTATCAGTGCCGAATTCTGGATGAGTACTGCTGGAATGTATCTGTGGATGATTGTTGGTGGTTTGACTGGATCGGCTCTTGTGGGGTGTCAGATGGTGTGCCTTTTTAAAGTGTTTGAGTCAACTGCGCCAGAAAAGGCAGTTAAGTATTTTATTCTCAGCCTGATTGTGCCGCTGGCAGAGGCTATTTGCCTTCTTAAGTGTGCAAATAAAGCTTACTTAGCTGAAAGTGCGGGGGAGCAGATACTTGCAGATGCAGAAGTTGCTACAGATGATGAGATTGTGACTGTTGCAGAAGAAATTGCTGAAGAAGTTGTTTTAGAAGAAGAATAAAACGGGAGTTGCTTTATTATGATTAAGATGAAGTTTAAAATGCTTTTATTTACAGTGTTTCTTTTGATGATTGGAATTTGTGTGCATGGGGCAGATGCTGAAGAAAGATATCTGGTAAAATTCAATGATTCTGCGCAGCTTTTTTCATCAAGAGAAGACAGTGAAATAAAAGATTATTGCAGCGCCACAAAGGATGAACTTCTTGAATATATTGATGCCGGGATAGTTGCAGATTACGGCATAGACTATGTTGTGAACCTTGATTCAAGGTCGTGGAATTTGGCAGATATAAAGGTTGAGTTCCCCGAAAAACTAAACTGCACAGGGAAGAATGTAAAGGTAGGAGTTATTGATACAGGGTTTCTGGGAAATGTGAGCAATGTTCTTACTGGCTACAATTATCTTGATAAAAACACCGATACAACAGATAACACGAGTACGTTGCACGGAACAATCGTGAGCGCGCTGATTGCATCTCCTTATGGTGTGGCATATGATGCACAGTTTGTGCCTCTTAAGTGCTTTGATGATGGGCATGACACCCTTGTGTCAGAACTTCTGGATGCCGTTGAGGATGCGGTTGATGCTTATGACTGTGATGTGATAAACATGAGCTTTACTTTTGCGGGTGAAAAGGAAAGCCTTGCTGTTCAGTTGTTCCATGAAAAGGTTAAATATGCGGCGGAAAAAGGTGTTATTTTAGTAGCATCGGTTGGAAATGATGAAGATTCAACGCTGAATTATCCCGCGGCGTATGATGAGGTCATTGGTGTAGGGTCGGTGAACGAAAATGGCGAATGGTCGACATTTTCAAATTATAATGAAAGTGTATTTGTGGTGGCTCCGGGCGAGGAAGTTCCTATTTTTGGCGGATTTGTGTCGGGCACGTCTTTTGCGGCGCCTCATGTTTCAGGACTTGCGGCTGTAGCAAAATGTATGGATAGCTCCATAGACGGTGAGCAGTTTGCCGCTATTCTTGCGGAGACGGCTGTGAGGAATGATGATGAAGAATATGATAAATATTATGGTTATGGCATCATCGACTGTGAAGCAGCGGCGAAAAAAGTAATAGGTGGTTATAAATCCTTTATTTCACCTATTAAAACAGGTAATGATGGGATTTGTTCGGCGGTATACAACAATACTGCAAAATCCATGATGGTGCGTTGTATATGCGTGTATTATGATGGTGAGGGAAAATTTGAAGATTGTAAAACTGTTGACGTATCTATAAACTCAGGTGACGTATATATCTTTAATACTGCTGACAGCCAAAATGGTGTTACATATTTTGTGTGGAGCGATTTTGAAAAGCTTGTCCCAATGGCAAAAAGCAGGAATAAATAACTTTTTTGGATGCTTTAAAATATAGAGGAATATTTCTGTTGTCTTATCCGTTGAAGAAAATTTTCTTGATAAAACAAACACCCTTTTCTCTGCTACAGAGAAAAGGGTATCTTTTTAAATCATAATATCTGCCGATGATGTGGTGGGCTGAGCTTTTTGCTCAGACTTTTTTTTGTCTTCTACAGTCTTTTGAGGGTTGGGGGTTGGGTCAGCGTTTTCCTTTTTATAAGGAATTTGCATACCAGCAGAGTCAATGGTGAAATTTTCTTTTAAAATCAGTTCGGAAACAGGGACAATTTTGTAACCGTCTTTTTGGAGACTTTCTATTATGGAGGGAAGTGCCTTGGGCGTATGTAATGCAGCGTTGTGGAAAAGCACAATAGAGCCGGGCTTCACTTTTTTTAGGACCCTATCTGAAATTTCGCTGGCTGTGAGGTTTTTCCAGTCGAGACTGTCCCCGTTGGCAGCGGTTGGAAAATTAATCTGTAGACGTGATAATGGCTTTTATAGGGTTTGTTTTTGGTTTAATTTTCTCATCATATAATAAATCAAGAAAATATTTAAAGTCTTTAAACGTGGAATAATAATTTTGGGTATCGGCAGGGTTTAGGAGTGTTTCAACTCTTTTATCATCAATTGTGACTCCTTTAAAACAGTATGGATAGCTCTTGCTGTTGGTATGTGGTCGAATAGTTTCAAAATTACCATATATGGCAAATCTCTTGCTAAAGGTTATTTGACTGAGAGGAACAGTACCATAAAACTTTTGATAATACCTTGAGTATATTTCGTAGAGCTTTGCTTTAGGGCATACAGCATTTTCGCTTAATATGCAAAGGTCTTCAGTAAAGGCTTTGAAAATATCATCATCTCTTATTTTTTGGGTTGGATGCGGCATTTTTCCTATTTGTAGTTCTTCTCCCAACTTAACAAGTTCATTATTAAACCAACTGGACATGTCGGCAGTAAATTTAGTGGTAAGTTCCTTTTTAGAAGATAGTTTTATACAGGTTGAGCCATAGAGATTTTTCATTTGAATATATTTTTTATGGCTTGCGGTTATGTATATGAAAGGAATTCTGTTAACCACAAAAAGTTTACCCGAAAATGAGGGGTGATTTGTACTTATTTTTTTACCGGACAGAATGTTTGAAATTTTATTTACAGTAAGCTCGCGCTCAGGGATTGCTCCCTCGATAATTACATTTGCTTTGCAACCGTTAAGATTCTGTATATGCAGTTCCTGAATGCCAACTACTTTTGTAAAAAAATTAAAGTCCATAGTAGTAATATTATTATTTACAAGCATAGCAAAAAAATGTAATAGTGGCTGGTGGAGAACTTGGTCTGCCAAAATTACATAAGATTTTTTTACATTAGCTGAGGGGTTTTTTATTACCGAACATAGTTTTGCAAAGTTGCAAAATTCTTCTTTTTTTCCTAATGTAAGGTCATATAAGAATTGAATAGTTTTATCAGAAGGCTTTCTTGCCGAATAATTATAAGCCAGAGGGTCAGCTATGACAGAAGTGCAGGGAAAAGCGCTTGTAGACAAACTTTGTTTTTTCCTTAAGTATAGGCGTATAATACGATATGCCTCTTTTTTTTCGGCATCAGTTAAATTATCGATAAAGCTTTCCTTAGTTAAGGGCATCCAAATCTTAGTGCTTGTTGATAATGCACATACATTATTGTCGATTAGACGATAGCTGGTACACTCATATTTTTTAAGACACTTTATTGCTGATGAAAATTCTGTTTCGAGATCATAAATTTTTTTGCATGCTTTATTGTATCTATTCATGTTATCCATTGTGTTTTTTAAACTCATATATCTTTTGCCTAAGTTTGTGTCCATATGTATCCCTTCTTTTCTAAAAAATTTTTGCACCATAAAACCGTATATGCACCATAAAATATAACTTAATTTAGAGATTTTGTCAATATATTTTTCTGATATTTTTGAAAAAATTATAATAATGACATATTTTTAAATGGCGATGGAAAGAATAAACGCGCTTTTGTAAACTTTTACAACGTATCTAACCTTCTCATAAAGCTACCGTCATATTTATTTCGGTCAGCTACATATAATTTCTATGAGGAGGTAGTAAAATGAAAATTACTAACACTTTTTCAACAAATAATATATCCGAGCGTCTGGTTCGTCAGGCTGAGGTTCACCGCAGATGCATTTTGCTTTTGCAGACCGTTAAAGGAAAGAGGTATGCCTAGTGAATGCAATATACGCCAGACAATCCATTGATAAAAAAGACAGCTTATCTATTGAAGGGCAAATTGCCGAGTGCCGTAAATTTGCCGGAGAGGACGCTAAGGTATTTAAGGACAAGGGTTATTCAGGTAAGAATATAAAACGCCCTGCCTTTACAGAACTAATGAAGGCTGTGGAGGCAGGAACGGTAAAAAAGATATTCGTATATAGGTTAGACCGGTTTAGCCGTTCTATAGCAGATTTTAGCCGTTTGTGGGAAACACTTTCGGTGAATGGTGTAGAATTTAATTCGGCAACCGAAAATTTTGATACGGCGACCCCTATCGGAAGGGCAATGCTTAACATCGTTATGACCTTTGCACAGCTTGAAAGGGAAACTACAGCCGAGCGTGTTAGAGATAATTATATACATAGATTTCGACTTGGAACGTGGACGGGTGGACCTGCGCCCTTTGGATTTGAATTAACAAAGATTTTGGTTGATGGTACACGGGCATCTTCCCTTGTGGCAAATGACAAATCCGGAATCGTCAAAATGATATTTGAGGAATATGCAAAACCTGAGACCTCTCTCAGAGGGTTGGCAAAAGAACTGACAGAAAAAGGAATACACGGACCTAAACGGGAGGTGTGGGATAATGTCACATTATCCCGTATTTTGCATAGTCCGGTATATGTAAAAGCTGACGATGATGTATATTGGTACTATTTAGCTAAAGGACTTCAAATTCAGCAGGAGATTGAGGTTTTTGATGGAATACACGCTTGTAATGTTATCGGCAGACGCGACCGCTCCAAAAATAAATATAATTCACTTGAGGGACAGATGCTTACTGTTGCAAATCACGAAGGATTTATTGATTCAGAACTGTGGCTTACGGTTCAGGAAAAGCTCTCAAAGAATCCGCAGATTTCAAGAGTAAATGCGGGCAAGTATTCGTGGCTTACCGGTCTTATGAAATGTGGGAAGTGCGGATATGCAGTAAAAATTAACTACATTAAATCGGAGGATAAATGTTATCTTATTTGCTCGGGGAGGTCAAATTTCTCAACCTGTACATCTACAATTAATATAGACCTGCGTGAGCTTGAAATGAAGATTGCAGAACAGATTGATGATATACTAAAGGAATCACCTCCTGAAGATTTAATTCCGGCAACGAGAGAGGTATCGTCTGATATTCTGGCGATAGAGCAAAAGATAGAAAGGCTTGTAACAGCTCTTTCGGAGTGTAGTGAGATTTCTGCCACATATATTTCAAAGCAGATAGAGGCGCTACATAAACAACGTAATGACATAATGAACAGTATTAAAAACGAACCCCGAAAGATACGGCAAATTGATTTTAACTCACTTGAATTTGATGAAAAGAAGATTATAGCAGCTGAGTTTATAGAGCGTATCTTGTTGGAAGGAAATGAAGTAAATATCATATGGAAAATCTGACTTGTTTATCCTTTGTGAAAATAAGTCGGATTTTTTATATAATTAATAATAATCTTTTACAACTGAACAAACTATATGATAAAGAATTATTGGGGGCCCCGGGGGAAGAAACAAGTGTGTTTTCTTCCCCTTGCTACAAATAAGGGACCACTTATAATTAATTAAATTATTTATTATTGTATATTTATATATAAATATATAGAT
>JAGAUW010000003.1 GCA_017620615.1 Clostridia bacterium | reverse complement strand
CGTGCGACTTGATGCGGAAAAATGTAAGGGCTGTGTAAGTTGCCTTAAACGATGCCCTACAAATGCTATCCGTGTCCGCAACGGTAAGGCTTATATTATTTCAGAACGATGTGTTGACTGTGGCGAATGTATTAGAATTTGTCCGCACCACGCAAAGTATGCTGAAAAATACTCTCTTAACGAAATTCTTGATTACAAATACAGAATTGCTGTTCCTGCGCCATCACTTTACGGGCAGTTCAATAATCTTGACGACCCGGATTATGTGTTGACGGGTCTTAAAAGAATGGGCTTTGACGATGTGTTTGAGGTTTCAAAGGGTGCAGAATTAGTCAGTGAAGCAACACGACTTATTCTCTCAATGAAAAAAACCAAAAAACCTTTGATTTCCTCTGCCTGTCCTGCAGTTGTGCGACTTATCAGAGTTCGTTTTCCTAACCTTATTGAAAACGTGCTTGATTTGAATGCCCCTATGGAGGAGGCTGCTCGTCTGGCAAGAATTAAAGCAAAAGAGAAAACAGGACTTTCTGATGAAGAAATTGGCGTTTTCTTCATAACTCCTTGTACAGCAAAAATTTCCTCAATTAAACAACCAATATGTAACGGTAAATCATATATAAATGGTGTTTTTGCAATTAAAGACATCTATCCGGTACTTGTGGGACAGATGGATAAAATTATTGAGCTTGAAAGCCTAAGCGATTCGGGTATTATCGGTGTTGGTTGGGCATCATCAGGTGGCGAATCGGCCGCTGTTTTAAGAGAACGATACCTTGCAGCTGATGGTATTGAAAATGTAATTAAGGTTCTTGGAGAATTAGAAGATGAAAAACTCAACGACCTTGAATTTATTGAGCTTAATGCTTGTTCAGGTGGTTGTGTTGGCGGACCATTGACTGTTGAAAACCCATTTGTTGCAAAGGCAAGACTTCAAAGACTTCGCAAGTATATGCCTGTTTCCTGCAATCATCTTGAATACGATGCAATTCCAAGGGAAATGCACTGGGAAAAGCCCTTGGAGGCTTCACCTTGGAAATTGGCAGATAATGTTTTTGAGGCTATGCAGAAAATGACAGAAATCAAAGACCTTGAAAGCACCTTACCGGGACTTGACTGTGGTATGTGTGGTTCACCATCCTGCCATTGTTTTGCAGAGGATGTTGTAAGAGGTCAATCCGATAAAAATGACTGCATTTTTGCTATGAAAAATAAGGAAGGTGCGGAAAGTTTTATTCCAAAGCCATTCAGAACAGAGGAAGTAAAAAATGACAATTAGTAATTTAGTTGAAAAACTGAATCTCAAAATTCTTGTTGAAGGTGATGACGACCGTGAAATCACAGGCGGATACTGCGGTGACCTTTTGAGTTGGGTTATGGGCAGAGCACAGGCTGGTGATTGTTGGTTTACAGTTATGGGAAACCTCAATGCAATTGCAGTTTCTGTCCTTGCAGATTGCGCTTGCATTGTACTTTGTGAGAATTCAACTTTGGATGACGACGCAAAAACTCGTGCAGAAATGCAGGGTGTATGGGTGCTTTCATCAGAAGAAAACGCATATAATCTTGCAAACAAGCTTGGTGCAGAATTATGAGATTAAAGTATGAT
>JAGAUW010000031.1 GCA_017620615.1 Clostridia bacterium | reverse complement strand
TTATTGGTCAGCACCTTTGCCCGAAGATTTTACCGTGAGCTGTGATATGAGCGCTTGGAATGCCGACAAAATTTTGCGTGCATTTTTCGGGTATGAGTGTATATACCAAGGGGAAAACGAAACCTTTGAAATCATTGGCGGACGTGCTGAAATGGGTGAAAGTCCAGACGATGAGTGCTTACCCCTTAAAGATGGATATATAAAAACGGAAACAAAAAAACGCATTCTCTAAATGCGTTTTTATTTTTTAAAGAATATCTATATGCTGGGCGATGTTTTGCATTTCGTTGTCGGTTGCGGCGATTACATCAGCACATTTTTTGAGGCGTGCTTGAATTTCTTCGGGGTTTGGCACGTCTTTTTTGTATTTAACCTGATGCTCAAGGCTCGCCCAAAAATCCATGGCGATGGTACGTATCTGAACTTCAACCTTAACGGGTTGCTTTTTGTCCGAGAAGAAAACAGGGATTTCAATAATCATATGATAGCTGCGGTAACCGTTTTCCTTTGGCTTTTTTATGTAATCCTTCACGGAAAGAAGTTTTACATCGTCCTGACGGGTCAGCATATTTGCAACGGTATAAATATCGTCAATGAATGAGCAGATCACCCTTACACCTGCCACGTCGTTTAGCTTTGTTGAAACTGCTTCAAGGGTTATGGGAAGACCGTTTCGCATAAGTTTTTCAGCAATACTCTTTGGCTTTTTGATGCGGTATTTCACCGTTTCTATCGGATTTCGGTTTCGCCTTACTGACATTTCGTGGCTCAAAACGTCAAGCTTTGTTGTAACCTCCTGAATGGCACATTGATAAATCATCATTAGCTCTTCAAACTGATGAGCAAAGTCCGCAAAAATTTTGCCGGTGTCTTCAGGAATATTAACTTGTGCCAGAAAGGCTTGTCTCAGTTCTCGTTCCATAAAAAGTTCCTTTCGTGCTTAGCGGATTTGTCCGTTTCCGTATATTTTATATTTAGTGGTTGTAAGAGCCGTGAGCCCCATAGGTCCACGCGCGTGTAATTTTTGTGTGCTGATTCCGATTTCTGCACCAAAACCAAACTCAAAGCCGTCGGTGAAGCGGGTTGAGGCGTTCACATAGACAGCGGCAGCGTCAACAGTATCAAGAAACTTTTGTGCATTTTGAGAGTTTTCGGTGATGATTGCCTCTGAATGAAGGCTTCCGTATTTGTTTATATGAGAGATGGCGTCATCGACATTTTCAACTATTTTCACACCGATTTTCATATCAAGGTATTCAGTGCCCCAGTCGTCTTCTGTGGCAGGATTTGCCCCTGAAAAAATGCGACAAACAGTTTCATCGCCTATGATTTCAACGCCTTTTTTTGACAGAACGTCAAGGATGCGGGGAAGAAAGCTTTCGGAAATATTTTTGTGAACAAGAAGCTTTTCCTCTGCGTTGCACACAGAGGGGCGGCTCGTTTTTGCGTTTATAATAATTTTTTCTGCCATATCAAAGTTGGCGCTTTCGTCCACAAAAATGTGGCAGTTTCCTGTGCCCGTTTCAATTGCGGGAACGGTGGCATTTTCAACTACACTGCGAATAAGCCCTGCACCGCCACGGGGTATTATTACGTCAAGGTAATCACGAAGACGCATAAGAGAAAATGCACTTTCGCGTGAGGTGTCTTCCACAAGATTTACACAGTTTTCGGGAAGTCCTGCAGTTTTCAGAGCGTCACGGATAACCTTGGTGATTGCCATGCTTGATTTGTGAGCCTCTTTTCCGCATCTTAGAATACAGGCGTTGCCTGATTTGATACAAAGTGCGGCAGCGTCAGCTGTTACGTTGGGACGTGCCTCATAAATTATTCCGCAAACACCAAGGGGAACACGGACAGTTTTGATTTCAAGACCATTTGGACGGGTATTTGACGCAAGAACCTCGCCAACCGGGTCAGGGAGGGAAACGATTTGACGGATGCCTTCTGCCATTTGTGAAATTCGGTCATTGGTGAGCGTCAGGCGGTCGATAAGGCCCTCGCTTATATTATTTTGTCTTGCCTCGTCAATGTCCTTTTGGTTTTCTGCCAATATGTATGGAGCGTTGTCAATAAAAGCCTGTGCGATTTTCGAAAGAGCCAGATTTTTGGCATTGGTTGTGGCTGTTGACAAAATCACGGATGCTTCTTTTGCCAAAGTGCCTTTTTTGATAAGTTCTTCCATAAAAATTACCTCGGTAAGTTATTTTTCAATATATTTCATATCCCGTATGTCAATGTCGGGGCAGGAATAGGTTTCAATATAGTCAAGCATATCGTGAGAACTTTCAAAAAGTGAATAGAGAGTCAGAGACTGGGGTTGCATAAAGTGTTCATCGGCTGTGCGCTTCATAAGGTCAGAAAATGCGTCGTAATAGCCACCAGTGTTGAGAACGGCGATGGCTTTTTTGAGTCTGCCGAGCTGTTTCAATGTGAAAATTTCAAAAAATTCTTCAAAAGTGCCGATTCCGCCGGGTGTCATAATGAAAGCGTCGGCCCTATCTTCCATAATTTGTTTTCTTTCCCGCATGGTCTCGGTATAGATAAATTCATCGCACTTGTCATAAAGGACGCCGTCAACATTGAAAAAAGAGGGGGCAATACCGATAATCTTTCCATTCTCACGACTCATTCCACGGGCAACAGCACCCATAAGACCGCAGGCGCCACCGCCGAAAATAAGGGTGTGACCACGCCTTGCCATTTCTTCGCCTAAAGCTTCACCCGCAGCTATGTATTTCTTATCAATGGCATCACTTGATGCACCATAAACACAAATGTTCACAAAACCTACCTCCTGATTTTTTTGATAGAGTATCAGTTTATTTGAAAGTTCACCTTATTATACCATAAGAGCAATAAAAAAGCCAGTATTTTTTGCATAAACACAAATATTGACGAATGGGACAAAACGTTGTATAATAAAGGGGTCTGGAGGTCTTTGGAAAATGTTTACAGAAAATTCATATATAAAAATGGGAATTTCAAACGAGGTTTTTGAGTTCGGCGAAAAAATACTTGCGGGGCTTGAAGCACGCTTTAAGGAAATTGACAATACGGCAGAGTTCAATCAGCTGAAAGTAATTCGTGCAATGCAACAAGAAAAGTTGTCTGCGGCATGTTTTTATGAGTCTACCGGATATGGCTATGACGATTTGGGACGTGATACACTTGAAAGAGTGTATGCAACTTGTTTCAATACGGAAGACGCACTTGTAAGACCTCAGATAACTTGCGGAACTCACGCGCTGGCTTTGGCACTATCTGCGAACTTACTCCCCGGGGATGAGCTTTTGTCGCCGGTTGGAATCCCGTATGATACTCTTCAGGGTGTCATAGGAATCAGGTCAAGTCCCGGTTCTCTGGCAGAATACGGGGTGACATACAGACAGGTTGATTTGCTCCCTGGTGGAGACTTCGACTGGGATGGAATAAAAAATGCCATAAACGAAAAAACAAAAATGGTGACAATTCAAAGGTCAAAGGGCTACCAGACAAGGGAAAGCTTTTCGGTTGAAAAGATAGCAAAGATTATAAAATTTGTGAAAGAAATAAAGCCTGACGTAATCTGTATGGTTGACAACTGCTACGGCGAATTTGTTGAAAGGTTGGAACCGTCTGATTTTGGCGCAGATATGATTGTTGGCTCGCTCATAAAGAATTTAGGCGGGGGACTTGCGCCGTCCGGCGGTTATATTTGCGGAACCCGTGAATGTATTGAAAGATGCGGATATCGTCTTACTGCGCCCGGACTTGGTAAAGAGGTCGGCACAAATATGGGAATGATGCGTCAGCTCTATCAGGGACTTTTCCTCGCTCCCACAGTTGTTTCAGGGGCGCTGAAAGGTGCTATATTTGCGGCAAATATTTATGAAAAGCTGGGCTTTAAGGTAGTGCCAAACGGTACAGAAAGTCGCCATGACATAATCCAGGCGGTGGAGCTTGGAACACCCGAGGGCGTGATTGCCTTTTGTGAGGGCATTCAATCAGCTGCACCGGTTGACAGCTTTGCAGCACCAGTTCCCGGAGATATGCCCGGATATGATTCTCAAGTTATTATGGCAGCGGGGGCGTTTGTTCAGGGGTCTTCCATTGAACTCAGCGCCGATGCGCCCTTCAGGGAGCCTTATGCCGTTTATTTTCAGGGCGGCATAACATGGTATCATGCAAAGCTTGGAATTCTTATGTCTGTCCAGAAAATGGCGGATGCGGGGCTTTTAGATTTAAATGTTTTTGAAAAGGAGAAATAAATTATGTGGTTAATACTTGCAATTATTGCGATGCTTTGCTGGAGTGGTTCGGACTTCTTCAGCAAGCTTGGTTCAAGACCGGAGGATAAATACAGTCATTGGAAGATGGTTATAGCGGTTGGAATTGTCATGGGAATTCATGCTTTTTATGAGATAGCGACGGGAACACCCATTACATTCCAGGATATTCTTTATTATCTTCCGGCATCGGCAATGTACATATTGTCAATGATTTTTGGTTATGCATCCCTGAGATACATTGAGCTTTCAGTGTCTTCACCTATTTGCAATTCATCAGGGGCGATTGCTGCAATTCTTTGCTTCCTTGTGCTTGGACAGACTGTGGACACACTTTCAACCGTGGGCATTGTTATAGTGTCACTGGGCGTTCTTCTTTTGGGAATTGCGGAATACACCGAGGATGCCGAGGCAAAGGCTGCCCGCCAGATAAAATCAAACAGAAAGTATACAAAAAGTGTGCTTGCCATACTTCTGCCCATACTTTACTGCCTGATTGATGCTCTTGGAACATTCTTTGACGCAGTAATATTGGAAGAGGGAAATACCTTTATGACAAGCGTTTTCCATTATCTTGAAGAAGATACAGCCAATGTTGCTTATGAACTTACTTTCCTCTTTATGGCGGTGGTGGCATTCATCTGGGTGTTTATCATCAAAAAACAAAAGCTTACAGCTCTTAAATTCAAGGAAGAGGGACCAAAAGCTCTTGGTGCAATATGCGAAACAGCGGGACAGTTTGCTTACATTTTTGCTCTTTCTGCAAACGCAGTGGGGGCTGCACCCATCATCTGCGCTTATTGTGTGGTATCGTCAGTGTGGAGTACAATTTTCCTGAAAGAAAGACTTTCGTGGAAACATTATGTATCGCTTATTGCGGTGTTTGGTGGAATAATTGTTATGGGCATTGCAGAGGGACTTGCAGAACTTTAAAGGTAAATAAAAAGAGGTCGACAGATGTCGACCTCTTTTTTGATGCGAAATTAGTAGTTAACTTTTTTGATTTCAAAGTATGCCTGTGGATGGAAGCAGGTGGGACAAACCTCAGGAGCGGTTGTTCCCATAGCAACGTGTCCGCAGTTGCGGCATTCCCAAATCTGAACACCTGCTTTTTCAAACACTTCTTTTGTTTCAACGTTGTGAAGAAGTGCACGGTATCTTTCTTCATGCTCCTTTTCGATGGCAGCAACGTTGCGGAACTGTGCCGCAAGGTCAGTGAAGCCTTCTTCTTCGGCTTCTCTTGCCATTCTGTCATACATATCTGTCCATTCGTAGTTTTCACCCTCAGCGGCGCCAAGAAGATTTTCAGCGGTGTCACCAAGCTCTCCGAGGGCTTTGAACCAGAGCTTTGCGTGTTCCTTTTCATTGTCAGCGGTTTTTAAAAAGAGGTCAGCAATCTGTTCGTATCCGTTTTTCTTTGCAACCGATGCGTAATATGTGTATCTGTTCCTTGCTTTTGATTCGCCTGCAAAGGCTTCCCAAAGATTTTTTTCAGTTTTTGTTCCTGCATAAATGTTTTTACCCATTTTCAAATTTCCTCCTTGAGTATTTTTTAATATTATAACACTCAAGAACTAGCTTGTCAACCAAAGATAATGTAGAAAAAAAGGAGATTTTGATGTGCAAATTTAAAAATAAAAAGCATCGACCAAAGTCGATGCTTTTTATTGGAGGCGCCACCCGGATTTGAACCGGGGGATAGAGCTTTTGCAGAGCTTTGCCTTACCACTTGGCTATGGCGCCATATTTAATTTTTAGAACAAAAGGACGCACAAGACTTATGCGCCCTTTTGTCTTTGGTTGGAGCGGAAGACGAGATTCGAACTCGCGACGTTCACCTTGGCAAGGTGACGCTCTACCACTGAGCCACTCCCGCATATTATAGTATATTCAGATATTGCCAAAATGTGAATGGTGCCTCCGGGCGGAATCGAACCACCGACACGAGGATTTTCAGTCCTCTGCTCTACCGACTGAGCTACAGAGGCATATCTGAAAAAAATAAAATGGCGATCCGGATGGGGCTCGAACCCACGACCTCCAGCGTGACAGGCTGGCATTCTAACCAACTGAACTACCGGACCGTAAATGTGGTGGGCACAATAAGGCTCGAACCTATGACCCTCTGCTTGTAAGGCAGATGCTCTCCCAGCTGAGCTATGCGCCCACATTCTTTGC
>JAGAUW010000030.1 GCA_017620615.1 Clostridia bacterium | reverse complement strand
ACCGGCTCATAACCGGTCGGTCCAAGGTTCGAGTCCTTGATGCTCCACCACGGAAAACGCCACTCTTCGGAGTGGCTTTTTTGTTTTCCGTGGTGGAGCATCAAGAACTGGCTCGACCTTGTTTTCGAGGCGAAGACGAGGAAAAAGGTTCGCATTCCCGCCGAAGAGCGCTTCATGCTTGCAAACGATGAATGTGGGAAACTTTGCGCCGAAAATACCCGGGCTGCTCCAGACCTTATCGCTGTGGCTCGGTCGCCTTAGTTGACGCGAAGATTACCGCTTGAATTATTTTTTTGCTTATGATATAATAGTATTGCTCAATAAAAAAGATAAGGAAAATAATTATGAAAAAGATATTTTCAGCATATTTGGTTGCACTGCTTTCCTGCGTTTTGCTGTTCTCTTGCAAAAATACCGAAGATACAGGCAAACTTTATCTAATCGAACAAACCATGACAGATAAAACCGGGACAATCACCGTTAAACATTACTATGATAAGAATTATCGGATTGTGAAACAAGACACACTTTCGGGAGACGAATCCGACTCTGAAAGCGAACTGGGCTATGACGAAAGCGGCCATTGGATTTATCAAAAAAGCACTTCGAAGGCGGGGCTGGTGACGGAAGTACACATCATAAATGATGAAAAAGGTCGACCCATAGAACAAAGTTTCGCCCAAACATATAACAATAATACAACTACGTTCACATGGATGTTTGAATATACCGATGAAAACGGTTCTTATATTCAAACCAACTCAAATGGCACTGTTATCATGGTAACAATGGATTCTCACGGCAATGAAATTGCACGCTCTACTAATAAGGGACAATCCTCAACGGTTGAGAATACATATAATGGAGATAATTTGACCGAAGCCAAAACCACCATGACAATAGGAACAAAGACAACTATTACCACAATGAGGTATGAGTATGACGACCAAGGTAATAAAATCAAAGAAACAAATTACGATTCTGACGGCAATGTAATCGGTGCTCAAATCTTCAAATATGCAAGAAAGGTTCAATTTGTTGATTAAAAACAGATTGCTTCGTCTCCTTATCATTACACTGCCACAAAAACCGCATCATATATAATAATTCTGTAAAAACTTGGAGGTGAAAATGAAAAACACACGTTTTAAGCCGAAGATTGACAGGCTTTATGCCATAATATTTGTTCCGACAGTTCTGCTTACTCTGTCTGTAACAATAATTCCCTCGCTCTTTTCATTATCCACCTTATGGATAACACTCCCTACCTTTATTTTTGTTTTATATTTTCTTATCTCACCGCTCTTTGGATATGTTGAGCTACGAGAAAATTCTGTTTTTATTAAGTATGGATTTATACTCAAAAAAGAAATCCCATACGAAAAAATAAGAGGGGCTTTTCTTGAACGTAGCTTTTACTCTCAGTCGATGATGTCGCTAAAAAACTCCTTTGAACACGTCAACATAAAATACAATAGCTTTGATATTACAACCGTGAGTGTCAAAGAAAACGAAAATCTTATTAATCTTCTTAACTCCAAGATAACATAACAGGGCATGCTATTATAGTGTATTTTGTTTATATCACAAAAACCAGCCTCGAAAACAGCCAAATTTAAAACTATTGTTTACATTTGCCTTGGAATAACGAAAAAATCCCCTTTAGCTAGTCTTGAAAATCATTTTTTCAGGCATCTGCTTTAAGGGGATTTTTTAATATTGTTATAATGCTTTAAAAATCTCTTTTGCTTTAATTATACTGCTTATCGCCTTTTTATGTACGTGCATCCAATCCTTGTCAATTCGCTCCCAGGTTGTCTGCATCATACCAAGCCAATGCTCGGGATTTATGCGCTCACCGCAGAAGCGGGTCAGTTCTTCAAGATTGTCAGGCTCCGCCCATACGCTTGCCGTTGGAACCTGGTCATATCCGAGGGCTGAAAGCTTTTCAAAAGAGCTTAGCATTTTTTGCTTATACTCGGAGCGCTTAACCGCCTCGCCATAACACTTCCAGTAATACCAGCCGCACATTACCACAGACTTAGGCATTTTTTCTATACATTCCTCGGGGTGAGACCAAAAATAGTCAGCCCAAATCCAAGGACGCGCCCCGCACTCCTCTACACACTCAACAAGGTAATAAAAATCATGCCACCACAGCTCGTGCTGGCGCACTATCGCAATCATCTGATTTCGCTGATTTTCGATGTTCTCTTCATCCATACCAAGGTGAAAATGCTTTGGCTTAAACACCTGACATACCTCTCTTATAAGGTCGCGGCAAACCTGATAATATATAGGTGTCGAGACCATACGAGAGTAGTCTCCCAGCCACACATCATGTCCTGTGGAAAAATTCAGCTTTGGTATAACCTCGAAGCCAAGATTTTTGAGCCTATCTACCTCTGTCGAAAGCTCCTCATGAGTAAGAGCGCCCTTTGCCGAAATTTCAGGATGAGATTTGTACTCCATAGCCTCAGCAACGTCGATTATAAGGGTGTTTATTCCGGCTTCCTTTAGTTCAATTGTATGCGCTTCCCAAAGAGGGCGGTCAAACCTTAAAACCTCCGAGGCGCAGGGGGTGGACCTATGCTCTCTTCCTCTTGTGTTTCCAACCTCGTTCCACATGTTGCTTCCCAGGTGCAAAAGATGCGCCCAGATAAAATTCTTGTTTTCCATTTGTCTCACCTTTTTTACTTATTTTCGTCGGGAATATATTCCGCAATATCCTCTAACCTGCAATCAAGAATTTTGCAAAGATTGTCCAGAGTGTTAGTGCTTACTCCCGAATTTTT
>JAGAUW010000029.1 GCA_017620615.1 Clostridia bacterium | reverse complement strand
TCTTTTACAAAGTCATCTAATTTATCAAACACCTCATTAGACAACGCAACTGCTAATACTCTTGTTCCTTCTTGCATGTGTTATTCCTCCTTCATATTTATTGCATTGACATTCCCATGTCTTCTTCGCATTCCTGATCAATCTCTTCCCGAAGCTTCTCATCGAAGTTCGGAACTGATTCCTTAATCTTCTCTTGCACCTGCTCTAACACCTCAGTCTGTTCACTCGACAATTCATATCCGTTGTTTAATGTGTCTTCTGTACAACGATATATTTGCATCATTTCTTTGTCTGTAAACAACTTTGTTGATTGAAGCAATCCTGATCTTACTGCAAAATCTTCTTTTGCTTTTTCATAATCGGTAAAATAATGACCGTGATACAAAGAATTGTTTGCGTATGACCAAGTTGTGAACTCAAAGGTATTATTTAACCGATGCTCAATTCCGCCAAGTACAACTCCGTTAAATTCTGCAAGCAACTTGTATGGCATATTGAAATCTCTCGCACTGAGTTCTGGAGCATTATCCATCAGATCAATATACTCCTTAACCGTTTTGAAAGCTTTATCAGCTTCTTCAACCAATTTATAAAATTCATCGGTCTTCTCAGTTGCGGCATTATAACAAATGCCTCCGGGATATCTGATCTCAAAACTCTCTGACTTGCCATATCCAACATTTAATGCAGAATTTTCAACCCAAGTAGTCACACCATCATGTTCTGGCAGGTTCTGCTTTACCTGAATCAAAAATCTTTCTACATTCATTTGGTTTCCTCCTTCCTGTAATTTTGGATATAAAAAAAGACGATAACTTCATTTCTGAAATTATCGCCTTCGTTTATCTGTATTAATTTTTGTTATGGTTCGTATCCTGTATGTTCTAACTTGCATCTATTATGTAGTCAAGTCATAATTTTATAGGATTTATGCCGTTGTCTCTGGTTCAAGACTGGTTGAAACGGTGGGTGCATCTACTGTCTTTTATTCAAATGGGATTTTTGAAAATTGCCCGAAAAGTGCGTAAAAATGCGGTCAAAACAGATTGCATCTATTTTGACCGCGAATTTTGGCTCCCCCTGTTGGACTTGAACCAACGACCCTGCGGTTAACAGCCGCATGCTCTACCGACTGAGCTAAGGAGGAATATTTAACTAACAAAATATATTATATCCTTTTTTTTAAAAATGTCAATACCAAATTTTATTTTTTCATACACTTTATTCGACAAGGAAAATTGAAAAATCTCCATACCTTCAAATGTTGACTCATTAAATTCCAAAAACAGTTGTAATTTTTCTTTGATTGTGATAAAATGGATTTATCTATTTACAGAAACGGAGAAGTTTTATGAAACCGATAGTAGCAGTTGTAGGCAGACCAAATGTAGGGAAGTCTACTTTGTTCAATAAAATTTCAGGCAAGCGCATTGCAATCGTTGAAGACACGCCCGGCATCACCCGTGACAGAATTTATGCGGATGCCGAGTGGTCCGGACGAGAATTTACCCTTGTTGATACCGGCGGTATTGAGCCAGCAAGCAAGGATATTATTCTTTCCCAAATGAGGAGACAGGCACAGCTTGCCATTGATACTGCAAACGTTATTTTGTTTGTTACCAATGTCCGTGACGGTGTTACAGCCGCAGACAAGGACATTGCCGCAATGCTCCAGAAATGCGGAAAACCCGTAATTTTGGTGTGCAACAAGGTGGACAATCCCGGAAATCCGCCCATGGAATTTTATGAATTCTATAACCTCGGCATTGGCGACCCTATGATGGTTTCATCAATCCATGGTCTTGGCATAGGTGACCTGCTTGACGCAGCACTTGAATATTTCCCTGCGGCAGATGATCTCACCGAAGACGAAGATATTATCCATATCGCAATCGTAGGAAAACCCAATGCAGGAAAGTCTTCACTTGTAAACCGTCTTCTTGGCGAAGAGCGTGTTATCGTCAGTGACATTGCGGGAACAACCCGTGATGCCATCGACTCACTTTTGGTGCATAATGAGCAGAAATATATGCTGATTGACACAGCAGGTATGAGAAAACGCGGAAAAATTGACGAGAACGTTGAACATTACAGCGTTGTTCGTGCCCTTGGCTCTATTGACCGTTCTGATGTGTGCATAATAATGATTGATGCTACCGAAGGTGTAACCGAGCAGGACACAAAAATTGCCGGCTATGTTCACGAACAAGGCAAGGCGGCGGTTTTTGCTGTTAACAAATGGGATTTAATTGAAAAAGAAACCAACACTATGAAGAATTTCAAAGACAGAATGCTTGAGGGTTTCAACTTTATGATGTACGCTGACTCTATCTTCATTTCTGCAAAAACAGGTCAGCGTGTAAACGACCTCTTTGAAGCGGTGAATATCGCTGTTCAGGAAAACCAGAAGCGCATTTCCACCGGTCTTCTCAACGACGTAATAAACGACGCCATTGCTATGGTACAGCCACCCTCTGACAAAGGCAAGCGTCTTAAGATTTATTACGGAACTCAGGTTTCAGTGAAGCCTCCTACCTTTGTTTTGTTTGTAAACAACGCGGAGCTTGCACACTATTCTTATGTAAGGTATCTTGAAAACAAAATCCGTGCCGCCTTTGGATTCCGCGGAACACCAATAAAATTCATTGTCCGCGAAAAGGGCGAAAAGGTTGAGTAAAGGAGTTTTTTATGGAACTTATTTTGTATAATCTTGCGATTCTTCTTATCGCATATCTCTTAGGAAGCATAAACACATCAATCATTGTGTCAAAAATTATGATTGGTGATGATATACGAAATCATGGCAGCGGCAAGGCCGGTGCCACAAACACACTTCGTACAGTCGGCAAAAAGGGTGCTTTTTTTGTGGTTTTGGGCGATGTCCTGAAAACTGTGATTGCAATCATTGTTGCACGACTCATATCCCATGACAACAGTCAAGCCACCTACATTGCGGGAATTGGTGCCGTTCTTGGTCACAACTTCCCGGTGTACTTTAAATTCAGGGGCGGAAAAGGGATTATTGTTTCAACCGTTGCTATGCTGTTTGCAGATTCAATTCTCGGTCTCTTTGTTGTTATTATTTCTATTGGTATAATGGCAGTATCCCGTTATGTTTCTCTGGGAAGCATCAGCGGCGCAGTGCTGTTTGTAATTTTCAGCCTGATATTTCACGGGCAGGAGTCTGACTTTGTTGTTTTTGCATTTATTCTTGCGTTACTTGCAATATATATGCACAGAAGCAATGTAAAAAGGCTTCTTTCCGGCACTGAAAACAAGCTTTCATTCGGCAAAAAAAGTTAGGAGGAAATCCATATGTCAAATGTATGTGTTTTGGGCAGCGGCAGTTGGGGTACAGCTATTGCCCTTCTTTTAAACAACAATGGTCACAAGGTAACGCTTTGGTCTTTCACCGATGATGAGTGCCGTGAGCTTTCATCTTGTCGTGAAAACAAAAGATGTCTCCCTGGAATTATTATCCCCGAAGAAATCACCCTTACTGCAGATATAAATGCCTGCAAAAATCAGGATATAATCGTTATCGCCACCCCTTCTCACGGTGTTCGTGGTGTAGCAAAACGGATAAAAGATGTTGTACCGGGTGGTCAGGTTATCCTCAACATCTCAAAAGGAATTGAAGAAGAAACCTATCTCACCATTTCTCAAGTATTAAAGGAGGAACTTCCAAACTGCAAAATCGCGGTTATGTCAGGGCCCAGCCATGCCGAAGAGGTTTCCCGAGGTATTCCCACCACCAACGTGGTTGCAGCAGACAGCAGTGAAACCACAACTCTCATTCAGGATATCTTTATGAACGATGTCTTCAGAATATATACAAATGACGATATTATTGGTGTTGAGCTTGGGGGCTCCCTCAAAAATGTAATAGCCCTTTGTTGTGGCATACTTGACGGCCTTGGCTGCGGTGACAACACTAAAGCTGCACTTATGACCCGTGGTCTTGTGGAAATGACCCGTCTTGGCGTTGCCATGGGAGCAAAAGCAGAAACTTTTTCGGGACTTTCAGGTATTGGTGATTTGATTGTGACCTGCACGAGTATGCATTCACGCAACCGCCGTGCAGGGATTTTAATTGGCCAGGGAAAATCCGTTGAGGAAGCACAAAAAGAGGTCAATATGGTAGTTGAGGGCGTACGCAGCTGTAAGGCAGCAAAAGAGCTTGCCGACAAGCAGAGCGTTGAGATGCCTATTGTTTCAGAGGCTTATAATGTGCTTTTCCACGGAAAAAAACCCGCTGATGCCATCAAAAATCTTATGGTAAGAACAAAAAAACACGAAACTGAACAGTGCTTTTTGAATAAGATAGATAGAAAAACATTTTAAGGAGTTGGATAGTTTGGAACTTAATATGACCGCTTACAGCGAATACATCAAAAAAGCTGCTGAAATTTTGCCAAAAGGCGCTTTTCTTACTACGAAAAATGGGGGCAAAATAAACACTATGACCATCGGCTGGGGCACATTTGGCTTTCAGTGGGGCACTCCCACCGCTGAGGTTATGGTAAGAGAAAGTCGCTTTTCAAAAGAACTGCTTGATAGTTCAATGGAATTCACCCTCACCTTCCCGTATGACAATGGGATGAAAGACGCCCTTTCCTACTGCGGACAAAAATCCGGCAGGGATTGTGATAAAATTTTGGACTGTGATCTTTCATTGATTGATGCAAAAGAAATCAGCACACCTGTGGTTTCCTGCAAAGGTCTTGCCTTTGAATGCAAAATCATCGCAAAAACCGAGATGCAAAGCGGTCTTACTGACTTAGGCGTTCTTGATAAATGGTATAAAAACGGTGATTTGCATACCATTTATTATGCAAAAGTTGAGGCTTGTTACGAGCTTGATTAAAAAATTTCCAAAAAAGTATTGACAAATTAAATACTCAGGTATATAATACACAGTAATTTGAATATCACAGAAAAACTATGACGAAGACGGTCGGTTTACAGAGTCTGGAGAGAGTTGGCGGTTGCTGCGAGCCAATGACAAAGTTTTCCAATGACCCATCACTTCCGAGTTGGAGGTCCGAAAGCCCCCTGGTCAGTAGACATCTCCCGTGCATTGCTACGTTAATGCAAAAGGCTTGTTTGAGCCTGCGAGTGACGGATTTTTTCCGTAATTTGAGTGGTACCGCGAGTTTTATAACCCGTCTCAAAGCTTTGAGACGGGTTTGTTTTTTTTGTGACATTCCTTTAAAAATTCCGAAAGGGGAGACAAAAAATGGATTACAATTTGAAAGAAGTTGCCGGAAGAATCAAAGATTTGCGTGAGGCAAAGGGCTATTCTCAGGAAGAGCTTGCAAAGCTCACCGGCGTATCAACTCAGGATTACAAAATCCTTGAAGAAGGCGAAACAGACTTCAGCTTTACCTTTATCTACAAATGTGCAAAGGCATGTAATGTTGAAGTGGTTGACATTTTGGAGGGTACAAGTTCAACTCTTACCTCCTTCGCTATTACCAGAAAGGGTGAAGGTCTCAAAATCATAAAGAAACAAGGTTTTGTGTACAACAACCTTGCTCCCAAATTCAAGAGCAAACTGGCAGAGCCATTCCTTGTTAAATTCCCTTATCTTGAGGAAGAACAAAATGCTCCCATAAAGCTGAGTTCACACAATGGTCAGGAATTTGATGTTATTGTGAAAGGCTCTCTCAAAGTTCAGGTTGGAAATCACGTTGACATTTTAAACGAGGGTGACTCCATTTTCTATAACAGTATTATTCCTCACGGTATGATTGCAGTATCAGAGGGCGGTTGCGAATTCCACGCGGTTGTTCTCAATCCTCAGGACGGCCATTTCAGTGAGGAATACCCTGAGGCACCTTACATTTCTGAAAAGGTTGAAAAATCCGCAAAATCTTCATTGAGGACTGTGGCTGATGATTTCATTGATACAACCCTTGACGAGAAAGGGGTGTTTAATGGAATCACATTTAAAAACGATGACAAATTCAACTTTGCCTTTGACTGCGTTGATGAAATTGCAAAGAAAACCCCTGACAAGACTGCTATGATGTGGGTTGGAAATGACAAGACAGAACGCAGATTTAGTTTTAACGACATGAAAAAGTATTCTGCAAAGACCGCGAATTATTTTGAGTCTTTGGGCATCAAACGCGGCGACACAGTTATGCTTGTTTTAAAACGTCATTTTGAGTTCTGGTTCTGTATGCTGGCTCTTCACAAAATCGGTGCAATAGCAATCCCTGCAACAAACCAACTGGTTGAACACGACTTTGAATACCGCTATAAAGCAGCAGGCGTAAAGGCTATCGTCTGCACAAATGACGGCGATGTTTCCACAGAAGCCGAAAAAGCAGCTCAAGACTTCCCGGGTATGCTCAAAATTCTTGTTGGCGGCAAAAAAGACGGCTGGTACAATTTTAACGAAGAAATGGAGCGTTTCAGCACCCATTTTGACCGCAAAGAAAATTCTCCCTGCGGCGATGACCCGATGCTTATGCTCTTCACCTCAGGTACTACGGGCTATCCAAGAATTGCTACACATTCATATAAGTATGCTCTCGGTCACTATCCCACAGCAAAGTTCTGGCACAATGTAAACCCTGACGGACTTCATTTCACCATTTCTGACACTGGTTGGGGTAAGGCACTCTGGGGCAAGCTTTATGGACAATGGCTCTGCGAAGCAGGTGTGTTCACTTATGACTTCGACAGATTCCATCCTGATGATATTCTTCCTCTTTTCAAGAAATACAATATCACTACATTCTGCGCACCGCCTACTATGTACAGATTTTTCATCAAGGAAGATTTGTCAAAATATGACCTTTCTTCTATTGAATATGCAACAACAGCAGGCGAGGCACTGAACCCCGAGGTTTATAACCAATTCAAAAAGGCAACAGGACTCAGTATTATGGAAGGTTTTGGTCAGACCGAGACAACCCTTTCAATTGCAAACTTTGTTGGCTCAAAGCCAAAAATCGGTTCAATGGGAAAACCCTCACCCCTTTATGATGTGGTTATCCTTGACCCTGACGGAAACGAATGCAAGACCGGTGACACCGGTGAAATCTGTATCCGTACAAAAGACGGTGCACCCTGCGGACTATTTATCGGCTACTATCTTGACGATGAGAAAACTCACGATGTTTGGCACGATGATTTTTATCACACAGGTGACCAGGCAACAATGGACGAAGACGGTTATCTTTGGTATGTGGGACGTATTGATGACGTTATCAAATCTTCAGGCTACCGCATCGGACCTTTTGAAATTGAAAGTGTTATTATGGAGCTTCCCTATGTTCTGGAATGTGCAATCACCGCTGTTCCTGACGAGGTCCGTGGACAGATTGTCAAGGCTACCATTGTTCTCACCAAAAACACTGTCGGCACTGACGAACTGAAAAAAGAAATTCAGGAATACGTAAAGACACACACAGCACCATATAAATATCCAAGAATTGTGGAATTTGTGAATGAACTTCCCAAGACAATCAGCGGAAAAGTCCGCCGTGTTGAAATCCGCAACAAGGATATGGAAAAAGCAAATAAATAATCACTTAAAGCGAAAACCTCACCCAAATGGGTGAGGTTTTCCAGTTTGTTTGGTCACAACCAGAGCTACACATTTATGCAAATAAAAAAGTGCGCAGCCGGAGCCACGCACAAAAAACGCATAGCTCCGCTTGCACCACACAAGTTTGCAATCCACAAGAGAAAGTCAAATTAAGAGAATGCGTTTTTATCAAAATAAAAACACTTCCCCTGCAAATTGCATTATTAACTTGTGTGGTGTATATTCAGCATAACATACTTTTTCCTTTTTGTAAAGTGTTTATACAAAATAAAAAAAGTGCGTAGCCGAAGCCACGCACAAAAAATGCATGGCTCCCTGACGCGACTCAGTTTATACTTCCAATGACAGTAAGCAAAATAGAGCATGCATTTTTATCAAAATAAAAATGCGTACTATCATTGAAAAAATATTAAACTAAGTCGCAATATTATATTACCATATTTTTTCCTTTTTGTAAAGTATTTATTCAAAAGAAAAAGCTCTCCGAAAAGAGAGCTTTATTTTTATAAATCGTTTTTTATTATGTCATCTAAGCTTTCACGTTCCACCGCGGTGTATTCCCCCGTTTTTGTGAGCATCACAATCGGCGGTCTTTGAAGCCTGTTATAATTTGACGCCATTGAATAGTTGTATGCACCCGTTGTCATAACCGCGATAGTATCGCCACGTTTCACGCTTGACGGCAAGCTGACATTTTCCTGAATTATGTCGCCACATTCACAGCATCTGCCCACAACAGAGCAAGAAAAGTCACATTCCTCGTTCATCTTGTTTGCTGTCACCACGGTATATTCCGAGCCATAAAGAGCAAACCTTGGGTTGTCTGCCATCCCGCCATCAATTGAAACATAGTTCTTATATTCAGGAATAACCTTTACACTTCCCACAGTATAAAGAGTGAGTCCGCTGTCTGCAACGATTGAACGACCAGGCTCCATACGGATTGCAGGAACATCTATTCTGAGCTCACTGCATTTTTCTTTCACCATCTTTGCAACCTGAGCGATATTTTCTTCAATGTCAATCACGGGGTCTGATTCAACATATCTCACTCCATAGCCGCCGCCAAGGTTAAGAATTTCTGCCTCGTAACCAAACTTTGCTTTCATATCCGCAATAAACCTTAGCATAATATCAGCAGTCTTGAAATACACATCCGAGTCAAAAACCTGAGAACCCACGTGACAATGGAAACCGCAAAGCTTTATGTTCTTTTTTGAAAGAGCATATTTCACAATACATTCTGCTGCACCCGTTTCGATTGCAAAGCCAAACTTCGAGTCAACCTTGCCTGTTGCCACCGCATCATAGGTATGCGGGTCAATGCCGGGCGTTATGCGGATAATTATGTTTTGACAAACATTCATTTCCCCGGAAATACAGTCGATAACATCAATTTCTTCACGGCTGTCCGCCACAAAATAACCAATGCCGTTTTCTATGGCATATTTTATATCGAAATCAGTCTTGTTGTTGCCGTGGAAGTATGCCTTTTCCATGGGGAAGCCTACACTTTTTGCTGTATAAATCTCACCGCAGGAAACCACGTCAACGCCCATACCCTCTTCCATTGCTATTTTATAAACAGCCTTGAAGGATGCTGCCTTGCTGGCATAAAGCGGATGAGCGTCTTCGCCAAAATATTTTTTCATTGCATCAACGTATGTTCTGCAGTTTTTCCGTATACGTTCTTCATCCATCAAGAAAAGCGGCGTCTGATACTTCTTTGCAAGCTCCACCGTGTCCCGACCGGCAAAGGTCAGGTTTCCCCTCTGGTTGATTTCAAGATTTTCACAAATCATTTATTGTTATCCTTTCAGGAAAGTTAAATTTCAATTCCGTTTTTTCTCATAAGTCTGTACATATTTTCGGCATGAGCCTCTTCCATTGGAGTAAGTGGAAGTCTGAGATAATTCTCACCAAATCCCATGGCAGAAATCGCAGCTTTTACAGGGATTGGATTCACTTCACAGAAGAGTGCATCAATGAGGTCAAGATACTGAAGCTGAAGTCTTTTGCTTTCTTTCACGTCACCAGAGAAAAAGCTGTCACAGATTTTCACAGTGTCTTTTGGTGCAATGTTTGAAAGCACAGAAATAACGCCAATGCCTCCAAGTGACAAAATGGGAACAATCTGGTCATCGTTTCCTGAATAAATTGCAAAATCTTCATCAACAAGCGATGCAACCTTTGCAATCTGTGAAATGTTTCCGCTTGCTTCTTTTATGCCCACGATATTGGGATGCTTTGCAAGGACAGCGCAAGTCTCGGGCATGATGTTGCAGCCTGTACGTGAGGGAACATTGTAAAGAATAACCGGCTTTGTGCTTGCATCAGCAATAGCAGTGAAAGACTGAATAAGTCCACCCTGCGTCGCCTTATTATAGTAAGGTGTAACAACCAGCATAGCATCAGCACCAATCTCACACGCATATTTTGTGAGGCTTATTGCATAGCTTATGTCGTTTGAGCCTGTGCCTGCAATGACAGGAATTCTGCCCCCTACCTTTTCAACCGCAAATTTGAGAACATCCTTATGCTCCTGGTCAGAAAGGGTCGAACCCTCACCGGTTGTACCGGCAACAACTATTGCATTTATACCTTCTTCAATCTGCCACTCAATAAGTCTTTCAAAGCTTTCGTAGTCAACTCCATTTTCGGTCATCGGTGTAACAATGGCCGTTGCAACACCTTTAAAAACAGTTTCTTTCATTTTCAAAACTCCTTTACCTTATTATCTTTTTGCTTTCATAAAAAAATGATAGCTGATTTTTCAACTATCATAAGATATATGCAAGGATATAAAACCATTAACAAATATGATATGATAGCTCTCCGCACTTGTGCGACAACATTTGGGATATTATTCCCAACTGCCAGACCAGTCCTTTGCCACGAACCGTCTTCGGCGCCTGCCCCTTTCAGCAAATCCGCTTTGGCAAAGCGATGAAAATCTGCCTAATGATGACATAACGCACCTCTATCTAACATTTTGATTATACTTTAATCTTTACTATTTGTCAATAGCTTATTTAGATTTTATATATCAATTCTTGCTTTTCAGAATTGGGCTTATGTGTTTGTAAAGGAAAGTTGTCACCACCGACACTGAAATGACCTTTATTACATTAAACGGCAACACACAAAGAAGCACCATTTCAAACAGGGAGTCAATTCCTTTATATATTTCCTGTGCCATACCTACAAAAGCACTGATTTCAAGTCCCATAGCTCCGCCATATGCCGGTATAAGCACATATGCATTTATAAAGCAGGACAAAATCGCCATAACGATTCCACCAACTGACATACCGATTATAGCCATTTTCTTTGTCTTTTTACGTTTGTAAATAATACCTGCAGGCAGAATAAAGGCAACACCAACCAAAAAGTTTGCACCTTCTCCCACTCCTGCGGTGATTGTGCCGTTTATAAGAAGATTTAGAATCACTTTTATCCCCTCAATGACAACACCAGCAATCGGTCCAATAGCAAACGCTCCCACGAGAACAGGAACCTCACTGAAATCCATTTCGTAAAAAGGCGGTGCAATAAAAGGCAGAGGGAATTCAAGGAGCATAAGAACTACCGCCACCGCCGAAAGCATAGCGACTTCAACCATCCATTTTATTTTGCTGTTTTTCTGCATAAAGACCACTCCTTTTCACAAAAAATCCCGATTGCAAAACGCAATCGGGACAGATACTCTATAACAAATTATTATAAAGCTTTCTTCTCTCAACCAGACTTTACTGTCGGTTTTGGAATTTCACCAAATCAACCACAAGTGGCTCGCGGACTGTCACCGCCGGTAGGGAATTTCGCCCTGCCCCGAAGAAAATATTTACTTTTTTAGAGTATATCACTTTACATCATTTTTGTCAATGGCAAAGGCTTTGTTTTTAGTTAAGTGCATAACCTTTTTCTTTCATAATATCATACACTTTTTGAGCCATAGCCTCACATATGCTTTCACCCTTAGCCTCAACCATAATACGAATGAGAGGTTCTGTGCCGCTTTTTCTGAAAAGAATTCTTCCGTCATCGCCAAGACTTTCCTCCACCTCTTTTACAGCCCGTTTCACATCCTCATCACAAAGTGCCGCATCCTTGTTTTCAACCCGTACATTTCGTGTAAGCTGAGGAAATCTTTCAAATCCCTCACAAAGCTTTGATGCAGAAAGCTTGCTCTCAATCAATACTTCCATTATCTGAAGGGCAGTAATAAGTCCGTCACCTGTTGATGCATATTTTGAGAAAATTATATGTCCCGATTCCTCACCGCCAAAACAATAATCATTGGTCTGAATGGATTCATAAACATATTTGTCGCCTACATCTGTCTTTACATAATCAATGCCCTCGGCATCAAGTGCCTTGTAAAGTCCAAGGTTTGACATAACCGTGGTAACAACAGTGTTCTTTTTGAGAGTGCCATTCGCTTTCATGTACTTTCCGCAAAAATACATAATGTGGTCGCCTGTCAAAACATTTCCCTTTTCATCCACCGCAAGGCATCTGTCAGCGTCTCCGTCAAAAGCAAAGCCAATATCAAGGCCGTTGTCCTTCACCAATTTACAAAGATTTTCAATATGAGTAGAACCACAATCATAATTTATATTGAAGCCATTAGGCTGATTTCCTATGACATATGTTTCTGCACCAAGGGTATCAAAAATGTTTTTTGCCAGCATCCATGTGCTTCCGTTTGAACAGTCGAGACCGATTTTAATACCCTTGTAAGAATTTCTTGCAAGAGAAATTATATATCCCGTGTAGCGATTTCTGCCTGCAACATAATCGATTGTTCTTCCTATATCTTCACCAACAGCCAAGGGAATTTCACCGATAACACCATCAATATATGCCTCAATATCCGCAATGATTGACTCTGACATTTTTTCACCGCGGTTGTTTATAAGCTTTATGCCGTTGTCGTGATACGGATTGTGGCTGGCTGAAATCATTATGCCGCAATCAAAATCCTCAGTTCTCACAACGTAAGATACCGACGGTGTTGTGGTAACGTGCAGAAGATACGCATCAGCGCCACTTGCTGTAAGTCCCGCCGCCAGAGCATATTCAAACATATAGCTTGACCGTCTTGTATCCTTTCCAATTACAACCTTGCACTTGTGCTCTTTGCCATAATACCATCCAAGGTATCTTCCTATCTTAAAAGCGTGTTCAACTGTCAGGTTTACATTGGCTTCGCCACGAAATCCGTCAGTTCCAAAATATTTTCCCATCTATTTTTTTCCTCCAAAAAAAACATTTTTGGTCTTTAAAAAATCCAACGGATGCACTTTTGTTTGTTTGTATACATCCTCACGACAAGGATTTTGCCGAAGAAGTATCCGCCGAAGACTTCGATAACTTCTTACCTCGTCACTGCAAAAAATTTGCAGTCCGGCGCTAAACAGTTACGTCAGAAGAGATGACACTGTTTTTAAAAACATTGTAAGCATTAGACCTTTGTTACAATATTCTCTTCGCTTTTAAAAATTGAGTTCTCCTTCAAAAAGCCTCTTACCCTTGACAGTGGATAAATCGTGCAGTTTCTGCCAATAACTGTGCCCGGACAAAGAACACTGTTACATCCCACTTCGGTAAAATCGCCAACCATAGCCCCGAACTTTTTAAGTCCTGTTTCAATTTTCTCTCCATCAAGATTTATGGTAACCAAGGTTTTGTCACTCTTCACATTTGAAGTAACAGCCCCTGCACCAAGATGCGAACGATGGCCAAGGATCGAATCACCCACATAATTGAAATGCGGAACCTGTACATTGTCAAAAATTATGGAGTTTTTCATTTCGGTAGAATTTCCCACTACACAATTTTTGCCAACAATGACACTGCCTCTTATGAAAGCGCACTGTCTTACTTCAGAATTCTCATCAATTATGCAAGGCCCCTCAATATAAGCCGACGGGAAAATTTTTGCAGATTTTGCAATCCAAACATTTTCAGCAATCTCTTCGAACACCTCTTTATCCAATTTTTTGCCCAGTTCAACAATAAATTCCTTTATCTTTCCAAGGCACAACCACGGATATTTGAAAGATTCAAGAAGCGGTGCCGCTATGGTTTTTGTAAGGTCATAAAGCTCTGTTGTTTTCATATTTCTCACCTCCTTTCACATATTTATTATATTTTATTTTGTATAAGTCAATTCATAATTTTCGCCGTCTGCGATTTTTGTATCACTCACACCGGTCTGCATATATTCACCATTTTTTGAAAGAGACCAATAGCTTTTGTTTTCATCATAGTCTGCTAGTATGCCGTTAACCGTTTTGACATAAAGACCATACGGCCCTTTTTCGCCTGAAATAAGCTTATTTTCAAGAAGTGCTTCTCCAAGAGTTTCTTGGTCGGTGTTTAGCACAAAGTCCACCGAATTATCTCCTGCAACAACCTTGACAATCACAGTTTTTTCACCGTTTCCAAATTCGGTATCGTCTGTATAAACAGCGCTTCCCCACAAATCATTACTATCGGTTATATTCCCCTGGGAAACAAACACTGCGCAAAGTACTGCAAGTGCCATCGCAAAAATTACGATTTTTGATGTATTCTTCATTCAAATCAATCCTTAATATTCTAATTATAATATCATTTTCTCATAATAAAATCAAGTCATTTTATGACATCTTAATTTCTGGAAAGGCTTTTAAGGTAGTTGTCTTTTCCTGTTTCATACAAGTTATTGCCAAGGCTATCTATTATCACCACAACCGGAAAATCCTCCACGGTGAGCCGTCTTACCGCCTCGGCACCTAAATCATCATAGGCAATCACCTCCGACTTTTTTATGCACCTTCCAAGAAGAGCTCCGCAGCCTCCTATTGCCCCGAAATAAACTGCACCATATTTTTTCATAGCATCAACAACCTCAGGACCTCTTTTTCCTTTCCCTATCATACCCGTCTGCCCCTGAGCGATTAAATCCGGGCTATATGCATCCATACGGTATGATGTGGTTGGTCCAGCCGAGCCAATAACCTGCCCCGGTTTTGCCGGAGTCGGCCCCACGAAATATATAATGCTGTCTTTCACATCAAAAGGCAACTGTTTACCGTCTTTTATAAGCTGACAAAGTCGCTTGTGTGCCGCATCTCTTGCGGCATAAATAACACCTGATATAAGACAGCTGTCACCTGCTCTAAGCTTTTTTGCGCCCTCACGGGTGAGAGGAGTCTGGATTTTAATTGCCATCTATATCACCTCCGTTTTGTGTCTTGTCACGTGACAGTTTATGTTCACAGCAACGGGCAATCCCGCAATATGCGTAGGACACCATTCGATATTTACACCAAGTGCCGTTGTTTTGCCGCCAAATCCCTGAGGTCCGATACCCAATAGATTTATTCTTTCAAGGAGTTCATCTTCAAGCTGTGCATAAAACGGAGTTTCGTTGTGCTTATCAACAGGTCTCAAAAGCGCTTCCTTTGCCATATATGCCGCTTTGTCAAAAGTTCCTCCAATTCCTACACCAACCACAACGGGCGGACACGGATTGGGTCCCGCCTCTTTCACCGTCTGAATGATAAAATCCTTCACCCCTTGCAAGCCATCAGAGGGCTTGAGCATAGCAATCCTACTCATATTTTCACTGCCAAAGCCCTTGGGGGCTATGGTAATTTCAATTTTGTCGCCTTTTACTATGTCAAAATATATCATTGCAGGGGTATTGTCGCCAGTGTTCACTCTGTCAATAGGGTCACGGACTACACTTTTTCTAAGGTAGCCCTCTTCATAACCTTGTTTTACACCCTCATTGACAGCTTCCTTTATGTCGCCAACCACGTGAACATCCTGACCGATTTTCAAAAATACACACGCCATGCCCGTATCCTGACATATGGGTTGGCTGCTATCCTCCGCAATATTATAATTTTCGATTATCCTACCCAAAATCTCTTTTGCCTGTTCCCAAGGCTCTTCCTCATAGAATTTTCGGAGACGGTCTTTTATATCCTTACCAAGATAACAATTTGCCTCAATGCACAGCCTTTTCACCGTCTGTGTAATAAGTTCAGCGTTTATTTTTCTCATTTTATCACCTCAAAAATCAGTTTATAGCAGATAAAAATTTTTGCAAGGTCGAAATCTCGACCTTGCAAATGGATTACAGATTGTAGTATCGGTCAAATTCCGCCGGGTGAGGAATTGCCGCAAGTTCAGCAACTTCCTTGCGCTTTGATGTAATAAAGTTCTTAATAAGTTCCTCAGGAAATACACCACCAGTTGTAAGGTAATCATTATCTTTTTCAAGAGCATCAAGAGCTTCACCCAAAGATGTGGGGAGCTGTTTGAGCTTTGCTTTTTCTTCTTCAGGAAGGTGGAAAAGGTTCATATCATATGGGCCCCAACCATTTTCGTGGGGGTCAATTTTATTCTTGATGCCGTCAATACCTGCCATAAGAATAGCTGCATAACAGAAATAAGGATTGCAGGTTGCATCAGGATTTCTAAGTTCAAATCGTCTCAGTGAAGGTTCTTTTGCATATGCGGGAATTCTGATGACAGCACTGCGGTTTGATGTAGCATAACCCACAGTCACAGGCGCTTCAAATCCAGGAACAAGACGCTTGAATGAATTTGTGCTTGGATTTGTAAGAGCGCAAAGCGATGCGATATGCTTGAGAAGACCACCCATAAAATAATGCGCTTCACGGCTTAAATTTGAATAACCATTGTCATCAGAGAACACCGGCTCGCCATCTTTAAGCAGCAACATATGAACATGCATACCACTTCCTGCTTCGCCCATAACAGGCTTCGGCATAAAGGTAGCAGACATACCATATTTTCTTGCCGTGTTATGAATTATATATTTTATCATCATGGTAGCATCTGCCATCTTTGACATTTGTCCAAGCTCAGGTTCGATTTCAAACTGACCTCCTGCACCCACCTCCGGATGATGATAATTAAGGGCGATGCCGGCATCGTCAATAAGCATACACATTTCGCTTCTTGCTTCATAAGAAACGTCAAAAGGCTTTGCAATGTGATAGTTCTTCTGCTTTGCAACCACATTTCCAAGACCTTCTTCCGCACTATTCCAGTGTGCCTGGCTGACGTCAAGAGCCATACCGATTGATTCGGGCTTTACTTCCCAGCCTACATTGTCAAAAAGGTAAAATTCAAATTCAGGTAAGATAAGCATAGTATCTGCAATACCACTGTCTTTAAGATATTTTTCGGCTGCCAGAACTATATTTCTTGGATATTGAGCAAGGGGTCTGTTTTCAGGATTGTCAATAATCATAGCATTTCCCGTCATCGACAAAGTAGGGATTTCGCAGAATGGATCAATAACCGCTGTGTCAGGGTCAGGAATGAACACCATATCACTCTTTTCAACCACCGCATAGCCATAGTTTGAGGCATCAAAGCCGATACCATTTTTCATAGTCTTTTCAGAAAAGTTCTTGGCAGGGATGGTAACATGACGAAACTGACCGTTGATGTCAACCATTTTAAAATCTACCATTTTGATGTCATTCTTTTTGATTATATCAAGGATATCTTTTACAGACTTTTTCATAACTCTTCTCCTTTGAAATTATTTCAGTTCTTTGAAACTGAATTTGAGATTTGTTTTATATTCTTCAAAAGGCTTTAAAGAAACAAATTTCTTATTGTCAATAATATCCTGTCCGCCAAGGGATGTGGTTATTGGCTCAAGTCCAACAACATATTCGCTCTCGCCCATCATTTTCCATACAAGAAAATCAGGAAGCGTTTTTCTTTCGTAGGTTATATACGCCCCGATTTCTCCATTTTCAATACCCGCTGTCGCAACATCACCAGTATGCTTAACATCAATGCACTGTTCCTCAAATCCATGGATAGGCGCCGGAATCTCAGCAATGTCAGCAGGAACATTTATCATTTTTGCCCCTTCTCTTACAAGTGGATAGCCGAAGTTGCAATGATAACAAAGTGCAACATCTTCATCATTAAAGCCCTGATTTATGATGGTGTCTTGGACAGTAAATTCTTCAGCAAAAAGCTTTGCGGTAATTGTTCTTCGAAGCAAAAGATTTCACCAAAAACCACGCTTTCACGCATTTCATCGGTAACTTTCATAATATACTCGTCACCAACCCAGTCAGAAAACACAGAAATATTTTCCGCAGGTGTGTTTGCAATTCTTCCGTGAAGGCCGTGCTTACCAACTGGGCCTCCAATATTTTTAAGTCCACAGGTAGTAATAAGACAGCCATAAAAACCTCTGAGCCAGTTCAAATCATCCTTTTCATAAAACGCAGGTGCTGTAATGCCGGTTTTTGACAGCCAGCTTACTGTATTTTCTTTGTAATATGCCTGAGCAATGTCCATTGCTCTGTCAGGCAGAATGACAAAACGGATTTTTCCGGTATTCACCTCAATTGCTTAGACTCCCTTTGCACAACCGTCATTGAAAGTAAAATTCCTTACTCCGCCAATCTGGTCAACGGAGCCAATATGTTTCATCAATTCCTGCTTGTTCATTTTTCATCCTCCTATGTCCTCAAAGGGACAAAATCTTAAATATGTTCAGCTTTACAAAGCACTTTTTATGCTCTCAATAACCTTTTTGGCACAAACTTCAATACCCTCGTCAGTAAGATGAATTTTATCATCCTCGCGTATGTATTTATTTATGTCGGGTGCAACCACACTGTGAAGGTCATTTATGAGAACTCCCATTTCCGAGAGAATTGGCGCAATAAAATTGTTATATTCAACAATTCTTTGGTTGTCGTCATAGGGATTTCCCTCGCGGACAGGAGTAGTTGTCGCAAAAATAACCGTTTTCCCCCTTTTTTTGAGAAGCCTTGCGATGCGTTTCATATTTTCTGCATATTCCTCTTTGGTGGAAAAAACTCCCTCTCCAAAATCACACATATCCCAAAGTCCGTTGTTCCAGTGAATGACGTCACTGCCCTCAATTTGCTTTGACCATTCATAAAGAACACCACGCAGGGTATATTTTGAAAAACGGCAGTTATCCTCAGGCTGATAAATTTCAAATTCATCTTTCAAAAGCTCTTCAACACGTTTTCCATATCCCATACGTATTGAATCACCAAGTAAAGTAACTTTTTTCATACTCAGCCTCCCCTATTCTGCAAAGAGATTTTCCGCCCAGGTGGCAGCACTGTCAACCCATGTTGCGATGGCACTGTTGCACCATTTCTCATTTCCGCATTTGGTTATTTCATTTCCAAGCGCTACGCCGTGAGGTCCGTCAGGGAAAATATGCATTTCAAACTTTATACCTTTTGTCGCCAGAGCGTCCGCCAAAGCAAGAGAGTTTTTCACATCTACAATCTGGTCATTTGAAGTATGCATAATATAAGCAGGACTCGAATTTTCACTGATGAAGTTTTCGGGACTTCCCTGATATTTCATATCTTCATCAGGCACCTGACCACCAAACAACCACTTGAACGAAAAGGCGTGATGCTTTCCTGAAATGACAGGATATATAAGCATCATTCCATCAGGCTTATTATAGCCAAACGGCATATCAATCTCATCATAAATCTCTTTTTTATCCCACATAGTTCCAAGGCATGCCGCAAGATGACCTCCCGCAGAAAATCCTGAAACAATGACTTTCTCAGGGTCAATATTAAAACGTTTCGCATTGTCCCGTATGTATTTAATCGCTTTTGATGCCTGAATGAGATGTCTGGGGAAAGAAATGCCCTCACCGGTAGAGTAATTTAGCACAAAAGCATTGTACCCTTTGGCAAAAAAGCGAGTGCAATCGGCTCACCCTCACGTTCACCGTCAACACCCATATAAGCACCGCCAGGAACAACCAGCATTGCTTTTCTCACAAAATCCTTCGGACGTTCAGAAACAAAAACTTCAAGAAACGCATTTGGGTCTTTTTCATCAAAATAAACTTTTTCATATAACATAAATAAACCACTCCTCACAGCGAAAACATAATCGTTAACAAGTAATGTAAGTATATCATAATTATACCATTAAATCAATACAGAAACAACTCTTTCCTACCAATATAGTAATATTTTTAGCTGTATATCCATGAAAAATTTACCTCATAATTTATCCATTCGTATTTATCGTTATTCTATATTATATCATCTTTTTTCCATTTTTCAACATTTTTTCACTTTGTAATCACTTCAAAAATATGAATGGCATATTATAAAGTGGAGGTGAAATATATGATTATAACTTGCAACTGTGAGTTTAACTGCATAGGCAAATCTGTTATCGCAAGCATTATTATCGGTATAATTGCAGCAATTTTAAGCTTTACCGGCATTATAACACTCACTCCTGCATTTTTGTGGGTATTGTTCGGTATTGCAGTAGGTTTTCTTGGTTTAACCCTTGTGACTCCCGTTTCCGAGTCTCGAGAAGCTACTTGCTGTTGTAGAAACCTGAAAGCATTTTTTGCAGGAATTCTTGGCACAATACTGACATCAGTTATTCTTCTCGGTGTAACCTTTGCTGCAACAAGTATTTTGGGAACAATAATAACAGGTGCTCTTTTGTTTTTCTTTTCTCTTTTGATAACAAGTGCAACCTGCCTTATCGCTTGCAGATTTAACTGTAATTAACTAAATCAGGGCGTATCTCAAAAAGTGTCTTTTCACAGATTGAGATAGCGCCCTTTTATATAGAAACAAAAAAACGACTCGCCACAAAGCAAGTCGTTTTGGTACACCTTCACGGGCTCGAACCGTGGACACCCTGATTAAGAGTCAGGTGCTCTACCAACTGAGCTAAAGGTGCATATTGTGTCTCACAACGTTTAATAGTATACACTTTTTTCTTTGGCTTGTCAATACTTTTTTTAATATTTTTCCAAAAAAGTTTTTTGGCGGTCAATCACAAAGGACCAACCGCCATCAAACTGCGACATAAATTTAATACATACCACAAACGTCATTGAGATACGCTACGTTTTGCTTCAATTGCTTCCTTTATCATCATATCCTTAACTTTCATAAGACGTACCTGAGTGCTTCTTTCGTTTTCGTCAAGCTTCATCGTTATATATTTGATGCTTTCTTCCGTTTCAGGAATCATAACGTGTTCAAGAGCATTAACACGACGTCGGGTTTTTTCAATTTCCGCAGCCATAAGCTGACAGGATTTTTCAACCTCAGCCAATTTAAGCATCTGAGGAAAAATATCCGACAAGGATTTCACTGCATAATCAAGGTCACTTGAAGTAAAGGCAAATCCGTATGAATACATACCATTTTCGTCTGGTGTTCTTGTCTTGTAATCAAAAGACGGAATTTCAACACTCATAACGTTGTTTGTTTTTACATTAACTGAAATGGACTGAAGCGGTGCAAGAAGTGCTGTGTTCAGTGTTTCTTCTCTCATTATAGCTTTTGCAAGAACAAAGTTTTTATTTGCTTCTTCTAAGCCCTTTTCCACGTTCTTTCGGAGCTCCATATTTTCCTTTACAAGTTCTAAGAATCTCCGCATAAGCTCATCACGTTTGTCTTTCAGGAGCTTATGTCCGCGTTTTGCAGTTACCAACTTTTTCTTTAGCCTGGTAAGCTCCATTCGGGTGGGATTCACATGTGTGGATGCCAAACCTTGCACCCCCCTTTATTCAATATAATATTTTTCAATGAATTCGTCCTTGATACGCTTGAGTTCACTCTTTGGAAGAATTGAGAGTAATTTCCAGCCAAGCTCCAGAGTTTCCTCAATGCTTCTGTTTTTGTCATAGCCCTGGGAAACATATTCTTCCTCAAACTTGTCAGCAAACTTCGCATAAATCTTATCCATATCAGTAAGTGCCGCTTCACCAAGAATTATCATTAGCTCACGGGCGTCCTTGCCTCTTGCATAAGCTGCAAAAAGCTGATTCATTGTGTTTGCGTGGTCGGCACGGGTTTTGCCCTCACCAATACCCTTATCCTTAAGACGTGAAAGCGACGGCAAAACATCAATAGGCGGCATAACATTCTTGCGGTACAAATCACGGCTGAGGATTATCTGTCCCTCTGTGATATATCCCGTAAGGTCAGGGATTGGATGAGTTTTGTCGTCTTCAGGCATTGTTAGAATTGGTATCATAGTGATACTTCCGTTCTTGCCCTTTTGTCTGCCGGCTCTTTCATAAAGTGTTGCAAGGTCAGTATACATATAGCCTGGATATCCACGACGTCCCGGAACCTCTTTCCGTGCAGCCGAAACCTCACGCAGCGCGTCCGCATAGTTTGTGATATCCGTGAGAATAACCAAAACGTGCATGCCTTTTTCAAACGCCAGATATTCCGCAGCAGTAAGCGCCATACGAGGTGTTGCTATACGTTCAACAGCAGGGTCGTTTGCAAGGTTTACAAACATAACTGTTCTGTCAATTGCACCGGTTTCCTTGAAGCTGTTAATGAAGAATTCAGACTCTTCAAAGGTTATACCAATAGCCGCAAAAACAACAACGAACGGGTCGGTAGTTCCTCTCACCTGCGCCTGTCTTGCAATCTGTGCCGCAAGGTTGGCATGGGGAAGACCGCTGGCTGAAAAAATCGGGAGCTTTTGACCTCTTACAAGTGTGTTAAGACCGTCAATAGCAGAAACACCTGTCTGAATAAACTCCTGAGGATAGTTTCTTGCCGCAGGATTCATAGGAAGACCATTTATATCAAGTCTTTTTTCAGGAAGAATTTCAGGACCGCCGTCAATAGGGCGTCCGAGACCGTCAAATACACGGCTCAGCATATCCTCTGAAACACCAAGTTCCATAGAACGGCCAAGAAATCTTACCTTGCTGTTTGAAAGGTTTATACCTGTTGAGGACTCAAAAAGCTGAACCAAAGCATTTCCGCCGTCAATTTCAAGCACTTTACAGCGACGTTTTTCGCCGTTTGCAAGCTCAATTTCGCCAAGCTCGTTGTAGTTTACATCAGTAACATCACGAACCAGCATAAGTGGTCCTGCAACTTCTTCAATAGTTCTGTATTCCTTTGGCATCAGCTTTCCCTCCCTGCCATAACTTTATTTATCTCATTCTTAAGTTCAGTCGAGATATTGTTATATTCATCATTTACTTTATCAAGCGGTGTATATTTGTATCGGCCTATTCTTTCTCTTACTTCCATATTGACCAGGCTTTCAATGTCCGCACCCTTTGAAAGTGCATCCGCTGACTGGTCATAAAATTTCAAGATAAGCTTCATCATAAGATACTGCTTTTCAACCGAGGTGTAGGTGTCAACCTCATGGAAAGCATCCTGATGGAGATAGTCTTCACGTACCGAACGTGCTGTTTCAAGAACAAGACGGTCAGGAGCAGAAAGAGCATCCATACCAACAAGCTTTACTATTTCTTCAAGTTCTGCCTCGTTTTGAAGAATTTTCATAATTCTTGTGCGAAGTTCTGTCCAGTCACCGCCTGATGCATCATTGAACCATTTAGCCATTGTATCAACATAAAGGGAATAACTTGTGAGCCAGTTGATTGCCGGGAAGTGACGCTTATACGCAAGGGAAGAATCAAGTCCCCAGAACACCTTTACAATTCTCAGGGTCGCCTGAGCAACAGGCTCTGAAATATCGCCACCGGGGGGCGAAACCGCACCAATAACCGAAAGTGAGCCCTCACGGTCTTCGCTACCAGTTGCAATAATTCTGCCTGCACGTTCATAGAACTGAGCAAGACGGCTTCCCAGATATGCAGGATAACCTTCTTCACCGGGCATTTCTTCAAGACGTCCTGACATTTCACGAAGAGCCTCCGCCCAACGTGATGTTGAGTCAGCCATAAGAGCCACCGAATATCCCATATCTCGAAAATATTCCGCAATGGTAATACCTGTATAAATTGATGCCTCACGAGCCGCAACAGGCATATCAGATGTGTTCGCAATAAGAACTGTTCGTTCCATCAATGATTTTCCCGTCTTTGGGTCAATAAGCTCAGGGAACTCATTGAGAACATCTGTCATTTCGTTTCCACGTTCACCGCAACCGATATAAACCACAATATCAGCCTCTGCCCACTTTGCCAGCTGATGCTGAACAACCGTCTTTCCACTGCCGAAAGGACCGGGAACAGATGCAACACCACCCTTTGCTATGGGGAAGAGGGTATCAATAACTCTCTGCCCAGTAACAAGCGGCATTTCAGGTGGAAGCTTTTTCTTATATGGTCTTTCCTTTCTTACAGGCCATTTTTGCATAAGAGAAACGTTTTCTCTTGTGCCGTCAGCCTTTTCAATTTCCGCTACTGTTTCTGTAACGGTAAAGCTACCCTCATTTATGCTGACAATTTTTCCATCAACACCGTTGGGCACCATAATTTTTTGGGTAACAACGTCGGTTTCCTGGACTGTTCCTATGATGTCACCGCCCTTGACATTGTCACCGACTGCTTTAACGGGAACAAAGTTCCATTTCTTTTCACGGTCAAGGGACATAACCTCGACACCACGCTGAAGATTGTTTCCCGACACCTCCATAATTGTCTCAAGAGGTCTTTGAATTCCGTCAAAAATACCCCCGATAAGACCGGGACCCAGTTCAACACTCAATGGACTTCCCGTTGATTCAACAGGCTCACCCGGGCCAAGTCCTGAGGTTTCTTCATAAACCTGAACTGATGCGAGGTCACCGTGAATTTCAATAATTTCACCAATAAGACGCTGATTACTAACACGAACCACGTCAAACATATTGGCATCACGCATATTTTCGGCTATTACAAGAGGTCCTGCGACCTTTTTGATTTTTCCGATACTCATATACACACCACTTTCTTTTTTTAGCTGAAATGCACAAAGCATCGCGCTTTGTTTAGTCCTGTGTTCCTCCACTGAAAAGTATATCCGAGCCAACCGCCTTTTCAACCGATTTTCTCACAGACAGCACGCCTTTTCCCGTATTGCCATACACACCGGGGATGAGAATTATCGCCGGATATAAATTTTCAGAAACTTTTTCTATTTCTTCTTCTATTTCCGCAGCAAAAGCCTCAGTAACATAAATAACAGCATATTCGCCCTTGCAAAGATTTTTAAAGGTTTTTATGCCATCTTCCGTGTTGCTCACCGGAAATATATTAAAACCGATTGAGGCAAAACCGTATATGCTGTCACGGTCGCCAATAACCGCAATTCCTTTAGACATAAAGTTCCCTCAACCTTTCTCTTATAACATCCCCGTTTAGCTTGTTCTGTTTTGCAGTAAGGACAAGCCCCACCATTTTAAACTCACTTTCTTTCGCAAGAATGTGAGCAAAAATAGGTGCCAGGGTGAACTGATTGTTTTTTTCTTTTTTTGCTTCCTGCATAATCCGGTCGTCACACCACTTTTCAAATGCGGTATAGGATTTTGCCAGAACATCTGCTGCTTCCCTGTAATCAGTGCCTTTGAGATATTCCATAAAATCCTCAAAGCCATTTGAAGCAGCTTTTCCTACTTCTTCAATATTAAGAGTTTTACACTCAGCAAGACTGCGTCTGAAAAATTCTGCATTCTTACCAAGTCGTGAACCCCGGGCAGCAATCTTTATATCACAAAGAGCCACCGTTGTTTCTGCATAATCCTTTATAAGACCAATATCCGATTTTTCACCACATCCAAGAAGCATTTCAAGATATGCCTTGTCAATAATAATATCGCAAAGCCCACCGTCTCCGGTTTCAAGCAGAGCCATAAGCGCTTTTTCTGCAACATCCCTCAAAAACTTTGGAAGTTCACCAAATTCACGGTTCTCAACAGCCTTAACAATGGTTTCAGCAGGAACTGTGCCATAAGGCACTAAAATGTTTCCGCAGTCATCCTTTGTAACCACCGATTTCACAGCTGCTTTCAAATTGTGAAAGTCATTTTCATAAAGAAAAATATCAAACACAGATATATCGTCAACAAGTTCGCCAATGAGTTCCCAAAGCCTTTTGCGTTCATTTTCAAGCACAGCATCGGCACTTTGCGCATTCATAGTATCATAACCTTTTTCAGAAAGGATTGCCATAGCCTCGCGCATATCATTCGCCGCCAAAAGGCGTTCTAAATCCAGATTTGAGAGCATATTGTTTTCGCTTGCGTGAAGTCGTGCCACAGCGTAAGTATACATTTCGGGCATTTAATTCCCTCCTTCGCTGTCAAACAAAAACTTGTTAAGCATATCCGATAGTTCCTCAGCTTCTGCATCAAAAATAGCATTCACAGTGCAGTTTATTTCAATGTTGCCATAAACAATAACAAAGCCGTTTCTGTCAGACAGATTTCCCGCCTTTGCCGCAAGACCTTTTTCCTGAAGAATATCCTTGAAGCTTTTTGTCATACTCTCAAAATCACGATTCGAAAGAACAACTGTCCCGTTTTGGTCTTGTGCATACTTTGTCAATATTTTTCCAAGAAAATCAAAATAATCATCATTACTTTGGCTTTTTATCTCATTTTGTGCTGTTGCCAAAACTGTCTTGATAATTTCTTGTTTCTTAAAAAGTTCTGCCCTTTTCTTTTCGATTTCATCAGATGCTTTTATGCGACTCAATATTTCCGTTGTTTTTTTCTCTGTTTTCGCTTTGTAGTCATCGAGAATTTCCTGAGCCTCTTTTTTTGCAGCAAAAATCATTTTGTCCGCCTCATTGTTTGCTTTGAGAATGATTTCCTCTGCCTTTTTAACCGACTCATTTTCAATTCTATCAAGTATATTTGAAAGTCCTGTCATACAATATCCCTCCTATGCCCAAAGCTATCTGCTTTGAGTTTTCACAAAATATTAGCCTTTTATTAAAGACCGAGAGCAGGAATACCTACGATTGAAAGGATAGAGATGAGAAGTGCAAGGATTGCGTATGTTTCAACCATTGCCGCAAAAATTATAGCTTTACCCATCTGTTCAGGTCTCTTTGCAACAAGAGCAATACCTGAAACTGCAGCTCTTGCCTGACGCTTTGCCGACCAAAGACCAACAAAGCCCATAGGAAGACAAGCTACAAAGTAAAGTATACCTTCAGCAAGAGAAATTGCATCTCCACCACCGCCAAGAACACCAATTTGTGAAAGCGTGATAAAAGCGATAAGAAGACCATAAATACCCTGTGTACCTGGAAGAAGCTGAAGAATGAGAACTTTACCAAACTTCTGCGGGTCTTCTGTAACAACCCCTGCTGCTGCTTCACCTGCCATACCTACGCCTACTGCAGAACCGATACCTGCAAGAAGTGCCGAAAGTGCCGCACCCAAAAGGGCAAATGCCATACCTAATCCATTCATAAATTCCATATTTAATAAAACCTTTCCGCCTGCAAATTTTTTTTGTCGCAACCGCAGGCAAGTATGCTTAATAATTTTCTTAAATTTAATTGTTTTCTATCTCGAAATATGCCGTGTCAGCCCGGAATGGCTCATATTTCTCGCCACCGCCGTCATAGAACTTTCCGAAAAATTCTACAAACTGAAGACGGTTTGTGTGAACGTATGCTCCAAGCAGATTTATGCCTATGTTGAGTGTATGTCCCACAACAAACACAATAGTGAATGCTATGGCACCAAAAATTCCGCCGCCAAACATACTTCCCATTTTATTGAATACGTTTGCAATAACACCAGTTGCAAGTCCAAGAGCCAGAAGTCTTGAATATGACAAAATATCACTTAAATAGCTTGTCACGCCATAAAGCTCATAAAGACCTTTAGCAAGCCTTTTACCCGGATTTTTTGAGGAACGTCCAGCAGTAATTGCAATGCCGATAGCACCAATGACCGCAACAATAGCCGCCGCATTTCCTGCTGCGCTTGGCAGAATAAAGCTTAAGTTTGTCATATCCACAAACATCTGCATTGAGAGAAGATACACTATTGCTCCTCCAACCAGCATATACCAGAAAATAACGTCATAAATTGCGTCTTTCCACTGTTTTGTGCGAACAAGTGAATATAGCTTCATTCCAAGACCTGCAAAGATATGGATTATACCGACAAACAGCGAAAACACCAACATTCGCATAGGCTCATCCATAGGCGAAAACCAAAGTGGCTTTATAACAACTTCTTTATTGAAAAATGTTCTTGCCACAACTTGAATTGCATCACCAAAGTATCCACCAAACATCACGCCCCAGAACGTAGTTGAAATTCCGCAATAGAGATACATCTTCAGGGATTTCTTCATACCGGATTTCATTTTTGGGAACTTCCACAGTGCAAATCCACAAAGGAGAACCATCAAAAATCCGTAGGCCGCATCCGAAAGCATCAGTCCAAAAAGGAAATAGTAGAAAACAGCCATAGCAGACGTAGGATCTACCTCGCCGCGTCCGGGAAGGCTGAATGTTTCAAGCACACCCTCAAGAGGTGCCGCAAACCCATTGTTTTTAAGTGCAACCGGAACATCATCGCCATCAGCATCAGCAAACTCCACTGCAACATCAAGAGTAGCCGTCAATGCATTTTCCAGTTTTTTTGTATCTTTTTTGGGCAAATATCCGGTAAGACCAAACACACGTTTGCTGTGACCAAGCCTTTCTATTACCTGATATTTTTCAATACGCATATCAAAATAATCGACTATAAATTTAAGGTCATCACGAGATTCTTCCGACTCACGAATTTTTTCTTCATTTTCTGCCAGCTGTTTTTTTGCCTGTTTTATACGCTCTTCAAACTCGGTTATTTTTTCAGCAGGAGTGCCATCAACGTCGACCACAGGCGAAACCAGTCCCATATACCTGAGAACTTCCTCACACATTGCTGCAAGTTCTTTGATGCACACAGCCATAACGCAAGTCTGGTTCTCGCTTTGACTTACTATATCAAAATGCACATTTTCTTTAAGTTCCACGAGTTCTTTCTTTTCACAGCATTCATCAAAATACGTTTTCAAACTGTCAATATCATAGTTTTCAGAAAAAGTCCCCAAAAATGCAGCGGTCTTCTTTGTGCCAGAAAATCGCATAGAAACACCGAGACCTTTCCATGGGCTAAGTGCATCAATGTTTGATGAAAGATTTATTATCTCTGATTTCAGATCAGCAATTTCCTTTTCGAGTCCCACAATGTATGACGCTTTGCCAAGAATTTCGTCCCGACGCGATACATGACTTTCATATTCCGGAGCAGACAGCCTCTCAAGCCCCATAAGGGAAGAAAATAAGGATTTCTCCTCAGGAGAATAACGCCCCAAGACCTCAAGAGCCTGCGCTGCATCAGCCTTTGCCTTTTGAAACCTTGCCTGAAAAACAGCGGTTTCAACCTTTTCAAAACCATCGTCCGTGTCAAATGTTTTCACATCAATAACACCAAGACGCTGCAATGCTTCAAGGATTTTCTTCCGGTCTTTAAGGAGCCCGAAGATGTTAACCCTCGACATAGGTAAAACTGCCATTTATGCCACCTCCTATTTCTTAACAGGAAATCAATTTTTCCTTTACCAATTCAACCGCTCTTGAAGATTTACTTTCAGCCAAAGTTTTGAGTTTATCAAGCTCGCCATCAAAACCAAGTCTCGCCTTTTTGCTTTCTTCTTCTGCAGTTTTTGTGCATGCATCAACCGCATTTTTGAATTCAGTTTCTCCATCGGCTTTTGCCGCTTTGATACACCTTTCACATTCGGTCATTGCTGCATCAATTATATTCTGCGCACGTTTCGTTGCTTCACGCTCGGTTTGTTCCGCTTTTTGCTCTGCCTCGCGTACTTTTTCAACAGCATTTGTGCTCATTTTTTCACATCCTTTTTATAGCAATTTTTATTTTGCAAATACAAAAATATTTTACCATATTTTCCATTTTGTGTCAACCGTATTCGCCCTCTATTTTAACAAATAATATTCTACCATTATCTTGTAATTTTTATTCCAATGTGATATACTTAAGATACATTTTTTGAAAGGAGTATAAAGTATGAACAGCATAAAAATTTTGCATTGTGCAGATTTTCATATCGGAGCATCACGCACCGGGCTGAAAGGTGCCCTTTCGTCAGGTAGTACTGAAATAAAAAATACTTTCTTCAAAGTGCTTGACATTTGCCGAAAAGAAGCTGTCGACTTTTTGCTCATTGCAGGGGATTTGTTTGATACCCCTTTCCCAGACGCAGAAACCGCGGCCGAAATAATTCAGGCAATGTCAAATATTCCGGATACAACAATTGCTATTTCACCTGGAAATCACGACTGTGCCTGCCCCGGAAGCTTTTATCTTAAAAACGATTTCCCCGACAATGTAGTTGTCTTTACCTCTTTCGCCGAATATTTTGACTTTCCTGAGAAAAAAGTGCGCCTTTTCGGTGCAGCTTTCACAGACCGGTTTGAACGAATTTCTCTCCTCTCACAAAAACTTGAAGTTCATCCTGAATTTATAAATCTTTGTGTTCTTCACGGAGACATAGTTTCTGGTCTCACTGAGAGTGTATACAACCCTATTTCCCAAAACTCCATTAAAGAAAGCGGTCTTGATTATCTGGCACTTGGCCACATTCACAAACGCAGTGAAATCAAAAAGGCAGGGGACACTGCATTTTCATACTGTGGCTGTCCCGATGGCAAAGGCTTTGATGAGGATGGAAGCCGTGGTGTTTATATAGGCACTGTCAAAAGGGGACACTGTAACCTTTCTTACACCGAGCTTTCCTCAAGACAGTATATTTTTGCAGAAACCGATATTTCAAATTGCGACACCTCTGCCGCCATTTCTTCAAAAATCATTGTACAATTAAAAAGCCAATTCCCTGAAACTTTTGATAAAAATCTCTACAGAATTTCTTTGGTGGGTGAAGTTGATTTCAGTTTTTCCCCAAATATTTCTCAGATTGAAACTACTCTATCCGAAGTTCTGGAATACGCCAAAGTAAAGGACTGCACAGAATTTCAAGTAAAAGATATAGAAAAAATTGCTTCAGAAAGCACTCTGCGCGGGATTTTTGTTCAAAAAATGCTGAAGCTTTCTGAAAATGCAAACCCCGAAGATGCTGTCACATATCGCTCCGCGCTTAAATTGGGGCTAAAAGCTTTTGAAAGCGAGGTGACCCTTGGTGCTAATTAAAAAAATTGACATTGAAAACTTCGGAAAGTTCAGTAGACAACGCATAGACTTCTCGCCTGACTTCAACTTGATTTTCGGCAAAAATGAAGACGGAAAATCAACCCTCATGGCTTTCATTAAAATGATGTTTTATGGAAACAGCAGCAAGAACGTTGCTGATATTTCAAAGAACAGCCGAAAAAAATATTCACCTTGGAATGGTTCTCCCATGTCGGGTGCTATTGAGGTTGAAACAAGTGATGGCAATTTCAGAATCCACAAGGAATTCAAAAAAACCTCTGCCAGTGACAAAGTTACTGTCTTAAATCTTGACACCGGAGAAAAACAGCCACAGCTTGCTGATTCTGAAATTGGCGAAACCTTTTTCGATATGGAACTTGGTGAATTTGAACGTAGCGTTTTTATCGAAAACTTCGGAGGATTTACTTCGGATGCTGCAGGGGACAGCCTTGCTATGCGTATTTCAAATCTTTCCGTCACAGGCGATGAAAATTTTTCACAAACTGCCGTTATACAGCGAATTTCATCTGCAAAAGAAGAGCTGATTTCAAAAAGCCGCAAAAAAGGTCTTCTTGTTGATGCAAAGGCCCGTCTTGAAAAACTTGAAGCTCAGCTTGAAGCATTTTACACAGAAAGCAAAGCACAGTTTTCACTCATGACGGATATAAGTGCTCTGAAAAATGAAATATTGGACATTGAAAATTCCCTTGAAAACATTGCACTCGCTGAAAAAAGAAAATACGCAGAAAAAGAACTTTCCATTCTTGTGGCTCTCCTTGAAAAGCTTGAAAAAAAGCAGGAGACTCTTGACTCTCTTGAAAAATTTTTTCCTGATTTAAATGTTTTGCAGTCATTTATCACTCAGGGCACTGAACTCAAGAAACAAATTGATGAAAGTTATTCTTTATCATCCCAAAATGCTTATAATTCAATTCCCGACAGCGTGTATATCCACCTTCATGATCTTGAACAAAAATCAGAGGTTTCTGATCGCGATAATGTTTTTTTAGCTAACAACATAATTCCTGCAAAGAAAAATTTTGAAAAAGTTTTAAGCCTATGCAAGAAAAAAAGAACACTTGCGGCATTCTCCGTTCTCGCTCTGTCTGCAGTTTTGGGCATAGGAAGCATCTTTGTTTTTAAGTTTTATATCGCTCTCGGCCTATGTTTTGTGGGCATCGTAGCTTTCTCAGCTATTTTTCCAAAAAACGTCACAAACCTTTTTAAGAATAATATTTCAGTAAGACTTGCAAAACAAGAGTTTGAAAACAGTCTCTTGCTTCTTTCGTTTTATAGCGAAGACCTTAAAAACATTTCTGTTGACGAAATAAAAGCCAGAATTGAAACACAAAAGTCAACGCTTGAAGCTGAGATTTATGGAATACTTGAAGAAAATAAATGCTGTACAGTTGAAGAGCTTAAATCCAAAACCGTATCAAATCAAAACTCCTACCTCGCATCCGTTCTTGGTGAAACAAATAAGCTTAAACAAACATTTGCCTTGAATGTATCAAAGTTCAAGGAAGTCACTGATTTCAATGAGGCGAGGTCATTCTTTGACGGAATATGCAAGCTTTCAGAAAACCTCCAGAGCCTTTCTGCAGAGATAAAAACTCTTGCTGTTTCCGCAGGAACAACCGACATAAATTTGGATGCTGTAAAAAAACAGTTTGAATCTATTAACGAATTTTTGGGAGGCTCTCCCCACTACAATGTGGATCAGACAGACGCCGATAAACTTAAATCCATTCTTCAGGAAAAGCGAAATCTTCTTGGTGAACTTCAAAGCAAGGTTGTGCCTCCAAGTCAGGATGAGCATAAGTTGCTGGCTTTGATTGAAGAAACCCATGCTGAAATCAGCAGGTTTACAGAACGCTATGATGCACTCTCTCTTGTGGATAATGCACTGGAAATGGCAATAAGTGAAATGAACAAGGGTCTTGGTTCACATCTAAGCAAAAAAACAGGTGAATATCTTGGGAAGCTCTCAGGAGGTAAATACAGCGATGTTCTGGTGAGCCGTGATTTAAATGTGGAAGCCCGCAGTAATATATCTGACGGTTATCACGAATGGAAATTTTTAAGTTCAGGGGCCATTGACAGAACCTACCTTGCTCTTCGTCTTGCAGCAACAGATATTTGTGCAGAAAAGAACAATCCCCTCCCGCTTTTTATGGACGATATCCTTGCTCAGTATGATGACGAAAGCTGTCTTGACGCCCTCAGGTTCCTTAAATATTATCTCGAAAATTCAGGCTCGGTTTCGCAGGTTTTCTTTTTTACCTGTCACAAGCATATTCAAAAAATGGTTGTTGAAATTTTTGATAACCCAAACCAGATTACACTATGAGAAAGAAGGAATTTTCTATGACAATAACTTACGAACTCGGCGATGCACTCTATGTCAATGTTACCAATCGTTGCAGCAATGATTGCATTTTTTGTGTAAGAAACAATCACGATGATGTAAACGGAAAGGATAATCTGTGGCTTGACCGTGAGCCCACTATCGATGAAATTAAAGAAGATTTCAAGACCCGCGACCTTTCAAAATACAGCAGCATAGTTTTTTGCGGCTACGGCGAACCACTTATGCGATTTGATGATTGTATCGAAATTGCACGCTGGCTCAAAGGACAGCACCCACACCTACCCATCCGTATAAACACTAACGGCCAGGCAAATATGATTGAAAAACGCGATGTCACACCTCTTTTCGAGGGACTGATTGACACCGTTTCAATCAGCCTTAATGCATCAAACTCGAAACGCTATGATGAAATCTGCCAAAGCGTTTTTGGTGAGGCAGCTTTTGATGGTATTCAGGAATTTGCGCGTCTTGCAAAGCGTTTTGTTCCGAATGTCGTTTTTTCCATTGTAGACCACGATATTTCAACAGAAGAAATTGAAATCTGCCGCAAGATTGCAAAGGATTGCGGTGTCGATTTCAGAATTCGTGAATATATTGAATAAAACCCACAAAAAATATACCAAATTTACCGAAAGGCGCTGATAAAATGAGTTTCGGCTCATTCGATATTAAACATGTCACCTTAAGTGACAAACCACTCTTTGATAGATATTTCAAAAATTCCACATTTATGAACTCTGACTTTACTTTCACAAACCTTTTTATGTGGAAAAAGGCTTACAATATACGCTTCGCAGAAATAGCAAACTGTCTCTGCATCTTTTTCAGGTATGGAAATTCACCCGAAAGTGTGACTTTCCCTTTAGGAAAAGACCCTGAAATTGCTCTCGATGAAATTATAAGTTTTTTTGCATCAACAAATACACCCTTTATTCTCCGTCTTTTCAGCAGAGAACAAAAAAGTCTTGTAAAGCATTTCTTCCCTGATGTATTCAGCTTTAAAAAGGATTTGTCAAATTCAGATTATGTATATAAAACTTCTGACCTTATTGAACTTCCCGGTCAGCGTTATCACGCAAAGCGAAACCATATAAACAAATTCAAATCCCTTTATGACTTTCAGTACCGCCCCCTTGTGCCGAGCGATAAAGCTGAGTGCAAAGAAATGTTTTGTCACTGGTGCAACACGAAAATAGGAAAAATTGATAACATCGGCGAACAGCTTGATGCCGTGGGTACACTTCTTGACAACTGGGAAAGCCTTGATATTTCAGCAGGAGGCATTTTTGTTGACGGAAAAATGGTTGCTTTCAGCTTCGGAGAAGTTCTCAATTACAACAAATCAATGGCAGTAATTCATTTAGAGCACGCAAACACAGATTTTCAGGGAAGCTTTGCTATGATAAATCAACAGTTTGCCATGAATCAATGGTCTAATCTTCAGTTTATGAACCGCGAGGAAGATATGGGACTTGAAGGTCTTAGAAAGGCAAAAAAATCATATTATCCTGTGTTTATGGTTGAAAAATATACGGCTGTCCCAAAATAACAGTAATAAATTTCCACTTTCTGTATATTCTTTAATGTAAGCAATTTATAGGAGTGGATTTTTTATGGTTTTTGATACTATGTCAATCTTAGCATATGCTTTGGGACTTTTGTTTTTGTATATATTCTGCAGAATTTTTATAAGGCCGATAAAATGGCTTTTTAAATGCCTTGCAAACAGTATAGTGGGAAGCATTTTTTTGTCCATTGTAAACTTCATGGGAGGCTTTGCAGGAATTTTTGTAATAATAAACCCCCTAACATCTTTGCTCTCAGGTTTTCTGGGCATACCCGGTGTAATTATGGTAGCACTTGTTCAATATCTTTTGAAATAAAAAAGTCGTCTTTTTTAAGACGGCTTTTTTTCACAAAAATATCCCCGCAGTGTTGCGGGGATATTTTATTATCTAATATTTTCCGAAAGCTCACTTATTGATTTTTCAAGAGCCTCCATTGACTGACCAAAGCTGTTCCAGTCACCATCCTTGTTTGCTTGTTTTACCCGATTAAATTCTTCAACCACTTTTTGTGCAACATATTTGAAATCAAGTGAACCGTCTTGGTTTTCCTCATTCACCATTTCTTCTGTCACATCATCAAGCACTGTTTCAATCGGAGCTTTCTCGTTAAACAGAGCATAAAGAGCATCCTTGAGATTGTTTTTCATCACAATCTTTTCGCCATATGCAACCGCCACCTGCTTAAGTTCAGGAAGCGTAGACTTGTTGCTTGATGCGATATAAATTGGCTCAACATAAAGAACAGAATTGCCGATTGGAACAACAATCATATTGCCTCGAATTACCTTTGAACCACCCTGACTCCAGAGGTTAAGCTCCTTTGAAATATCCATATCCGAATTGATGCGGTTTTCAATCTGCATAGGACCATATACGTTTATGTCTTTTGGGAACTTGTAAACCATAAGCTTTCCATAATCATCCCAGTCATTTTGTGCCGCAAGCCATGCCACCATATTGTCCTTGTTGGTAAGGGTATAGGGAATGGTCAAAAGAAGCTCAGCATCCACTTTCCCCTCTAAACGCATCATATTGTAATACGGCGCAATTTCTCTCTCCTCTGTTGCTGTGCCATATCTTTCTTTAGCGATAACCCACATATCATTTTTGTTATAAAAAGTTGTAGGATTTGAGATGTGGTACTTTCCATATACATTTGACTGAACATTGAAAATATACTCAGGATATTTGATGTGTTCCTTTATTCCATCAGGAATTTCTTCACTGCTGAAAAGCGTGGGATATATCTTGCTGTAGACAAGTGCAATTGGGTCATTTTTATCTGAAATATAGAAAGTAACATCGCCATTATATGCATCAACAATAGCCTTGACTGAATTCCTGATATAATTGAATTCGCCATAGCTTTGTGAGTAAGGGAAATACTCACTCGTAGTATACGCATCAACCACCCATTTAAGCTTTCCGTCGCTGTCAATAACCATATATGGGTCGGTGTCGTACTTAAAAAACGGCGCAACAGTTTTGAGTCTTTCCACGATATTGCGGTTTATAAGGATACGGCTATCGCTTGAAACCAAGTCAGAAATAAGCAGACGTATGTCTCCATACTTTGCTGCAAACAAGGCACGATTGAAGAAATTGAGTTTGAGCCCACCACTTCCGTCATAAGAAAATTCAATATCCTCCTGACCCTCTGAATAGTCAAGCTCTTTATATTTCTCGTTTCCCACCACAACATAATCGTTTGTAAGCTCACCATAGTAAATTCGGGGCTGAGTAATTTTTTCAATGCCCTTTTCGGATTTTGGTGGTATATCTTTCACCAAAAATAGCGGCTGGCCTTGGGAAGTCACCTCACTGATAACATTCATAGTAAGTCCAAAGCCGTGAGTATACCTGAGGGTGCGGTTTATATATGTGTCAGCACTGTCACTTAAGTTTTCTTTGGTTATTTCACGTGGAGTTATGGCAACAGCAGTTTTCCTTCCATCAAACTCATAGGGAACAATATCCGTTTCATTGAACTGATAATAGTTGCGTATTCCCTGAATCTGATTGAGCACAGTAAGGTTTGCAGAAAGGTCAAGTATCCTGATGTTGTCGGTTACCTCCTGACTGCTGTTTAAATCAGCAACAGAGAGGTCGTTCTTTACATCAAATTCTACCTCGGAAATGCCGTCAAGCCCATAAGCTTTTTGTGTGTACTTAATATTTGAAGCAATGTTTTCACTTTCGCGGATTACCTCATTGGGCGCTACAAAAATGGTCTGTGTCCCAAAGGCGAAAGCAACCGCAAGTATCCATGACAAAGGATAAACAAGGATTGTTTTTATTGCCGCACGGCTCCTTTGCCTTAAGATAAAAATTCCCGAAAGTATCACAATAAAAACAAGTAGAAAAGGTGCTATCCTATAATATGTCAGCCATACCGTCTTGTCAGTAAACCCTGCACCGTCAAGCTCGCCAAAACTGCCATATAAAATATTCTCTGCCTTTAACACATAATTAAAACAAATAATTATAAGCAAAATTCCGATATTCACAAAATTGTGAACAGCAACCGCCTTGAGCGTCAAAAATTCTTTTCCGCTGTAACTGCTGTGCGTAGCACCAAACAGCCAATAAGCAACAAAAACCGCTGCTGTTATAAAAAACCAAACACTGAGAACAAAGCTGCAAAGTGAAACAAAAAACGGTCTCACAAACACAAAATAACCAATATCTTTGCCAAAAACAGGGTCGGTAAGATTGAAACTCTGTGAGTTGCAGGCTTTGAGAAACTCCTCGCATATATTATGACTTACCATTCCGTCAAGGAATAACGTTGCTACAAAACTGATTAAGAGTGAGATTTTTAATGACTCAAAAATTCCACGTTCAATACTGAGCAATTTAAGGTTGCGTCTTAAGAACAACACGCTTAATGTAAGCACCATAAAAATCACAGCAAAGCTTATTGCCCTGACTGTCATCCGTGTAATGAAATTTTTCAAAAAAATCGATGTATACTGCTCTCCTACCTCGCCAACCTTGATGTATTCAAAAACAATCCTTACCCCATACCACAGTACAAAAAGTACTGCTGCGGCTATCAAAAAGAGAACTGTCTTCTTTCCAAAACCCGATGGTGACAAGGTGTCCCGTTTTCTGTTTCTTGCATCAATCATTTGTCTTCTCTCCCTCCGGCTCAATTATTGCATTGACAAATTCCACCGGATTAAATTCTTCCATGTCATCTATTCCTTCGCCCAGCCCAACAAATTTAACCGGTATATCATATTCATTCTTTATGGCAAAAACAATACCGCCTTTTGCAGTTCCATCAAGCTTAGTAAGTACAATGCCTGTTATATCCGCCGCCTCTTTGAACTGCTTTGCCTGAGATACTGCATTCTGACCGGTCGTGGCATCAAGCACCAGAAGCACCTCTTTTGACGAATCAGGAAGTTCCTTATCAAGAATTCTATATATCTTTTTAAGTTCTTCCATAAGATTCTTCTTGTTGTGAAGTCTGCCTGCTGTGTCACAAAGCAAAATGTCTGCACCACGATTTTTAGCAGCACCGATTGCATCATAAATGACAGCCGCAGGGTCTGAGCCTTCGTGCTGTTTTATTATTTCAGCATCTGCTCTGTCCGCCCACACTTCAAGCTGTTCAATGGCTGCTGCTCTGAAAGTATCCGCCGCTGCGATAATAACTTTTTTGCCCATTTCCTTATACATATGAGCCATTTTGCCGATTGATGTGGTTTTTCCCACTCCATTTACACCTATTACCATAATCACCGCGGGCTTGCCTTTTAAAACAAGACTATTTTCGCCCTCGCTTAAAATAGTTTCAAGGATGCAACGAAGTTCCTCCTTAAGCACACCGCCGTCTGTGATGTGCTTTTCTTTTGCAGCTTTTTTCAGCCTTTCAATTATTTCAACCGAGGTTTCCACCCCGATATCTGCCATAATAAGAATTTCTTCAAGCTCTTCAAACAAATCATCATCAATAGACTTGAACATACTGAGAGCATCTTCAATTCTCTCGCTGATAGCCTCTTTTGTTTTGTTAAGACTATCCTTTAATTTTGAAAAAAGTCCCATTATTCTGCCACCTCGTCAATATTTAGTGATAATAGTTTCGACACACCCTTTTCCTGCATTGTAACACCATAAAGGATGTTTGCAGCTTCCATTGTGCCTCGTCTGTGAGTAACCACAATAAACTGTGATTTTTTGCTGTATTTTTTAAGATAATCGGCATAACGGTAAACATTTGCATCATCAAGTGCCGCCTCAATTTCGTCAAGAATACAAAACGGTGTGGGACGAACCTTGAGTATTGCAAAGAGGAGTGCGATAGCGGTAAACGCTCTTTCACCACCTGAAAGCAAGGTAAGGCTCTGAAGCTTTTTACCTGGAGGCTGCGCCTCAATCTCGACACCCGTTTCCATAATATCATCAGGGTCAGAAAGTGAAAGCTTCGCCTGACCGCCGCCAAACAGTTCACGGAATACACTGTTGAAATTCTGGCTGATTACCTCAAATTTTTCAGAGAACTGCTTTTTCATTATTGACATCATTTCTTCAATGATTTTTTCAAGTTCGCCCTTGGCTTTTTCCAAATCAAGAGTTTGTTGCACAAGGAAATCAAAACGTTCTTTTACGTTCTTATATTCTTCAATGGCGTCAATGTTAATATTTCCAAGAGCCTTTATTTTACTCTTAAGTTCAGAAATTTTTGCAGTTGCCGCCTTGAAGTCGGTTATTTCATCACCTTTGAGCTTTTCAGCGTCACTATATGTAAGTTCATATTCTTCCCACAGATATTCAAAGAGTCCGTCAAGATTTTCCTCGCACTTTACCTTTCCTGCCTCAATTTTTGCCTTTTGCTGACCGAGAGCAAAAAGCCTTTCACGGACAGTTTTGACATCTTCCTGAAGTTCCCTTGTCTTCTGGTCAGTTTCCTTTCGTTTTTCTGTTAAATTGGAAAGTTCTTTTTCAAGTTCCTGACTTCTGCCGCCAATTTCTTCAAGTTTCTTCTTGTCAGTTTCGATTTCTTTGGTTATAGCCGCAATTTTTTCGTTTAAAGCGTCAATTTCAACCTGTTTTTTATTGTTTTCAGCTATGATTTCTTCCTTTTCTTTTCCAACTGACTCAAGTCTTTCTTTTTGAAGGTCAATATCCTTTTGATTTGAGCTTTCTTCAATGCGAAGAGAAATAAGTGCATCCTGAACCGCTTTTACCTTCTGGGAAATCGCCTCTGTTTCAACCAGTTTTGCATCGGTTTCACCACGCAGCTTCAAAACATTTTCTTCAAGCTCGTCCGCAGTCTTGTTGCAAAGAATAATTTCGTCATTTATTTCACGCGTGCGTTCTTCTATGGTGTTCTTTTCACGAACAAGCTGTGCGCGTCTTTCTTCCGCTGCCAAAAGATATGCACTGCTGTGGTCAAAATCGGCTTTTGCACGTATATATTCTTCGTTCTTTTCGTTGATAGCTTCCCTGCTTTCTGCCACACGGAACCTAATCTTCTCCAAAGCGCCCAGAAGTTCAATTCTTTCGCCATCAACCATTTCCAGCTGTTTTTCAAGCTGAGAAATTTCAACATTTAAAGTTTCAATTTCTGCACTGCGTGACAAAAATCCTGAGTTTTTGCCATTGCTTCCGCCACTCATTGCACCGCCAGGCTGCATAATTTCGCCTTCAAGAGTAACTATTTTGAACTTGTGTCCGCATTTTGCCGCCATGTGTATAGCATTGTCGATATTGTCAACAACCAAAGTGCCTCCAAGGACACTTCCCACGATACCCCCATATTTTTTATCGAAGCTTACCACGTCACTGGCAACAGCAATGTAACCATCCATATTTTCTGCACCACAGAAATCGGTGGTTCGCGCTTTCACGGTAGAAACGGGCATAAACGTAGCTCTGCCAAGCTTTTCAGCCTTTAAATAATTGATTGCCATTTTGGCGTCCTGTTCTGTTTCTGTGACGATATTCTGATTAACAGAATGTAATGCCACTTCAATAGCAGTCACAAATTTCTTTTCGGTCGAAATCAATTTTGAAACAGGACCATAAATTTTTGCAGTCTTAAGTCTTCCGCTTTTATGCTCTGTCATAACCGACTTGACACTTCGGTTGTAGCCCTCAAAATCATTTTCCATATCCTGAAGAACAGTTCTTCTTGATTTTTTGCGGTTTAATTCTTCAATAACTGTGTTCTTCTTTTCGCTTAATTCCTTAAGCTTTTCCTCGCCATCTTTTAAGGATTCTTCGTCACTTTCAGCAGCCTTTTTTATGTTTTCAAACTCCAAAGAAAGCTCCTTAAGTGCAACTCCAATTACTCTGTTGTTTTCTTCAATTTTTTTATATTCAATGCTATGTCTCTCAAGCTCTTCGCTGTTGTTTCCTAGTTCTCTTTCAAAATTCTCAATAAGAATATTAAAGTTTGCAACTTTGCTTCTAAGGGTGCTTATTTCAGAGGTTTTTTCAATAATTTCGCCTTTGAGATTTTCAACATTTTCACCGCTTTCCTCAAATATAAAGTTTATTTTCTCAAACTCAGCCTCTTTTTCTGCAACCTCTTTAACAAACTCTTCACGTTTTGAAGAAAGCTCATCATATGTATTTTTATAACCCTTTATAATCTCGTCAAGTTGAGCCATTCCGCGCTGACTCTTTGCAATTTCCTCTTTAATTCGGTTTATGTTTTCGTTGCAATATTCAATGTTTGCAAAATTCAGGGAAATTCTGTTGTTTTCCTCAGCTGTTTCATCAGCCGTCTCTTTTTGTGCCTGACGGCAAGCCTCCATTTGCTCCTCAAATTTTTCAATTTTTTCATAAAGCCGTGCGGTCAGCTGTTCCTTTTCATCAACCTCCTTTTGCATAAGGTCAATGCTGTTTGAAACTGCTTCAAGCTTTCCGTCAATTTCAACCAGATTTTTTCTGTGCTTTACAATCTCAGCAACAGTGACACTTATGTCAATGACCTTCAGTTCATCACGGAGATTAAGATATTTTTTCGCTTTTTCGGACTGAATACGCAGAGGCTCAATCTGACTTGAAAGCTCGGACATTATATCATTGACACGGGTAAGGTTGTCATTGGTCTTTTCAAGCTTTTTTTCTGCCTCATTTTTTCTGTATTTATATTTGGTAATTCCAGCCGCTTCTTCAAAAATACGACGTCTGTCCTCGGACTTGTTGCTCAGGATTTCATCAATTTTTCCCTGACCTACAATAGAATAACCCTCACGGCCGATACCAGTATCCATAAAAAGCTCGTGAATGTCACGAAGACGACAGGATGCGTGATTTATGAAATATTCACCCTCACCGCTGCGATACACACGTCTTGTGATAACAACCTCTTCAAAATCCACGGGAAGTTCGCCGTCAGAATTGTCAAGTGTAAGAGAAACCTCAGCAAATCCCTGAGGCTTTCTCACCTCAGTTCCAGCAAAGATAACGTCTTCCATACGGCTTCCGCGAAGCGAACGGACACTCTGTTCTCCCATAACCCAACGTATAGCATCAGAAATATTGCTCTTACCTGAACCGTTTGGTCCGACAATAGCAGTTATTCCGTGATTGAAATCAAGATATATTTTGTCTGCAAAGGACTTAAAGCCCTGAAGCTCAACACTTTTCAGATGCAAAAAAATTACCTCCTCAGGCTCAAATACCGACAATATTCAGCCTACAATTATCTATATTTTAAAACAAATCATGACTCGAAAAAATGACAAAATCCACCAGAATATACTCCAGGATATTATATCACAATTTAAGACATTTGTCCATAGCGAAAATTTTTTGAAAAAGAAAAAGATTGTGCAGCAAGAGCTACACAATCCAAATTTAAAATTTAATCTTCACGGAGTTCCTCAGGGATTTCTTCCATCGGTTCAGCCTTTCCTTTTTTCAGGACTTTGACATCCTTTGCGTCAAGGAATTTGAAAACTGGTTCTTCCTGAGTTCCGAATTTCACTTTAATAAGACCTTTAAGAACAAAGGTTTCAGCGACTGTACCGCGTTCACCCTCATATTCCACCAAAGCTCCCTTTCCGGGAACTTTTTTCAGCAAATCCTCATAAGCCGCCTGTTCATACTGAAGACAGCACATAAGCCTACTGCATATACCTGAAATCTTTGTAGGGTTCAGTGAAAGACTTTGGTCTTTAGCCATTCTGATTGACACCGAATGAAAATCATTCAAAAAAGTTGAACAACAAAGAGGTCTTCCGCAAATGCCAATTGCGCCCAAGGTCTTTGCCTCGTCACGCACACCCATCTGGCGAAGTTCAATTCTTGTTCGGAAAATGCTTGCAAGACTTTTTACAAGCTCGCGGAAGTCAATTCTTCCATCGGCTGTGAAATAAAACAAAATCTTGCTTCCATCAAAGGTATATTCAGTGTTAACAAGCTTCATATCAAGGCCGTGCTCCTGAATTTTTTTAAGAGCAATTTCAAAGGCTTCTTTTTCCTTTTCCTTGTTCTTTTCAAGACGCTCAAAATCAGCCTCTGTTGCAAGACGTACGATAGGTTTGAGTGGCGTAACAATCTCACTGTCTTCAACCTCGGTGTTTTTGACAGCAACATAGCCAAACTCCAACCCTCTTGAAGTTTTAACAATGACTCCGTCACCTATATTCACTTTGTGTTCCTTGGGGTCGAAATAATATATTTTTCCGGCCTTATTAAATTTCACACCTATAACTTCTGTCATGGATTGCCTCCCATAGCTCCACACCCAAGCACTGTGCTATCTGGGCATAGCTTATATTTTTCAAAAAATACTCATTGTATTTAAGCAAAATTTCCAATAATTTTTCAGGAACAGACTTATTCATCTGCTCGTTAAACTTTTTAAGTTTTGACACCTTGTCCGGATTTGTAATGTGTTCAAAATCCCCTGTATTTTTTATATGCAAAAGGTCACAAAAAATCCCTTGCAAAATATCCCTCATAATTTCAAAATCGTCCTTGTTTTGCTTCAAAAACAGCACAAAATCATAAATAGAACGTTTCTTTTCACCAAGCAAATCTTCAAAGCACTCAACAAGACCATCCCTCATTTTCACGAGTTCAGGAGACTCGCACAGCATTTTGGATTTTCCGATAGAGCCTGCACTCATTGCAGCAATGGCAGTTGCGTTTTCTGAAAGGGCAGGGTAATTTTTCTTCAGATATTCCTCAACATCCACATCTGAAAGCGGAAAAAACCTCACAGAAACCGTTCTTGACAAAACGGTGGGCAAAAACATATTTGAATTTTCCGCTATCAAAATAATCGTACAATATGCAGGTGGTTCCTCAAGAACCTTGAGAAGGCTATTTTGTGCATACATATTCATTGTATCAGCCTTTGGAATTATATAAATCTTCCGCTGTGAATGATACGGCTTTATATACACATCTTTTTTCATATTGCGTATTGTATCAACCAACACATCTGTACTTTTTTTGCTCTGGTCATAAAGCTGATTTGTAACAATGGAAACATCAGGATGATTTCCGGATTCACACATGCTGCAGCTTTTGCATTTTCCGCAGGCATTGCCGTTTTGAGGATTTTCACAAAGCAAAAGCCTTGAAAAAGCCTTTGCAGCACTGAGCCGCCCAACACCCTTGGGACCTTCAAAAATATATGCATGTCCCACACGTCCCTCAAAATAAGAATTGTGCAGAACCCTTTTTACTTTTTCGTGACCCACAACGCCTGACAGCATTTGATGTGCACCATCCCTTAAAACTTAATTCTTTCGCTTATATACTGAACGAGTTCGTCAATTTTAATACGTTCCTGTTCCATAGTGTCACGATGACGTACAGTAACAGATGCATCTTCCTCTGACTCAAAGTCATATGTGATGCAGAAAGGTGTACCGATTTCGTCCTGTCTGCGATAACGCTTTCCTATGCTTCCTGCTTCGTCATATTCACACATAAATTCCGCCGCAAGCTTTCTGTAAACCTCGCCTGCGCCATCCGCCAATTTCTTTGAAAGAGGCAGAACCGCAGCCTTAATTGGAGCAAGTGCCGGATGGAATCTCATAACTGTGCGGACATCATTCTTTTCTGCATCAATAACTTCTTCGTCATAAGCCTCAACCAAAAACGCCAGAGTGACACGGTCTGCACCAAGTGACGGCTCAACACAGTAAGGAACATATTTTTCATTTGTTTCGGGGTCGTTGTATTCAAGCTTTTCACCGCTATGATTGCTGTGCTGTGAAAGGTCAAAGTCTGTTCTGTCAGCTATACCCCAAAGCTCGCCCCAACCGAACGGGAACATAAATTCGATGTCTGTTGTCGCATTGCTGTAATGTGAAAGCTCTTCCTGCTCGTGGTCGCGCATCTTGATGTTTTCTTCAGCGATACCCAAAGAGAGTAACCAGTTTTTGCAGAAGTCTTTCCAATATTTAAACCATTCGAGGTCTGTTCCGGGTTTGCAGAAGAATTCAAGCTCCATCTGTTCAAACTCACGTGTTCTGAATATAAAGTTTCCTGGTGTAATTTCATTTCTGAAAGATTTACCCACCTGACCGATACCAAAAGGAACCTTTTTTCTTGATGTGCGCTGAACATTTTTAAAGTTTACGAAGATACCCTGAGCCGTTTCGGGTCTTAAATAAATTTCGTTTTTGCTGTCTTCGGTAACACCCTGGAAAGTTTTGAACATAAGGTTGAACTTTCTGATGTCAGTAAAGTTATGTTTTCCACAACTCGGACATTTTATCTGCTTTTCAGTGATAAATTCCATCATTTTTGCATCTGACCAGCCATCAGCAGAAACACCTGCTTCATCTTCAATAAGCTTATCAGCTCTGAAACGTGCTTTACATTCCTTACAATCCATAAGAGGATCAGAAAAACCGCCAACGTGACCTGATGCCACCCAAACCTCAGGGTTCATAAGAATAGCCGCATCAAGACCTACGTTGTAGGGACTTTCCTGAATGAACTTTTTCCACCATGCACGTTTTACGTTATTCTTGAGTTCAACACCCAAAGGACCGTAATCCCAAGTGTTTGCAAGTCCACCGTATATTTCAGAACCTGAATATACAAATCCACGCCCTTTGCAAAGAGCAACCACTTTCTCCATTGTCTTTTCAGTATTTTTCATTTCAATCACAAAGCCCTTCTGCCCACAAACTTTTAAAGACTTCCGCTGTGGACCTGCGGAATAAAAGATATTTAAATAATAACCTTAAGTACAAACATACTTATTTTACATTATACATCATTTTCCTCCCAAAGGCAAGTAAAATTTTGATATTTTTGTTTGTTCCTCAAATCACAGATAAGTGCGCCGCCTTGACAACATCTGTCGAATAAAGTAATATATTGTCGTATTTATTTTCCCGGAGGATTTTATGTATAAATCACAGCATATAATAACCCTAAAGAATTATCTTATTCTCTTTGTTATCGCCTTTGCCTGTGGCATATATCTTGCGGCATCCCTTGGTTTGCTGTTTATGTTCCCCATACTTATTATTTTGTGGGTTATCTTTTGTGTGCTTTTAACTTTACTCATTATAAAAGGAAAAAGAAATGCCGTAAAGGTCTTTCTTCTGCCTATTATGATTATTTTTTGTTTTGTTGTTGGGGTTTTCCGATTTTCTTTCTCAAAGGCTGTGTTTGATGACAAACTTGTAACCTTTAAAGATGAAAGCATATGGACTTCGGGTATTGTTTCATCTGTTCCATCCGAAACTTCAAGTTCACACTCATACAGTATGGAGTTTCTTGTATGCCAGGCAGACCACAAGCCCATAGACCCCGAAACCATAATTCTTTACATTCCAAAAAGCCGTGGCGAACATATCCGGGAAGGTGACAAAATATGTTGCTGGACAACCCTAAAATCGCCTGATCGAGAAACCGATTTTGACAATTATGACTACTTTTCCCACCTGCGGGGCAAAAACATTTCCCTAATTGGAACAACGCATAATGCAAACCCCGACGATTTTAAATCACCTGAGGGTCTTACATATTCAATCAAAGAATTGGGCACGCTTATCAAAAACAAAGTGGTATTTGCCACAGACAAACTCCTGTACGACTCCACGAAACTCGCGCCGATATTAAAAGGCATTCTTGTGGGGGATAAGTCCGACTTTTCTGATGCACTTTACAAAAAATTTTCTTATGCAGGCCTTTCCCACATTGTAGCGGTATCAGGTATGCATCTTTCAATTCTCTTTGCTTTGCTTGCATTTTTATTGCAAAAACTCCCCACAAGCTACAAAAAATCATTGCTATTCTCTGTCCCAATTTTGTTTCTCTTCGTGGCTGCTGCAAACTTTACACCCTCGATATGCCGTGCGGGAATTATGATGCTTGTGATGATAATATCGGCGTTCTTAAATCAGCGATATTCCCCCATAAATGCACTCTTTATTTCCCTGGCAATAATTTTATGGATAACCCCTTATTCCCTGTTTTCAAAAAGTTTGAGCCTTTCTTTTGGAGCAACACTTGGAATTCTGGTCTTTTGGAAATACCTTATGAATCTTTTTGACTTTGAAATTAAGATACCAAACTTCGCGCCAGAGAGAATCGCTTCTTTCGCAGGAAAAGCGTTAAAATTCATTGTTCCGTCTTTAGCAACATCCTTCTCCGCTTTTCTTGGTACCGCATATTTTTCTGCACTGTTTTTTCAAAACGTATCCTGGGTTCAATTTATCACAAATCTTTGGGTTGTCCCCGCTGTAACTGCTGCATTTTGTCTTGGCTTCCTGGCTGTGCTACTATTTTATATTTCTCCATACCTTGCGACAAGTATTTTCTATTATCCCCTGAGATTTCTGCTTGGAATAATTTACAAAACAGCAGATATATTCGGTAAACGTAAATTTTCATTTTATGTTCCCGAAAACTCCCTGAATTTTGCAACTTTTGTACTATATACAGGGATTGTGATTTTTACATATTTTCTCCTTAAAGCACTCTATGACATAAAGAAAGAAAAAAGCGGCCAAAAAGGCCGCCAAAAAATTAAAATTTCATAACTATTTCTTTGAAAATATTTCCCCGTTGTTCAAAATTATCAAACAAATCAAAGCTTGCACAAGCCGGCGACAGCAACACAATGTCGCCATTTTTTGCACTATTTTTCGCAGAAATAACCGCTTCTTCAAAGGCATCAGCCCTGATAATTTCAATATCATTGAAATTGTCCGCATTTCTTACTGCTTTTTCTATTTTGGGTGAGGTAACACCCACCAGAACAAGCGTCTTTACATACTCATTGACAACTTTTCCAAAGTCGTCAAAGGGTATTTTTTTATCGTAACCACCAGCAATCAGAATCACCTTTTGGGCAAAAGATTTAAGACCCGCCGTAGTGCGTGCAGGACTGCTGGCTATTGAATCGTTATAAAACTTCACGCCATCCTTTTCACGCACAAATTCAATTCTATGAGCAACACCACCAAAGTTCTTTGCCACCTTTTCTACGGTTTCTTTAGAAACATAATCTCTCGTTGCCGCAATTGCAGCCATATAGTTTTCCACATTGTGAAGACCAGGAATTCTTATATCAGAAGTTTTGATAATTTTTTCTTCATCATAAATTATAAACCCATCTTCAAGATACACAAGGGCATCACCTTGTGACGAAAAGCTTCTATGCGCTCCCCTTGCCTCATCACCAATACTTTTTGAAACATCATTGGCAGAGTTTGTAACAAGGACATCTGCTTTATCCTGAAACTTCATTATATTTTTCTTGGACTCAACATATTCGTCAAAATCAGTGTGCCAGTCAAGGTGGTTTGGGGTTACATTTGTAACAACGGCAACCTTGGGACTTTTCCTCATAGAAAACAGCTGAAAGCTTGAAAGTTCAAGCACCACCTTGTCATCTTTAGTTATTTTTTCCACCTCACCAATCAAGGATTTGCCGATATTTCCGCCTATAAAACACTTATAACCCTCTCCTTTTAGCATCTCGCCAATAAGTGTTGTGGTGGTGGTCTTTCCGTCGCTTCCAGTCACCGCAATAATTTCACAAGGACAGATATCAAAAAACAACTCCATTTCAGAGGTAACAGTAACACCACGTTTTTTTGCAGCAAGGAGTTCAGGTACATCCCCTCGAAGACCCGGGGTTTTGAAAATTATTTCGGTATTTTCAGGAATTTTCGTTAGATATTCTCCACCAAGGACAAAGCTAACACCAATTTTCAGAAGCTCCTCATAAATTCTACCCAGACGTTCTTTTTCTTTTTTATCGTGGGCAGTAACGTTTGCTCCGGCATCAACCAAAAACCGTATCAACGGAACATTGCTGACACCAATACCGATTACCGAAATACACTTATTTCTGACATACTGTTTGTATTCAGATATTTCCATAAATAGCCCCTCCGGATATAAAGCGAGCCGTAACAAAATTATAAATCTTTTGTTACAGCCCGTGTTTTTGTTTAATTATTCAGCGTCAAGAATGTCGCCAAGTGTGAATGAACCTTCTTCGGTATAAGATTCATCTGAAACTTCTTCTTCCACAGCCTCTTCAGTTTCAGGAGCATAGTCAGGGAGAAGAACCTTTCTTGAAAGACCAATCTGCTTTGTATCGTTGTTGATTTCAGTAACCTGAACTTCAACCTCGTCACCGATATTGAGAACATCAGACGGTTTTTCAATTCTGGTGTTTGCTATCTGTGAAATATGGATAAGGCCATCAACGAAAGGTGCGATTTCTGCAAAAGCACCAAAGGGAAGAATGCGAACAACCTTACACTTTATGTTGTCGCCAACCTTAAGGTCTTTTGTAGCTTTGTACCAAGGACTGTCTTCTTCTTTCTTATATCCAAGAGAAACCTTTTTCTTCTCAATGTCAATTTCCTTGATATAAACTGTGAGAGAATCACCAACTTTAACAACCTCTGACGGATGCTTAATTCTCTGCCATGAAAGTTCAGAAACATGAACAAGACCATCAACACCGCCAAGGTCAATAAATGCACCAAAAGCTGTAAGTGACTTAACTGTTCCTGTGTATTCTTTTCCAACCTCCAAAGAAGCCCAGAAAGCTGCTTCTCTTGCTTTCTTTTCTTCCTCAAGCTCTTTAACAAGTGAAATCTTGCCTGTTTCCTTGTTCATATCCTTGATATATACTTCGATTGAATCGCCAACTTTAACTACCTCTGACGGATGTTTGATGCGACTGTCCGAAAGCTCTGAAATATGGATAAGTCCATCAACACCGCCAAGGTCAATGAATGCACCAAACGCTGTGAGTGACTTAACTGTTCCCAAATATTTTTTGTTAACTTCTGCTGATGCCCAGAATTCTTCTGCCTTTTTCTTGCTGATTTCTCTTGCAACAGTCTTGATTGAGCCAACAACTCTGAGACGACCTCTGCGATCTCTGTCCATCTTTATAATTTTAAATGAAACTTCGGTATTAAGAAGTGAGCCGAGATCTTCAACAAAACGTTCTGCAGCTTCTGATGCAGGGATGAACACTCTTACGCCTTTTGCGTTTGTAACAATGCCACCCCTTACGATTTCGCTAACTCTGCCACTCAAAACAGTTCCGTTTTCAAAGTCTGCACGAATTTCCTGCAAGCCTTTTTCAGCATCAATTTTCTTCTTTGAAAGTGTAACAACTCCGTCACGGTCTGAAACGTGAACAACAAACACATCTATTTCGTCGCCAACTTTAACCAATGTTCTAAAGTCAACGCTTGCATCGCTTGTTACTTCGTCTGCAGGGATAACTCCGTCATACTTTCCGTCAATGTCTACCTGTACCTCTGTAGGGGTAATTCCGATAACTACGCCTTTAACAATATCGCCTGTTGTCAAAGGTTTTAAAGTTTCTTCCAATGCCTCTGCAAAGTTCATTTCATTTGTAATTTCCGCCATGGTAAATTTTGCCTCCTTGATTACCTTATCCGGAGTGGATGCTCCGGCGGTAATGCCTACTTTTTTTATATTTTTATTTTTTAACAAATGAGCAAGCTCATTTAATCCTTTTGCATTTTCAAGCTTGTAAGTCTTGGGACACTTCTCTCGGCATATCTCAAACAGCTTGTTTGTGTTTGAACTGTCCGCTCCCCCAAAGACAAACATCACATCGCATTCCTCAGAAAGTTTTGCTGCTGCAATCTGCCTTTCTTCAGTCGCACTACATATTGTATCAAAAAAAATCGCATTTGTAAAATGTTTTTTTAAACTTTTTTCAATTTTTTTTAATTTTTCTTTCCTCATAGTGGTTTGAGCCACCAAACTAATTGGAATTTCGGCATTTTTCGTCAAAATTTCACTGGTGTTTTCATCTGCACCGACAATAATAGCCGAATTTTCACACCAACCGTTTATGCCTTTTACCTCAGGATGATTTTTGTCACCCACGATAACAATCTGTCTTCCCTTTCGATGCTCCTCTTCAACAATTTTGTGAATTCGCTTCACAAAAGGGCATGTGGCATCAATAATCTCAACGCCCTTATTCTGAATTTCTTCATATTCTTTCCGTGAAATTCCGTGTGCTCTGATTATAACCACCGAACCCTCGGGTAAATGAGAAATTTCTTCAGCACACCGAACACCCAAATTTTCAAGTTCGCAGGTAACATCACTATTATGGATAAGCATACCATAAGTATAGATTTTCTTGTCGGCTGATTTTGCCTTCTCATAAGCAATTTTTACTGCTCTGTCAACACCAAAGCAAAACCCTGCCTTGTCAGCAATTTTAATTTCCATAAACCTTAGCCCCTGCCAGCTTTGCAATCTCAGGCATCAAAACCTCGTCTGTTATTTTTTGCAGTTCTTCGGATGAAAGTCTTTGATTGTAATACTTAGAAAAATCAATATAATCACCCACAGTCATTTTTACCCTGCTGCGGAATTTATATGTAGTTTCAATGCCAATAGGCAAAAATCCCACTCCGGCTTTTGCCGCAATCATAGCAGCACCTTGTTTTCCCTTGCCCAAGGTTCCGGGTGTTCTCACCCTTATACCCTCAGGGAAAATAACAAGAGTTTTGCCATTTTTTAGAAGCTTTATTGCTGTTTTTACAGCCGAAATATCATTTCCGCTACGCTTAACAGGAAAAGCCCCAAAAGCCTTTATAACCTGAGCAACAATGGGAACCTTAAACAAGCTCGCCTTTGCCATATATGTCATCTTAACGGGCAAAAATGCCGCAACAAGAGGCGGGTCAAAATTACTTAGATGATTTGGTACAACAAGAAAATTTTTATCCTTAGGGATTTTCTCAAGCCCCTCAATTTCAATTTTGAACAGAAGGCGATATATTCCCCTTACTATCGATAAAACAAAATTATACATTACTTTCCTCTTCTTTCATTGATAAGGTTAAGAATTATTTCAACAGATTCCTCCAAGGTGTTTCCCGTTGTATCTACAATAACACCGTCATCAGCAGGTTTAAGTGGTGCGATTTCACGTTCGGAATCGTTTTTATCCCTGTATTCCATATCCTTTTTTACCTCATCAAAATCACATTCTACGCCTTTTTCAATAAGTTCTTTATAGCGACGCATAGCCCTTTCTTCAACCGATGCGGTAAGGAAAATCTTGAGCTGCGCATCAGGAAGAACAACCGTACCTATGTCACGTCCGTCCATAATTACGTCTGTTTTTTCGGCAATGCTGCGCTGAAGATCCAAAAGCTTTTTGCGTACAGACGGAATTTTTGAAATGTCGGATGCTGCAACAGACACCTCTGGCATACGGATTTCTGTTGAAACATTTTCACCATTAAGAAAGATTTCCTGCCCGTTTTCTCCGTGAGCGATGTCAATGGCAATTTCCCCAAGCATAGCTTCGACAGTTTCCTTATCGCCATTTATATCAATATTTCTGCGAAGTGCCGCAAGCCCCACTGCACGAAACATAGCACCTGTATCAATATAGACAAATCCTATTTTCTTTGATGCAGCCTTTGCAATAGTACTTTTTCCAGCCCCGGCAGGACCATCAATGGCTATTTTGAAAGTAGGCACAAAAATCCCTCCCCAAATTTCTTTTGTTATTTTGTAATTTCATCCTTAAGACTTTCCATCTTTTCAATCAAAGCATCAATTTCCTGACACTTTTCTTCAATAAATTCTGCCACATTTTTATCTTCCTTATAGCCGAGATAAATCTCGCGGCCCATATCTGCATAAACCTTTTCTATGTCATTTTTAGCATCATAAATGTCGTACTTCGTTTTTGAAACCTTTATGATTTCTGTTGTTTTCTTGGCTACGATTTTCCCTGTATCTTCTGCAGCTTTCTTTAAATTTGTTAAAAAGTTCATAATTCCAGCTCCTTTTATAAAAATTTATTTATACATTAAACCTGAAAAGTATTATGTCTCCATCTTCAACCATGTATTCCTTGCCCTCGCTTCTCACAAGTCCTTTTTCTTTTGCAGCAGTCATACTTCCGTTTTCCATAAGGTCATTGTATGCCACAACCTCTGCACGAATAAACCCACGTTCAAAATCTGTATGAATCTTTCCTGCTGCCTGAGGTGCTTTTGTACCTTTTGTGATTGTCCACGCCCTTACCTCAGGCTTTCCTGCTGTAAGATAGCTTATAAGTCCAAGAAGCTTGTAGCTTGCCTTAATAAGCTTATCGAGACCCGATTCGCTGGCACCAAGCTCTTCGAGGAACATAACCTTTTCTTCCTTGTCAAGCTCTGCAATTTCTTCTTCAATTCTTGCAGAAACCACCATAACCTCTGACTTTTCAGACGCTGCAAACTCCTGAATTTTGGCTACATACTGGTTCTCTTCCATAGGCTTTGCATAATCATCTTCAGCCACATTTGCTGCATAAATAACGGGTTTAAGGCTAAGGAGTGACACCTCTTTGAGCATTTCTCTTTCTTCGTCTGTAAAGTCAAGGGCACGGGCACTTATTCCCTTTTCCAAAGTTGCTGTTAGTCCCTCGAGGAAGTCTACCTCTACCTGATATTTTTTGTCGCCGCCCTTAAGCTGTTTTTTCAGTCTGTCAATTCGCCTTGCAATAATTTCAAGGTCAGATAGAATAAGCTCAAAATTTATTGTTTCAATATCGCGTATTGGGTCGATGTTCCCCTCAACGTGAACGATGTTTGTATCATCAAAGGCTCTTACAACGTGGACAATAGCATCAACCTCACGAATATTTGAAAGGAACTTGTTACCAAGACCTTCACCGCGACTTGCTCCCTTTACAAGACCTGCAATGTCAACAAATTCAATAACAGCAGGTGTAACCTTGTCAGGATCATACATTTCAGCGAGTCTGTCAAGCCTCTCATCAGGAACAGCAACAGTTCCTACATTCGGTTCAATGGTGCAAAATGGATAGTTCGCCGATTCTGCCCCTGCCTGTGTTATTGCATTAAAAAGTGTACTTTTTCCTACGTTTGGAAGTCCTACTATACCTAATTTCATAATTTTATCCAATGCCTTTCTGGTTTGTATTTTGTCTTTATGTTAATTCTGTAGTATTTGCTTTGCAATTTTTATTCCATCGATTGCAGCGCTCATAATTCCGCCTGCATAACCGGCACCCTCGCCAGCCGGGAATAAGCCACCACAACTTATGCTTTCAAAGTTTTTGTCTCTTATTATCCTCAGTGGAGCCGACGTTCTCATTTCCACACCGGTAAGAATCGCACCCTCACCCAAAAAATCTTTCATTTTTCTGTCAAAATCAAAAAGTCCGTCTTTCAGTGTATCTGTGATAAATTTTGGTAAACATTCTCTCAAATCAACAAAAGCAGTTTCACCGGTAAAAGACGGATTTACGCCGTCAAATTTTTGGGATATACGGTTGCTCACAAAATCCTTTGCAAGCTGCACAGGACCTTTTCCAGTGGCAACTTTATAAGCCAAAGCCTCGTATTTTCTTTGAAACTCCACACCAGCAAGAGGTGAACTTCCATCAAAATCAGAAGGTCTTACGCTCACTACAAGAGCACTGTTTGAATTTTCCGCCATACGCCTGTGATTGCTCATTCCGTTTACAACCAGATGTTCCTCCTCTGACGATGCATTCACAACCACACCGCCAGGACACATACAAAAGCTGTAACAGCTTCTGTCTTCACCATTGTATGCAAGTCTATAATCCGCTGTGGGCAAAAGCTCAACGTCAGGTGAATTGCCATACTGCACACGATTTATAAACTCACGGCGATGCTCAATCCTGACGCCTGCAGCAAAAGGCTTTTGTTCCATAGTAATACCTTTTCTGTAAAGCATCTCATAGGTGTCACGGCTGCTGTGCCCGATTGCAAGAATAAGTCTGTCACATTCAATCTCTGCACCATCAGTAAGTATGGACACAATCTGTCCATTCTTTATTTTTATATCTGTCATTTTTGTATCAAACAGCACTTTTCCGCCAAGCTCTTCAATTTTCTTTCGCAGATTTTTGACGCAGGTTTTCAAAATATCTGTGCCTATGTGGGGCTTTGCCTGATACAAAATTTCTTTGGGCGCACCACACTCTGTAAAGGTTTCAAGAACAAACCTTTGAAGCGGGTCACCAATTCGGGTATTCAGCTTTCCATCGGAAAACGTACCTGCACCACCCTCGCCAAACTGAACGTTTGTATTTTTGTCAAGTTCTCCGCCTTGCCAGAATTTGTCTATCAATTTTTGCCGTCTGTCCACATCTCCGCCACGTTCAATAACAGTGACCGTCTCTCCGCAACTTGCAAGAACATATGCCGCAAAAAGTCCAGATGGGCCGCTGCCCACTACCACTGTTTTTTTATCACTGCTGTTTATACGCTTCAGTTCATCCAAATCAAGAGGCTTCGTATCCTTCAACAAAGAAATCAACCCGCAATCGAGGTTTTCGTTAACTCTCTCCGTCTCTGTCGCAACCGTATATTCAAAATGAATATCCGATTTTCGTCTGGCATCCAAAGATTTTTTATAAACAGTCATACCAGAAGGAGTTATCCCATGCTTTCTGAAAACAGCCGAGGCTTTTTCAAAAACATCTGACTCAGTATGTTTTATGGGCATTGATATTCCCCTTACAACAACTTTCTTCAACGAAACCCCTCCGGATTTTAATTTCTCTTCTCAGCCTTAATAGTAATTTCCGTTATACCGTCACGCATTGAAACGCCCTCTGGTATAACAAGCCCCACTGTCTGTACGCCCTCCTCTTTGAGCTTTGCTACATCAATTCGTGCTGCCATAATCTCGGTTATCTCACTCAAAATTTCATTTTCAGCATAAATAGTCACATTAGACGGCTGCACAGACACCTTGTAATCTGATTTAAGTGAAGAATTATCAATAACTATCGGAACAGTTTTCACCTTGAAAACCGGACAAACGATTTCAACAGACTCAACATTCATTTTCACAATGCTGTAAATATTGTCGCGTTCGTCTATTATCTTTCCATTTGCATCAACAAAATAAAGCTGTGACTTATCTTTAATTTCAGCACTTCTTCCGTCAAAATCAAGCATCGCCGCCACGCCACGAACCTTTTCAACAAGAGTGGATGCACCTTTCAGGGTAACAGTTTTCACCGAGGGAACAGGCTCATCAGCAATATAACCATTTGCGACAGAACCAGAAGCAAACACACTTACCGGTCTTTCAGCAGTAACAACTTTGTCAATAACAACTGAAGCATTATATGGGTTTTTGCTTATAATTTCATCATATTCATAAGGAACAGAAATGCTTATAGGAAGAGAAAAAGTTCCCACCTTTGTCATATTGGCAAGGTCAACAGTCGCATAAATATTTTTGTTATCAATATTTGCAATCTTTTTTCTGCTGCCGCTTATTTTCAGTTCTACACTTGCATCAGGGTCAGCAATAAGACTTAAGCCCCGTTCTTCAAGCATCGCTTGATTCTGGTATCTGATGGGAATATCCTTAACTGTAATATCCACCGACGGGTCCACAACAGCTATAATATAAAACCATAGAAGCACAGCAATCACGAAGGAAACTACTTTTAACACAGAATCTTTTGCAAAAAATCCTTTCACTTTGTCTTCTCCTTCCTTACAAATATATTCTTCATGTTTTTATTGTCTTTCTTCTCAAGGTCAAACAGCTTCTGAAGCTTTTTTTCTAAGCTTTCAGGAGAAAGATTCATATTGAGTTCACCACCACAGGCAATAGAAATATTTCCTGTTTCTTCAGAAACAATAACAACAACCGCATCCGATTCTTCAGACATACCAAGACCTGCACGATGCCTCGTACCAAGTTCTTTGCTGACATTGGGATTTTGCGAAAGCGGAAGGAAACAGCTTGCTGCTTCAATCTTGTTGTTTCTGATGATAACCGCTCCGTCATGGAGAGGGGTCTTGGGAACAAAAATATTAACAAGAAGTTCAGCCGAAACATCAGCATTCATCGTAATGCCCGTGCCAACTATATCACCGATTTTTGTGTCGCGCTCCATAACGATAAGTGCACCAATATGACTTTTTGACATATTTATGCAACTTTCTTTGACTTCTTTGATAACCTTTTCCTTTTCCTCATCATCAGCACGTTCATCAAAATTGAACCACTGACCCAAGGTTCTCTGTCCCAGCTGTTCAAGAGCACGACGAAGCTCTGGCTGAAAAACAATGAGAATTGCAATCAAGCCCAGCTGCATAGCATTACTGAGAAGATAATGAACAGTATGTAATTTTGCAAACTGGCTGACCTGCATAACCACAATAAGAACAATGACACCTTTTAAAAGCTGCACAGTTCTTGTATCGCGGATGAATTTGAGCACTTTGTAAATGATAAAGGTAACAATAAAAATATCAATAAAGTCTGTTATCCTGAGAAGTGACAACTGATTGATAAGTGATTCATAAAAGCCGTCAAACACTTTCCTCTTCCTCCTTAAAACATTTTATGCGTTGAAATACGCATCAATACGCCTTGCCCCAGTACACCATTTTTTTAGCAGGCTTTCCACAGCATACACATTTGTCAGAAAGCTGTTCCTGCTCAAAAGGCATGCAACGTGATGTAGCAGATGTATCTTCTTTTATCTTGTTTTCACACTCTGTATCGCCGCACCACATAGCTTTGACAAAGCCTCCTTTATTTTCAACGATTTCTTTAAACTCATCATAGCTAAGAGCAACCGAGGTCTTTTCTTCACGGTTTTTAAGTGCTGCATCAAGCATTTCCTGCTGAACTCTCACAAGAAGCCTTTCAACTTCCTCTTCAATATTGTCAAGTGAAACAAAGAGTTTTTCTCTTGTTGTTCTGCTCACCAATACCGCCTGATTGTTTTCAATGTCCTTTGGACCAATTTCAATTCTTACGGGAACACCCTTCATTTCGTATTCACTGAATTTCCAACCCGGTGACTTGTCGCTTGAATCAAGCTTTACTCTGAATTTCTTGCTTAGGAGATTTGTAAGTTCCTCTGCTTTTTCAATTACACCCTCTTTGTGTTGCGCAATAGGAATAATAACAGCCTGAACAGGCGCAATTCTCGGAGGAAGTTTGAGTCCCGCATCATCACCGTGAACCATAATGATTGCACCAATGAGACGGGTAGTCATACCCCAAGAGGTCTGATGTACATAATGAAGTTCATTATCCTCACCAGTATACTGAATTCCAAATGCCTTTGCAAAGCCGTCACCAAAGTTGTGGCTTGTACCTGACTGAAGTGCCTTGCCGTCGTGCATAAGACTTTCAATGGTGTATGTAGCCGCGGCTCCCGCAAATTTTTCTTTATCGGTTTTTCTGCCCTTTACAACAGGAATAGCAAGCTCCTGCTCACAAAAATCTGCATAGACATTAAGCATACGAAGTGTTTCTGCTTCTGCTTCTTCAGCTGTTGCATGAGCAGTATGACCCTCCTGCCACAAGAATTCCATTGTTCTGAGGAAAGGTCGTGTTGTTTTCTCCCATCTCACAACGTTACACCACTGGTTGTAAAGCTTTGGAAGGTCTCTGTATGAATGAATTATATTTGCATAATGGTCACAAAAGAGAGTTTCAGATGTGGGTCTTACGCAAAGTCTTTCTTCAAGCTTTTAGGCACCGCCGTGAGTAACCCATGCAACCTCAGGAGCAAAACCTTCAACATGGTCTTTTTCCCGTTGCAAAAGACTTTCAGGGATAAACATAGGCATATAAACATTTTCGTGCCCTGTTTCCTTGAAGCGTCTGTCAAGCTCTTTTTGGATATTTTCCCAGATGGCATAACCATAAGGCTGAATAACCATGCACCCCCTGATGCCTGAATAATCAACCAATTTTGCCTTTTTCACAATGTCAGTATACCATTGTGCAAAATCCTCTGACATAGAGGTTATTTCTTCTACAAGTTTTTTTTCGTCTTTAGCCAAAATTTCCATTCCCTTCAAAATAATTTATAGACAAAAATGCCCGTTCTTTATACAGTTTCTATTGCAAAAAACTATATTTGAGCATAATTATACATTCTTCATTTCAGTATAAAGGAATTTAACTTTTGTGTCAAGGGTTTGCGAAAGTTTTTTTATCTGATTTTACATCAAAAAACGAGGCTATATAAGCCCCGTTTGTTATTCAACCGAAATCACCTTGTAGCCTTTTTCCTCAACCGCATTTTTCAGGATACTGTTTTCAATATCTTCGCTTAATATCAATTTTGCCATTCCTGTTTTGTGGCTTACCTCTGCGGAAGCAACTCCTTGCAACCCTTCAAGAGTTGTTTTCACATTTGCCTCACAGTGTGGACACATCATACCTTCAATTTTTATTACTTTAGTCATAGTTTTTCTCTCCTTTATTTTCTTCTCTCTTCCATAAATTTTCACAAGATTCAGCCTCAGTGCATTTGAAACCACACAAAAGCTGGAAAGGCTCATTGCCGCAGCTCCAAACATTGGATTCATTTCCCAACCTAAAAAGCTTATAAACGCCCCGGCCGCAAGAGGAATGCCAACAATGTTGTAAATAAACGCCCAGAACAAGTTTTCATATACATTCTTGAGGGTAGCCCTGCTGAGTCTCACAGCCGCTGCCACATCCCTAATGCTGCTTTTCATCAACACAACATCTGCCGCATCAATAGCAATGTCCGAACCGGCACCTATTGCCACGCCTATATCCGCTGTCGCTAAGGCTGGCGCATCATTTATTCCGTCACCCACCATAGCCACCTTGCCTTTTTCTTTGAGCTTAGAAATCTCATGGCTTTTTCCATTTGGCAAAACTCCTGCAATCACATTTTCAATTCCCGTCTCCCGCGCAATAGCCTGAGCCGTTCTTTCATTGTCACCGGTAATCATCACGACCTCAAGTCCCAATCGTTTCAGCTCAGCAATAGCAACCTTGCTGTCTTCCTTAACCGCATCAGCAACAGCAATAATGCCAATTATTATGTTATTTTTGCAGAACAAAAGAGGTGTTTTCCCCTCAGAAGAAAGTCGCATTGTTATTTCTTCTGTTTTATCATCAACTTCCGTCACTGACTTGATAAATCTAAGACTACCTCCAATTATTTTATCTCCCGAAATCTCTGCAACAACGCCATTCCCCAAAAGTGCTTCAAATTTCTCTGTTTCTTTGGTTTCTATACCCATTTCCTCTGCTTTCTGAGCAATCGTTTTCGCAAGGGGATGCTCACTTTTCTTTTCAGCCGATGCCGATAGCATCAAAAACTCAGTTTCGTCATAGCCCTCAAGACAAATAATATCTGTAACCTTCGGCTCACCTTTGGTAACAGTTCCCGTCTTGTCAAGTGCCACAGTCTTAATCTTCCCAAGCTCCTCAAGAGACACAGCCGTCTTAAAAAGAATGCCTCCTTTCGCACCTACGCCGCTGCCTACCATAATAGCAACAGGTGTAGCAAGTCCAAGAGCACAAGGGCAACTTATAACAAGAACCGAAATTCCTCTTGCTATTGCAAAGCCAAAATCAGCACCGCTTAAAATCCATATAGCAAATGTAACAGCGGCAACCCCCAAAACTACAGGAACAAAAACTCCCGAAACCTTGTCCGCAGCCTTTGAAACAGGTGCCTTCATAGAAGTTGCGTCGCTCACCATTCTTATTATCTGCGAAAGAGTTGTATCCTCTGCAACACGCAATGCCCTACATTTCAAAAAGCCACGGCTGTTTATTGTTGCGCCCGTTACGTTATCCCCCACCAACTTATCAACAGGGATGCTTTCGCCAGTAATTCTGGACTCATCAACCGAAGCATCACCCTCAACAACAATTCCATCCGCAGGAATGCTTTCCCCTGCTTTTACTATAAAAACATCACCCACAACCAACTCTTCCGCCGGAATTAAAATTTCTTTGCCGTCACGCAAAACAGTAGCACTTTTGGGTGCAAGGTCCATAAGTCCACGAAGAGCATCCGCAGTCTTTCCTTTCGAACGTGCTTCAAGAAGCTTTCCAACCGTAATAAGCGTAAGTATCATAGCTGCAGACTCAAAATAAAACTGATGCAGATAGTTGTGCATTGCTACTGCGTCCCCCACGGCACAGGTCATAGCAAAAAGCACATACACACTATATCCAAATGCCGCACCTGCACCAAGGGCAACCAACGTATCCATATTGGGTGAAAGTTTAATAAGTGCCTTAAATCCACTTGTGAAAAATTTTCTGTTTATAACCATGATTGCAATGGTCAAAAGCAACTGAACAAGCCCTATGGCAATATGGTTTCCCGACAAGAATTCAGGCAAAGGCCAGCCCCACATAACTGCACCCATAGAAACATACATCAGCACAGCAAGACAGCCCAATGACCAAAAAAGTCGTTTTTTCAACACAGCGGGCTCATTCTCAAAAGGCATCTCATTTTTTGTTTGTTCAGCCTTTTTTCCAAATTTTTCTGCACCATATCCTGCAGCAGTTACCGCAGCTATAACCGAATCTTCGCCGACATTGCCCTCAACAACCATGGAATTCGTGAGCAAATTTACACTGCAGCTTTCAACACCCTCAACTGCCCTAACTGCCTTTTCCACACGAGCACTGCAAGCCGCACAACTCATACCTTTCACACTATACTTTTGCAATTTTATCATTCCTTCGTAAAATCAGTTTGTTTAGACTAACTATTTTTATTATATATCTGTTTTTTTTAAAAGTCAAGCCACATCCAAAGTGATTTATATTGAAAAAGAATAAAAAGTTTTGCAAAATTTTTAGTTTTTTAAAAAAACTCTTGCAGTATCAAAAAAATTATGTTATTATATACGAGTTACTTGCGGATATGGTGGAATTGGCAGACGCGTATGGTTCAGGTCCATATTTCTTCACAGAAGTGCAGGTTCAAGTCCGTGAACCCTTTTTAAGGGAATAAACAAAAACGGCTTGTGTAAATGCTAACAACTTAAAATTTAATATTCGCACCTGTGGCGGAATTGGCAGACGCGCACGGTTCAGGTCCGTGTGCCGGCAACGGCTTAGGAGTTCAAGTCTCCTCAGGTGCACCACCGAAAGCACAGCTACGAAAATAGCTGTGCTTTTTCTTCACCTGTCCGTGTATTTACTTATCATTGTAATTATGATATATTATTTATATATTTTTTGATAAAGGAGATTTGTATGTGGATATTTTCTACCCGTGAGATAGCGATTGTTTTTTATGCAATTCTTTTTATAGTTTACATTCTGCTACATAAAAAAACAAGAATTGCATTTGGTAACGTAATAAATGCAGCTTGCAAAGTAAAGTTGATCATTCCTTTTTTCTTTGTGCTAATATATTCCAGCATTTTTGTCTACTTGTGTACAAAATTTACTTTTTGGAAATGGCAATATCTCAAAGATATTGTAATTTGGACATTTTTCGTAGGTGTCCCTATTTGTTTTAATGCCGCCAGTCACCAATTGGAGAATAACTATTTTAAGAATATAGTAATTGATAATTTGAAATTTACAGCATTGGTTCAGTTTTTCTCAGGAACATTTACTTTTAATATTGTTATTGAACTTCTGTTACAACCCATTCTAGTTTTCTTCGTTTTGCTACAATTTGCTGCAAAGGACAAGGATATTCCTGTAAAGAAATTTGTAGATGGCATAGTAGGCTTCACTGGGTTGCTCATTTTATTTTTTACTATAAAATCAGCAATTAACGCAGTAGGGACTATTGAATTAATAGATATTTGTATAAGTTTTACTTTACCTATTATGCTGTCAATCCTATATTTGCCCATCTCTTATTTGTTTGCTGTCTTCGCAAAATACGAAATATTATTTTTAAGAATGAGCTTTAAGGAACCTCAAAATAGAATTATTAAACTAAAACATAGAATAAAAGTTGTTATGGCGTGTAAGTTATCCTATGGTAAAATTCGCAGATTTTTATATTCTTATGTTCCACAAATGTATACAACTATGGATAATTCGAATTTTGACGAGATAATAAATACATTCAAGACAGATAAGACTAGTTAATAATAGCAATGTAATTGTCAATTAAGATTGTACAAAAACAAACCTTGTTTACCGTGTATAAAAAGCAAGGTTTATTTAGTTAAAAGATCTATTTTACTAATTTGCAACATCTTATTTTAACAATAATAATATGTTCAAAATCCTTCGTAGACTTTCCTCCTCTTCTGTGGTAGTGTTGTTGCTGGAGGTGGCAACATGGCTATAAATATTGAACTTATGGGTTTTAGCTACATAATAAAAACAATATATCAAGGCGGTTATGATTTTAAAAAATGAAATCATAATCGCCTATTTATATATCAAAATTCATGAAAATGAAGTTAAATCATTGACAACTCCATCGAATATTATTATGTTCGTGATAAAATAATAATATAAATAAGAAAGGAAGTTGTTAAAATGACAATGACAAAAACTATAACCCAAGAACTTATTGAAAATTTCAAAGACTACTTGATCAATGAGGAAAAATCAACTGCTACGCTTGATAAATATATGCGTGATATTAATACTTTTTTCACATGGGTTTCGGGTAGTGAAATTAATAAACGGACGGTACTTTGTTATAAGGAGCATTTAACAGAAAAATTTGCACCTGCTTCCGTAAATTCGGTTCTATCATCACTCAACAGTTTCTTCAACTTTAACCATTGGTACGAATTAAAGGTCAAAATGCTAAAAATTCAAAAGCAGATTTTCGCACAAAAGGAAAAAGAACTGACGAGAGCCGAATATGAAAGCCTGCTTGATGCTGCGAAGTCAAAAAAGAATGAAAGACTATATTACCTTATGCAAACAATATGTGCAAGTGGAATCAGGGTATCGGAACTCTCAGCGGTTACGATTGAAAGTCTTAAAATGAGAAAAGCAACTATAAACTGCAAAGGGAAAATGCGTATTGTGATCTTGCCAAAAGAGCTTTGCAAAATGCTTTTAGAATATGCAAAAAGGCAAAAAATAACAAGTGGCCCCATATTTGTCTTGTTTTACCTTTACAGTTTATTACAGCTCGTCCTGTTCGAACAGCTTCAATCGTTATGGCTTTCAATTCCGATACCCTGATTCCACTTGCACATATTGTTTGCATAAGATAATATAGTCTTTTGTTCTTATTGTGCACAGCCACATTTAGCAGTCTTTCGTATTCTGCTTTTGTGAGTTCCTTATTCTTTTCTGCGAAAATCTGTCTCTGAATTTTCAACATTTTCACTTTTAACTCACGCCACCCACTAAATTCAAAAAAACAATTCAATGAGGACAGTATAGAATTCACCGAAGCTGATGCATACTTTTCAATCAAATATTCCTTGTAGCGAAGTACCGTCAGTTTTTTAACATTGCAGCCGGCAAGCCATACAAAAAATGCAGTTACATCACGTATATACTTTTCAAGGGTTGCAGAGGACTTTTCTTCCTCAATCAAATACTTCTTAAATTTTTCAATAAGTTCCTTTGTCATTGTCATTGTAACAACTTCCTTTCCTTTTTATATTATTATTTTACTCGTGCCATAAAAATATTCTGCGGAGTTGTCAACAACCAGCTTCTTCTTTTATCACAATAGTTATCGTGATATTAGTACATTTACCGCATAACTTTTAATTTTGTATTATATATTATATAACTAAACTCGCCTTATGTCATCTCCTTATTGCATCAACTGAAAGTTGCTGTATAACACACAATATTCCCACCGATTAAAATAATGAAATTTATATCATAGCCAAATTTGTCGAATAGAGTTAGAATAGAGACATTCCACTTGAAGGGGGTGAGAAAAATGTATGGTATACTTTATCGCATAAGAGAAGAGCATATAAACGGACAAATATCCTATGGAATAGAGATTTGGGAAGATGGTGTCCAAACAAAGTATATTCCCAAGGTATTCACCGAAAAGAAGTATGCAGAAAAACTGGTAGACACCTGCAACGAACACCAGGTATTTCCTATACATATTCATGATATAATCGCAGATATGTCTTTTGAAATCAAAAACGCAGTCAAACCCTCTCATCTTTAAAAAGTCACAAAAATGACCAACACCAAATCATTTTTCATACAAAATTATGCCATTCACAAGGAAACATAATTCATTTTTACACTCCTGATTGATGATAAAAATATCAAACACCCCGAAATTGTCCGATTTCGGGGTGTTTGGTGTTTATTATATATTTTTTTTATTTATATTTCTTGTTCAAGCTCTTTTATAACACCCTCAACATCTTCAAGGAATTTAGTAGGATTTTTGCATAGCTTTGTAAGATATATAAGTAAAGTAGTTGAACTGCACATTGTTGTTCCTGCTTTCAAATACGCAAGTGAACGCACATCAATACCTAAAATTTCCGCTGTTTCCTCCTGGGTCAAATTCGACTCTTCAATAGTTTTGATTAGTTCCCTATGTAAAATAGATTTAATGCTATCTTTGTATGCATGCTTCATAATTCTTCTTTTTTCTCCTTTGTTTGACAAATTTATACAATGCAATTTTATCAATTAAAAAACGTAACAACAATGATATATATTTCCTTATGTGCAAATTTAATAGAGTCATACCGGAGATGCATGCCTCTCCAGCACTGACTCTACATTTTTTTGAGAGGGGGACAAATGTTAATAAATTTTTTAATAAATCAAATTATGTATTTTTTAATATACTATTACATAGTTTGTTTCCGAATAATTTGTTTCGGTAACATTGCCGTGCTTAACCGTGTGGGTAGCCTCAACCATATATCTGTAGCCGTTATCCACATTTACTCTTGTATTCGTCATGCGAACATACGAATCATCAGTTGTCGATAAAGAGTCTGACCAAAACTCTATCCAACAACCCGGTGATACTTCCTTAAACACAGTCACTTCAACAATGAGCTTATCCACATCTTCATAAGCATCTGTGTGTCCTGTAACAATTACATACCCCGAATAGGGCGTTATGCTGCAGCCACCTCCCAAAAGATACCTGCCTCTTGGCTGTACATTTGCAAAAGCTACACATTGCAAAGACAACACAAAAACCAACATCAAAGCAATAATTTTAAATTTTTTCATTTGTAACCTCCTATACTTTTTGTCCCCCTCTGTAATATATAACGTATTACCAAGTAATTTTTGTCACATTTTTTGAAAAATTTTTATCTTTTTGAAAAAAATTTTTGTTTTTTTATATTATTTTTTACATTACACCTCATCCGTCAGCTATCGCTGACACCTTCCCCTCAAGGGGAAGGCTTTTGATGACAACAAAAAAAGAGCAGGCTATAATTTTCTTATAACCTGCTCTTTAAATAAATATTTTTACTTTAGTTTTTTGATAAATTTTTCAAACTCTTTTTGGTTTATATTACCCTCGACTCTATAGGATATGTTTTCATTATCCCAGACTGCACTCAGCCACTCATCTTCCGTTTCTTTTCGCACGTGCCTTTCCACTTTTATCTGGGCATCCTGAGCTTTTAGGATATACATATCTCCATCATTTATATCAACCATTTCACCTGTTTCCGTTTCATCAATTAGGAGTTTTTGTGTAATTCTTATTATATTATCACCTTTCCCATAATTCATTATCACACAATCTTTGACATAAACTCTAATCTTCTCAAACTCAAACCCATCAGGCAAATACCCCGGTTTTAAAATAGAAACGCCCAATTCCTTTTCAGCATTTTCATATGCCAAAGCTTCATCCACGTCATACTCATATGTACTTTTGTTTGTGCCAAAAAATTGTATGGAGTTTTGTCTTATTTCACTTACAATATTAAATACATAAAACCTTACACCTGATACACTCATTGTTGCCAGCAATATTCCCAAAGTCGCAACCGCAATAATAAGCTTGCGTACGGTTGTGTGTGTTCTTTTTCCAACTTTGCCTTCATTGGCATGCTCTGCCATAATCCTTTGGGGAATATCTTCAGGCGGCAATGTATATCCCATTGCCAAAAGTTCTTCATCCGTTATTACATCTTTTCCGTCATTCATTTCTGTTTCAATGCTCTTTTTTATCATTTTGTCAAATTCTTTATCGCTTATTATGTACTTTTTATTTTTCATGCGTCAACCCTCCCTTTCAAAATCTTTAACTCATTTTTTTCACGCAAAATAGCCCTCGCCTTTTTAAGTCTTGAATAAACTGTGTTCAAAGGAATGTTATATTTTGCGGATATTTCTTTTGGAGTCCATTCCACATAATAAACCCAATAAATCACATCACGATAAATCGGTTCCAATTCGTAAATTGCCTTTGATATTTCTGATATGTTTTCTCTGCCAATGACTATATTTTGAGTCTCAGTCTCTGGCGAAGCGCTGTATTCCTCAAGATTTTCGTCATCCCTCGATACAACATCAAAATATTTCTTGCGAGCTTTGGTTTTTCTGTTATAATCCTTTATTTTATTGTAGGTAACGGTTTTCAACCATTTGACCGCACCTTCTTCATTATCAAAAATTTCAATGTTCATATCAAATATTTTAAAAACATCTTGGAGCACTTCCTCACGCAACTGCTTGTCCGCCAAATAGTCACATATAATCTTCCAAATCATGTTTTTATATTTTGTATACATATATTCAAAATTCAAAACCACGTTATCATTATTTTGAATATCTGTCTTCATATGTATAGACAATACCAACACCTCAAATTCTATTTTCCTTATTCCATTATATTATTAAATGGAAATATTTGCAAGAAAAAATATACTTTTTAACAAATACATATATTAAAATGATATCCTACTATACTATGATGGTTTTGGTTTTACTTGGAGCTGCATATCCGAAGCCTTCAATGTAGGTTTTATTTTGTTCTTCTATAATTTCATTTCGTGTTTTTGTTTCCTCGTCTGTTAGGTAGCAGGTATCTTTTGCCATAATTTCATCCTTTGGATTTACAAGTTCCTGTAAGTTTAGCTCCCATTTCGCATACAAGACATCGGGCTTTGTGAATATAAATGTTGTTACCTGATTCTGCTTTGTTCTCGGATCGGTAAACCATCCCTTGAATGTATAACCATATTTTGTTGGTATGTAACTTTCAAGGCTGATGCTATCGCCGTATCTTTTTGTTATTGGGCTGATAAAGCTACCGCCGTCCGATGCGAATTGTAAGGTTACATTTCCTACGATTCCAAGTTCGTTATCAAAGGACACTCGATATTTACTGAGCCACCAAGGTGCAGCCGATGCAGTTGTTGATAGTAACATTGTTGTAGCAAGTGCCACACATATTATTTTCTTCTTCATAATCTTTCATCTCCTAAATTTGTATTTACCTCATCTAGCAACACAAACATACCACAGAAGATGGCATAAGTCTA
>JAGAUW010000028.1 GCA_017620615.1 Clostridia bacterium | reverse complement strand
CGTTTGCAATAACCTCGTACATCGGAATTGTACGGAGAGCACGGATGATGCCACCGGGACCCATCGTGTCACCAACTGACTGATAGATGCCGTACTTTTCAGGTGTGTGAACGTCACTTCTCATTTCTTCAAATGTACCGGGAAGAATTGAGATAATAACGAAGTTTGCACCTTTAAGGGCATCCTCAAGTGTATCAGATACAAAATATTTCCAGTTGTCAAGCTTGTCATCAAGCTTTCCGATGCCGTTACCGATTTGTGCGTTCTGGATTGCTGGTTCTTTGTCTATATCATAAAGATATACATCACCGCTGAGAGCACTTTCCTGCGCAAGGTCACTCATAAGATTCCAAGCCCAGTTCTTTGATCCGCCGCCGACATAAGCTATTTTTATGCCTGTAGCTTTTCCGTTTTCAATTTTCATTTTTCTTCACTCCTATATAAAATTTTTAATATGTTTCTTATTAAAGAACAATGCCGTCCTTGAAAATAGAAATTTCACTGTAACCATTTCTCTCGTTTGCTGTTTCTTCGCCAGATGCCACAGCAATTATGTAATCAAGGAACTTGTCAGTAAGTTCATCCATCGTTGTGTCACAAAGCACAGGTGACGCATCAAAATCAATCCAGCCCTTTTTCTTTTCAGCCAGTGCGTGATTTGTCGCAACCTTTATTGTGGGAACAGGCCCGCCAACAGGTGTTCCTCTACCGGTTGTGAAAAGGATCATATGAACTCCCGCCGCCGATAGATTTGTAATAGCAACGATATCATTGCCCGGACCGTTAAGAAGCGAAAGACCATTTTTTGTAAGCACATCGCCATAGTCCAAAACGTCAACAACCTCGCTCATTCCGCCTTTTTGAACACAGCCAAGGGATTTTTCTTCCAAAGTGGTAATTCCGCCCGCCTTATTACCCGGTGACGGGTTTTCGTATATAACCTGATTATGCTTTGTGAAATAATCTTTGAAATTGTTAATGAGGGCAACCGTCTTATCGAAAAGCTCTTTTGTGGGGCAACGCTTCATAAGAAGATGCTCCGCACCAAACATTTCTGGGACTTCAGAAAGCACACAGCTGCCGCCGTAAGAAATCACTTTGTCAGAGAGGCTTCCAACAAGCGGGTTTGCACTTATTCCGCTGTAGCCGTCACTGCCACCGCACTTAAGACCAATTTTGAGTTTTGACACAGAAATCGGCTGACGTTTGAATGTATCCGCATATTTCTTAAGTTCTTCAATTATGCGAACGCCTTCTTCAATTTCGTCTTCCACATCCTGAACGTTCAGAAACTTAACTCTTTCCTCATCATATTCGCCAAGAACCTCTTTGAAAACAGGGATATTGTTGTTTTCACAACCAAGACCCAGCACCAGAACTGCCGCAGCATTTGGGTGATTGATAAGTCCTCTAAGAATAAGCTGGGTAATCTTTTGGTCATCACCAAGCTGAGAACAACCAAAGGGATGTTCAAAGTGTTTAACACCCGTAAGTTCTGCAAGACGCTTTGAAATTTTATTTACGCAACCAACGGTGTTGATTATCCACACTTCGTTTCTGATACCAACATCGCCGTTTTTGCGCACATAACCCATAAAGGTCTTGTCAGTATCAACCTTTTGGGTGGGCACAAAATCAGGTTCATAGACATATTCAAGATTCCCTGAAAGATTGGTCTTCATATTGTGGGAATGGATATGCTCGCCCTTTTTTATATCACAAGTTGCGTGGCCTATGGGGTTTCCGTATTTTATGATATTTTCGCCGTTTTTCATATCCTTCAGCGCATATTTGTGACCATTTTCAAGGTTTATTTCAACATTGTCAAGCTTGTTGATTATCATTTAGACATTCTCTCCTTCACTGCATCAGCAAGGAATGATAAATCTTCATCCCAAAGACTGATGTTTGCCAAAATTTCTTCAACAGATGCATCTTTCATAAATTCCATAACGCTCTTGTCATCATTGGGCATATCTGTTTTATAGAATTCGATAAGCTTTGCAAAAGATATAAGAAGCTTGTCAGGCATTTCATTCTTGCGCTTAATGTATTCAAGAATTGACGGCAGAACTCTAACTTTAAACTTGCTCACCGAATTGAGCGAAATGGATGCACAAAGATGCTTGATATAAGGATTACAGAATCTTTCAAATACATTGTCTGCATAGTCCACAAGCTCTTCCTTTGAAAGGTCTAACGTCGGAATTATTTCGTCATAAACACATTCCTTCACAAACTTGCTTAAAGTCGCGTGTTCCATACAATCACCCACAGTTTCAACGCCAAGAAGCATAGCATAAGGAATCATTGATGTGTGTGCACCGTTAAGTATGCGAACCTTTCTTGTTCTGTATCTTTCCAAGTTATCGGTAACGATTATGTTAAGGCCTGCTTTGTCAAAGGGGAATTCCTCTGTTATGCTGCTTGGTCCTTCAATAACCCAAAGATGGAAGATTTCGCTGGTGTTGACCATATTATCTTCATAGCCAAGCTCCATATCCTCGCCCTTGGGATAACCGGTAACAATTCTGTCAACAAGAGTGTTGCAGAAAATATTTTCTTTTTCAACCCAAAGCTTGAAATCTTCACCGAGGCTCCACTTATCAGCATACTGAAGAATATACTTTTTAAGTGTTTCACCATTTTTGTCAATGAGCTCACAAGGCAGGAAAATAAATCCGCCAAGGCCCAAATCAAAACGCTTTTTCATAAGAAGTGTAACTTTTGCAGGGAATGTAACATTTGGTGCGCTATCCGGCGTATCACTCTCTGAAAAAGCAATACCCGACTCAGTTGTGTTTGAAACAATGAATCTGAAATCGGAATTTTTAGCCAAATCAAGATATGCATCAAAATCTTTGTAAGGTTCAACTGTTCTTGAAATCACGTCAACAATCTTTTTGTCAACAGTGGGAACACCGTCCTTTATTCCGCGCATAACGTGGGTATAAACACAGTTTTGCTTTTCAAGCATAGGGCACATTCCATTTTCAATGGGCTGTACAACAACAACTCCTGCATCAAAATCAGAGTTTTCATTTGTAAGCTGTATAATCCAGTCAACAAAGCCTCTTAAAAATCCGCCCTCACCGAACTGTATGAATTTTTCACTTCTTTGTGGTTTAGTAAACATAAAAAATTATTCCTTTCCAGTATATTTACAAGCCTATTATAAATCAAAAATCTCTTGTTTTCCTTTAAAATTTTGCTATTTTTCGTTCAAAACACAAAAAAAATGATTGATTTGAGGGCAAAAGTGTGTTAAAATGAATTTGGCGGTGATAAAATGGAAGTTGAAAGATATAAAAACCGGGAATTTTCACATACAATAATTTCAAACAAAAGGATAGTTTCAAAGGTTCATTACCACGATGAATATGAACTTTATTATCTTGTACACGGTGAAACAAATTACTTCATCCGTGACGAAATTTTCAAAGTCAAAGAGGGGGATTTTGTTTTTGTTCCAAAAGGCGTTATTCACAACACCGACAGCGAGGAATGTCTCAATAACGAGCGCATTCTTTTAAGCTTTAGCGACAGCATCTTGACAGCTGAGGCGTCCGAACATATAAAGGTTCTTTCAAAAGAAAAACTTATTTATATACCCCAAAAAAGCCGCCATATAGTTGAAGAGTTGCTGAATAAAATCAAAAATGAATATGAAAACAAACCCGATTTTTCAAAAGAACTTATCAATCTCTATACATTGGAAATCCTTGTCCTTTTGTGCAGGCTCAAGGAAACAAGCACCAGAGATTTGGACGAAACCGAACGAATAATCCAGTCAATTTCAGAATACATAAGCTCAAACTTTCATCAGGACTTGACACTCAAATCATTAAGCCGCAAATTCGCAATGAGCGAGGGACACCTATCGCGGAAATTCAAGTCAATATCAGGTATGGGTCTTTGCGAATATATCACCTTTGTCCGCATTCACAACGCCGCCAAGCTTCTTTCCCAAACCGACTATTCACTTACTGAGATTTCGTCAATGTGCGGTTTCAACGACAGCAATTATTTTTCTTCAGTTTTTAAAAAAATTAAGGGAACAACCCCCTATAAATATTCAAAATACAAAAAAAGTCTTTAGAACAAATTATTGACGTACAATCTTTAATATGTTAAAATAACCAATATATAGGAGGGATATATATACCTATTGCTAAATCTAAATTCGCAGAGCTGAACGGAAATGATATTATACTCTCACCAACAAAGGTGGCTTGACTGCCGAAATACTGAATTACGGAGGAATGCTGAGACGCCTTATTTGCAAAAATGTCGATATGGTTCTCAGCCACAATACTTTCGAAGATTATTTGAAGAACGAAGCTTATTTTGGTGCCCTCATAGGCAGAAACTCAAATCGTATCGTCAATTCAAAATTCACTCTTAATGGCAAAATCTATAAGCTTTACCCCAATGACGGTCGTAACAATCTTCACGGCGGAAAAGTGGGCTTTGACAAAAAGATATGGGATGTAGAAATGATTGATGCAGACGAGCCTTCCCTTGTTCTTTCCATAACAAGTCCTGACGGCGAAGAAGGTTTTCCGGGAAATGCCAGTATCAAGGTTACATACACCCTTACAAATGACAATGAACTCAAAATCCATTATGAAGCATCTTGCGACCAGGATACCGTAATGAATCTCACAAATCACGCTTATTTCAACCTCAACGGTCACGCAAGCGGAAACATTGACGGTCACACCCTTTGGATTGACAGTGATTTTTATACACCAAATAATTATGAATGTACCCCAACCGGTGAAGTTCTCCGTGTGAAAGGTACTCCATTTGATTTCAGTACTGATGCAAACCTCGGCGAACGTTTCGAATCAGGCCACGAACAAATCAAAATGTTCGGCGGTTTTGACCACAACATTGCACTAAACGGCAAAGGTTACCGTAAAGTTATTGAAGCAAAGGGTGACAAAAGCGGTATTGTTATGGAAGTATATACCGACCAAACAGCTGTTCAATTTTATGCAGGAAACGCAATCGACACAGAACGCATTTGTAAGGATGGAGTAAAGTACCCAACACACGGCGGATTTTGTCTTGAAACCCAATCCTTCCCCAACGGCATAAACGTTTCACATTTCCCTGACGGATTTTTGAAAAAGGGAGATAAGTACGACAGCATTACATCTTACAAATTTATATAAGCAACGACACAAAAACAAGGCAGAAATTTCTGCCTTGTTTTTTTCTGCAAACTATCGATTATTTTTGCACATATAAAAGGTATTGCGGCTTGCGGGTTTATTCTGGATTGAGTCAAGAGCTTCACCAAAACGCTGAAAGTGTACAACTTCGCGTTCACGCAAGAATTTAATTACATCATTGACATCCGGGTCATCCGAAACCCTCAAAATATTGTCATAAACCGCCCTTGCCTTTTGTTCTGCCGCCAAGTCTTCCACAAGGTCAGCTATCGGGTCGCCAGTGACCGCAAACTCCTCTGCCTTCTGGGGATTTCCGCCTGCTGAAATTGCATAAACTCCTCTGCCATGGTCAATAAAATATGGTGCCATAGGGCTGTTTTCTATTTCGGTTGTTGTAGCATTTTTTGCGAGCTGGTGTATAATAGTCCCAACCATTTCGAGATGCGCAAGCTCCTCGGTGCCCACGTCCGTCAGCGTTGCCTTTGTTATATCATTGGGCATAGAAAAACGCTGTGACAAATATCTGAGCGCCGCATTGGCTTCACCATTGGGTCCACCATACTGGCTCACGATGAAGCTGGCAAGCTTCGGATTGGGGTTTTTAATGTTTATGGGGTACTGTAAACGTTTCTGATAACTCCACATAAAGCGGGCACCTCCTTAATTGTTCCATGGCCAAGGGTCACTTACCCATGTCCATGTCTGTGTGTCAGTTGCGTCCCCTGCAACTATCGGTCCAAACCTTTTGACATACTCTTTTTTGAGTTCCTTTGCCTTCTCGGTCATTTTTCGGAACTGCATAAGTGCCATACGGTCATTTGGATGTGTGTTGAGATACAAATTCCAGTCGTATGCCGCGAAGGAATATGCCATGATTTCTTTCATAAGCTTGTTACGTTCTGTCACAGCTATCATCCTCCTTATCTAAAGACTGGTTTCCGTAAACGCCCAAAGGCAGGTCAAGGGTCGGGAAAATTGTTCCCCTTGAAAGACCCATCTCGGGGCTGTAAAGATTTCTGTCATTTGCAACCTGAATGGGTACATAAGCATAGCCCTCAGGATACATAGTGTTTCTATCAAACATAAGCTTCATTCCTTTCTTTTTCTTTGCGGCCTGAAAACCGACAAAAAATGAGCTTAATTTATTTTATGAAAGTTCTCGACAAAATGTTACAAAACCGCCTATTGCTATTGACAAAAATTTTCAGAGTGATAAAATACTTATGGACAAAAAACATATCATTATATTTGGATATCAATAAGAATCGAGGGACCTCTTATGAAATTCGGCAGCAACCTTACCGAAGGACCTATAACTAAAAAATTTGTATATTTTATTGTACCTATAATTCTTTCAGGATTTCTCCAGCAACTGTACAGCACAGCAGATACTATGGTGGTTGGGCGTTTTGCAGGTGACACGGCACTTGCCGCGGTCGGCTCAACAGTTGCCCTCACCAATCTTATACTGAACCTCTTCATCGGTCTTTCTGTTGGGGCAAATGTTGTATGTGCAAGACATTTTGGGGCAGGGGATAAAAAAGGTCTGCACGATGCCATTCATACATCCGTCTCTTTGGCAATAATATCAGGATTTCTGCTTGCCGCGGTTGGTTTTTTCTTTTCCGGAACATTCCTCCGCCTTATGTCAACACCAAATGATGTAATTGGTCAGGCAAACCTCTATATGCAAGTTTATTTTTTAGGAGCTCCCGCTTCACTGCTTTATAACTTTGGTGCCGCAATTCTCCGTGCAGCCGGGGACACCAAAAGGCCTCTTTATATCCTTGCTTTTTCAGGAATTGCGAATGTTGCACTTAATCTATTTTGTGTCATTGTTTTAAAACTCGGGGTTATAGGCGTTGCTATTGGAACTATTGCATCACAGTTAATTTCAGCAATTGCCGTAATCACAATTCTCTTAAAGTCAAAAGATGAGTTCCGCCTCAATATTTCCCACATCCGCGTCCACAAAAGTCAGCTTCTTAAAATAGCTTCTACCGGTATCCCTTCAGGACTTAACGGTTGTATGTTCAGCCTTTCAAATGTTATCATCCAGACCGCCATCAATTCATTCGGAAAAATCGCAATAGCCGGAAATGTTGTTGCCAGCAACCTTGAGATATTTGGTTTTTTGCTTTTATCCTCGGTGGAACAGGGCGTTGTAACCTTTGTGGGTCAAAATATGGGTGCCCGAAAATTCAAACGGATTGACTCTGCAACAAAGGTTGCTATGTGCTGTGCCTTTGTGGGAGCGGGGGCATTTGCTCTCCTTATGATTGTGTTCGGTCGACCTCTTCTTGGTCTTTTTGCAGATGATACCTCACGGGAAGTGGTTGTAAGTGCCGCTATGCTCAAAATGTCCATTGTTATTTACAGTTATATCTTCCATGTCCCCAATCAAGTACTTGGCGGTGTTCTTAAAGGTATGGGCAGAGCTGTTATTTCAATGCTCATAAACGTTGTTTGCATCTGTCTTCTCAGGGTGGTTTGGGTTTTATGTGTATTTCCACTGCATCCAACACTCCAAATGGTTTATTATTCGTACCCAATAACATGGGGGTCATCAAGTATTGTCGCGATGATTGTTTATTACTTTGTAAGAAAAAAGATATTTAAAAAAGGATGAAACTTTCGTTTCATCCTTTTCATTTTAATTTATACAGCCATCAATATTGATTATATAATGTATAATAATCCTCAGGGCATCGAAAAATCCTTCGATGTCTATTTTTTCGTCCCTTTGATGAACACCACCGTGTCCTTCAGGCATTTCCATAAAAGGAGTCTTTCGGTCGCGACGAGTGGTAACCGTACCCACCGAAAATGCATTATTGATATGTCTTGCATAAGTTCCGCCGCCAAGTCTGATGGGTTTTTCATCAAAACCAGTGACAGAATTGTATATGCCTGAAAGTATCTCAGGAATAGGACTGTCATCATCAATAGAAAATCCGGGCATATTGTTTTTAATAGTTGCTTTCCAGCCCATTTTCCCAAAACTTTCTGCCACATTTTTTTCGAGTGTATCAGGATTCAATGTTGAGCCATATCTTGTGTCAAAAGAAAGTTCAACGTGACCACCTTTGAGAGCTGCTATTCCGTTTACAAAAGTGAGTTTCCCAAACCTTATATCATTATGCTGAAGTCCCATAGTGGTACCAAACGGACACCCTAAAGCTTTTGCGACCTCTGTCATAATTTTTCTGTCATTTTCACAAAGCGAGCTGCATTCACAAAGGAGCTGTGCCGCCTTATGCATTGCATTCACCGAGCCCTCGGGCTCTGCTGCGTGCTTCGCCATGCCTTTTGCCAAAAGGATTATGCTGTCACCACTTTTCTCCATCTCAAAAGCATCATCTGAGGCAATTTTTGAAGAAAGCTCATTTTCAAGGTCAGCTGAATGTTTGATTGTTATATTCACCTTGTCAAGCACCACATTGAACGCCTCACCGCCACTGATATCAACAATCTCCTGACATTTTTCGCCACTTGTTGCAACAAGATGACAAATCCCTTTTTCACCCACGCTACAAGGAAAATCAGCATCAAGAACCAATGACACATTGGGCATATCCTGTTCCTTGGAAAACGCCTTTATGTCAGACATCCCCGTTTCTTCTTCGGAACCTACAAAGGCTCTTATTTTGCTCTTTATGGGAACATTGTTATCTTTTAAAAACTTCATAGCACAAAGTGATGCAATTATTCCCGACTTGTTGTCCTCAACGCCTCTGCCAATAAGTGTCCCGTCAATTATTTTCGGCTCAAAAGGCTTGGTATAAATCCAGCCGTCCCCCACGGGAACAACATCGCTATGTCCAAAAAGGGCTATTGTCTTTTCGCCGTCGCCAAAGTCCGCTAAGGCATATCCGGATTCTTCAAAAATTCTCGTTCCAAAACCGGCGTCCTCAAAAAGTTTGCTACAGGCTTTGAGGGCTTTTGCACATTCCTCACCAAAAGGAGCGCCTTTCCTTGCCTCTCCCTTTATTGCAGGAATTGTGCAGATTTCAATCCATTTCCTGAGAATTTCATCTTTGTTATCTTTTATCCATTCTTTTATTTTTTCATCATAACGCAAATCAATCATAAGTCTTCCTCTTTCATTAAGGTCTTCTGAATAGTTTTTGCACCCGATTTGCATCAGGGCTTGCATTGTTATAAACCATACCGAAATAAGTGTCTATGGTATCTTTATATTCACTTTCATCTTTGTAGTTTAGTATATCTCCATTCTCTGTCTTATACAGCGAAAATGCCGTAATCACGGGAATCTTATTTTGCATATCCGCCATATAATCATAAAAAGGCGTTGTGGGACAATCCGCCACATCAAGCACCATAGGTGCCATATACGGAATGGATGTATGCTTTGGCAGTTCCTTTCGGAGTTCAAAATTTGCCCATACAACATAAGGTGTAGTTCTCAAATTGAACGTCGCCTCCAAATCAATGTTTTCCACCAGCTCAGTAGCAAAAGACGGGGCGTGGTCACCAACCATACATATTATTACCTCGCGGTCGGAGTTTTCAAAATATTTGGTCAGATTTTCAAACGCTTTGTCGCTGAGATATACGCAGGACAAAAATTCAGAAACTATATCCGTATTCTCGCCAAAGTCCTCGGCTACCTTTATTATGTCCTCTTCCTCAGGGTTTATATCCCAACCGCCGTGATTTTGAATGGTAAGGAGATACATAAACCGAGGTCCATCCCCCATATTCTCATAGTCCGACAGCATTTTGTCATAGCAGAATTCATCAGTGGCATATGGGCGAACTCCGTACTTTTCCACATCCCCAAACTGATTTCTAAACAAAATATTGTCAAAGCCAAGCTTTGGGTATACAATTCCTCTTGAATAATTGAGTTCTTCTGCACAATGCCCCGCCCAGCTTGAATATCCCAAGGTTTCAAGGTGACTTACTATGCTGTTGGCATCATCAAAGGAAAGATAGTTAAAGGGCGTTATCCCCGACATAAGCTGCACCGAATTGCTTGTTAAAAATTCATATTCACTCTTATTTGTGCCGCCGCCTGTTCCTGCAACCACAGCCTTTCCCTTTTGGGAGTTTGGCAAGCTGTCAATAAAAGGCATAGCCGATGGGGTCTTTGATATATCAACCAAATCTCTCATATCATAAAAAGTCTCATTCAGTATGAAAATTATATCAGGTGTTCTCTTTGCCGTTTCTTCGGCTCCCTTTTCCAATGCTAATTTTTTAAGGTTTTCTTCATCATATCCATCGGGCTTTGTTACCATATTTATGGAATTTTGAAATACTTCAACCGAGCTTGCCACAAAGCCATATTTATAATATGAATCCTCCCATGACCAGACAAATGTGTTTCGGGGTTTTATTGGATTTTCCGCAAGATATACCTGATGCACAAATACCGCACCAAAAGCAAAGAGCAAACAGCTGTGTAACAATCTTTTCTTGATTGACCGCGCCTGCCTTTTCTCGCGCATTAATATTTCACGGGTAACCAAAACTGACAAAGCAAAAAACACAATTATTGCAATAACATACACATTCAATGGGAATTTGTAGCTTCCCATCACCGAAATGGCGGTCTTTGCATTATGTAAATCCTGAGTTGATATAGGAGAATTCCTGAAAACCAGCGTATAGTAATTGGCAATGCTCAAAACCAAAGCAGGTATAGACACCGCAAGTGACGAAATCCACCATCTTCCTGCGAAAATATATACCGCCGACATAACAACAAACACCGAAAGAATGTTTATAACCGTATAAAATATGCCATTAAAAAACGGATTTTTGTTTCCGAGCTCTATACAATAATAAATCAGTGCAGAATTCAAAAGCACATAAAGAAATAGCACTATGCCTTGTCCGTGCTTCGTGTAAATCTCTTTGAGCCAAGCAATCATCTTCTTCACAAAATCCCTCCTCGAATTTTTACTTCGACAATATTCGACAATCTTTATAAGCCCGTACCAAGTTTGGAACAAAAAACATTTTATACATTATACATATTTCATAATGCTTCGGTCATCTCTTTGACTTTATTTTTCTAACTATAAATTTAATCAATTCAACAACTGAAAATGTTAATGCCACATAAGAGTACAGCCAGAATATTATGCCTGGTCCTTCGTTACCGTGAAGATTTATATTCGAAAGAATGCACCACCATATTGCGCCGATACCAAGCAATACCCAAGCCAATAAATATGATTTTTTGATTTTCCAAATGCCCACCCCTAATATTAGACCGCATAATATTGGCAAAACATAAATGAAAAGAATAAACTGGATTCGTGTCACATCACACATCCCTTTCAGCAAAATTCAACACCCATACCCTCAAACTAAAAAATCATTCTTCCATATTATCACTTATTTCCACCTTAGGCAAGTTCCAGCAATATTTTGTTGCCAGAATTCTTATGGCAACCACCAAAAACATCGAAATTACAGAACCTAGTGTGATGTCACCCACATATTTCCTTATCAGAAAATACACAACGCTTCCCGCTATTGACGCCAAGGCATATATGTGCTTTATAAAAACGTAAGGCTTTGTATCAATCAGAATGTCCCTGAAGATACCTCCGCCGACACCGGTAATCATAGCAATTATCGTTACAACAAAGCAGTTGTCATCAAAACCGTTTATACAACCTATTTCAGCACCGATTACCGTAAATGCCGCAAGTCCGATTGCATCAAAAAGATTGTTAATCGGTTCTGTTTTCTTCTTCAATATCACGAATTTGTTTCTCTTTATGTAGGAAAATACAAAAATTATAATCGCCGTAAAAATCGCAATATATAACATCCACAAGTTTGAAAATATAGCCGGAGGAGTTATTCCAAGAAGAATATCCCTCATTATACCGCCACCAAAGGCTGTGATGCAGCCTACGAACACCACCCCGAATATGTCAAGTCCCGCATTGATAGCAATCAATGCTCCGGATACAGCAAAAGCAATGGTACCAATTATTTCAAGCACTTTTATAATTTCGCTCATTTATATCCTCCTATTTAAAAGGTAAAACCCAAACTGAATTTTTTTCATTATATCACATACAAATGTCAAAATCCACAATTTCCCAAAAATTTAGCGGAGAAATCGTTTCTCCGCTAAAATCTTCTACTTATAATTTAATTTGGTCTTTCCTCGGTAAGTTTTACTGATACTGATTTGGTAAGTCCGGTTTCATATTTCCACACCTCGAGTTTAAGCACCTCGCCCGGTTTGTGTGAATCTTTTATTTTGTTAAGTTCATCGGTGGTCTTCACCGCTTTGCCATCGGCTTTCGTGATGATATCACCCTGTTCAAGCCCTGCAATTTCAGCACCGCTGCCAACCTGAGCCGCCATTACCTGAATACCTACGGGCCATCCCTGACGGTTTGCCATATATTCGGTGACGTCACGACTTGAAATACCGATAACAGGTCTTCCCTTGACATAACCATACTTTATCAAATCCTCAAGCACCGGCTTTGCCTCTGAAATCGGGATGGCAAATCCCATCCCCTCAATGGTTGAAGAGGAAATCTTAACCGCATTTATACCTATTACCTGACCATATGCATTCACAAGAGCACCGCCCGAATTTCCCTCGTTTATTGCGGCGTCTGTCTGTATAACGCTCAAGGTACGATTATCAACAGTTATTTTTCTGTTTATGGCACTGATTATGCCCTGGGTTGTGCTGCCAAAAAACTCCATTCCAAGAGGGTTCCCGATAGCAACAGCCCGTTCGCCAACCTCAATAGCTGAAGAGTCACCAAGCTCTGCAACCGTAAGCTTCTCATCGGCATTTATTTTCAGCACGGCAAGGTCTGTCTTGCTGTCTGTACCAATGATTTTGGCTTCATATTCGCCGCCTGTATTCAGCGTAACCTTTACCGAAGACGCCCCATCAATAACGTGATTGTTTGTAACAATATATCCGTCACCGCTGATTATAATACCCGAGCCTGTGCCCTCTGAAACAGTGGCAGTATTGAAAATGCTCATCATACTCTGTATGGTGCTTGTGATACCCACCACCGCAGGGCCCACTTTTTTTGAAATTTCAACAGTAGAAAGCTCTTCGCCCAAATTCACCGCAGGTTTTGCATTTGGGGTATTGTTTTCTGCAGGTGACTGTCCCAACTGAGCAAGGACATCAGACTTGTTTGAAAAATCAAGCTTTCCCGAGCCAAAGCCATAACCCACCGCAAAAAATCCGCCAAGAGCCGCAACGTTCACAACAGCAGCCGCAACAATAATCGCAACATATTTTTTGATACCTTTTGTTTTTTCGGCTCTCACTTTTGGCTTTTCGCTCACCGTCAAGGCATTCTTTTCTGCAATAGGCTGAAAATCGTCTGCATACCAGACGTTTTTCTGTTTGGCCGGCTCTGAATTTTGAAGCAACTCTCCTTCATGAACTTTGTTATAATCAAATTCTTCTGCATTATAATCATTCTTTTCAAATTCATTCATAGAAAAACTCCTCCTTACTGTTTATGTTTTCAATATATCACCCAATTATTAAAATTTTATGAATAATTTTTGAAAAATAAATCAAATTTAATTCTTCACTTTGTCCAGAGTAAAAATAAACTCTGCATATTCGTTTTCCTGGCTTCTGACCTCGATGTTTTTTCCGTGGCGGTTGATTATTTCCTTTACTATATAAAGTCCGATGCCTGTGCCCTCACGATTTAAGGAACGTGACTTATCCGCCTTGTAAAAACGTTCAAAAATCAGTTTTCTGTCATTTTCTGCAATTCCGCAACCAGTGTTGTATACAGAAATTTCAGCATCTTGCTGCCGACTTTTTACGGAAATTTTAATTATACCCTGTTTGTTTGTGAACTTTATGGCATTCTCTATGAGGTTGGTGAGTACCCTTTTTATTTCGCCTAAATCTGCCTTTACAAGGCACTGCTCTGCATCAAAATCAATATCCACAAAAATTTCTTTTTCAGAAATTTTGCTCTCAAAATTTACCATCATACGACGGATTGTTTCGTTTATGTCAAAATTGCTGAATTCAAGGGGATGACTCCCCGATTCACTTCTGGTAACATCAAGAAACGAATTAATCAATGACGAAAGCCTTGCCACCTCATCTTTTACTATCACAAGATAGTCGTTTTGTTTATCAGCAGGAATTGTTCCGTCAAGAATTCCATCCACAAAACCGCCTATGGTTGTCATTGGGGTCCTGAGCTCATGAGAAACATCTGATATAAAATTGTTTCGTATATCCTCCGCCTTTTCAAGACTGAACGCCATATCATTGAAGGACTCTGCAAGCTCTTCTATCTCTGTAATATTATACCCTTTTTTTCCTGGTTCAACACGGCTCAAAAAATCGCCCTTGGCAAATTTTTTAACAGCACGTCCCATATCCTTTATAGGCTTTGAAATCTTTCTGGACAGGGCATAAGAAATCACAAGTGACAAAAGCAAAACGCATACAATAGCAATCCCCAAAGTTCTGTAAAGATAAAGCTGCATTCTCAGCATTTTGGGTGCAGGGGCACTTATAAAAATCGCCCCTACAACCTGACGGGGATTTGGCGACATAACAGGCATCTGCAAAGTGAACATTTCAGCTTTATAAACGCCTCCCAATGTCCCTCTGTCTATATGGTCTCTGCCTCTCAACACCTCTTTGCAATACTCCATATCAACACTGCTGGCATTTGGGGTATAGAAATCCCCAACGCTTGATACCATCAATATCTTTCCCTTGTCGTCTATGATAATTATATTATTCCCTGTACTGTGTGAAAAACCATATATAAAACTTTCAAGACGTTCAGGAGTTACACCGCTGTTTATAAATCCTGAAATAGCAGTGGCGTTTCCCCTAAGAGTTTCAACCCTTTCGCGGTAAACGGTATGGGAAATAAGAACGTATCCCGACATAGCAAGAATTAACGTACTAATTATAATAATTATTATATTGTTAAAAAAGAGTTTAAAAAATACTGTCTTTTTCATAACTTCCACCAGATTTTTTACTGCTTGACCTCAAATTTATAACCTACACCCCATATGGTTTTTAGTTGCCAGGACAGGGATTGTGTTTCTTCTGTTTCAATCTTTTCACGTATTCTTTTTATATGGACATCAATAGTCCTTGAATCCCCGAAAAATTCATAACCCCAGATTTCATTAAGAAGCTGGTCGCGGGTGAATACCTTATTTTTGTTACTAGCCAAAAAATGTAAAAGTTCAAATTCCTTGGGCGGCATTTCAATGGCTTTTCCGTTTAGCTTCACTTCATAGGTTTCACGGTTAATACTGAGCCCGTCAAATGTAATTTCCTGACCGCTTCCCTTTTCATCGCCTTTGCCGCTTCTTCTCATAACTGCCTTTATTCTTGCCACAAGCTCTTTAGGTTCAAAAGGCTTTACCACATAATCGTCAGCTCCAAGCTCAAGCCCCAGAACCTTGTCAAAAACCTCACCTTTGGCGGTAAGCATAATGATTGGCACATTTGACTCTGTGCGAATTTCGCGACAAACTTGCCAGCCGTCTTTTTGGGGCAGCATAATATCAAGGAGCACTATGTCAGGCTCATCTTTGCGAAATTTTTCAAGGGCTTCCTGTCCGTCATATGCAACAGAAGTTTCAAAGCCCTCTTTTTCCACATAAAGCCTTATAAGCTCACAGATGTTTTTTTCATCATCAACAATGAGAACATGCGTTTTCACAGTGTCTCCTCCTTCTTTTTTTCTTCTTTCAACTTCAAATGCAAGTCATAAACCTCGCGTTTGGGAAGCTCCAGCTCCTCTGCTACGCGATTCACAAGTTCCTTGCCACGAAGCCCCTCGCTCATATACTTTTTCAAAAGTTCCTCAGGAGTTGGAAGTTCTTTTTTCAGTTCTTCACTGAGTTCTTCCTTATTCTTACCATTTATAATAAGTACAAACTCCCCTTTTGGCGGGTTTTCTTCATAATGGTTGAGAGCTCCGCTTATTGTGGTACGGAAAAATTCTTCAAACTTTTTTGTCAGCTCCCTTGCAAGAACAATTTCACGGTCACCAAAAACCTCCAGCATATCGGAAAGAGTGGAAACAAGCTTGTGTGGAGCTTCATAAAATATAAGAGTCCGTGTGTCGTTTTTCACTTCCTCAAGATGAATTTTCCTGTTTCGCTTGTTCATCGTCAAAAAGCCCTCAAAGGAAAATCTGCCTGCAGGCAGTCCTGACCCAACCAAGGCACAAGTGAAAGCCGACGCTCCGGGAAGAGGTACAACCGTTATCCCCTTTTCAATGCATTTTTTAACTAAATCTTCCCCCGGGTCTGAAATTCCCGGCATTCCAGCATCCGAAACCAGAGCGATGTTTTGCCCTTCCTTCAGCTTTTCAATAAGCACACCGCCCTTTTTCGCTTTGTTGTGCTCATAATAGCTGGTGAGAGGTACATCTATTTCGAAATGGTTAAGAAGCTTAAGTGTATTTCTTGTGTCCTCTGCTGCAATAAGATCGACACTTTTTAGTACCTCAAGGGTACGGATTGTTATATCGCCAAGGTTTCCAATGGGTGTTGGACAAAGGTAAAGCTTTCCCATCATTTATTTTTTCCCTCCTTGCAGCCAGGTTTTATTCTGCCATAAATTTCATCTATTTCTTTTGAATATTCGCCATTTTCATCATATACATAAAGGGGCGGTTCCAGAAAAAGCTTGGGTTTTCCATATTTTGCACCCTCTATAAGTATGATATTTGCTGTTTTTGATTTCTTTGGGTGTATAAACCAAAGCCTCTTTGGTTCAATTCGGTTTTCACGCATCAGACAAATAATGTCCGCAAGCCTTTCAGGTCTGTGCACCATACACAGCTTCCCATAAGGTTTTAAGCACTTTGCCGAAACTTCAATTATATCACGGAGATTGCACATAACCTCGTGCCGTGCGATTGTCACAGTATCACTGGAATTTTTGAGTCCGCCCGTGGCTTCTTTGTAGGGAGGATTGCAGGTTATGTTATCAAATTTCTCTTTTCCAAAAATTTCTTCGGCATTTTTAAGGTCACCGCACTGTATAAAAACTTTTTCGTCAAGATCATTGAGAGAAACGCTCCTCTCTGCCATCTCGGCAACTGCTTCCTGAATTTCAAGCCCTACTATCTTTTCGGCATCGGTTTTTTCAGACATCAAAATAGGCACTATCCCGTTTCCGGTACACAAATCAAGTACCTCAGCGCCCTTCTTCACCGTTTTTGATGCAAAATGCGAAAGCAACACCGCATCAACCCCAAAACAGAACCAATCAGGGTTTTGTATGAGCATAAGATTATTTTTCGTCTGAAGGTCATCAATCCGTTCAAAGCTATTGATTTTTACTTTTTTCATATTTATTTTCCTTTTTCTGGAATAAATTTGTCCTTATATGATTACAATGTATTTGAGGAAATCTTAAAATTTACCAAGTCAACCTTTGTCATATTTTGGAAATTTTCTCTTCCAATCCAAAGGAAACGAGAGAAAACGAGAGAAAACGAGAGAATTTTGAAATGTTTCACTTTTTGAAGTCCACTTTTCCAAAATTAAAAAGGTTAATTTGGGTTATTTCAAGATAATCAAATTTGACTTTATGCCAAAAATTTGTGTATAATTGTAACCGTCTCACCCCACCAGGTGGGCAAAATCTAATAAAGCAGAGGTGATTTGATGCTGAATGGTCTGAAGGATAGAATGCTTAACATGTCCTCATCAGCCAAACGGAACATCCTTTTGTCATCAATTTTTGCATTTGTTGCAGTCGCTGTCATATGCACCGTGTCTGTAATGTGCAAGCAAATAACAATCATTGACGGGGGTAATTCCGCAAAACAAGTTATTACATTTAATCGATATGTTGAAGATGTCTTGAAAGCTGAAAACATCAAGCTTGGTACTCGTGATGAAATGAACGTACTACCAACTGATAAGCTTAAAGATAGCATGAAAATTGAAATATACAGAGCCTTTAACGTCAGTGTTACTGAAAAGGGGAAAACTACTCTCCACATTGCGACACGTCGTACTGTTGGTGAAATTTTGAACGAACTTGGCTATAATGCAAAGGAAACCGACAAAACAACCCCACAGTACACCGCAAAGGTTTCAGAGTTTGACGAGATTACACTTATCCGCACCAAAGAAGAAACCATCGAGGTAGTGGAAGAAATCCCTTATGAAAGCACTCAGCGTGAAAACAAGGCTTTGGCCACGGGTGCCCGCAAGGTTATATCAAAGGGTAAACCTGGTGCAAAGAATGTATCATACAAAGTCTTCTATGAAGACGAAGTTGAAGTAAAACGCGAGGTTATCAAAGAAGAAGTTATCCGTGATGCTGTTGCACAGATTACTGAAGTTGGCCCAAGAAAGACCATAGACAGTTATACAATAGCATCAGCAGGTACAGTAACAACTTCACGTAGCGGCAGTCTTTCATACAGCCGAGTTCTCACAGTGAACGCAACCGCTTATGACGCATCAAGCTGCGGAAAAGCTCCATCCCATCCCGCTTATGGCATTACAGCAACAGGCAGACGTGCAGGTTACGGAATTGTAGCAGTTGACCCAAGCATTATTCCTCTTGGAACAAAGCTTTATATTGAAAGTCTTGACGGCTCATATGTTTACGGCACAGCAATCGCTGCTGATACCGGCGGTGCCATAAAAGGCAACCGCATTGACCTTTGTTACAACACACGAGGCGAAGCTATAAACTTTGGTCGTCGTCCCATGAAGGTTTATATTCTAAAGTAAAACACATTTTGGCCACCAATTTCCTTGGTGGTCTTTTTTTATAAAAACCGCCACAAAGGGCATCCTCGCATAGGGAAAAATCAATTTTGACAAAAATTAGATTAAAGTCCTTGAGATGCTAAGTTTCTCAAGGACTTCCTTTATTTGTCAAAACAATGCATGCTTGAAACAAAGGATTCTGGATGGCGAACAAGTAAAAAACGCAGGCAATCCTGTATGGCTTGCCGAGGCTTTTTGCAAAGTTCGACGCCAAAATACAAAGTTTCAAGTTGGTTTATCTTTATGAGAGGATGCCTTTCTGTGACGGAGTTTTTATTTATGATAGGTCTTTCCGCTTAAAATAGCAAATCCGCGATAAAGCTGTTCCGCAAGGATAACCCTCATCAGCATATGCGGAAAGGTCATTTCAGAAAAGCTGAGCCGTATATCAGAAATTTTTTTCACCTTTTCAGAAAGTCCCATTGAGCCACCTATTACAAAAACAATTTTGCTGCAGCCCTTCACCGTAAAATCAGAAATCATATCAGCAAACTTGTGTGACGACATCTGTTTTCCCTCAACGCACAAGGAAACAACCTTGGCACCTTTTGGGATTTTTTGCAAAATCTGTTCTGCTTCGCGGTCAAGTATCATATTTTTTTCTGTCTCGGTCGGGTTTTCAGGGGTTTTTTCGTCCCTTACCTCCACCACATCAAACTTACAATAAGCCGAAAGTCTTTTCGCGTATTCCCCAACCGCATCATTAAGGAATTTTTCTTTCATTTTCCCCACAGCAAGGATTGTAACGCCAAGCATCAGGGCTGAAAATAATAACCCACACCACGTTTTGTCATTATGTAACGTGGCTCTGACGGGTCATCCTCCACTTTTTCACGGAGACGTCTTACTGTAACATCAACAGTTCTGTCGTCGCCATAATATTCATAGCCCCAGACACTTTCCAGAAGGCTCTGCCGTGAAAAAACCTTGTTTGGCTGGCTTGCCAGGAACTTTATCAGTTCAAATTCCCTGATAGTAATTTCGATATGCTCACCATTTTTGTAAAGCTCATATCTGTTGTAATCAAACACAAAAGAACCAATTTCAAGCTTGTCGGCAGACTTTTCCTGCTTATCCGCAAAAGCCGTCTCTGTTCTTCTCATATGCGCCTTTACTCTTGCCATAAGCTCTCTGATGCTGAAGGGCTTTGTTATGTAGTCATCAGCACCAAGCTCAAGCCCCAAAACCTTGTCAAATTCTTCTTCACGCGCGGTAAGCATCAAAATCGGCACAGAAGATTTCTCGCGTATTTTCTTAAGAACCGAAAAACCGTCAAGCTTTGGAAGCATAACGTCAAGGAGCATAAGATCAGGCTCCTCCTGCATAGCGATGTTGACAGCTGCTTCGCCGTCAAACGCCTCAAGGGTTTCATATCCCTCTTTCTGAAGATTTATTTTCAATATTTCAACAATTGGTTTCTCATCATCCACTATAAGTATTTTTTTGCTCATTTTTTCGCCCTCCTTGGGTAAAAAATCAATATCCTACGTATTTTAAGGGGTTCACAAATTCCCCATTCTTTTTAACTTCAAAATGAAGATGTGTTCCCGTGCTTCGTCCGGTGTTGCCCATTTTTGCAATTATCTCACCCTTTGCCACTCTGTCACCCTCACTGACCAAAAGGGATGCACAGTGACCATAACCTGTCTGATAGCCGTTTTCGTGGTCAATAACCACGTAATTTCCGTATCCTGACATCCAGCCGGCATAGGTAACTTTCCCTCCATCTGCCGCCTTAATGGCCGAATTATAACTGCCTGCAATATCAATACCCGTATGTTGTCTTCCCCATCTTCCGCCATAACGGGATGAGAGTGTTCCAAAGGTAGGTGATATAAACGTCCCTGAGCCAGTGGTGGCAGGGCGTTTTTTTGTTCCTATTTTTTCAATCTGAGAAACCGGTTCTGAAACAGTCTCGCTTTCAAGCACGTCTTTTTGAACTTCCTTGCCGTTAATTTTGGTAACACGGGCAAGAATCTTTGCACTGCCGTCAATACCGCTTCGTTTCACCTCTGTTCTACCTTCATAAAGGCTGTCATCCTTTATTTTTTCCACAGTATATGGAACCGGCTCTACAAGGGACACCGTCTGTACAGTACGTACAGAAAGGAGCGGAACAGCTTCCTCAACCTTTATTACCATTCCCTCCCTAATGTTTTCGGTTATCTCATCATTCATAGCAAGAATATGTTCAACAGTCGTGTCATATTTTTTTGCTATACTCCACAAACTGTCGTTCTCCTCGACGGTATACGACGTAAGCTCTTTTGTGTTCCCAGAAAGGCTTTCAAGGGCTTCCTCAGGGGTGTTAAGAAGCGCTATGTGAAGAAATTCTTTCTTGATGTCAATTTTTTCGCAAAAATCAACAGACATATCCTCTGCTATTTCTTCGCCCGCGAATTTCTTTTTATAACTTGCAAAAACCCATTCAGCAGCATCAGCACTTGAAACGCCAAGCGTGAGCTTTCCGTCAATATATACACCAAACGCCTCAACCATCATATCCACATTGGAAAGGAGTGCGCGCTTTAAGTCGTCTTTTGTGCTCAAAGTTTTTTCTTCCACAATTCTGCGGACAAAAACTGGTTCTTTGCTATACGATGCATCGCCAAGATAAGTCTTTATTTCGTCACGGGTTTCGCATATTGCATCATAAACCACGGCTTTATCTGTAACCATACCGATATTTTCGCCGTCAACAATAACTTCATAGCCAAGACTCCAGCCCAAAAGATTCACCGCTGTGCAAACTACAATAATAACAAGTGCAGTCGCTGACGCACTTAAAATACTTCGTCCAGACTCTCTCCACAAAGACTTGACGCTTTTTTTGTATGCAAGCATTTCTTCTGATGGGAGTCGTTTGACATTTTTTCTTTCGAAAATGTTTAAAACCTTTTCACCTATATTTTCACAAAAATCAAGAAGCTTGGATTGTAAGGATTTCATTTTTTCTGAAATAAAAACTTTTTGTTCTTCCGTCTCGTTTTTCAAATTCAAAAAATCACCTCTTTGGCACTGTTTTTTTATAATAATTGTCGGTGAAACATTTTAATGTTTCCGTTTGCTAATTTTAGCAAACTATTGTGAAAACTGTGTTTTCACAAGCCGACTTTATTGCAATCAAGCGTAGCTTTCAAACCCTTGGTTTGAAAGTTGCGGAATTCATTCCGCTTGAAACGGCTTTCTGCCGTTTCCTACGACATTGATTATAATCATATCAATAAAAAATTAACCTGTCTTAAACATATTGTTAAATTTTTGTTACAATCTATTTCATTTTACACTATTTCCATGTAAAAATCAAGGGATTTTTGTTGTTTTAAAGTTTACCTCTTTATTTAATTTTCTTCAAGTTGACTAGTTGGCAAAAAAATGGTATACTGTAGTTCAACTATAAAAATCTGTATAAACTTTAATGAAAACTCCGGGAGGCAAAAATTTATGAGCTAAATTAAAAATGCAAAGAAGTTAGTTGACATTCTTCACGACAACTGCAAGCTGTCTTTGGAACAGATAGCCACAATGATGGATATGACCGTTGCCGATGCCGGAGCCGCCATTGACCAGCTCGAAAAAGATGGTGTCATCCTTGGTTATGGAGCCATTGTGAATTGGAGCAAGGTTCCTGAAAGGAATGTCGTTTCAGCATACATAGAACTCAAAGTCACGCCCCAGCGTCATAATGGTTTTAACCGTCTAGCTCAGCGCATTTATCAATATCCGCAGGTTAAATGCTTAAACCTTATGAGCGGAAGTTATGACTTTGGCATCACCGTTGAAGGTGAAAGCATCAAAGATATTTCTCTTTTCGTTTCAGAACACCTTGCACCAATGGAAGGTGTTCTCAGCACAGCAACTCATTTTGTTCTCAAAATATACAAAGAAGGCGGCACCGTGTTTGTAACAGAAAGTGAAGACGACAGGGAGGTTATGCGAGATGAATATGACAACCGCAGGAAAATCATTGTTAAAGTCTCCAACGATATGGGTCTTGACCATTTCGAGGCACAAGGCGCTTTCTATGCCTTTCTGTCAATAAAAAGCACCGGACTTTCGTCAAATGATTTCTGCGAAAAGCTCCTTTATGATATGAAAGTTGCAGTCATCCCCGGCAATGCTTTCGGTGACTGTGGAGAGGGTCATATAAGATGCTCCTATGCATACTCTCTTGACAGCATCAACGAAGCATTAAACCGCATAGAAACCTTTATTAAAAAATTAAAATAAACAAACCGGGCGGGGAACCCCGCCCGGTTTTTCAACCAAAAGAAAGGCAAAAAATATGAACTTTTTATATGATACACACGCACACCTTGATGACAATATGTTCGACAGTGACCGCAACGAAGTAATCCAAAAAATCAAAAATGCAAATGTTGGACTTCTCAACAATATTGCATCTGATATTGAGTCTTCAAAAACCTCCATTGCTCTTGCAGAAAAATATGATTTTGTCTATGCCTCGGTTGGTGTTCACCCAAGCTGCACTCACTCTATGCAAAATTCTGACATAGATACTTTAAGAGAGCTCTCTCGTCATCCGAAGGTGGTTGCCATCGGCGAAATTGGTCTTGATTATCATTATGACGACACCCATCCAGATGTTCAAAAAAAATGGTTTCGGGCTCAGCTTGATTTAGCAAAAGAACTTGATATGCCCGTGATTATCCACGACCGTGAATCAAAGGGGGAATGCATAGAAATCTTGCGCGAAAAAAACATCAAAAAATGTGTGTTCCACTGTTTTTCGGGTAGCGCCGAAACCGCAAAAGAACTCATCAAAATGGGCTTTTATATTTCTTTTACCGGTGTTGTAACCTTCAAAAACTCCCGCCGTGCAATTGAAGCGGTGAAAGAAATTCCCCTCGACCGCATCTTTATCGAAACCGATTGTCCTTATATGGCGCCCGAGCCTTTCCGTGGAACGAGGAACGACAGCAGTCTGGTCTTTCGGGTAGCTGAAAAAATTGCGGAAATCAAAGGTCTTCCAAGAGACGATGTTATCCGCATCACAAGAGAAAACGCTGTCAGGTTTTTTGGCATCACAATTTAAAAAAATCCGCAGGGTGCATTCCCTTGCGGATTTTATATTGTCTTTTTAAGTTTTTGTGCAACGACTTGTGCAATAATTATTTTTGCCATATCAGGCAGAATAAAAGGTAGCACAAATCTACCCAAAAGAGTTCCAAAAGCAGCCACACCGCCACCCTTAAGATAAAACGCGTACGCCCAAAACGTTCCAAGGAAATAACATATACCAAGACCCAAAGCCATTCCAAAAAGCTGCTTTTTCTTGTTTTCAGGACTATTCTCACAAATTCGTCCGCACAAATATGATGCGGGCAGAAAAGCCATTATGTATCCGCCACTTTCGCCCAGTATTGTACCAAGCCCGCCTCTGCCACCGGCAAATACCGGCAGGCCAACAACCCCCAGCAGAATATAGATAAGCACCGCCAGAGTGCTTTTTTTTGCGCCAAAAAGTGCCGCCGCAAGAAACACTCCAAAGGTTTGGAAGGTATACGGAACAGCTCCCGGAAGACAAATCCACGAGCACACAGTGATAATAGCGGCAGATATCGCCACACGGTTAATTTCCCTTATTTTCATCTTCATAACTTTTTTCTTTCACATCGATGGGTGTAACAACGGTTGGAATAAAATGCTTGGCAATTTTGCTTTTTCCACGACTTTTCACATAAACAAAGCCTATAACACTAAAAACCGCAGCACCTATAAAGTTCACAAGCAAATCCTTCATTGTATCAAAAAGACCAATATCAAGATAGCCATCTATGCCAAAATCTATGCCGTTTACCGCCACAGCTTTTATATTTTCTATTACTTTGGGCTCTTTTGTGCTTTCACCGAGGGCAGTAGAAACTATAGTGCTCACAACCGCGTCCTTTTGCATATCGGTTTTCACAATAACATCACAAAAAAATTCAAAAAACTCCCAAAGCACGCCGATTGTCATAGAAAAACAAAATGCAACCACTGCCAAAAAAACAGGGGACAGCTTGAATTTTATTTTATCGTTTCTGTTCAGTATGTCACTGAGTCCAAAACCGATTGCTGCACACAAAAAGCCATTCACCGTGTGAAGAACAGTGTCCCAAAAAGGCACTTTTGTATAATAACTGCCCATTTCACCCAAAATTACAGAGGCAAAAATAAACAACAAAATCACAATTTCAAGAATATTTGGAAGGTCAATCCCGAAATTCTTTTCAAAAAATGCGGGAAGCAAAAACAAAACAAGAGCAAGTGCACAAAAGAAAAGGTTTTCATAATTCCCCCTCAGACAGGATATGACCATAGACAAAATCACAAATCCGCGCAAAAGCACATAAACCACAAAGGGTCCTTTGTTTTCCTTTATATGTTCTTTGTATTGCTTTGCATTTGCCCATTTTGGAACAGACATCGTTTTCCCCTCCCATTTATTTAAAACATATGGTAGCACACTTTTGAAAATTTTTCAAGGGTACTTTTTTATTGTTCCAAAATGACGATATAAAATTCTCTGCTTTTTCTAACTTACTTCTCTTAGTCTCACCGAAAGCACCGTCATATCATCTGTTATTTTTCCGTTTTGATTTTCTATCGCTTTTGATAAAATTTTATCGGCAAGATTCCTCTCTTCTCCGTTCTTCCTTGCCTCCTCCAAAAATTCACTGACCCACATACTGCCCTCGTTCCTTGTTTCGACTCCGTCTGTCACCATAACAATCACATCACCGTCAGCTATGGTTTTAAAGGTCCTCTCCGCCTCCATTTCAGCAATAACCCCAACAGGAAGGGACGCCGCTTTCACAGTATTCACGCCGCCCTTTTGCATTATAAAGCTGGGCTCCGCCCCAGTCTTTATGAACTCTGCCTCACCTGTATAAAGGTCAATTATACAGATATCAATGGTCACAAAGGCTTCTTCGTCAGATTTAAGTAGCATAACAGAATTTATGAACTTAACCGCTGTCTGTGTATCAAACCCTGCCCTCAGGAAACTATCCAGAAGCTCAAGCATAGCCTGACTTTCACGGGCGGCACGGCTGCCTGTTCCCATTCCATCGCTCAAGGCAATCACATACTTTCCGCCACTTATATGGGAAAATCTGTAATTATCCCCGTTTTCCTCGGATGCTGCTTTGAGAGCAAAGTCCGTTTCCACCTTGTATCTTTCAGCCTCACACACCGAAAGTTTCATATATCTTTCGTCCTCAGAAAACTTTTCTTCCACCAAAATATCACCCCGAAAAATATTTTTCATTACCCTTCTTGTTTCATCAATTTCATCACCTTGCAGGCGGTCACGCTTTATGGTAAGCTCCACCTTGTATCTTCCCTGTTGCTCCCTGAAAGCTTCTATCTTCTTCACCTTTATACCATTTTCAGAGAGCTTTTGCTTTACCTCACGCTCCGAGATATCATCAAACCGTATATCACTTTCAATTTCGTTCGAAAGATTGCCGATTATATCCGACACCCCAAAAAGCTGTTCACCCACAATTTTTCTGCTCTCTTTCAGCTTATTTTGCCACACACGCTTCACCTGATGCAGATTAAGCTGATGATTGAGCTCCTCCACAAGCCGCGGGAGGTCTATGCATCGGGTTTTGAAAAGCGGCTCTGCATCCGACGGATTGAGGATACCTTTTTCGTCCATTGTCTCCATAAGCCGAAAAAGTGACCGATAGGTAAAGTCAAAATCCTTACCCCAGCAAATCCCGCTTTTTCCGCACTTCTTGCAAACCTTGTCTGCCGCAGTATCAAAAAAAGTTGCAACGTCCTCGGTGTTTTCCTCGTTTGATTTGTCCGAAAGTCTTTCCAGAGTCTTTGCCATTGCCTCAAAAGACGTAGCAATCGAGTGAAGTCTTGCCCTTAAGTTTTCTTTTATCTTTCTTATTCCCGCCCTTTCTTCCGCATCAAGACATATCGCCTCTTGGGCAAGAGCAAGTGTTTTGGGTTTCACAAATGAAAAGGCAACAGCCGCCGCCATAATTTCATAAAGGGTGAGCATCGACTCCATTGCTCCGTCTGTATAAACCACCAAAACAGCATTGGCAAGGATAACCCCTGCAATAGTTCCGCCCTTTCCAAATCGCGAAAACAGCCCGGCTAAAAATCCGCAAAAGCGAAACGCCCCAAGTATGGGCAGGAAATAATCACTGCCTATTCCGCAAATAATTCCAAGCACCACTCCCGTGCCTGTTGAATACCCCATTCCGCAGCTTGCGGAAATAACCAGCAAAATTCCTGCTGCAACAGAATTCATTACCGAAAAGTTTGTGCCGATATAAATCTCCTTAAGGCTCAATACCGCCATTCCAATCACAATACCGATGCTGAGCTTTTCTTCTGTTCCGACTTTTTCCAAGGATATTTCCTTGTTTCTCACAAGACTTGCACTCTTTTCAAAAGCCAAAGCCCCAAGAACAGCAAGCAGTGCCTCAAACAAAAGTCCAAAAAATCCCGAAAAGCTGAAACCCTCCCAAAAGATTGTAACAAGCCCCGAAAGGATTATTGCACACCCACCTGCTATTGCGGCGGTTAATGGCTTCAATGCCACACCATTTTCAAGCACAAACAAAACCGCCATATAAATAATCCCCGCGCCCACATATTTGACAAAGCTCAATCGGTCGCACACCGCCGCACTTCCAAGACTTATCGCAATCAAAGACACCACCGTTTTAAATGACAGCTTTCGTTCCTGAGCAAGAAACGAAATCCCGAAAGGCGCCATCTCACCGTAGGGCATCGCCATAGCAAGAAAAAAACCCAAAACTCTCACGAGCCAATCCGTTTTCGAAAAAATTTTTTTATTTTTCGGTCTTGTTATTCTCTCATTTTTCGGTACGTTATACCTTGAAATTTCCAATTCCGCCATTTTTCTTCCTCCTTTGTAACTCACTCTTGCCTCTGTTTTCCCTCATTATACAAAGCACGTGCTGAGATAATTGTCGAAACGCCATAGAAATGGAAATTTTTGTAAATTCGTTCCAAGACAAAGAGAAACCCCAAAGCTTTTGCCCTGGGGTTTGCGTTTTTTATTTAAGGTTGAAGTATGCATCCTTACCGAGATAAATTGCACTTTCGCCGAGCTCTTCTTCTATCCTGAGGAGCCTGTTATACTTTGCCGTTCTGTCGGTACGTGAAGGCGCACCTGTTTTTATCTGTCCCGAATTCATTGCAACAGCAATGTCAGCAATGGTGGTATCCTCTGTTTCCCCGCTTCTGTGTGAGGTAACCGCCGTATACCCCGCACGGTTTGCAAGCTCGATTGCTTCGATTGTTTCGGTGAGCGTGCCTATCTGGTTCACCTTTATAAGAATTGAGTTCGCAACAGAAAGGCTGATACCTTTTTTAAGACGCTCACTGTTGGTAACAAAAAGGTCATCACCCACAAGCTGCACTTTGTCGCTAAGTCTTCGGGTGAGCATATCCCAGCCCTCCCAGTCTTCTTCTGCCATACCGTCTTCAATGGAAATTATTGGATATTTCACTGACCAGTCAGCCCACATTTCCACCATTTCTTCACGGGAAAGGAGTCTGTCCGTCTTCCACAGATAATATTTTCCATCCTCATTCCTCTTTTTTGCCTCCTCATACATTTCGGTGGAAGCAGGGTCAAGAGCAATCATAAAATCGTCATAGGTCTTAAATCCCGCACGTTCAACAGCCTCTACAATTATCTTCACTGCTTCTTCGTCATTTTCAAGATTTGGGGCAAAACCTCCCTCATCACCGACCGCCGTGGAATAACCCTTTTCTTTCAGAATTTTTTTCAGGGTATGAAAGACCTCCGCGCACCACCTGAGTGCCTCACGGAAAGACTTTGCCCCAACGGGCATAATCATAAACTCCTGACAGCTGATGGAATTGTCCGCGTGCTTGCCGCCGTTTATTATATTCATCATAGGTACGGGTAAAACCCTTGCATTCACTCCGCCTATATAGCTGTAAAGGCTTTGACCAAGGGCTGATGCCGCAGCTTTTGCACAGGCAAGTGACACCGCAAGGCAAGCATTTGCACCAAGCCGTGATTTGTTTTTTGTTCCGTCAAGAGCAATCAATATTTTGTCGATGTGAATCTGGTCAAGGACATTGCATCCCAAAAGTGCATCGGCGATTTCCTCGTTCACATTTTTGACAGCTTTCAGGACACCCTGACCCATATACCTTTCGCTGTCGCCGTCACGAAGCTCATATGCTTCAAAAGCCCCCGTGGATGCACCCGAGGGAACAGCGGCACGTCCCACAAATCCGCCCTCGGTGTAGACCTCCGCCTCAAGTGTGGGGTTTCCTCTTGAGTCAAGTATTTCTCTGGCACAAATCCCCTCAATAGAAATGTAATCCTTCATAAAAAAATTCCTCCTGAAAAAAGTTGTTTTTCACAGTATGTCCGAAAGTTCAAAAAAATATATATTTTTTTAGATTTTGGGTAAAATACCATTAACAAACACAGAAAGGAAGAAAAATATGATAAATCACGACACAATAGAACTTTTGAAACAATGTAATGCAGGTCTGAAAATGGGCGTATGCTCAATAGATGAGGTTCTGGACAAGGTTTCGGACGAAAAATTCAAGCAAATCCTCATCGAATCAAAGGAGGAGCATCAGGCACTTGGCAGTGAAACTCACAAATATCTTGACAAATGCGGCGAAGAGGGGAAAGAACCTAACATCGTGGCAAAAGGTATGTCATGGATGAAAATAAACATGGTTATTGCCATGGAAGACTCGGACAAAAAGATTGCAAGCGTTATAACTGACGGCTGTGATATGGGAATAAAGTCCCTGAGCCGATACCTCAACCAGTACGAGTCAGCATCGGAAGAAGCACAGGACTTAGCAAAAAGAATTATAAATCTTGAAGAAAGACTCAGACAGCACGTTCAGGACTATCTGTAAAAATTTACAGATTTTTACATCTTTCTTATTGACATTTTTTTAAAGATGTGATATATTAAACAAGCTAAACAATTTTCAATTTAATATCTGCTGAAACTGTCAGTATTTTTACTTTTGGTAAAAATGCAGGCTCGCTTTTTTAGTGACTGTTTCGGCATTATTGAAGATTGTTTAGCGACAATGAGTCCTGCATTTTTCGTGCACGGCTCAGGTCGTGCACTTTTTTTCTCCGAAATAAAGCTTTTTTTTATAAAATTTTCCAATTACTTTTTTGCACGACTACGCAAAAGCACGCAGAGCCTTTTGGCCTTGCGTGCTAATTTTTTATCTTATTATAAGTTTTTCACGAAGTCCCGAATATCGCATCTGGACATTGTCATTCCTTACAAACTGGGAAAGAATTTCCTCCTTGCCCACAAGAACAACCAACTTTTTTGCACGGGTCACCGCCGTATACAAAAGGTTTCTTGTGGTTAAAAGTCTGTGGGTGTCAAAAACGGGCATTATCACCACGTCAAATTCACTTCCCTGACTTTTGTGAACTGTGAGAGCGTATGCAAGCTCGATTTCGGTCAAATCCAAAAAGTCATATACCACCTTTTTGTCGTCAAAAATCACCGACATTGTCTGTCTTGGAACATTTATGTCCGACACAAAGCCCACGTCACCATTGAATATCCCCTCACCCTTTTCGCCGTCTGAAAGCCTTGTCCAGCCGAGGTTATAGTTGTTTTTATTCTGCATAACCTTATCGCCGATACGGAATGTGCATCCCCCAACAGTCTTTTCGCTTATTCTGTCTTTCTTGGGGTTTAAGCGTCTTTGCAAAACTTCATTGAGGCTCTGGACACCGATTGCCGTTTTCCGTGTAGGCGTCAGCACCTGAATGTCCATAACTTTGTCGACACCATATGCCGTTGGAATTCTCCTTTCACAAAGGTCAGCGATTATCTCACCAACCCCCTCCGCATCATTACATTTTAGCAAAAAGAAATCATCCTCGGGGTTATTTGTATAAGGCATCTGCCCGCTGTTTATGCGGTGGGCATTCACCACTATCATACTTTGTTTCGCCTGCCTGAAAATCTCGGTGAGCTTCACACAAGCAAGGCATTCGCTGTCAATAATATCCCGAAGAACATTCCCCGCACCAACAGCGGGAAGCTGGTCACAGTCACCAACCATTATGAGTCTCGCTCCCACGGGCAACGCCAAAAGCAAGCTGTGCATAAGCAAAATATCAACCATCGACATTTCGTCAACAATCACCGCATCACAATCAAGCTTGTTCTTCTCGTTTTTTGCAAAGCACACACGCCCGCCCTCAGATGGCAGATTTTCAAGAAGTCGGTGAATGGTTTTTGCCTCCATTCCGGAAAGCTCTGACATTCTCTTTGCAGCACGTCCCGTTGGGGCTGCAAGCATCACTTTTTTTCCCTGACGCTTCATTATATTTATAATAGCTTTTATTATGGTGGTTTTTCCCGTGCCAGGTCCACCCGTGATTACCATAGCCGAATTTTCGAATGCAGTGAAAACCGCATCCTTTTGCTTTGGAGCAAGCACCATTTCTAGCTCACGCTCGGCATTTTCGATTTCTTCTTCCATCTCACGTCCGTTGATTTCAAAGATAAGCGAGCTCATTTCCCTGAGCCTTGTTGCGACGCCTTTTTCGGCATCATAAAACATATCAAGATAAACCGCGTCAAACTCTTCATAGCTTATGGTTTTTAAGGTATCCTCAAGGCAAAGCTTTGACACAGCATCTTCGACAGCCGTTGCATCAATTTCAAGCATAGCTTTTGTTTGTGCCACAAGCTGACCTTTTGGAAGATAGGTATGACCGCTCAAGTATGCACCATTTAAAAGAGTGCTCACCACCCCTGCACAAATCCTTGGTTCAAAGGTTGGGGGAAGCTTCATTTCTTCACGGATGCGGTCACAGATTTTGAAAGTAAATCCGTCAATTCCGCTGAGAGCAAAGGGGTTTTCGCCCGCAAGGCTCACAACGCCCTGACCAAAGGTGCGATAAGCTTTCACCGCAAGGTTTGGAGATACGCCAAACTGCTGAAAGAAAACAACGATATTTTTGATGCCGATTTGTTCAACATAACGCTTGTGGATTTCTTCCGCCTTTGCCTTTGAAATCCCTTTTATCTCGGTGAGCCTTTGTGGCTCATTTTCAATCACTTCGAGGGCATCCTTACCAAAAAGCTCCACCATTTTTCGTGCCGTGCTTCTGCCCACGTGGGGAAGTACTCCTGAGCCTAAATACAGTTCGATTTCGTTCTCGGTTTTTGGCATAACCCTTTCAAATGAGCTTACGCTGAACTGCTGACCATATTCAGGGTGGTTTTTCCATTCGCCCATGGCGATTATTTTTTCGCCCTCGGAAAGTCCCGGCATATACCCCGTCAGCGTATATAGATGCCCGCCAGACGATGCATCACAAACTGTATAGCCGTTTGACTGGTTTTCGTATATAATCCCCTCAACCATTCCCTCAAACTTTTCCATCAGGCATCCACCCCTTTCATCTCAGAAAATCTCTCTTCATTATACAATACCAGAAATTTTCTGTCAATGAATATGGGGGAAATCTCAAAAGGTTATGCCATTGCCTCGGCAAGTTTTAAGACGAGCTATTCACCGTATTTGTAGCAAAGCAAAAATTCAACCGTTCCGTCTTCAATTCCTGCCTTTGCCTGAATTATTTCTACTGCTTCTTCAACCGTCATTTCACATTCTCCTTTCTTTATTTCATCAAAGGGGAAATTTTTGCCGGGGCAAGCGGTCTTTGAAAAATCCTTATGCCTTTTAACCGTCGCTTTGGGATAAAGCCCCAAAAGATGTGAAACAAGCTGTTTGCCTGCATTTTTCTGTTTTACCGGCATGGCTTCTTCCGTCTCAAAATTACCCTCAAAACACACGCCAATGCTTTGCCCGTTATATCCCGTACAGTGTGCGCCCACTGTCGCTAATGGACGTCCTCGGTATACTGCGCCGTCTTTTCTCACATAAAAGTGATACCCAATCCCGCACCAGCCGTTTTTGAGATGCCCTTTGTGTATACTGAGAGCATCGCCAAGCCCTACCCTGTGATGAAGAATTATATATTCTGTGCTGTTCCTTTTTTTTAGCTCACTTTCCCATTGATATTTAACATCAATGATTTTCATGGTCATCTTTTTCCCCCTTTGATTTCAGCATATCAATGGCTTTTGTGATAATTTCGGGAAAAGGCACACCCATAAGCCCTGCATTTTCGATTATGGATATTGCTTCATTTATAATAAATCCGATAATAGTTGTGGTCCGTATGTAATTTGTGTCAAGAAGCCCATCAAGTCTGTGCGCTACAAGTACAAAAAGCAAGGTAACCCCTTTTTTTGAGAGTCCTCTCCAGCCTGCACGACTGTTAAGCGTTCCTGTGGCTGATTTGTCGCTCTTGTGAAAAACTCCTGCCACAATCAAACCCATCACAAAGTCCACAGCCATAAAAATCACAAGAGTTATCATATCCTCGGTCCAACCGCCAAATAACCGTGTCACAAAGCTCCCTGCCAACCCCAAAGCAGTGCAAAGATATACTTTTGCTGTCTGAATATTCATTATATTTCTTCCTTTTCTTCCTCTTCTTTCAAAATTTCTGCATACTCGGCATCTGTAATTTCGTGCCAATTATCTGGGCTATCATTACAGCCGAGATATATTTCCTTGCTGTACGTTTCACCATTGGTGAACATCATACCCTCTGATGCTGTGATTTTTATAAGTTCAATCTTTGTTTTTTTCATTAGCCGACTGTCCATCCTTTCTGCGTAGCAATAGCAATATCGCTGTCACTTAATCTTGCTTTTGCATCCGCGTGTAGTGTTAAAGTTCTTGTTGTGGTTGTACCTGAATAATTTTTTAAGGCATTTACAATTCCTTGTTCACCCATAAGACTTTCATATGTAAGGTTTGGCGAGTTTGCAAAGTTAACGATATACCCTATCTTCCCCTCTATTGATATATTTGCAAGAGCATCACAAAACCTAAAGGTGTTCACCAGCGCTTGACTTCCATCTTCTTTTAATATCAACTTTTCTATGGTATGAAGTTTCCTGCACCCGTCAAAAGTCTGCTGCAAAATGCTTGCTGAGATAGCTGAAACAACCTTTAGCCTTTCAATTTTTATTGCATTGTAAAAGCAGGATTGCAGTGACGTAGCCTTTGAAAAATCAACATTTATTTTGTCACCATTGTATATATCCGCAAGCCCGCTTTGCCAATACATGTTATATGCATTAGTTGGTTTTATGTCATATTTGGGGTTATATACATCATTCCATTTTTTATACTCTTCGCTACCGCCCTCAGCAAAAGCACAATAATAACTTATCTCATTTCCATAATCCTGAAAGCTATCCCAAAACTCATCATATTGTGATTTCTTTCCTGCTTCATATACCTTTGGAATATCAGTTGCCATATCATCAAGAGTGAGTGGGGCTATTCCGCCAGTCTTCTCACGGATAGCGTCTGCGATAGCCGTCATTTTCTCATTCACCGTCGCCATTACCACTCACCCCCTAAGATTGCATCATCAACATATCCTTTTATTTCAGCTTTGTCATCTTCTGTCCAGTAGTCTGTGCCTCGCTGTGGAATATAACCCTCTGCATTAACTCCTGTGTCAACAAAGGTTTTTTTGTTGCTGTCCCATGCACACCAATTCCCGTTTTCACTTATATATGGAGCTTTTGTGCTTGACAATATCTGTTCATATACTTCAGGTGTCGGCTCTTTCGGTGTCTCCCCTTCAACATAGCCGCTTTTTTCAACATCAACCATGACACTGTTTGCTGTTATTCTGTCGCCACACACCGCCGATACAGTGAAAAATGGAGCCTTTATAATCTCCCAGGGCACAGTGCACGCATTATCAGAAAGAATTACATTATAAAATTGTGTTCCATTTCCAAATATCGCAACAATATCCCCCTCCCATTCCTCACTAAAGGAAAAGTGGGCAGTCAAATAATTTCGACTGTCTGCTACTACTTTAAAATCATCCGTTCTTTCTATTATTTGATTTTTAATATTAAAACAAAGCATCAAACCCCTCCTTTACATAAGCATCGCAAAATATGTATGATTCTTAAACATATAAAGATATTTTTCGCCATTGTTCATTGTGCTGCACAGCGCGACGATACAAAGTTCATTGTCACAAACCTCAACGAGTCTTGTCATACTGTAATTTACAACAGTACCAAGACTGCCTCCTGCAAATGCGGAGTCATTATCTATAATTGAAAATATACCCTGATTTTTAACAATGTCATAGAATGTAGTTATCTGCAGCTTTTCGGGAGTAGGTTCAGCACCTACAGTCACAACTGCATAATTAAACTTGCTTAAATCCACTCCCGACACCTTGGCAACCTTATAATACGTAGTATTGCCGTCAGTGCGTATCAGTACTGGGTCTATGCTTACAAAAGGCACTGAAAGAGATATATTTTTGCCAAGTGTTGCTATTTTTGACCTCGAAAAAATTCTTTTATCCAAAAGTGTCCCGTCTGCTGAGATTTCGGCAAGAAGCACACTTTCTCCGTCTATTGGTAATTCAGTGCCAAAAACAATATCTGCTTTCTGAAGTGACGGGCTGTAATGCGCATAGATACACCCTGCAGTATTTGGTGTTATAGACAACACATATCCTTCTTCATCAACCACAAGCCTTACACCGCTTTCAAAAAACACTATTCCCTGTGCAATTTCAATATGCATTTCTGCCATGCCCACATTGTGTACGCTGCAAAGACATCCTCCAAGCTGAACACCCTCGCCAACAAGTGCAGATGTCATTTCATTCAGGTCAGAAACATTGTAGCTATCCTTTGAAACAAATGGTGCAATTCCCGCACCCGTCAGGCTTTTTGTAATATCATTTATATCATCAGGTCCGTATATACTGTTATCAATAAAGCTATAACTTATTCCCATTATCATTCCTCCAAACTGCTGAGAACAGGGGTAACTCCTGATTTGTCAATATCATAGTAAATATTGACCGAAGAAACCCTCTTCCTCTCCGCTTTTTTAAAATCTCCAAATTCCGTCTGAACTCTTACAATGTCACCAAGAACATAGTCTTTGCCGTATTCCACATCCTTTGCTTCACCCTCTGTTTTGGCTCTTCTTTTCAGCCCAGATATTTCAGCAAGGGCCTCTTCCGCTGTTTTTATCCCCGAAAGCACCGCATCCCATTTCTTCGCACCTGTTTCGGACGGATTATCAATATACACCCAAATCGTATCTGGCTTCTTATCTGTAATTTTCCACTTGCCGTTTGGGGTGTCGGAATACAAATAATAATCCTTTATGCAATTCAAACCAAATTGTGTTACGTTGTAATATTTTCCGCCGCTTTGATAATATGTGTCTGACGTTATTTTGTAATATGTGTATGCATTCTCTGGGTTACTATCAGAAAGGCCGGGGGAATTGTTGTATGCATCCCAGCCCCCCATATCGATGAATTTTCTCTCATACCATCCGCAGTTTGTTACCATATCCTGCTTTTCTACGGTGTATGTCACATCATAAGCCGTTCTGTTTGACGGTGAAATCATACACAATGATTCGCTCCCCTGATATACCGAAAATACAAACTTTTTTAAGCTCAGATCCGGAACAAGCTTAAAGCCCAAAGCTTGTTTTTCAAGAACCTCGCATACAACATCATAAAGCACCCTTACCTTGTCTGTTGAATAGCTTTGTGCTGTACCAAATCCTGCAAGCTCACCCAAAGCAACAAAATCTCCTGCACCAGAGGTCACAGCATCGCGGGCGATAACCTCCGCCGTTGCTGCTGTTTTAGCAAATGGCTGGACTCCCCTTTTTGTTAAAAGCCATTCGGGAGTTCTGCCAAAGATAGCTATATCCTCATCTATTCTCCAGCCGGTAACTATTGCTGAGCTTCCGCCTGCAACCACAAACAAGTATGGATTATTTTCAAGCAAGGTTATGATATCTGTTTCAGACAATGAAAAATGTACCTCAAAAGTTCCGTATCCACAATACTTCTTTTCTATATTGAGAGATACAACTCTCGGGAAATCCGCAAGCAAATTAAAATCAAAGTCATAAAAAAATATATCATTCACACTATCACCGCCTCATTATATAGATTGTTGTATCTGCATTCTACAGTAAAATCAGGGGTTAAGTCGCCAACGTTCAGTGAAATCATATTCGCACCTCTTTCAAGCACAAAATCTCCCAAAAAGGTGTCCTTTGAAAGATGATTTATGATATTTCCACTAACGCTGCTGACAATTTTTCGGTTTTTTATATCCACCGTTACCATTTCTTCCCCTTTTGGCGCATAGTCAAGCTGTATGCTCTTCCCCGTAGTTTCGTTTGTCAATATGATACTTTCAACATCTTCAAGTGCGGTTGGATAGTATATACTTATAATTGGCTCAACCGAAACCATCCCTTTAATCTCAATGCTGCCACCAAGAATAATCTTGCCAAATACGGCAGGAAGCGAAAATGGAGTCTCAAGTACCTTTGTTCTTTTATAAAGAGACACCACCGTATCCTCGCCGTCCTCAAAGAAAGGACTGTCGCACACAAACTGCACGGCAAATGTTGCAATTTGTCCGCGAAGCACGCGAGTTACATCAGGGATTTGCACTTGATTGCAATATATGCGCCTGTCTAAGTTATCACTTTTTATATACAGCATTCCGCTTTGGCTGAATACACCAATGGCATCACGCACACTTTCGGCAGCATTTTTGCCCAGCGCCTCAAGTGCAATAGTTATACTTCGTGCCGTCGCCCTTGAGCTTAAAGTTTCCTGTCCGTCATAGCCTGAATATACTGCAGTATTATATTCTCTCGAAACAAGCCCCAAGCCCTCTATTGCAGTTATCTTAAAAGGTGAATCGTCACCTTCGCCCCTCATAACTATTTCACCCAGTTCATTTTTGTATATAAGTGTAAGCATAATCAGTTATTACCTCCTCTCAACCGGTAAAGCGTTGCGGCATTACGGGCAGTCGACAGTTGCTGAGTGGTGGTATCCTTTGACGCATTGAAGTTATAAGTAGTTTTGTAGGTTGTATTCTCTGTTAATACGCCGGATACTCCGCCCGTCATTTTTTGCATATCCACCACGATTTCAGCCATTTGCGAAAGCATAAGTGACCGCATTTCAAGCATCACATTTGAAATTTCTGTTTTGAGTCCATCCCCAAATGCTTCACCCGAGTCAAGCCCAAGCTGATAATAGCTCTTTGGCACCACATCAAAATTATCCTCCAGGGTTTTTATAAATATGTTTTCCTGTTTATTATCAACACTGGCATAACCATTATCAAAATCATCAATGCTGACAATTCCTGCCTCACGAAGTGCCTCTTTGTTCAAAACTCCATTGAGTTCCCTCGCAATACTTTCCGCCAAAGAATTTCGGGTCAAATATCCTTGAATAAAATTTTTACGCGCTTCTTCGGATGCAGAAAGTATAACGCCTGCTGCCGAAATGGCTTCGTTTACGTCCATTTTGGCAATTTCAGAAAATATCCCGTCTGGAATATCCCCCAGATTTTTAAGAGCCAGAATTGCATTTCGATAACGCCCCAAAAGGTCAATTTCTCTTTCAAAGTCCGACAGCTTGTTCCACACAAATCCTTGACTGCTTCCATCAGAATTTACATTTTTAAGAAGAACCTTAAGTGAAGAAAACCACGGTCCATCATCGGCTTTGAGATTTTCTTCAAGTTCTTTCTGGAGGGAGTGAACTTTTTCAAGCATTTCAAGCTGCTGTTTTGCAGTTTCGTCCATAAGACGCTTGTTGTAACCTATTATTTCCTCGGTGTATTTGTACCAGCTATCCGTGCCCTCTCTCAAATTCTCATCCCGATATTTTTTCAGTTTTTCATAGTATTCCTGCTCGCTGATAATTTCAAGCTTAAGTGAATTTTTGAGATTGGCAAGCTCTCTTTCCTGACGTTTTTTCGCAAGCTTTTCTGCATTTTTTGCAGCATTTTTAGTAACAGTTTCAAGCTCTACATAAACATTTTCCAGGGCTGTCACAGCAAGATAAGAATTTTGACTAAGCCCCACTCCTATGCCCGATGCTATCATTTTGCCAATATCATTTTTGCCGGCCTCGTTTTTGAGTCGCTCCATATATTTTTGAAAATCAAATGACATATAAATCCTTCCTTATCAGTTGTTTTCTTTAAAAACAGTGATTGCCCTTTCAAAACGCTCCCGAGAGGATGTCTGCAAGTTCTTCTTCTCGCTCTTCGTCGGTCCGTATATCCGGAAGTTTATATTGCTTTTTCATTTTTTCATAGAAGTTTTTAAGCTCCTTATTCTTGATTTTTGCGGTATCCAAAGACCGGTATCCCACAACCTTTGGGAATTTGCACCCATCATCCAATGCCGAAATCAATAGTCTAAACTGCCACCAATGCATATTGGTTTTCAAAAGGTCTATTCCAAACTTCCCCAAAAAGTCTGCCCACAAAAACTTAAAATCTCTTTTGAGGTCATAAAGAGGAGCACCAAAGCATTTTCTTTCCGTTTTTTCGGCATCCATACCACCCGAATAAAACCATACCACCTTTTCAAAGGCAGCAACAGGGTTGTGAGGGAGATAAGGATACGCAAGCGAAAGGATCTTCGCTGCAGCCTCTTTGCCGTCTTCTTTCAACAAAAAAATCTGCTCAATCTCAATCCAAACCGAAAAATCAGTGTTTATCTTATATTCCACTCCGTCTATTTCCACATTTTCGGCTAGATTTAAAAGTTCAGCTTTCATCATTTTCATCACTCTCCATATCCCCAAGCCTCGACCCTATTTCAGAGATAACATAACAAAGTGCACCTGAAAGCTTGGGTATTGTTTTTTCCACATTTTGAAATATTTTTTTTACCTGTCTCTTTCCCACAAGCTTTTCAAGGCTTTTTTCAAGAAATTTTTTCACTCTGTCACATATTTCATTTTCATCATCGAAGCCCGCAGAGATATTTTGAATTTCATTTGCTGCGGACTCTTTTATTTCACGACACAAAGAAAGAAGTCTTTTGTTTCCCTTGATTTCTGCATAATTTCCATATATTTCAAGAACCATTTTCCCCTCCAAATCACTGTTTTTGAATTTCCTGCCCACACAAATTCTATTCGTGCGGGCAGTTTTTCTCAAGTTTTAAATTTCCTCAAATATGCATGTCTGCCAGTCATCATTGCTTACTGCTTTTCCAAATACCTTTTCGCCTTTCACTCTGAAAGTACCGCTGTATTTATAGGCATCCATACCGCTACCCTCATTTTCAGCAATGACCGAAAAATCACGCTTTACAGCACCCTTTTCGTCATCCGCCATATCCACCATAATTATGGGTCTTACAGCATCTGCACCCACTTTTTCATGGTTAAAAATTGATATAATATCATCATGAACAGCATCATCCATGAATCTGTCAAACCCAAACGAAATTGACGGAGTATACGCCACCACATCGGTCTGTTCAAATTCTTCATCAATATACTGTCTTGAATATTCCTTTGGATTTTTGGCTGTTGAAATTTCATCAAAGCCTTTCATCCTGAAAAATGTATAACCACTGCCATTTTCCGTCGGAACACCATAAAACGCCAGTTTTTTGTATCTTTTAATTATTTCTGCCATAAAAATTTCTCCTTTTAAAAATGCAGAGGTCAGAGATTATACAATCCTTCTGCACCTCTGCATAAAATTATTTTTCCATAAAATAAACCACTTTTATTTCTGCTTCAAACCTTGCATCAACACTTCCTGTCTGGGTTATTTCAAAGCCCTTTCCAATCGATACAGAAAGTACACTTATCAAGCTGTCAAACTGCGGAAGATTTTCGCTATCATTTTGAGCCTTCACCCACTGTTCTATTGCCTCGCACCTTTTTGCCGCCGAGGAATTTTGGGAATTTGCTCCGCTGTATTCCTGCCTGATTGCCAGAATGAATTTTTCGCATCTTCTCTGTCCACCATCTGTATATTCGGCTTCGAGTGTATCCTCACCGCACATAATAAGTGCCGCCGAAAAAGGCTCTTTGTCCAGATAATTTATCATAACGCCGCTCTCCGAAAGTTCGGGGCAGGTTGAAAAGAACTCTGCTATTTTTTCAATCATAAAAACCTCTCCTCTTATCAATTATCTGTACTCATACTCTGCCCATAAATGCCAGTGAGGGAAAGTCCCCTTTTCATTTTTGGTGATGGTAGCAATTCTTCTGCACTTACCGGCAAAAAAGTCGCTTTCCTCAATTTCACCAAAAAAAATCAAATCCCCAACTGAAACATTTTCAAGGTGTGAAAGACCAATCCTGACATCAAAGCTATCCCTAAGATACACTCCGTCCGCTTTGTTTCTCAGTCGTTCTTTTTTGTAAATCCACGCAGGGCAGCAAGCTATTTTGACAAAGTCCCCGCCCTTTGTTTTTTGAGAAAACACGGTGACAACTCCATTTTCAAGCATCACTCCACCCCCGCATAAAGAAGTCCTGTTTTTCCAAGGTGTCCAAGAACGATAGTTTTTATCCTTTCCTTGATACTGCCTTCTCGATTAAAAGTAACCGAATAACCGTCCACCGTCTCGCTTTTGACTGAGCTGATATTTTCTTCCCGATACAAACACTCTGCTATTTCACATATACAGAGCATAACCTCAAGACTCTCTTCAGAAGAAATCTCATCCTTCAGCAAAAAGCCGTCAAGCACTCTTTTTGCACGGTTTATATAGCGGTCAAAATTTTCTGCATCAAGGTCGCCCTCATTTTCGCAGCTATATGTATTGTAATAAAAATCAAAGCTTATTTTATCCTTTAACATCCTTGCTGTTCACCGCCTTTTTCTTTTTTGGTTGCTTTGCGGCTGTTCTCTTTTTGTCAACAAGTCCTACAAATCGCACAACAATCCTCCCGAAAAGTTTTATTTTGTTGCCTTGTGGAGATAGATGCCGTGTGTCTTGTTTTCATAAACATCCGCAATGCCATAAGAACGGTAGAAGAACTTCCACGCATCAGAAACCTGATTTTCTTCAGGGGTAACAACCTTGCTTACCACGTGCTTCTGATACTGGATTGTAGCTGACTTTTCAACCACCATAAAGTTGATGTTTTTACCATTTTCTGCATCCTTTACAAAGTGACCGGCAACCTCGCCCTCGGATGAACCGTCATAAAGGTTCACTGCAGTATAGAATCTGCTCTGGGGTACCTTTACAATCTGTGCAAAGGAATCAAGAACCGCCTTTGATTTTGTAGTGTCAATATTCATCACGCCGTTATAAAGCACGGGTGTAATAAACAAAATTCTGCTTTCTGTTGGAACTTCTGCTTCATCCATTGCATTCTGTGCCGCAATAAGTGCCGCAAGTGTATCCTGCGGGTCGTCAAGGTCACCCTCAGCAGTGCCGATGCCTTGGACTCCTGCATACTGTGCAAAACGGAATGCATCGATTTCAGGCGCCGCCTTTGTTCTGATGAACTCACCAGAAAGCTGACCGAAAGCCACGCCTGCTGTTTCTTCATTGTCCATTGCATCAATGGTAAAAGAACGTCCTCTTTCATAATTAAATGTAACTGTTTCGTTTGTGAGAGTCACATCGCCACCGATATAACCATTCTCACGGCTGTAATCCGCAAGACCATCCATACTCATCTTGGGAATAATAATCTCGTTTGCATTTGCACCCATTCTCACAAGTCGGCTGTTGCCGTCAAGAACGGATGTCACTGATGATACCTTATAAACTTCGTCAAGGGTATCAATATACTTTTTGAATTTTGCAATAGCATTTGCCATAAACTTTTTCCTCCAAATCTGATTTACTCGGCAGGAAGCCCCATAATTTCACGGATTTCGCCTTTCTCAAGCTCGCCGCCAAACCCCATTGTTGAGGCAACAATATGAGGCACCTCTGCCCTTTGGTCAAATAGATTTTCTGCTGTTGTGAGCTGAGCAAAAATTTCGCTGTCACTTCTTTCCTGATTTTCAGGATTTTCCAGTGCCTTTGAAAATTCTTCAAATACTCCTTTTTCGGTGAAAGCGTTTAAGAACTTTGCCTCACCCACAACCGCAGCAAATCTGTTTTTCATTTCTTCGGCTCTCTTTTGCTTTTCTGACTGAACATTCCTTTCGTCAATGACTTTTTGCAGCTCGTCTATTTTCATTTTCATTTCTTCTGCCTCACACTGACTGTTTTTAAGTTTCTCCATCAGTCCCTCAAGCTCCGCCACTTTTTTGTTGGCGGCATCAAGAGCCATTTTCATTTCCTGTCCATCGTTTTTTGCTTTTCCGATGTCAGAAGAATTTATATCCAGAATTTTTTTCAGTTGTTCATCTGTTATCCCTTCAATAATTCCTCTTAAATCCTCTCTCGTCATAGCTATAACTCCTTTCTTGCGGAAAACTTAACCATTTTCCATAAATGCTTTTCGGTTTTTTATCGCAGTTCCCTCTGCAAGCATCCTTAGTTTATCGTCATTGCGGACAAATTTTATTTATTCAAAATACTTTTCTTTGCAGTGTCCTCGTCCTCACCAAAATACCACATACGGAACTCCCAGGGTGCCATAATTCCCGCATCAACCAAGGCCTGTTTTTCTTCAAATTGGGTTTTGCGGTCTGCCTCAATGCTGTCATCAAAATCAAATGATACCGAACACTCTCCCTTTGGCGCCAAATCATAAAGTGTGCACCACACATCCATAGCATACACAAGCTCAAGAAGTGCTTTCTTCAGTGCCTTCTGGTTGTCCGAAACCGTGGCATAGCTCCTCTGCTTTGATGCCCTGATTTCCTCAGCTGTCTTTTGTGTATCATTTATCTCAGAAATTGTTCCATAAGCAAAACCGCAATTAAATTCAATCTGCCTGAAAATTCGATTTAAGCCTTTCGCAATTTCATCAATTCTGATTTTTGGCGACCATTCACGGAAGAAATCCATATCGTCAACATCCAACGTGCGATAAAGTCTTTTGTCAGGAAGACTTGGTTTTCCGTTTTTGTCACGCTTAAACGCCATAGCATTTGCAATAAGCGCCCTCTCTCCGCTTTCAAACTCCCACAAAAGTCTTTCGTATTGACGGTTTGCATCCTCAATGAGATTAACCGCATTGGCAAAAACCGATACACCAAGTGGCGATGACGGGTCGATGCAGTTGGCGATGGCAGGCTTGAAATATCCGAATAACGGATTTTTCACATTGCCGATAGATATTGTTTCTGCCAAATCCTGCCACTCAGGAACATCTGCCAAAAAAATTGGATTTCCAAGATTATCCCTTGTCCTCGAAAAAAATGCTTTGTTTGAAATCTCATATGTATCACCCACAAAGCTGTGTTTTTCAAGCCTTGTATAAAAGCCACCATCACGGGTAATTGTCTGAATAAAGACTGCACTGCGGATGTTTCCTGATTCATCAAACGAGGTGGGCAGGAATTTATCAGCCTGAATGAAATCCACCAGGATTTTTCCCTTTGACACATATGGTTTCATCACAAGCCCACCCTTGGCACAGCCATATTCCACAGGAATTCTTATGTTTTCAATAATATCCTTATATGTATCATTCAGAAATTCCGCCCTTTTGCTACCCGAAATTACCGAGTTCATTTCCACCGTAACAAGCCTTGCCATTTCAAAAGCAATAGATGCAGGCAAATGAAGACCGTCCACCTCCTCATACATCTCTCTCCAGACCGAAAGAGCCATGCTCATTTCGTCTGATACCGCAATTTCCGAAGAAATCGCTTTGCGTATCGAATTTTTATCAAACATATTTCCTATCACCTTTCCAAAAAAATTCTTTATTTCTTCAAACAAATTTTTTTCCTCCTCACTCTTTAAAGAAGTCTTTTTTTCGCAACTGTAAAGCAAAAATATCTTATGTCATCCATTGCATGGTCAAACTCTTTCAAAACCTTGTCCTCCTGAGATTCCCCGTCCCACGAATAACTTCCAAATTCACGGATGCTATCCTCACAGCTTTCGTGAATCAAGAGCTTTCCGCTTTGGAGCAGCGTCCCCGTGACTCTTATTCCATCAAGAACACTGTTGTCTGCCTTTCTCACGCTGAACTCCCCGTGACGCCTTATTGTAGCAATAAAGCTTGCTGCTGACGGGTCTATTATTACACACTTTATCGGGAACCCTTCCGCCAAATTTTTGAGCCTCTCATAATATTCTTCATCAGTAAGCAACATTTTTTGTGCCTTTCCCGAATAATAGCTCTCTTTTATTCTGACTGCACTTTTGTCATCAAGCCTCCAAAGTCCCATACTACAAGGATTAAGCGTACCATAGTCTATGGATATATAATATTCCTCATTTCCGCAAGACTTTGGAATTTCCGTGATGGCATGCAATGCTTTATCAAACATAGGATAGACAAGCCCCTCTGCACTGCACCACTCGCCCAAGATAAACCGCTTATAAAACACCCCTGTATATTCTTTTTTCAATTCCTCAACATAGGCAGGGTCCAAAAAAGTGTTGTCATCAATCAGAAATTCCATCAAAAAGAAGTCAAGTTCCTCGCGACGGTCAATATATTTGACTTTAAACCAGTGATTTGGGTTGTCCGGATTTGTAGTTCCAAAGAGCTTTGCGCCCTTCTCCGAAAGTCTTGAAAGCAGCATGCTGAAAAATTCCTCGGTGAACAGCGTAATCTCGTCACAATATGCTCCCTGAAGAGTCATTCCTCGGATTTTGCTTTCTGCCCCCGCATCATTCACACCCTCGAGATATATCTTTCTTCCATAGAGCGTCCCCTCTTTTTTTGATATAGAATAACTGAAATTGTTTTTTCCTGCCAGAGTTTCAAGCAAATCAAGACAGTTTCTTTTAAGTGTAGTAAGGGTTTTTGCCGTCATAAGATAAGCCGCATCCTTTGGCATATTCCTTATCCAAACACACCAAAGCACAAGGCTTATCCAGGTTTTTCCAGATCTGACGCTTCCGTGCAGAATGTTTATTCGTCTTAGCCCACCTTTTGCAATTTCCATAAGCTCATTTTGTTTGTCAGTAAGATTTTTGTATTTCCTCATTTTTTATACTTTCTATCTCACATCCTCAAAATCATCAAATAATGTGGCAAGAGTTCCGTCAAGGGATTTATCCTTTTCGTCAGCCCCGAATTTGTCAATCAAAGTCCCCATCACCGAAGAGAGCTGATTAAGTGGTGCACTGGATATTCTTTCAGGATTTCCTATCTCCTGAAGTATTGTGTCAATCAGCCTGCAGGCATCTTTTTTCTTTCGGTTTATATACTCACTTATTATATTGGCATCCCCAAAATCCAAATCATTGCACCTTGGCTTTTCCACTCTTGCCACCTCGCTTTCTGTTTACAAATTCTTTTCAACTGTATTATAGTGCGGACATTTTATCCAAAACGGACTTTTTACACTTTTTTACATTTTTAAATATCAGCAGAATGTTTTGCGAGATACCTCTCTGCTATCTTCCTCACACCCTCTTCACTGTTATAACCCCCTGTCATATACGAAACCTTTTTCCACGACATACATTTCACATACCGATAATAAAAAATCTGTCTCGTGAGGCTGTCATCAATGGACTCAAGAAACTTGTCAATCCGTTCTTTGAGTTCACTGCACTTTCTTATTTTTGTCACAATCTTCTGTTCCCGTTCCTTGATATTGCTAGCCATAAAAGTTCCTTTATTTTCATTCTGACGCGCCTCTATTTTGAGGTTTACCAGTTCCTCAGTGTCGTTCATAATCTCACGGTTAAGGTAATAAATCTGCATAAGTTCTTTCTTTGTCATAAAAACATCTCCTCAATCTCTGCTGTAATATTCTGCTCTGCATTTAAGACCACAAAAACATCTTCCAAATCTATCTGTCATTCTGTAATCATCAAATTCATCAAATGTTTCTCCACACACCTCACAAAAAAATATTTTTTCGCTCTCCTGTTTACCAAATTTCAAAATTTTTAAAATATCGGGGTGCTTTGTCTCCATTTTTCACTGCCTGCCACCTTTTTTTGTTTCCTTTAGGAAACTTTTGTCTAAAAAAAATAAGCATTATTTCTCGCCTGTCAAGCTCCAGAATTTTCGAAATTTGCTGGATTTCAAACAATGTGAATTCAGATATTCCCCAAAGCCGACCCCAAAAAACAATTTTACCAATCGGTATACTTTCAGCAAGCCTTTTCGCCGTGAAACCCCTTTGCAGCATAATTTCTTTCAGCAACCTTCTATTCATTTTTCCACCTCCAATTTTGAATTTCGTTTTCAATATTACCATTATTTTCCATTTTTGTCAAGTCATTATTAACATTTTTTTACTTTTATGTCAAATGTAGTTGCAAATTTGGAAATCCTGTGATATAATATGTCAGCAAAAGTTTTTTGCTAAACAGCTTCAAATTCACGCAAGATGAAAGGATGACAAATATGCCTATCGATATCAAACAAAAACGGATTGAACACGGCTTTACCCTCGAACAACTGGGAGAAATGGTGGGTGTAAGCAAGAGCACCATAAAGAAATGGGAAAGCGGTTACATAAAAAACATGAAAAGGGACAAAATTTTTAAGCTTGCCAACGCTTTGAATATCTCCCCTTTAGAACTTTTAAATATCCCCGAAACCTCTTCCAAAGAAGAAACTTTTATTACGCTGGATGATGAAAAACGGCTTTTGCTTGAAAACATTTTAAACATTTCTATTTCTAATGATACAGTTATATATTTTACGGATAGCCTCGCCCATTGTTATAAATTTTCAGCCGATATTCTCCATGTCTTTAAAAATATTTGTACTTCAGGCAATCCCGACTGATTTTTTGCATAAAAAAATAAGCCCCGCCTCCTGATTTTAGGAAGCAGGGCTTTTACTTTGCTTTTTAGTCTTCAATGATTGTAACTTTTTTCATTGTGATTGGTGTAACGGGACTCGCCACTTCACCCATTGAGTTGGGTTTTCTTTCAACATCCAGAAATCCGTCAACAACATCCATACCCTCTACAACTTTTCCAAAAGCTGCATATTGTCCATCAAGAAAGCTTGCATCATCATAGCAGATAAAGAACTGACTTGACGCACTGTCAGGGTCCATCGAACGTGCCATCGAAATCACACCACGCTGATGCGAAAGGGTGTTCTGGCTGAAACCGTTTGATGAAAATTCACCCGTTATCTGAACTCCGCTTCCACCCATACCTGTGCCCTCAGGGTCACCGCCCTGTGCCATAAAGCCGTCTACAACTCTGTGAAATCCCACGCCGTCATAAAAACCATCCGAAACCAAATCCACAAAGTTCTGAACTGTCTGTGGTGCATATGATGGGTAAAGTTCAAGAACGAACTCTCCACCGTCTTCCATTTCAACCAAAACCTTTACATTTTCCTCTGTCATATTTTTGTCCTCCTCATTTTTTCCCTGGGCTACCGCAAGCTCACCGTTTTCATTTGCTGTGTTTTTGGTCTGGGTTATCAAGGCTTCATCACCGGAAGTATATCCAAATCTTTCAAAACCACCTGTCGCCCCGATGACAAACAAGCCCGCCACACACACCGCAGCAATAATACCCGCAACAGCCGATATAACTTTGGTTGGGGAATTTTTTTTCTTATTTTTATTTGAATTTTTATTATTTTTCATAAGAAAACTCCTTTTTCGACTTTTTATATTCTAAATTTAATTGTAATTGTATAGACACCTTTTGTCAATACTAAGAATGTTACATTTTTTTGAATTTTTCAGTTATCCTATTGTTTTTAAAAGAAATATATGGTAATATATATACATTAAACTGGTATATTTTGTCCGCCCAACGTTGCGGAATATATATTCAAAATTCAAACTGGAGGCGATCCCTTGAAAAAACCTTTACGCGGTTTAAGCTTTTATTTAATTTTATTTCTTATAATTCTCACCATATTCGTGGTTACATCCACGCCCGAGCCAACCACAAAATACGTTTACTCCGACCTTCTCACTATGATAAAAACAGGTCAGGTAACCGAGCTTCAAATGGTGGAAGGCACAGCATATGCCACACTTCTCGACAACACAAAAATCGAGGTTGCGACTCCTGGCTATTCCATTCTTTACCTGAGTGCAGGCGACGAGATTGACCGTCAGGTTGCTGCTGGCACACTCAAAGTAGATACTCCCGAACCGGTTTCTCCACCATGGTGGCTGAGCTTTTTGCCATCACTTGGTCTCATTGTCATCATGATTGTCTTCTGGGTTATTTTTATGCGCCAGTCACAAGGCGGTGGCAAGGGCGGCGTTATGTCCTTTGGCAAAAGCCGTGCGAAAGTAACCGTTGACGATAAAAACAAAAAAACCTTTGATGATGTAGCAGGCGAAGACGAAGAAAAGGAAGAACTTAAAGAAATTGTTGATTTTCTCAAGGACCCCAAAAAATTCTGTGCCCTCGGCGCAAGGATTCCAAAAGGTGTTCTTCTTGTAGGGCCTCCCGGAACAGGTAAAACCTTGCTCGCCAAAGCAGTTGCCGGCGAAGCAGGTGTTCCTTTCTTCTCCATCTCAGGTTCAGACTTCGTAGAAATGTTCGTGGGCGTTGGTGCATCCCGTGTTCGTGACCTTTTTGAACACGCGAAAAAATCCGCACCATGTATAGTTTTCATTGACGAAATCGACGCCGTAGGAAGACAAAGAGGTGCAGGTCTCGGTGGCGGTCATGACGAAAGAGAACAAACCTTAAATCAGCTTCTTGTTGAAATGGATGGTTTCGGCATAAACGAAGGTGTTATCGTAATTGCTGCAACCAACCGTCCTGACATTCTCGATAGTGCACTTCTCCGTCCCGGTCGTTTTGACCGTCAGGTTCTGGTTGATGCCCCTGACGTCAAGGGCAGAGAGGAAATCCTCAAGGTCCACGCTAAAGGTAAGCCACTCGCAGATGATGTCCGGCTTGATGTTCTTGCAAAAACCACCGTTGGTTTTACAGGTGCAGACCTTGAAAACCTTATGAACGAAGCGGCTCTCCGTGCAGCAAAGAACGGTGCAACCTCAATCACCATGTTTGACCTTGAAGAGTCCATTATGAAAGTTATTGCAGGTCCCGAAAAGAAGACTCGTATTGTCACCGAAAAAGAACGTAATCTCACAGCATACCACGAAGCAGGCCACGCTGTTGTTTCAAAGCTTCTCCCCACTCAGGATCGTGTTCACCAGATTTCAATCATTCCCCGTGGAAGAGCCGGCGGATACACATTGTCTCTTCCGAAGGAAGATGTTTCATACACCTCAAAGACTGAAATGCTCGAAGAAATTATTTCGCTCCTGGGCGGCAGAGTTTCAGAGCAACTGTTCCTCGGAGACATCAGCACAGGTGCTTCAAACGACATCGAAAGAGCCACTTCAATTGCCAAAAATATGGTTATCAAATATGGTATGAGTGAAGCTCTTGGAACACGCAGCTTCGGAAGCAGCAACGATGAGGTTTTTATCGGTCGCGACTTTGGTCACACCAAGGATTACAGCGAAGATGTGGCAGCAAAAATTGACAGCGAAATCAAACGCATAATTGACGAGTGTTATGCACGCTGCGAAGAGCTTCTCAAAGAAAACGCAGACAAAGTAAGAACAACCGCAGAACTTCTTCTTGAAAAGGAAAAAGTTGATGCCGATGAATTTGATGCACTTTTCGCTGAAACTCCAGCAACTGACGAAGTTTCAACTAACCCTGAAATATCCGTTGAGGACGAAACAATATCATCAGAAAACACAGATAATGAATAATACAAAAAACGAGAAATTTGTCCTTGCAAATTTCTCGTTTATTTTAAAGAGGATGCCATTATGAAAAAAGAATTAGAAATCAAATGCCCTGCGAAAATCAACCTTGCCCTTGATGTAGTGAACCGTCGCGATGACGGTTATCACAATCTTTCAATGATAATGCAGGAGATAAAGCTCTTTGATATTTTAAAAATATCCGTCTGTGATTCGTCCAAATCCTCCATCCAGTTTTCCTGCGACAACGAAAGCATTCCCTCAGATGATAACAACCTTGTTGTAAAAGCGGCAAAATTATTTTTTGAAAAAGTGGGCATAACCGCACAGGCAAGAATTCATTTACGCAAAAACATTCCCTCAGGAGCAGGCCTTGGCGGCGGCTCTTCGGATGCCGCAGGGACCCTCTCTGCACTCAACATGATTTTTGAAAATCCCCTTGATGATGACCTACTCAAAACTCTGGCAAAATCTCTGGGAGCAGATGTCCCATTTTTCCTATGCGGTGGTTGTATGCTCGCAGAGGGTATTGGCGAGATTCTTACCCCGCTTCCCCCACTCAAAAACGCATTTATTGTTCTGGCGAAACCCAAAGTCAGCATTTCAACCGCCTATGTTTATAAAAATCTTATTCTTGACGAAACCACCATACACCCTGACATAAAGACGTCAATCTCGGCACTTCAAAACAGCGATATTGATGCATTGGCAAAGTCAGCAGGAAACGTCCTTGAAACCGTTGCTGAAAATATGCATCCCGAAATAAAAGAATATAAAAACAAAATGCTGGCACTTGGGGCTTCATACTCACTTATGAGTGGCAGCGGCTCATCAGTCTTTGGCATCTTCAAAGATAAATCTTCCGCTGAAAAAGCCTTGTCAGAATTCAGGAAAATCACAAAAGAATCCTACCTTGTATAAAAGCAAAATGGCTTTCCCTCGGGCAAGCCATTTTATTATATATAAACCTTATTTTTTAGTAAAACCGCCTTTAATCATCACAATAACGTCACTGTTTGCTTTTATACCTCTGCCATCAGCCAATGGAACAATCAAAAGGTGGTTGGATGGCATATCACTTCCGTCCGCCAAATCAAAGCCTGCTGTTGTGTCTGCAATTCCGCCCTTTTCGGTGGCAATGATTGTTGCTTTTCCCATTCTTAAAATAAGCTCTGTTCCTGCTGAACAGATTATTTCCTGCCCGGCACTTGCTTCCACAACCTCAAAAGTTGCCGCAGCACCTACTGTGCCGTTTCCTGTTTTAAGGCCCGCTATGGCACTTTCAACATACTTTTCAATTTTCGGCATCAACACATCATCAATATATGATTTGGTAATCAGTGGGTCATCCTCGCCGCCCGGCTCTGCCAAAACCACCGTAAACATAAGGCTCAGCACCACAAGTGCCAATGCGATTTTGAATCTCTTATTGTTCTTTTTCATTTTTATCCTCCTCCAATTTTTTCGGGCTAAATAAGTCCGAAGCTTATTTCAAGTGCTTCATTTACTCTGGTCATAAGTTCATCATCCAAATGCCCTATTTTCTCTTTGAGCCGTCTTTTGTCGATGGTCCTTATTTGCTCTGCCAGAACCACCGAATCCTTTGAAAGCCCATATTCATTGGCATCAATTTCAATATGTGTCGGCATTTTTGCCTTGTTTATCTGCGAGGTAATGGCCGTGGCAATCACCGTAGGGCTGTATTTGTTGCCTATATCATTCTGAATGATAAGCACAGGTCTCACCCCGCCTTGTTCAGAGCCCACCACAGGGCTCAAATCTGCGTAATAAATGTCGCCTCTTTTAATTATCACAATTATTCACACTCCGCAAGTTTTTGTTCAGCAAGTGCGAGTGCTTCATTATCCGAAAAAACACTCTCCTCTGCCAAACCAAGATTGATGCGGGACATTTCTTCGTAACCTTTTTTCAGCAAACCAGCGTCAGTCTCACTGAGTTCCGCAAGGACAGCCTTGCTTTTTTCACATTCACTTAGCACAAAAGGCACCCCCATATCAATCCCTTTTTACATTATACGCAGTATGACTTGTCCGGGCTAATTGCAAATACAATTACTCATTTATGTATTTACATGCCATATTCACGCAAAATGTAATTGAGTGATTTAACAACCATTCCATCCTTGATATAAACGCGGGGAACCCGCCTTGCCACATTGCACACTATTTCATAATTTATTGTGCCCAAAGCGTCCGCAAGGCAATCTGCCGAAACACCATTTTCTGATGCTTTGCCAAACAAGGTAACTTCGTCACCGACATTTATATTATTAACCTTTGAAACGTCAATCATACATTGGTCCATACAAATTCTTCCTACTTGTTTTGCTCTTTTTCCTCCTGCCGCAACTTCTGCGAAATTTGAAAGAGCCCTTGGGTATCCGTCAGCATACCCTACCGACACCGTGGCAATCTTTGATTTGCCCTCTGTGCAGTATGTCCTTCCATAGCTGAGCGACACGCCTTCATCAAGTTCTTTTATCGCAGTAATACGAGCCTTAAAGCTCATAACAGGAATTAAATCCAAAAGCCTTTTATCAAACCCCTTTGATGGATAAAGACCATACATCATTATACCCAATCTCACCATATCAAGGTGCATTTCAGGGAATTTCGCCGCCGCCGCACTGTTGCATATATGCTTTATGGGAATTTGAAGACCCATTTCTTCCAATTCTTCCACAACTGCCAAAAACCGATTATATTGCATATAAGTATAATCAGTATCTTCGTCATCAGCCGATGCAAAATGCGAGAAAATCCCTTCAATTTCAACGCCCGAAAGCTTTGAGATTTTTAAAATTTTGCCGCAGGTATCTTTTTTTCTTTCTTCAGTATCTGAAAGAAATCCTATTCTGGACATCCCTGTGTCTATTTTTATATGAATTTTTGCTGTTTTATTAAGTTTTTTTGCTGTATCTGAAAGCTTTTCAGCAAAGCCAACATCCGAAACAGTAGCCGTAATATCATACTTTACAATCTCTTCTATCTCACTGTAAGCAGAGTTCCCAAGCACCATAATCGGCACGTTAATTCCCAGCTCCCGAAGTTCAACAGCCTCACAAACCCAGGCAACGCCAAGATAGTCAGCCCCATTTTCAATAGCAGTTCTTGCCACTTCAAAAACGCCGTGTCCATACGCATCAGCCTTGACAACAGCCATCATACGGGTGTCTTTTTTTATGCATCTTTTTATTTCTCTCAGGTTATGTTTCAGGGCATCAAGGTCTATTTCTGCCCACGCTCTGTTTCTTTCTTCCAAAGTAGCCGTCTCCTTTTGTCCAGATTTTATATATCAACTTCTGACTTAATTGCCAAAGGCATTTTTTCCAAAACATCCGATGCAATAAGCCCGTGGATACCTTTTTCGCATTTCGCTAAGTCACCTGCTTTGCCGTGAATATACGCGCCCAGAACCGCTGCATCAAAACACTCAAGCCCCTGTCCCAAAAACGATGCAATAACTCCCGAAAGGACATCGCCCATGCCGGCTGTTGCCATCCCCGGATTTCCTGTGGGATTGATTTTTACATCACCATTTTCATCCGCCACGACAGTGTCCTTTCCTTTAAGTACCACAGTCACCCCATATTCCTTTGCGAAGCGCGACGCTATACCACATCTGTCTTTCGCTATATCCTGGGTTGTAACTCCCAAAAGCCTTGCCATTTCACCGGGATGAGGCGTTATAACCACTTGACATTTCTTTTCCTTAAGAATTTCGCAATCCGATTTCAGGGCATTGAGCCCGTCTGCATCTATCACAAGCTTGCCGCTGTACTGAGTAAGAAGCCCAAAAAGAATATCTTTTATATCTTTATTTTGCGAAAGTCCGGGTCCAAAAACCACTGCATCCGCTTTTCCTGCCTCAGCAAGAATTTCCTTTATTGCACCGCAGCAAATGATACCGTTTTCAGCATCAAGACCCACCGTAATAATTTCAGGCACCATAGAGGCAACAATTATTCTTTCATCCTTTGGCACCGCCACTGTCACCAGCCCGCTACCCGAGCGAAGCGCGCTTTTTGCCGCAAGCACAGCAGCCCCCGTCATTCCTCTCGAACCTGCAATCACCAAAACCCGACCGCAATTACCTTTATGGGCATCAGCTCTTCGTTTTGGAATCATTTCTCCCATTTCTGAATCAACATAGGGTGCATCAAATTCATTACCGCAAACCACTGCCACCGCAGAAGTTTTGTGGTGAGAAATACTTAAAGACACCGACTGTCTCGCGCCTTTATACACTATAAACGGGACATTTGCACTACCATGCTCCACTGAAACGCAAGAAAGCTCAAGACTTTTTATGCCACACTTTTTATACTTGAGAAAAGCTTCTTTGGCAGCATAAAAACCTGCCAGAGTTTCCATTCTATTTCCATTTCGCCTGAAATAATCAATTTCACCCTTCGAAAACACCCTGTCCAAAAATTTCTTGTTTTTTTTGACCGCTTTTTCAATCCGTGAAATTTCTATAATATCAACACCGCAATTTACCATAATTTATACCCTTTTAGGATTAAGCTTTTCAATTACCTCGACAATTTTTTCTGACGGCGAAAAAACAGTCATCATTTTCATACTGTTTTCAAAATAAACCACAAAATAATTGTTTTCATCATCCTTTTTTTCACAAGCATAAATCTTCTTTACAGAAATGTCACCTACAAACCTCTCATACTCGTGATTTCCGCCACAACGTCCAAAAGCCTCAAGACCTTTTATGTTAACAGTTGTGAGTCTTTTTCTCTTTCTTCTGTTCATAATTTTGTCAATGTCTATTTCATTTTTAACCAGAGAATATTCGTATTCAACATTAAAGGACATAGAGAACCGATAAGCAAGATATATAACCCCTGCTGTCAACGCAAACAAAACCGAGCCAAGCTGTGGAATAAGCGGAAAAACCACCACTAAAAGAAGATAGGCAAAAATCACGCTCAATATCATAAGACCGAAAACTATAGCTACATCCTTTACCGTTCTTTTTCTTTCAACCATTTCCTCAATAAAAATATCCATTTTTCCCTCCTTTTCACCACCCCTCAGGACTTACCGCCCGAATGCGGTGTGTGAAACCATTCTTTTTCATCCTTCTTTACAATCCCCCAAATTCCAATAGGAATCCAAGTAATAAGGTAAATTACAAATCCAAAAAAGTTTTTAATCACCTTTCGGTCAAGCTTTTTGTCATTATAAAGTCCTGCAAGAATTACAAAAATATTCCCGAAAACAAGCACCGAAAGAAGTAAAAATTTCCACTGATCAAGCCACATGGTACAAAACAGATCATAAATCAAAGATTTCTCATCTGCAAAGAAAATCATCCCATAAACCACGAGGAAATAACCAAGCGTCACAGGATAAAGTGTGTCACCCCAAAAGTTCATAAGCATATGGAAAGCATTCGCAGACCTTTCCTCTATCCCTTTTTTCAAAAGGGGTTTGACATACCGAGAAGAAACATCCGCAAGTCCTTGCATCCACCTTTTTCGCTGTTTCATAGACGTTGACATCTGGGTAGGTTTCTCATCATATACCACAGCCTCATGAGACCACCCAACCTTTATGTCACTAAGAGCAAGTTTAAGTGTAAACTCAGTATCCTCCGCAAGACAAGTAGCCCCCCAGCCATATTCTTTTATAAGTTCAGAAGCCACCGCAAACCCCGTACCGCCCAGACGACAGCCAAGGTCCAGGTTTCCCCGTGAAAGCTGAGAAAGTCTGTTGTTTATCCAATACCACAACGAATACGAAAATGTAAGCCACGAGTCAGCAGGATTTTTGCTGTCGAGGTATCCCTGAACCGCCCGATAGCCCTGATTTATCTTGTTATTCATATGAAACAGAAAATCCTCATTCACAACATTGTCAGCATCAAACACACAAATATATTCAAATCCCTTATCAAGAGCGAAAATCTTTTCAAAAGCAAACTCCATGGCAAACCCCTTGCCCCGTTCACTTTCATCAAATCTTTCAAAAACCACCGCACCACAATCCTCTGCGATTTTCTTGGTGTTGTCAGTACAGTTGTCGGCAACAACAAAAATCTCATAGCAATCAGATGGATAGTCAAGATTTTTAAGACTCTTCACCAAATCCCCCACAACAGCCTCTTCGTTGTGAGCCGCAATAAGCAGGGCAAATTTATTTTTCTTACTTACCACCGTTTCTTTTTTTGAAACCGTAAGGGAAAACAAAGCAAGAACAAAATAATATCCTGCAATAAAAAACAGCAAAAGCTGACATATATCAATAAATACTTTAAATACCAACGCGGAAACCGCCTTCCCTTTATCAATACATAAATCTTTGTTCAATAATAAATATTCCGTCCATTCAAGGTCATATTCCAAAGACTCTCAAATCCAACACAATATATCAGTATTATTATACATTAACCGACAAATAATTTCAATAGGTTTAGAAAAACTTTTATTGTATGCCTCCTTTTTATGATGCCATTTCGGTAACTTTGTGAATCCTTACAGCATACAATAAATTTTAAGATATATATTTAGCTGATTTTATGACAAATTTTTGTGAGAAATCACTTTACTATATCAAAACTTTAGTGTATAATATTTATGTATGTAAATTTATCCACAGAAAACTGTGAGGTTTTATTATATGAACTTTTTTAAAACATTAAAGCTCGAGGTTAATCTGGCTTTTGAACGTGACCCCGCCGCAAGAAGCAGGCTTCAGGTATTGTTTTTATATCCCGGTGTAAAGGCAATACTCAGCTATCGTTTTGCTCACAAACTTTACGAACACGGCTTTTATTTCCTTGCCGACTGGGTTTCAAAGCGTGCAAGACGCAAAACAGGAATAGAAATCCATCCCGCAGCACAGATTGGCACAGGTCTTTTCATTGACCACGGCATGGGTGTGGTGATTGGTGAAACTGCCATAATCGGTGACAACTGCACCATATACCAGGGCGTGACTCTGGGCGGTACAGGAAAAGACAAGGGAAAGCGTCACCCCACTATCGGCAACAATGTCACCATCGGCAGCGGTGCCAAGGTTCTTGGTCCATTCACAGTGGGTGACAACAGCAAAATTGCCGCCAACGCAGTTGTGCTAAACGAAATTCCACCCAACAGTACTTGTGTCGGTGTTCCTGCCCACATAGTGAAACGTGACAACGTAAAAATCGCTCCTGCAAAAATCGATTTGGACCAGATTCACATTCCGGACCCTGTTTCAATGGAGCTTTGCAAGTTGCGTGTTGAACTTGACCATCTTAAATCAAGTCTTAAAAACGACAATCCCGAGGAATAAATTTCCCCGTTACAGAAAGGACTATCAAAATGAAAGTTTTCAATACATTAAGTAGAAAAAAAGAAGAGCTCGTTCCCGTGGAAAAAGGCGTTATCCGTATGTATTCCTGCGGCCCCACAGTGTATAACTATTTTCACATAGGAAACGCACGTCCCTTTATTATTTTTGATACCCTCCGCCGCTATCTTGAATACAGTGGCTTCAAGGTATATTTCGCCCAGAATTTCACTGATATCGACGACAAAATGATAAACAAGGCAAACGAGTTGGGCATCACTGTCAAAGAGCTTGCCGACCAATATATCGCTGAATATTTCAAAGACGCTGATGGTCTTGGCATCAAGCGTGCCACCTTCCATCCCAGAGCGACCGACAACATCGACGCAATCATTGAAATAGTAAAAGAGCTTGAAGACAATGGCTATGCATATAACGTAGACGGCGACGTATATTTTGCAGCAAAAAAATTCGAAGAATACGGAAAGCTTTCACACCAGCCACTTGAAGATTTGGAAAGCGGCGCAAGAATAAACATAAACGAAGATAAGCGTGACCCTATGGACTTTGCCCTCTGGAAAAAGCAAAAACCGGGCGAACCCGCCTGGGAAAGTCCCTGGGGGATGGGAAGACCGGGCTGGCACATCGAGTGTAGCGCTATGGCAAACAAATTTTTAGCAAAAACCATTGACATCCACAGCGGTGGACAGGATCTCATCTTCCCCCACCACGAAAACGAAATCGCACAGAGCGAATGTGCCCACGGCGTTACCTTTGCCAACTATTGGATGCACAATGGCTATATAAACATCGACAACAAAAAAATGTCAAAATCTCTTGGTAACTTCTTCACAGTCCGTGAAATCGCCGAGGAGTTTGACTATGAGGTTATCCGTTTCTTTATGCTTTCAGCACATTACAGAAGCCCCATAAACTTCAGCAAAGACCTTATGCAGTCGGCAAAATCTGCTCTTGACAGAATTTATAACTGCCTTGGGGATATGACCTTTGCAATGAAAAATGCAGCAAGCGCAGCTAACCTTTCAGAAAAAGAAATCGCATACAAAGAAACCGTTGCTGCTCTCAAAGAAAAATACATTACCGCAATGGACGATGACCTCAATACAGCGGATGCAATTTCTGTTATTTTCGAGCTTGTTTCAGAAGCAAACAAAAACATCATCGGAAGCACCGATTTTTCAAAGGAAACTATTTCCGCAACCATTGACACAATCCGTGAGCTTGGCGGCGTTCTTGGACTTCTTACAAAGGATGCAGCTAACGACACCGATGACGAAATAAACGCTATTTTAAAAGAACGTGAAACAGCCCGCAAGGAAAAAAACTGGGCAAAATCAGACGAGCTGCGTGATAAACTTCGTGAAATGGGTATAATAGTAAAAGACACCCCACAAGGCCAGCAAATCACAAAAGCCTGATTGAGTCGAGGTAAATCTTATGCTTGATACTTTTATTGAAGAATTTGAAGTGGGTAAAAAAGTCCCCCCAAGCCAATATTCGCCCCTTGCTCTTGCATATCTTGGTGATGTGGTGTATGAGCTTTTTGTCAGGACTTATCTTTTAAAAGACCTGAATATGCCTGTTCAAAAGCTACACAAAGCGGCAATCACTATGGTCAACGCAAAGGCTCAGTCCGACCTTTATCAGAAAATAAAGGACATCCTCACCGAAGAGGAAACTGCGGTCTACAAACGGGGCAGAAACACAAACTCGCATCCGCCCAAAAATGCAGATTTGATTGACTACAAATCTGCTACCGGCATTGAGGCGCTGATTGGCTATCTTTACTTAAAAGGCGACAGCGAAAGAATTCTTGAGCTTATGCGAAATCTTATCATCTGACAGTCTTTGCATTTTTACATATTAAACTTTAGGAGATGTGTGAAAATGCTTGCCTCTTTGAAAAAATATTTCTTTGTTTTGCTGGGCTCATTTGTTGTAGCACTGTCACTAAATCTATTTTTGATTCCTGCAGACATTGCCCCCGGTGGCTTAAGTGGTGTTTCAATCCTCATCAACCACCTGACAAAAATTCCTGTGGGAATTTCAATTTTGTTCTTGAATATTCCCATATTTTTGTTTAGTCTAAAATACTTTGACAAAAGTTTTCTCATTTCGTCACTTTTTGGCATGGTATCTTTATCTGTATTTACCGACATTTTTTCTTTTTTAACCCCTGTGACACAGGACGTCCTTTTGTCAGCAATATACGGTGGAAGCTTTATGGGTCTTGGGCTTGGCATAGTCTTCTGGTCGGGCTCAACCACGGGAGGAACAGATATTGCTGCCCAAATTTTGAAAAAACATTTCCCTTCCTTTTCAATAGGTCGATTCATCCTGATAATTGATATTTCCATTGTTCTTTTAGCAGGGTTAACTTTTGGACGTTGGGAGGTCATCCTTTATTCTGCAATAGCACTCTTCTTCTGCTCTCACGTGGTAGATTTGATGCTTGAGGGCATTGATTTTGCAAAAATCGCTTATATCATATCGGACAAACCCGAAGAAATTTCTTTGGGCATTTATGAGCAACTAAACCGCGGTACCACCGCACTCCACGCATCATCTCACTACACAAAAAATGAAAAAACCGTCCTTATGTGTGTGGTAAAAAAATACGAAATAAACAAACTGAAAAAATTTATAAAGCTTATTGACAGCGGTGCTTTTGTCGTTCTCTCCGACGCCCACGAAGTGTTGGGAAACGGGTTTAAAGCCAGTTGAGCTTTATACCACAATATAAACAATTTTCAAGCAAACGGAGGCCAACAACCATGAACAACAATTACACAGAGCTCAAGCGGTCTGCTGCAAACATCCGAAAAATGGTGCTTGAAGCAACCTGCAACGCCAAATCTGGTCACCCGGGTGGCTCGCTCTCTTCAGCAGATATTCTGGCATATCTCTTTATGTCAGAAATGAATATCGACCCCAAAAATTCCCAAAATCCCGACCGTGACAGATTTGTCCTTTCAAAAGGTCACGCTTCCCCCGCCCTTTACGGCGCCCTTGCGGAGCGTGGATTTATTCCAAAAGAAGACATCAAAACATTCAGAAATGCCGAAAGCTATCTTCAGGGACACCCTGATATGAAAGGGGTAAAAGGCGTGGATATGTCAACCGGCTCACTCGGTCAGGGCATAAGTGCAGCCTGCGGAATGGCACTTGCCGGAAAGATCAACAAAAAAGACTATCGGGTTTATTCCATCATCGGCGACGGCGAATGTGAAGAGGGTCAGGTATGGGAAGCGGCTATGTTTGCCGCTCACTATAAGCTTGACAATCTCACTGTTTTTCTTGATTTCAATAACCTCCAGATTGACGGAAATATACGTGACGTCATGAACCCAACACCTTTTGATAAGAAATTTGAAGCCTTCAACTGGAACGTTCTCACAATAGATGGCCACAATTTTGGTGAAATAGAAGATGCCGTCAAAAAAGCCAAAGAAACAAAAGGAATGCCCACAATAATTATCGCAAACACCATAAAAGGCAAAGGTGTTTCGTTCATGGAAAACCAGTGCAACTGGCACGGCAGCGCTCCCTCTGTTGAGCAGTGCGAGATAGGTACTCGTGAACTTGATGAATACATAAATTCTTTAGGAGGTGCACTCTAATGTACAAAATCGGTGAAAAGATAGCAACACGTGAAGCTTACGGTGCAGCTCTTGCAGAATTTGGCTGTGATGAAAGAATTATCGTTCTTGATGCCGACCTTTCAAAATCAACCAAAACCGACTGCTTCAAAAAAGTATATCCCGAAAGATTTATAAATGCAGGTATTGCCGAAGGCAATATGCTCTCTGTTGCAGCAGGAATGTCTACTTGCGGCAACATAGTTTTCGCAAGCTCCTTTGCAATGTTCGCCTCAGGCAGAGCATTTGAACAAATCCGCAACTCCATTGGATACCCTGCTTTAAACGTAAAAATCGGTGCAACTCATGCAGGAATCTCTGTTGGCGAGGACGGCGCTACTCATCAGTGTCTTGAAGATATAGGTATTATGCGTACAATTCCCAATATGACAATCATCAATCCTGCTGATGCGACAGAAGCTCGTCTTGCAGTTAAAGCTGCAATCGACCATCAAGGCCCTGTATACCTCAGATTTGGAAGACTTGCTGTTCCAACCATTTTTGACGAAAACTACAAATTTGAAATCGGCAAGGGCATTGAGCTTGAAGGTGGCTCTGACCTTACAATTATTGCAACAGGTCTTATGGTTCCCTATGCACTTGAAGCAAGAACCGCTCTCGCAGAGTTTGGCATTTCAGCAAGGGTAGTTAATATCCACACCATAAAACCCATCGACAAAGAAATCATCATAAAAGCAGCCAAGGAAACCGGCGCAATCGTTACTGCTGAAGAACATAATATAATCGGCGGTCTTGGAAGTGCCGTTGCTGAAGTTCTGGCAGAAAACGCACCTGTTCCCATGGCAAGAGTTGGCACACAAGATGTGTTCGGCCGTTCCGGTACTCCGGCAAAGCTTTTCGAGATTTATGGTCTTGACACAAAGACAATCGTAGAAAAAGCAAAAGAAGTCCTGGCAAAGAAATAAATACATATCAAACCTTTTAGTTTTAACTTTGGAAAGGGGCTTTAAAATATGAAAATTTTCGACTCAGTAAGTGACCTCATCGGCACTACACCGCTTCTTTGTCTGTCAAGATATAAAGACAAAACCGGGCTCAGCACCACAATCCTCGCAAAGCTTGAATATTTCAACCCTGCAGGAAGTTCCAAAGACCGCATCGCAAAAAAAATGATTGAAGATGCAGAAGAAAAAGGTCTTTTAAAACCCGATTCTGTGATAATCGAGCCAACAAGTGGCAATACCGGCATCGGTCTTGCAGCAATTTCAGCATCAAAGGGTTACAAAACTATATTCACAATGCCCGAAACTATGAGTATTGAACGTCAAAACCTCTTGAAAGCCTATGGTGCAGAGATTGTACTCACCGACGGAAAGCTTGGTATGAGTGGAGCAATCCAGAAAGCCACCGAGCTTGCTGAAAACACCAAGAACAGCTTCATTCCATCACAGTTTGAAAACCCCTCGAATCCAAAGGCACATTACCTCTCAACCGGTCCTGAGATATGGAAGGATACCGATGGAAAAGTTGATATTTTTGTTGCAGGTGTGGGCACAGGCGGAACAATCAGCGGCACAGGAAAATATTTAAAAGAGCAAAATCCTGACATAAAGGTTGTAGCAGTTGAACCAGCTGGCTCTCCCGTTCTCTCCAAAGGCACGTCAGGCCCCCACGGTCTTCAGGGGATAGGAGCAGGCTTTGTGCCCAAAGCCCTTGACACCTCTGTAATTGACGAAATAATCACTGTTACAGAAGACGACGCCTATCAGTCAAGCCGCCTCCTTGCAAAAGCCGAGGGAATTCTGGTTGGTATCTCATCAGGTGCAGCACTTTTTGCAGCAAGCGAAATTGCAAAGCGCCCTGAAAACAAGGGAAAAACCATTGTGGTTTTACTCCCTGACACAGGCGAACGTTATATGTCAACAGCTCTATTTGCTGAATAAAAAGAAATACAAAAGGAACGTTTTGGAAAACCAAAACGTTCCTTCTTTTTTTATTTTGATGTGCTGCCAAATCCACCGTTCCTCACATCTGTCACATCATCATCAACTGTTATCCCGTATTCAAGGAATATCCCTTGTGCGAAAGCATCGCCACGATTTATTGTGACAGTTTTTCCATCCTTTGAATCATTTGTTATTTTGATAAAAATATGTCCTTCGTTGTCCGAGTAATAATAATCACTGTCAATAATCCCAACGGTATTGTTAAGCTGGAGTCTGTACTTAAATCCAAGTCCGCTTCGGGGATAAATTTTAAGCACCCACCCCTCATCAATTTTCACTCTGATGCCGGTAGGCATTTTTATGCTCTCACCGGGTAATAGCACCACACTCTTCACCGCAAAAAAGTCATATCCGGCAGAGCCTTTTGTGGCACGTTTTGGAAGCTTTACATAATCAAAAGCATCATAAATCCCTTTCCCCGTACCAAAGCAATCCGCCCAACCAAGAACAAACTGTTCATTGCTTACCTTTTCAAACTGTGCAATTCTTTTCATTTTATCTCCTCCGCAAAATTAAAATAACTCCAAAACCCAATAAATCACAATTGGAATAAAAACGCCGGGAACATAATTCATAACCTTTATATTAGTAATTTTCAGCATATTAAACGCCAGTGCAACAATAAGAAGCGAGCCGGTGCTGGTCATTTCTGCAATAATCACATCCGTAAGCAGTGGCTCCAAAAACGATGCGCAAAGGGTGATTGCTCCCTGATAAACAAGCACAAATCCGGCAGAAATCAACACACCAAAGCCAAGAGTTGAAGCAAGCACCGCAGCGGCTATCCCATCCATAAGGGATTTGGCAAAAAGTGTTTCGTGATTACCTGATATTCCGCTTTGAAGCGAGCCCACAATAGCCATGGCACCAACACAAAAGAGCAGACTTGCTGTTACAAACCCTTTTGCTATCGTTCCATCAGCACCATTTTTATTTACTCGTTTTTCCAAACCTTCTCCAAGCCGTATGATTTTCGCATCAAGATCAAGCCCTTCCCCTATTATTGTTCCAATAACCATTGACAAAATTACAACCAAGACGTTCTGGCATTCCAGCGCTCCGCTTATGCCTATATAAAGTACGCAAAGAGCTAAAGCCCCCATAATGCTTTTGTTGAGCTTTTCGGATATTCCCCGTTTTGCAATCAGTCCTATTCCTCCGCCCAAAACAACCGCAATGCAATTCACCCATGTCCCAAGCATCAAATCTCTCCTTTAAAATCAAATTTAGTTTAGTGACAAAATAAATTCAACAAAATCCCACGTTGCATTTGGCTTTCCCAAGAACGAAATGACCTCCCGCATAGCAGAAATCCGTTTTTTATTCCCAAGCAACTGAAAAAGTGCCTCATCAATGGGGAATGTAGAACTCATTTTCAGTGCTGCACCGTTGTTCAGGAGAAACTCCACATTTCTATCCTCCTGCCCAGGGATAGGATTTGCCATAATCATCGGAAGACCTTTTGCAAGCGCCTCACTGGTGGTAAGCCCTCCTGGCTTGGTAACAAGGCAGTCTGCCGCATCCATCAGCAAGTCAATTTTGTCCGAGAAGCCAAAATTATATATGGTATGCCTAAAGTCCATACGGTCAATTCTTGTCTTGAGACGTTCATTATATCCACACACCGACACAATCTGAAAATCAAGGTTTGTCTCATCAAGAGCCTTAATCATTTTGCCTATCTTTCCATAGCCCATACTTCCACTCATAACCAGAACCGTAGTCTTGTCATAAAGCCCAAGACACTTTCTGGCATCCTTTTGGTCTCTCTTTTCAGCAAACTTTGGGTCAATGGGAATTCCTATGGGCACAAGCTTTGAGGCAGAAATTCCTTTTTTCTCCGCCTGATTGCTAAGCAGTTCACTTGCTGTTACATAATAATCAAGCTTTGCATCCTCCCAATACGGATGCATAGTGAAATCCGTTACAATCCCTACCGTCTTTATATTTGCATCAAGACTGCTTGCCACAGCACTCACCATGATTGACGCAAAGACGTGTGTGCAAATAATCACATCAGGTGAATAATTTTTCACAAAGCTCACCAGCTTTTTCGACAAAATTCCGCTGAGCATTTTCACCACAATACTGTCAAGGCTGTCCTCATCACGTTTTTCTAAAAATCGATAGCTTTTCCCATAAATCTTAGGCAGGCGTTTTGTAGAGACAAGGTATCCTTGAGAAATAGTCTCCTTGAGAACAGGCGTTATATATTCAAAAGCATCCACCGATATGGTTTCAACACCTTTTTCATTGAGGCAATCACACAAAACCTTGGCAACCTGATTGTGCCCCTGACCCGCCGTCACCGTAAAAATCAATGCTTTCATAAATTTCGCCTCCTAATCCATCGCTACAAGCTCTCCGCAGTCAAAAAAGTATAAATAAGCCTCAGCTGTGGGCCTTTCCAAAATCTCCTCCAGTGCTTTTTTATAATACTTAATCTGGACACTATACTTTTCCTTTGCCTTTCTGAGAGCGTTTGCATCCTTTATATAATCGGTTTTAAAGTCCAGAAGAACAACCCGTCCGTCTTTTTCCACAAAAAAGCAGTCAATAATACCCTGCAAAAGAATTGTATCTTCCATTCCGTTTTTGTAAATTTCGTCTGCTGTCACCGTTGTGTAAAAGCCAAACTCCGTCTCTATGCGCTCGGCTTCTTTCAAGCGTTTTCCCATTTCCCCGAGGAAAAATTCTGCAATTTTTTCGCAGTCAACCGCCCTCGCCTGAGCCTCATTCAAAATCTTTTCATTTCTTAGTTTTTCAACCAATGCCCGAACATCTTGGGTGCCGTTTATCTTTTTAGGATCAATCATCTGCAAAACAAAGTGAACAATGGTTCCGCGTTCTGCTCCACTGATCTTTTTCAACTCACTTCTCTCAGTGCTTCTCAAGGGTTCAATCAACTGAACATATTCACCATCATCCGACTGCATTCTTTTCACTTCGCTGACAGACAGCTTTACCGGAAGAGTTGCTTTTTTCTTGTTTTTATATTCAAAGGCAAGCATCTCTCTGATAGTTTTAACATGCGGCACATCATCTAAAGCCTCCAAATCAGCTCCAACATCAAGGTTTCCCACCTTCAGCACATCTTCAAAATTCTCGTGAACATATGTAACAAAATCAAAAGTTGCGCTCTTTTCAAGCTCTGTTTCAGGAATTTCGCAATAATCTCTCAGAGCCTTGGCTCCCGGATGTCTGAGGAGTGCTGCACAAAGCCAGTCCCTGTAACAATGGATGTTCCTTACATAAGCACAGGGGACCGTTCCGTCAGCTCGCCAGATATGATTTTTTAATTTATTTCTTGACAGGTCAAAGGTTCCGGTGATAATGAGCTTTTCACGGGCACGGGTAAGCGCAACATACAAAAGTCTCATTTCTTCTGAAATCATATCTTTTTTAAGCTTTAACCCCACCAGATTTTTGCTCAGCGACATATACCTGATTCGCATACGGGTATCCGCAAAATCCAGACCTATTCCACCCTGTTCATCCCAGACAATAGCATTTGAGGCATCTCTAAGATTAAATCCATTGGCAGTGTTAGAAAGGACAACCACAGGAAATTCAAGGCCTTTGGACTTATGAATGCTCATTATCCTGACCACATCCTCACCCTCACCAAAAGGCTTGGCAGGAGTCATATCCTTGTTCTCAGCCCTCATGGTTTCAATGAAGTTAACAAAACTGAAAAGACCACTCATTTTTGTACGCTCGAATTCCGTAGCGCGCTCCAACAGAATTTTAAGGTTTCCCTGGCGCTCAGCACCATGGTCCAACGAACCCACCAATGCATAATATCCACTGTCATAACAAATGCGATATATTAGCCTTTCAACGCCCTCATTTTGAGCATTTTTCCTAAGCTTCACAAGTTTATTCAAAAATTCAGCCGCGCGCAAATTTCCATTCTCCGCCGCCAAAGTCAGTGCATCAAAAAAGCATCCGTCTTTATGATTTTCACGAATTTTCGCCAGCTCCTCCGCCGAAAAGCCCCATATGGGTGAGCGCAAAATTGCAATAAGCGGTATATCCTGATGTGGATTGTCCACTATCTGAAGATACGAAAGTACCGTGTTTATTTCAAGGGAATCAAGGTAGCTGTGTCCCACATCACTGTATGACGGAATATCATTTTCGCCAAACACACTCTCAAAAATTGGAGCCTCGTCCTTGGTCTTTCGCATAAGCACCACTATGTCCTTATAGCGTATGGGGCGCATCACCTTTAATTCCTTATCAAAAACCTCCATTCTGCTGTCAATCATATCACGAATGCGGCTCGCCACGACCCTTGCCTCAAGCCTCACACGGTCTTCTTTTTCAAGGGTATTCTCCGCATCGTCCACTGCACGCACAAGGTGAAACTCTGTGGAAAAATCTTTTGTGCGACTCACAGCGGGATAATCAGCACCCCGAACAAGAAACTCCTCGGGTGTATAGTTCACATCCCCCACATCAGGCGACATAATATTTTTGAACACAAAATTCACCGTATCAACAACACCGCTACGACTTCTGAAGTTTTTAAAAAGCCTGATTAAGTGCCCGGCATCCTTTTCTGTTCCATACAGCTCATATTTGTCCGAAAACAGCTTCGGCACAGCATTTCTAAACTTATAAATGCTCTGTTTCAGGTCACCAACCATAAAGATATTGCTGTTGTTTTGAGATATCGTCTCAAAAATCACATCCTGAATGTTGTTTGTATCCTGATACTCATCAACAAGAATCATTTTATACTTGTTTCCAAGTGCTTCTGCAACAGATGTTTCTTCCCCATTTTTATTCACAAGGAGCATCAAGGTTTCATGCTCCAAATCATTAAAGTCAAGAAGGCCTTTTTCCCTCTTTTTTCGGCTGTAACCTCTTTCCAGCATCAGCACCATATTTTTGAGCGTTCTAACCACAGGATAAGACCTCGCTATACGCTCAATCACCGTTTCTTCATCGAGAACAAAGGCATCGCACAGTTCCACATAAACACTCTTTGCCAAATCCCGCAAGCTTTTGATTCGGGTCTGTTCTGCAAGCTCTATTTCCTCTGCTTTTCTTCTGCCAGGCACCATTCTCTTGTGGCTGAAACCGTCAAGTGCAACTTTCATCGACGAATAGCTATCTGTATCAATATGAGAAAAAACCCTTTGAACATCTGCAAACTCATCACTCAGGAAAACGAAATACGGATGCTCTTCTCCAAGCTTTGTTTCTGTATCAGCAATAATTTGCCTATAAATTTCAAAAATCTCCTCTTTTGACTGCTCTACAAGTTCCGAAAGAGTTTTCTTCCACCATCCGCCAAAAGTGCCAAAGCGAAACACGTCCCGATAGGCACGAACGGCTTCATTTAGCCACTTTTCAGGGTACGCCATACTACGGCTGAAGCTATGGAGCGACAAAATCCATTTTCTCAGCTCACCATCATTTTTCGTGCCACCATAACCCGAAACCAAATCAGCAAAAGACTTGTCCTTATCAATATTCTTATAATATTTTTCAAGAACCTCATCCAGCGCCATTCTCAAAAGAATTGCATTTTCGGTTTCATCCGCTATGGTAAAATCAACAGGCAAATCTGTCATCTGTATATTATTTTTGATAGTATTAAGGCAAAAAGAATGCACTGTTGATATGCTTGCAGAATGCATAAGCAGTCTTTGCCTTATGAGGTGTTCATCATTCGGGTTCTCTTTCAGCTCGGAAAGAATAGCCTTTTTTATTTTTTCCCTCATTTCGCCTGCCGCCGCTTCAGTAAAGGTAAGCACAAGCAGTTCATCCAGTGAGATTTTATCATTTTTCACAAGCTCAATTATCCTCTGCACCAAAACAGCAGTCTTTCCCGAGCCTGCTGCCGCCGCAAGAAGAATATTTTGTCCTTTGTATTCAATCGCTTCACGCTGTTCATCTGTCCATTTCATATGCCAAAATCTCACCGCCCTTTCATATATCAATTTTTATTCTAGCACAATCACTTTCCCATCAAGATAATCAAGCTCACCTGCTGGCGTCCTAAAATCAAATTCTATTTTATACGCCCGAAGCTGCTGGAAGTCTTTTCTTCCGTTTTTCTTCGCCCCGTATTTAACGTCTCCAATCAAAGGACATCCCTTTGACGCAAAGCTTGCCCTTATCTGATGGGTCCGCCCCGTAAGGAGCTGGACCTCAAAGACCCCGTCATCATCAAGTTTTCGAAAAAGCGTCTCACAATACTTTGAATTTGGCATCTCTTTTTTAAAGAAATAAACCTTTCGTTCTTTTTCATTTTTCACGGTATATCCTGCTATCTTGCCCGATTTTTCAAGTCTTTCAGGATTTTCCGCCCGCAAAAGATAGTATTTGTTTATTTCACGGTCCCGTATTTTTTCGTTTATTATCCGAAGAGCTTTGGCATTTTTTGCCGCAATAACAAGCCCCGAGGTGTTTTTGTCAATTCTATTGCAAAGGGCTGGGGCAAAGGTGTGTTCTTTTTCAGGCGAAAACTCCCCTTTTTTCACAAGATAAGCAGTTATGCTGTCCAAAAGACATCCTTTTTCTCCGTGCACAGCTACCCCTGACGGCTTATCTGCAACAAGAATGTTTTCATCCTCGTACGCTATGCACAAAATCCCCTCTTCAAATTCAAAGGCTTGTTCTTTTTTTTCATTCTCAAAAAACTCATCGTTGACATAAAGTTCAAGAACGTCACCAACATTCAAAACATACGAAATTTCCTGTTTCTTGCCGTTGACCTTGACCCTTTTCTTTCTGAGCCATTTGTAAATCATCCCCATTGATGCAGTCTTTAAAAGCTTTGCTAAAAACTTGTCCAGCCTTTGTCCTGCATCGTTGGGTCCTGCCACTATTTTTTTCATAGCAAACTCCATCCTGCCAGCTACGGCGGGGAAAATCAAACTATTTTATTCTGCTTGAGATAAACCACCAAAACCGCAATGTCAGCAGGGGAAACCCCTGATATTCTTGATGCCTGACCGATTGATGCGGGTCTTATTTTTTCAAGCTTTTGCCTTGCCTCAAGTCTTAAACCACCAATTTTTTCATAATCAATGCTTTCAGGAATTTTCTTATTCTCCATTTTCCTAAACTGATTTGCCTGAGCAATCTGACGGTTTATATATCCCTCATACTTTATGCTGATTTCCACCTGCTCACAGACCTCTTTTGGAAGTGGTTTTCTGTCCTTGTCCAAAACCGCCATTCCCTCATATGAAACCTCAGGCCTTTTCAGCATATCAGAGGCCCTTATTCCACTTGAAACCGTGGTACTGCCCACACTCTCCAAAAAATCATTAACTTCCTTTGAGGGCGGGAAAACAATCCCCCAGAGTCTCTCTTTTTCTTCTTCTATCAAACGTTTCTTTTCACAAAACTCATCATACCGCGCCTTGCTGATGAGCCCTATTTCAAAGCCCTTTTCAGTAAGTCTCAAATCCGCATTGTCCTGACGGAGTATAAGGCGATATTCCGAACGTGATGTCATCATTCTGTACGGCTCGTTTGTGCCTTTTGTAACCAAATCGTCAATGAGTGTGCCAATGTATGCATCACTTCTGTCCAAAGTGAAAGGCTCTTTTCCCTGAAGCTTTCTTGCCGCATTTATTCCCGCAACAAGCCCCTGTGCCGCAGCCTCTTCATAGCCAGAAGTTCCGTTAAACTGACCCGCACCAAAAAGCCCCGGAATATTTTTAAACTCCAAAGTGTTTTTTAGCTGCAAAGGATTGCAACAGTCATATTCAATAGCATAAGCATTTCTCGTAACGTGTGCGTTTTCAAGACCGGGAAGGGTTTTCAACATCTCTATCTGCACGTCTTCAGGGAGACTACTTGAAAATCCCTGAATATACATTTCCTCAGTATCCTCACCCATAGGCTCAATAAAAAGCTGATGCCGCTCCTTATCTTTGAACCTCACAATCTTGTCCTCAATAGACGGACAGTATCTCGGACCAATGCCCTTTATATCCCCGCCATAAAGAGGAGAACGATGAATATTGTCAAGAATAACCTTGTGAGTTTTTTCGTTGGTATACGTTACAAAACAGCTGACTGTATTCTTAAGTTCTTCCTTTGTCTCAAACGAAAATGGAGTAATTTCTTCGTCTCCAAGTTGTTCTTCAAGCTGTGAAAAATCAATGCTCCGTCTGTTCACTCTCGGTGGTGTTCCGGTTTTGAACCGCACAAGCTCAACCCCGATATCCCTGAGGTTCTTTGAAAGCTCGGTCGCCGGGAAAACCCCGTCAGGACCACTTTCCTGACTGAATTCACCAATTATTATTCTCGACTTCAAATATGTACCGGTTGACACAATAACCGCACGGCAAAGATACTCCGCTCCCATACGGGTTTCAACCGACCTTACAGCACCATTTTCATCAAGATTTACTTTCACAATTTCTCCCTGACGCACATCAAGTCCCTCGCACAGTTCAAGGCGATGCTTCATTTCATTCTGATATGCGCGTCGGTCAATCTGGGCACGCAGAGAATACACAGCAGGGCCTTTCCCCCGATTCAGTATTCTCGACTGCAAAAGCGTGGCATCTGCCGCCTTTCCCATTTCGCCACCAAGTGCATCAATTTCACGCACCAGATGGCCCTTTGCTGTTCCCCCGATACTTGGGTTGCAAGGAAGATTTGCAATGCTGTCAAGGCTTATTGAAAAAAGGCAGGTCTTTGCCCCAAGCCGAGCTGCTGCAAATGACGCCTCAACACCGGCGTGTCCTCCGCCTATAACTATTACATCATAACTGTCTGCTACAAACAAAATATTCCCTCCATTAAGCCTTGTCTTCTGTACACACTTTAAGAATTTCCTCATAAATTTTCTGTGAATTTTCTTTAAAGTGACGAGCTACGCGCTCTGCATCCTGACGCTTGCCCATATTGAGATTAAGTTCAATAATCGGAACCTTATTCTCCAAAATACTGCACCTCGCCATGTACTGCTCATTCGTCACAGGAATGACCTCCGCCTTGACGGCATTGGGGTCAACAATTTCGTCATACTTGACCCGCCCGATGGCATCGTCTATTTTTTGCCTTACGCTATAAGGAACTCGGGTTTTAAAAAACCGATACGCCTCTTCACCGCTTTCAGTAAGTGAAAAAGCCTCCTCATTGCGATAAAACTTTTTCACTATATACCCGTCCTCCAAAAGCTCCGCCAAAACTTCCGCCAAGTCAAAATACTGCATAATCTCCTTATCCCAGGTAAAAATCCGATAGGTAAGGTCCATATTTATTGGTGCTTTATACTGTTTTATGGCATAAACCACCGAAAATTTCATTTCCTCTTTTTCAAGATACATACAAAATCAACCTCTGTACCCAAAATATTTTATTTATGCTTAAAATACAAGCCAAAAACTCCAAGCCCCGCATGGCAAGTGATAATGGGCCCAACTTCCGCAATGCTCACCGATTTTGGCGAAATTCTTTCTTCAAGCATCGCTTTCAAAATTTCCGCTTTATCGGGTGCCTCTGCGTGCAGAACGTAAATTTCAGCGTTTTCTGGGTCAAGGATGTTTTCTTCAACATGGTCAACAATTTTTGCAATGGCACGCTTTATGCCTTTAACTTTCGCAAAAGCTTCGACCATACCGTCATTTGACCAAAGGATTGGCTTTATATCAAGGACAGATGACACAACCATGGTTGTCGCCTTAATTCTTCCGCCTTTTTTAAGCGTAGTCAAATCATCCACTATGAAATAAACCTTGTCCTTTTCAAAGCGTTCTTTGAGGAATGCAACTATTTTCTCCTTTGACTCACCGTCTTCCGCCATTTGTGCCGCCTCAATGACATTGGCTCCGATCCCATAGCTATACATACTTGAATCAATTATTGTAATATCAAAGCCCTCTTCCTCAAGGTCAGCGGCTATCATACGAGCAGTGTTCACAATACCACTGCTGTTTGCCGGAATAGTAATATGAATAATCTCATTTTCCTTACCCAGTTCGCGATACATATTTTCCAGTATATCAGGTGTTGCCTGGCTTGTTGAAGGCATTTCGTTCCCAACCTTAAACTTTTCATAAAACATCTGGGGCGTATAATCAATATCCGCCAAGATACTCTCATCACCACAATTGATATAAAAAGGTAAAACCTTTATGCCATATCTCTCAGCCTGTTCCTTTGTAATGTCAGCAGACATATCTGTCATTATTTTAATCATTTCAAAAAACATCCTTTCTCTTCTAAATTTTCAAAGTTCCCTTGTCTTAAAACCTCGTATGCAACTATCGCAACAGAGTTTGAAAGATTTAGAGAACGTTTATTTTCTTTCATCGGTATCCTGATACAATATTCAAGATTTTCTCTCAGTAAATCCTCAGGGAGGCCCTTTGTTTCCTTACCAAACACCAAAAATATATCCTTATCCTCTCTAGCAGGGAACTCTACTGAGCTATAACTCCTCGGTGCCTTGGTGGTGCAGAAATAAAACACACCGCGGGGATATTTTTCCCTGATTTCCTGAAAGCTATTATATTCAAAAATCTCCAGTTCATCCCAGTAATCAAGCCCGGCGCGCCTCACAGCCTTTTCACTTATGTCAAAGCCAAGAGGGTGTACAAGATGAAGACGCGCATCAATAACCGAGCAGGTTCTTGAAATATTTCCCGTATTCGACGGAATTTCAGGTTCTACCAAAACTATATTAAGCTTCATTTTATCTGTCCTTTAATTAAAAAATTTCTTGTCGAGCGCACGGTACTGTATTGTTTCAGCAATATGCTCCGCCTCAATATTTTCGCACTCAGCAAGGTCAGCAATTGTCCTTGCAACTTTTAAAATGCGATTGTGTGCTCTTGCACTCATGCCAAGCGCCTCAAATGCTTGTTTAAGAAGCATATTTGCTTCTTCCCCAAGAACACAATACTTGCTCATAAGCTCAGGCGTCAGCTGACTGTTGGCGAAAATTCCAAGACCTTTATATCTTTCTACCTGAATTTTTCTTGCCCTGTCAACTCTTTTCTTTATCTCTTCAGAGCTTTCGCCCTTTTCTTTGGTTTCAAGCTCGTCATACTTCACCGACGGAACTTCAATATGCAAATCAATTCTGTCAAGAAGTGGTCCGCTGATTTTTCCCATATATTTCATTATCTGCGACTGTGAGCAACTGCATTCCCTCACCTTGTCACCATAATACCCACAAGGGCACGGGTTCATAGATGCCACCAGCATAACATTTGACGGGTATGTAGCAGTTCCGCCTGAACGGGTTATGGTAATCTCTCCGTCCTCAAGGGGCTGACGCATAGCTTCCAATGCATCCCGACGAAATTCAGGAAGCTCATCCATAAACAGCACGCCATTATGTGAAAGGCTAATTTCCCCAGGCCTTGGATTTGAACCACCACCCGAAAGTCCCACTGACGAAATTGTATGATGGGGATGTCTGAAAGGACGCTCTGAAATAAGCGGGCTGTTCGACGAAAGATTCCCTGCTATACTATGGATTTTTGTAACCTCCAAGGATTCTTCAAAGGTAAGGTCAGGAAGAATTGAGGGTATCCGTCGTGCTATCATTGTCTTACCAGACCCAGGTGGCCCAATCATCAGAATATTATGACCGCCTGCTGCCGCCACCTCAAGTGCCCTTTTCACATAAAGCTGACCCTTTACTTCCGCAAAATCATATTTTTCCTTTTCTGCATTTCTAAGAAGTTCGTCTATGTCAACAACTGTAGGATTTATAATCTTTTTCGAAATAAAATGCTCCAGAATTTCACAAAGGTTTTTAACGCCAAACACCTCAACACCCTTGACAACCGCCGCTTCATTGGCATTTTCAACGGGCAGGAAAACCGTTTTTATTCCCTTTTGATATGCCGAAATCACCATAGGAAGAACACCGTTCACACGTCTTAGATCCCCATTTAGCGAAAGCTCACCCAAAAAAACTGCATCCTGACCCAGTTTTGTATTCACCTGGTCAGACGCCGCAAGAATCCCAAGAGCGATAGGCAAATCAAAGTGCGCCCCCTCTTTTTTTATGTCAGCAGGCGCCAAATTGACGGTTATACGCTTTGATGGAAAGGTAAGCCCCGAATTTTTAATAGCCGCACGAAGTCTCTCTTTTGATTCCTTTACAGCCGCATCCGGAAGCCCCACTATATCAAAGCCCGGAAGTCCGTTTGAAATATCCGTTTCAACATCCACAATATATCCGTCAATTCCGCAAAGCGCGGTGCTTTTGTGCATTGAAATCATTATCTTTCTCCCCTATTTTTTAGCTTCTCTTTGTCTTACCGCTTCATACATTATAACTCCTGCTGCAACAGATGCATTGAGAGATTCTGCTTTTCCAAGCATAGGTATTTTAACGAGAAAATCGCATTTCTCACGGGTCAAGCGGCTCATTCCCTCGCCCTCACTGCCGATAACAATGCCTGTTGCACCGGTCATATCGCAGTCATAAATGGGCATACTGCCCTCAAGTGCAGTGCCAACAATCCAAAGCCCTGCATCTTTCAATGCTTCAATACATGCGCCTATATTTGTGCATCTTGCGACAAGTGTATGCTCAAGCGCCCCAGCCGCAACCTTTGCAACCGTTGAGGTAAGTCCCACACTGCGGTTTTTGGGGATAATCACCCCGTGTGCTCCGGCTGCATTTGCAGTTCGTATGATGCTTCCAAGGTTATGCGGGTCAGAAAGATTTTCCGCAATTATAACAAAGGGTTTTTCGCCTCTCTCCTTGGCAAGCGCCAAAATTTCTTCAACCGAAGAATAACTGTGCATCGCCGCAAGAGCCAGAACTCCTTGGTGGTTTCCACCCTCCGACAGCTCGTCAAGCTTGGCTTTTCCTACCAAGGTATACCTGATTCCGCGTTTTTTTGCCGCGGCTGTTATTTGAGCAAGCCTTGAATGTCTCGCCCCATCCTGAATGAAAATCTTGTCTATTTCTCTCCCTGCGTGGAGCGCTTCAAGCACAGGATTTGTTCCAAAAATCTTATCTTCCATATCTCAGTCTCCGATTCAATTTACACATACTTATACAGTTTCCATTCTATCATATTTTGCATCAAAACGCAATAAAAATTTAGTCACACTTTCCAAAAAAACCTCATTCTTCTTTTATCGACAGATTATTTATACCCAAACCCTCTTGACCTCGCAGCAAAAATGATGTATTATATATTTTGTAAAGTTGTGTAAAAACAACTTAAGCCCAAGTGACTACAGGAGGTTTAAACATGAGTGCTGAAATCAAAAACGACAAAGGCATTATAAATATCTCAAACACAGTTATCGCAAACTTAGCAGGCTACATCGCCACCCAGTGCTATGGTGTTGTGGGTATGTGTTCACAAAGCAGCAAGGATGGTATCGCAAAGCTTCTCAAAAAGGAAAACCTTGACAAAGGCGTCAAGGTTAAAGCAAGTGGCAGCGTTATCGAAATTTCTCTGCACGTTATTGTGGAATATGGCCTCAACATCGGTACAATCGGTGAAACAATCCGCAGCAATGTTAAATATAACGTAGAAAAAATGACCGGTATGGAAGTTTCCTCCGTACGTGTAAACGTAGAAAGTGTCCGTGTTTAACCTTTCATAATTTACGAGGTGGATTAAATGAACAATTTAAATATATCAATGCTCCGGCTGATGATAGAGTCAGCTGCGGCAAATTTAAGAAATAACCGCAAGCTCATTGACGACCTGAATATTTTCCCCGTTCCCGATGGTGACACAGGCACAAATATGAGCCTTACTTTCAGCGGTGCAACAAGCCAGACTCTTGCAGATGATGCATCAAGTTGCGGCAAGCTTCTTTCAAAGCTGGCATCAGCTTCTCTTCGGAACGCAAGAGGAAACTCAGGCGTTATCCTTTCACAGATTATCCGCGGTTTTTCAAAAGCCGTTGAGAATAAGGAAACCCTCGACATTTCGAGCCTTAAGGACGCTTTAGTTTCAGCAAAAACCACTGCATACCGAGCTGTTATGAAGCCCACAGAGGGTACAATTCTCACGGTAATCCGTGAAATGTCAGAATTCGCCGAAGAAAAATGGACAGAATTTGACGATTTGAGTAAGTTTTTGCGTGCAGTCCTTGAGGCAGGCGAAATAAGTCTCAAAGGCACCACCGAGCTTCTCCCTGCCCTGAAAAAAGCAGGGGTTGTAGACGCCGGTGGAAAAGGCCTGGTCACCATTTTCGAAGGTGCAGTTCTCGCCTTTGAAAACGGCAGCGCAATAGAAAGTATAGACAAAACAGAAACTGTTTCCTCGGCTCCAAAAACAACCGAGTCAGCAGATATAAAATATCTCTACTGTACAGAATTTATCATCAACAAAACATCAGACCGCCAGATTACACAGTTCCGCACAGCGATTTCCGACAAGGGCGACTGTATGCTGGTTATTGACGATGAAGAAATTGTAAAGGTTCACATCCACACAAACCACCCGGGATTTGTGCTGGAACAAGCAATAAAACTCGGCGAACTGACAAATCTCAAAATTGATAATATGAAATATCAGCACGAAGAAAAGCTTGATAATGCCGAAACGCCCACAGAAAAACCCACTATGGACAAAACAAAGTCCGAACCCCAAAAGCGTTATGGCTTTGCAGCCGTTTCAGCAGGCAGCGGTCTTTCCGAAATTTTCAGTTCCCTTGGTGTCGACCAGATTATTGAGGGTGGACAGACTATGAATCCAAGCACTCAGGACATTTTGAGTGCTGTTGAAAAAATTCCTGCCGAGGTTGTTTACATCCTGCCAAACAACAAAAACATCATTCTTGCAGCAGAGCAGGTTGACCCCCTCACAGACAAACAGGTTATTGTTATTCCAACTGTAAATATCCCACAAGGAATCAACGCTATAATGGGCTTTGATGAGGGAATGGAACCCTCGGACAACACCGCCGCTATGATTGAAATGACCGAATTTGTTTCCTGCGGTCAGGTTACTTTTGCGGCTCGTGACACCGTCCTTGACGGCAAAGAAATAAAACTTGGTGACTGCCTTGGTGTAAACGGCAAAGAAATCACCGCCGTTACAAAAACCCCTGAAGACGCAGCATTTGAGCTTTGTACCCAGATGACAAACGACGAAAGCGGCGTTATCACCGTTTATTATGGCGAGGAAACAAAGAAAGAAGACGCCGACCGCCTGATAGCAAAACTCGAAAGCGAGTTTTCAGATATGGATATTTCCCTTTGTTATGGTGGTCAGCCCGTTTATTACTATATCATTTCGGTTGAATAAAATCGGAGAACACTTATGAAACCACAAACAAGCATACAGTATCTTAAAGGTATAGGCGAAGCCCGTGCCAAGCTCTTTGCACGGCTCGGCATCGAGACCGTGAACGATCTAATTTTTCACTTCCCTCGTCAGCTTGAAGACCGTCGTGAAATCAAGGCTATTTCTGACCTTATGGACGGTGAAACTGTGTGCGTTATGGCAAGCCTTGCCAGCGAAATAAAATCCTACCGCAAGGGCAGACGTATGTCCATAACCCGCGTTATGGTAAGCGACGGCAGCGACCTTCTGCAGCTCAGCTGGTTCAATGCACCCTATATTTCCGCAACTCTCGAGAGAGGTGCGGAATTTGCTTTTTATGGAAAAGCCATATTCCGCGGCAGGCACTTTGAAATGGTAAATCCCGTGGTTGAAGAAGCATCAAGCATTATGACCAAAACCGGCAAAATTGTTCCGGTATACCCCTCCACCGCCGGGCTCTCCCAAACCCATATACGGAATGCTGTCCGCTTAGCACTTTCGGAGTTAGAGGGCACTTTACCCGACATAATTCCTGAAGATATAAGAAATCGTTACGGCTTCAAAAATGTTATGGAAGCCCTCTCGGATATCCATAACCCCAAAACCTTTGAAGACTTTGAATCCGCCCGCCAGCGCTTTGCTTTTGAAGAATTTCTGGTTTTGCAATGTGGCATCCGTTTTTTGGGGAACGAACGCAGAAACTATTATGCAACTCCCATTAAAAATGTAAAATGCATCAAAGACTTTGCCGAAAAGCTTCCTTTTGACCTGACAAATGCACAAAAACGTGTGATAAACGAAATTTCTGCCGACATCCAAAAACCCACACCTATGAACAGGCTTATCCAGGGTGACGTTGGCTCAGGAAAGACCATTGTGGCAGCAGCAGCTATGTATGCAGTGGCAGAAAACGGCTATCAGGCTGTGCTTATGGCTCCCACTGAAATTCTGGCAAGCCAACATTTCAAAAATCTCAAAGCCCTTTTCTCGCAATTTGGTTTTGAAACGGTTTTGCTTCACAGCGGACTTTCCGCCCCTGAAAAACGCGAGGCAAAGAAAAAAATCGCAGATGGCACAGCACAAATAATCATTGGCACTCACGCCCTTATTTCAAAGGGTGTCACATTTAAAAATGCCACTTTAGTAATCACTGACGAGCAACATCGATTTGGCGTTCGTCAGCGCCTTTCACTGACCGAAAAGGGGCTTGGGGCACACACTCTGGTTATGACAGCCACACCTATCCCAAGAACTTTATCCCTCATTCTTTACGGTGACCTTGACATCTCAGTGATTGACGAACTTCCACCGGGAAGAAAGCCTATTGAAACCTATGCAGTGGGCGAAAAAATGAGAAAACGTGTTTTTTCATTTCTCTACGAAAACATAAAGATGGGTAGGCAAGCATATATTGTCTGTCCTCTTATCGAAGAATCTGAGACTTTGAGCGCAAAATCTGCCGTTGAATATGCCGAAAAACTTCGCACTAATGTTTTTCCCGACCTTGAAATCGAGGTTATACACGGAAAACTCAAAAGCACTGAGCGTCAGGACATAATGAGTCGTTTTTCAAAAGGCAAGATTGATATTCTTGTTTCCACCACAGTAATCGAGGTAGGTGTCGATGTTCCCAACGCCTCTATTATGATTATCGAAAATGCTGAGCGCTTCGGCCTTTCACAGCTTCACCAGTTGAGAGGCAGAATTGGACGAGGCGAGCAGTCCTCTTATTGCATAATGTTTTCAGATGTTGGTGACATCGCAAAGGAACGTATGAAAATTATGTGCAAAACCTCGGACGGCTTCAAAATCTCGGAAAAAGATTTAGAGCTCCGTGGCCCCGGTGAATTTTTTGGAATTCGTCAGCACGGATTACCGGAACTCAAAGTTTCAAATCTCTCAACCGATATGCATCTCCTCGCCCTTGCCAAAACAGCCGCAGACGAGTTGCTATCCGAAGACAAAACCCTGGATAGTCCGAAAAACCAAGCTCTTTCAGCACAAATTTTCAAACGTTTTTCCGAAGTATCTGAAAACGGAATTCTGAACTGATAAATATTTTAAAACACAAAACCGGTCAGGCAAAAGCGTCGGGTTGCTAAGGACATTAAAAAAATAAGCGGTGTAACTATTGCGGTTGCACCGCTTAGTCCATTTTTACGCACTTTTTTCATTGCGTATTTCATCCATTAAAGAAAGTAGTTCTTTTTCGTCAGGTATGTTG
>JAGAUW010000027.1 GCA_017620615.1 Clostridia bacterium | reverse complement strand
AGAAAATAATATGTACGGCAATGGCAGTAACAATGCTACTTACAATAACTGCGTCAGCGGCACCTTCGCAGATGAGGCGGAATCAACTTATATTTGATAGCGAAATTGGATTTATGGGAAATGTAACCTTACAATTCGCATCGGACGGCGGAAGCTTTATCAGGCCAATAACAAAAAGATACGGCGAAAGCATCAGTCTCGAAAACTACATCCCGACAAAATACGGTTATACATTCAAAGGTTGGTTCACCGATCCCAGAACAAAGCAGAATCGGGTAACAACATTTAAATTCACAAAACCTGATGTTCTCTATGCGAAATGGGAGTCGAACCCACAGGAGCCTGTAAATCCAAATGACGAAATTATGAACAAGGATACATGCTACCTCACCGATGAGGAAACTGCAAAAAGGAACGAAATCATCGAAGAGAAAAATAAAACCTACATAGAAGGCTTCGGCTATGTAGCTTCAAGCAAAACTAAAACCATCATCGTAGACTCAGACGGCGACATAAACAAAATGGTAGGCACGATGGAATAGAATCAAAAATCTCGCCGCAGTATAAGGGCTTAAAAAGCCCTGTGTGCAACAAAGCTTATACAGGTAGGGTAACTACACCCTATCTGCTTTTTTATGCAAAATAAAGGACATTGTCAATGCGTTTTGCAAAAACAATGCCCACATATATTTATTTTTTCTTTGCTCTGTTCGGGAAGTATGCCTCATTCCAGTCGATATACTCCTGAAGAGAAATTTTGCCGTCATTGCAATCATCGCGCATAGTGATGGCTTTATACCTCCACTGGTTGAATTCAGGCTCCTTAATCTGCCTTGTGCCAATTCTTGCGTGGTAGCGTTTATAGTATTTGTCATACACCTTTTTCGCTTCATTATTTGCATTTTTCTTTTTATATTCATCAAGAGCAGCAAGCTTCTGACAAGACTGTGTTTTCCCTTCGGGAACTCTGTCACAGTATTTTGTTCCGTGGTTCCCCTTAACTATGAAATACTTGCCACACCATTTGCATTTTCTAAAACTAATATCCATTTCAAGCATTTTTGTAAATTCAAGCTCAAGAATTTGGGCAACGGTGGAAAAATGGTAGTATGTGTCTAAATATATCGGGGTTACAAGCTCTTCCTTCAATTTCTCAGGAGTAATGTTGAACTTTTCTGCAAGCTCCGTTATTCCCGGGGTTGTTTTTATTTTCCTGCTGTTTCTTTTCAGATACCCCTTGTCTGTTAACCATACCGGAATGTTGTCATTATGCGTATAGAAAGTTGTTGTCTTAAAAGTTTCTGTTCGATCAAATATACATGGAATGTCATTAAGACTTCGGTATATATAGAAACGCTCGTAAGGCTTCATTTTACCTAAAATCTCCGGATAGTATTCATCATCAAAGCAAAACTCAATTAAATCTAAAAACTCTTTTTGGAGATTTTTCAGATACAGATAGTATGCCCTCATGGTAGAGTATCCCTTATGATATTCCATTTTGAATATTGGCGGACAAATTGCAGAATAAAGAGAAGCATATGCTATATCTCCTATCTGGCTCATAGCAACTTTGAATTTAATATAGTCGTCATATATTTCATCTTCAATGCTGAGAACCTTTACAGGCTCACTTTTAATGTCAGCATATTGATCTGCTTCTTTTAACTTTTCTTGATATTCGTCAGGATTCTCTTCGTTTAATTTGGGCCACAAAAATTCCATTGCATAAGCAAACTGTTGCTCTTCCTTGTATGGAGTGTTGAAATCGGCGTAAATAAAATCCAAAATCCCCTCGCCGACACTAATTGAAAATTTACTGCCGCAGAAAATATTATTAAAAGGTACATCAGATTCGCTCTGACAAATATACTCACTTTTATCAAAATCTATACCGTGTTTTTTGCGGAAATATTCCCTGTACTGCTCATTCTTCTCTCTCTGTTCCGCATCGCTCTCTTCGTAATCAGCTATATCCTGCGGTGTTAAATCATCGTCATGGGAACGTCCGTGCTGCAAATCACTCTTTTCCATTTCATCTTGCATAGCAAAATCTTCTCTACTGCTATCAATGAAAAAATGTATGGTTTTTTTCATCTCATCAAATCTTACCTGATTGGAAAAGTAATTGAATTTCAAATACTGATTGTTTGCTCTCAGCGAGTAATAACGCTCGTGATTATCCATTTTATATTCCGAATAATCCTTTTCTTTATCTGCCATAATTACACCTCGATTTTGGAGAATCTAAAATATGCAAAAATTAGAGAATTTATATAACTCCAATAATTATTATACAAAACTATTGTCAAGCTGTCAATTCCTAAATATAATGATTTTAGAAAATAAAAGTAAGGCGATAAAGGATAACTCCAAATTTATATTATAAAAAAGCCTGTAGAAAACGGCATTTTCTTACGATTAAGTGAAGAGGCATAAAAAAGTTTCACCAAAGGGGGTTAAAAAAGGGCTGATTTTTCGTATTGGGTGAAGGGAGTTTTCATTAAAGGTAAAAATTTTTTCACTCAGGGGGTTAAGTTTTCGCCGATTTTTGTCCTAACTTATGAAGGGGATTTTTAAAATTTTGGTTGTGAAAATTAAAAAAAGTCAGCCTTATATAAGAGTGAGGGGGAATTTTTTTGAGATTCCGGTTTCAAAATCGCATAAAAATTCAGCTGTATATAAGAGCGAAAGAGAAAAATTTTAAAAACTATTTGTGAAAACGCCTGTTTTTTTCCATATAGTGAAGGGGTTTAAAAAAAGTTTCACCAAAAGGGGTTGAAAAATAGCTGGTTTTTTTCAATGGGTGAAGGAAGTTTTTTATTAAAGGCAAAACTTTTCCGTTCAGGGGGTTTAGTTTTTACCGATTTTTGTCCTAATTTATGAGGGGACTAAAAATTTCTGGTTGTAAAAATCAAAAAAATTGCTCCTTATATAAGAGTGAAGAGGATTTTTTTGCACAAGGGGTTTACACAATGGGGTTTTTCATCCAATTAAGTAAAAGAGCTTTTTAAAAAATTTATATAAAGGGGTTCAAAAATGGTTACTTATGAGAGGTAAAATTAAAAATTTACAACTTTTTTTGAAATGAGGGGTTAAAAATGGCAGTTAAAAACACGATAGGTGAAAAGAATTTTTTAAATTTTGGTTTCAAAATCGTGCAAAAAGTCAGCCTTATATATTAGTGAGAGGAAATTTTTTAAAAACTATTTGTGAAAATGCCTGTTTTTTCCGTATAGTGAGAAGATTTTTTCAAAAATGACTTGTAGAAAGTGCTTTTTACAGATAATTAGTGAAGGGGTTTTATTAATTATCTGTAAAATTTTCAGGACACTACCCCCTAATCGACCAAAATTTTCGCAATGGGTGAAGGGACAAATATTACAATTTCGTAAAAATTTTGCTTATGGGGTTCAGAAATCGCTGATTTTTGTCCTAACTTATGAGGGGACTTTTAAAAACGAAAAAAATCTTTTGGTGAAATCTCAAAAATTTGCTCCTAATATAAGAGTGAAGAGGAATTTTTTCATACAAGGGTTTACAAAATGGGGTTTTTCATCCAATTAAGTGAAGAGAATTAAAATTTTTTAGATAAGAGGGGTTAAAAATGGCACTTAAAAATGCAATAGGTGAAGAGATATTTTAAATTTAAAAAAAGCGAGGAATTGATTATGAAAAAGACAAACGACAAAATTGAAAGAGTAATGACCGAAAGGATGCTTGCACATCTTGTAAGCTTAAAACTAATCACCAAGGACGAACATGAAATCCTGCTTGAAAAAGCTTGCGGCGGAATCAACAAACCTGTATATGAAAATTCAGCGTAATGCCCGGTGCTTTTGTGTAATATTTGTCTGGATATATTAAACCTTCTATGGTATTGTTTGTGTTGAAAAATCTCGGAAAGGAGTCAAAGCTATGGCAGATGTAATTGTAATACAAAGCGATTTAAGAAAAACTGAAAAACAAAGACTTCGTGTCGGTGCCTATGCCAGAGTGAGTTCCAACTCTCTTGAGCAGGAAGACTCCTTCCACAATCAGGTCAGGTACTACACAAAATATATCACATCAAATCCCGAATGGGAATTCGTAGATATATATGCAGACGAAGGCATCACCGGCACAAGACAGGACAAGCGTGATGACTTCAACCGAATGATACAGGATGCGGAAGACGGCAAGCTCGACCTTATCGTTGTAAAATCCATATCAAGATTTGCAAGAAACACCGTTGACTGCATAAGAGCCGTTGAAAAGCTTAACAAGCTTGGTGTGGCAGTTAAATTTGAAGATGGCGGACTCAACACCGCTACCTCGACAGATGCAGCCGCAATAAAGGTCGGTTCAGCAATTGCACAGGAAGAATCGCAATCCATATCGCTGAATGTTAAAATCGGCACAAGAAACAAGATGAGAAACGGCACATACATTCAGGTAAACGCACCATACGGCTTCACCTACAAGGATAAAAAGCTTGTCATCAACGAAGCCCAAGCCGAAGTTGTAAGAAAAATATTTGCAGAATATATCGCAGGAAAAGGCACAACTGAAATTGCCAAGCTCCTGACAGAATTAAAAATACCGAATAAAAATGGAAAAGAAAAATGGTCAGCCTCTGCTATCAGCTACATCATAAGCAATGTACGATACAAAGGCGATGCACTTTTGCAGAAATCATACACAGACGGATTCCCGTTCAAGAAAATCAAAAACACAGGCGAGCTTGATATGTATTATCTGCATAATGTAAATGAGCCGATAGTATCCGCCGAGGTTTTCGATATGGCAAAAGCCCTGCTGGAAAAAAGGCAGAAAAAATTTACCCACACAACATACGGAGATGCAGGAATATTTACAAGAATGATATACTGCAAAAACTGCGGCACACCATATAAGCATAAGGGTGACGGAGTCTGGACATGCAGAACTCACGATGTAAGTATAGACAAATGCAACGCCCAGCCCATAACCGAAGATCTTATCAAAAAGGCATACATCCTTATGTACAACAGACTGAAAGCAAACTACAAACACATCCTCATCCCCTTTATCAATCAGATTGAGGCAATGAAAAACAATCAGTCTGAAAAGGATGCCATATCAGAACTCAACATACAGATAGCACAGGTATCCGAAAGGGTTATGATGATAAACAGGCTCAAGGATAACAACCTTGCCGATCCGTCATTCTATATGCAGGAATTAAATGAATGCGACCGCAGAATGATGGAACTAAAGGCAAGGAAGAATAAAATCCTGCATGAGAATCGCTACAGTAAAATAGTTACCGATACAAGAGGGCTTGTAAAGGAGCTTGAAAAAAGCGACTCCATCTGTACCTTCGATACCGAAGGCTTCAAAAGGCATATACAAAAATTATACATAACAAACAATGAAATCACCTTCGTACTGAAGAATGGAATTGAGCTTGAAATTGAAAAACAGGAGGTGCCTTAATAATGGCTAACAGATACATACCCTTCGGCTATGAAATACAAAATGCCGAAATTGTCATCGTAAATCAGGAAGCATTGCTTGTGAAATCAGCCTTTGAATTATACATAGCAGGCAAATCCTACAAGATGATAGCTGACAGATTTGAAATGTCGGGAATTTACTACAACAAGGATTCTGCAAAATGGAATAAAAATATGGTCAAGCGGATGATAGAGAATGAAAAATATACAGGTACAGATGAATATCCGCCAATCATAGATGAAAAGCAGTATCACAAGGCAAACCGCATAAGGCTCTCCAAGAATATAAAGGCAGACAGCGATAAGATGGAATATGACAAATTCATACGAACTCACGGTGAATGCCCTGAATGTGGGTTTCCTATCAAAAGACAAAGGCAAGGTCACGATAAAGGTGCTTATACGGCTTACAAATGCTCAAACCCGATATGCCCGGCGAAATCAATTCACGAAGAAACATTATACGAATACATAAATGGAATTGTAAACCGCCTTATAGACAATATCGAGCTTGCAGATGCAGAGGTTAAGAATCAAAGCCGGAGCGATGAAAATATCGATGAGCTTACCAATGAAATATATATCAAGACCGTAAATGACAATACCGAAAAGGATGAAATCTTAAAGGATATATACAAGCTCGCAAGGTTAAAATTCAAAAGCTACACCAAAACCGATATGAGTAAGGTAACCGAAAAAATCAAGCAGGAGCTTTGCAAGTACGGAATAAGTGAAAAAGCCCCTCTTCCGCTTATGGAAAAAATAATATCAAAATTCTACATAGGCGGAGAAAAAGGCTTACAAATAAAACTAATAAACGAGAAGATTTTAGAAAGAGAGGGATAAAAATGTTAAACACTTATGTGGAAATTATTCCGGCAACTAAAAAAATGTACGAACCTAAAATGGGAAGAAAAAAATTGAATGTTTCTGCTTACTGCCGAGTTAGTACTGCCGAAGAAGAACAGCAGGATAGCTTCGAAAATCAGGTTGAGCATTATACATCAATGATTGAAGCCAACGATGAATGGAATTTAGTGGAGATATTCGGTGACGATGGTATCACAGGAACCTCTGCTACAAAAAGACCGGCATTCAGAAGAATGATAAAGATGTGTGAGCAAGGCAAGATTGATTTAATCATCACAAAATCAATATCCCGATTCTCAAGAAACACACTTGTTACTCTGGAATATGCAAGAAGACTGAAGCTTATGGGCATTGGCATAATATTCGAAAAGGAAAAAATAAATACTCTTGAAGTATCAAGCGAATTTATGCTATCACTATACAGTACCTTTGCACAGCAGGAAAGTGAAAGCCAGAGCCTGAATGTAAAAATGGGAAAACGCTCCAGATACCAACAAGGACAAGCTTGCTTTAACTTCAACCGTGTATACGGATATGGTCAGGACGATGAAAAGAACATATACATAGTACCCGAACAGGCTGCCGCAGTAAAAATCATCTTCTCAAGCTTCCAAAAAGGTCTCAGCATGAGAGAAATTGCAAACAGACTTGAAGAAGATAAAATACCCTCTCCCTCGGGCAAACCTGTATGGAAAACAGAAGCCGTGAAAAGAATTCTTGTCAACGAAAAATATGCAGGAGATGTGATGACGCAAAAAACATACATATCCGATCCTATAAACAAAAAGACAATAAAGAACACAGGTGATCTTCCCAAATATTTAATACGAAATCATCATATCGCAATCATAGATCGAGAGGTATTCGATGCCGTACAGATAGAACTCAGCCGAAGAAACTGCATAAAAAGAAACGAGAATAAAGATGACTACGGAAAATACAGCGGCAAGTACCCATTCAACAATATGATAGTCTGCGGAGAATGCGGAACCATGTATCGCCGAACAATGTGGGTAACGAGAGATAAGCAAAAGGAATATGTGTGGAGATGCATAAACAGGCTCGAACACGGCAAGAAAAAGTGTAAGCACTCACCGAGCATAAAGGAAGAATTCCTGATATCCGCAGTAACCGAAGCTGCCAACTCTATGGTAACGGATGTGGTCTATGCAAAGGAAATCTTAAAGGGAGCTATCGCAGAAGTTATGGGCGACAATGTGCAGAATAAGATGAATGAAAATACTGCGAGATTGAATGAGCTTAACGAGAAATTGAGTCAAACCCTCAGTAAAAACTTAGACGGCGAAATAAGCATTGAGGAAATGGACAAAATCTTCTCGGAAATCCGTGACGAGCAGTTAAGGCTTCGCCACGAAAACGATGCATATGAAAGACGGAGACAGATAGAATCTGCCGACCACGAAAAGCTGAAAACAATCTTCAAGACCATCGATGAGATGCCCGAAGAAATTGACAGACTCGCAGATGATAATATCAGAATGCTGTTCGACAGGATTGAAATCGTATCAAAAAAAGAGATGCGAATCTGTTCGGGAGATTATGTCTATACCGTCAACATGTAAAACAGAAAAAAATTATATAAAAAGACTTGTAAAAAAATTAAAAATATGATACAATAAAACAAACAAAAAGACATAAATTATGCTTTGGTACTGATAAGGGTAAACCCTTTCAAAACCGCATAAATACTGGTAAAAATAGCGGTGACAGTAAAACCGTCACGCTCGTACATATCGCAGCAAACTATGCTGTAATCAAAAAGACCACTTTGCGGGTGGTCTTTTTTGTATGTAATATTTTTTGCAAAATGTTCCGGGCAGCAGTAATAGGCGTTCCATATTATTCCTTTGAGTTCTTGACTGTGGTCGCAATGGTCATGGCGCAGACGCGTTTTGCACCAGCAACCTTTAGGGCACGGGCACATTCCATTATGGTTGCGCGGGTGGTACAAACATCGTCAATCAAAAGAACATTTTTCCCCAAGACCGCGTCAGGATGAGCTGCAGCAATAGCACCGTTTAGGTTCGTGAGCCTTTCAACATATGAAAGCTTTGTTTGCTTTTGTGTTTTGCGCACCTTTACAAGCATTTCTTTTTCAAAAGTTATGTTGATTTTTGAAGAAAGGGTGTGACAAAGCAGGTTCAGGCGATCTGTTCCTTTGTTATTTGCTTTTTTCGTGTGAGGAGGTGCAGAGCAGATAAAGTCAAAGTTCTCACTCAAATAGCTTTTTTGAAACAGCTCACAGAGAAAATCTGCATATGTCTTTGAATATCCCTCGGTGCTCAAAACCTTGTATCTCACAATGGAGTCACGAACGTCATCGGTGTATTCAAAAACCGATACGATGCGGTCAAAATAGTGTGATTTTCCTTCTGCACAAAAATAACAAAGCTGACGTTTTCCGTGGCTCACTATGGGTTTTCCGCATTTCACGCAGCAAAGTCTTTCGTATAAAAAGGAAAGGGAGCCTTTGCATTTGTCACAAATAAGAAGAGGTGTGTTGATTTCCAAAATTTTTTCACAAAACACACACTCGGGCGGAAAGAAAAAGTGTTTAAGTAGAGCTAGCCCTTTGGTGAAAAACGTATCGTTGTTATTTTTCATTTGCTTTCTCCTTTTGAGGTTAAAAGACATCCAAAGTTTTTTGGCATATTTTTAATGATGATGGTGATGCCCTGTCGAAATTTTTGTTTCTATATGACAATGTTCCTGGTGACAATGCTCGCCCTCCGCCTCAAGCTCAAGGGTTGCGTGACAGATGCCGTGCTCCTTAAGTTCTTCACGCACCATGTGTTTTATCTGGTGGTGGTCACCGTTTGTCACAATATGCATTGTTGCATAATTGTTCTGACCGTCCATGCTCCAAAGATGGATGTGATGGACACCAAGGACGCCATCAATTCCCAAAAGATGTTGCTGTATTTCTTGGACATCTATGCCGTGAGGAATTTTTTCAAGAAACAAATCGAGAACTGCTTTTAAGTTTTTGAGAGCATTTATGAGGATAAACACTGCCGTGCCAATAGACAAGATTGGGTCAATAATTCCAAAATCAGTAAAACGCATCACGATTGCACCAATCAGAACCACAATCCAACCAAGCACGTCTTCAAGCATATGAAGATTGACTGCCTTTTGGTTCAAAGAATCACCCTCACGGGTAACAAGAGCAGCAATGAAGTTTACAACCACGCCGATTATAGCAAAAATTATCATCCCGCTATAATTTATTTGAACGGGATTTATAATTCTTTTTGCGGCACTAAACACAATCAGCAGTGAGCCACCCAACAGAATGAGCGTGGTGATGACGCTGCCCATAACCGAAAAGCGTGCATAACCATAAGTATATTTTTCGTCAGGTTGTTTTTTGCTCTTTTTTTCTAAGAAATAAGAAGCACCAATGCTTGCGGCATCCCCTAAATCGTGAACAGCATCGGACATAATGGCAATGCTTCCTGTGAAAACTCCGCCTAAAAATTCAAAAATTGAAAAACCTAAATTCAGTATAAATGCAATAAAAATATTTTTTTCTGTTTTCATAAATCCTCCCCCGATTATTTACCTTTTCCGACTTTAATTCCATATATAGCGCTGCTTACCGCATAGGGTATCAGCAAAGCAAGGCAAATGGCGGTGAAAAGCGGAGGAAGAAAAATGCTGATTAAGAAAAGGACACCCATAATCACGGTTGCGAATCCAATAAAGCGGTTTATTTTCCTTGCTTTGTCTGCGCTTAAATCATAATCCTTTATATAATCAAGCTTTGGCAGATAGTTGCCGGTTGAGATGAACATCACGCCCACAATGAAAGCGACAACAGCCCGCACATTTATCTTTGCGCCAAGACCTATGCCAAAGGTAACAAGCTGCAAAAGCACAGTCATAATGGGGATAATCCATTTTGTCACTCTTTCAAACTTCATTCTAGAGCCGTGTTTTTTTGCATTTATATCATTTATTAAACAACAAATCCATTGAAGAGCGACCATCAAGCACGGCATACCAAACACCACAAAGCCTTTTGGTGCAAAGTTGTCTGGATTGTTGTTTAAATCAAAATGAATTGCCATAGTGTCAGGTAATTTTTCCCACAGAAAAAGTCCCAGAAGAATGGGCCAAAGGCAAACAAGGCTTGTCACAATCAAGGTTTTCCATTTTATAAATTTCATTTTTTCTCTCCTCCCAAATTATAAATCCATGTCAATACGTCTTCAAAAACCGATGCGTTGAACTCATAATAAATATAGTTTTTATGTTTTTGTTCAACTATCAGGTCTGCGCGTTTTAGCTTTGAAAGATGATACGAAACCGTGGCTCCTGTCAGGTCAAATTTCTCTGCAATCTCACCTGCCGACCGCTTTCCCGATTTCAACATATCCAAAATATCCCGCCTCACAGGGTCGGAAATCGCTTTTAATGTTTCGTTTATTGCCATTTTATCACCTCTGTTTAGATGTTTTTCTAAATAGATTATATATCAAGATAGCTCTGTTGTCAATAGCTATTTAGAAAAAAATCTAAATTGTTGAAATTTTAAGAGCCGCCATCTCTGGCGACTCAAGTTTTTTTGAAGGCATCAATATTTCTTTTCTCCCGAAAGAATCATCATTTTGTGGCTGTTTGGGAGAATTTCAGGTTTTACCACTTTTTCTTCCCAAGACTCAGGAGCAAATTCTTCCATTGAAATTGAGATTGCATCCTGGGGACAACCCCAGTATTTGAGGAATACTTGGTTGATTTCGTCAACCACTTTTTTCTTGATTTTTTCATCCTTTGGATAGGCTTTGATTGAAATGTAAGGCATTTTCGACACTCCTTTTTTATTATACGGCATTTTTGCCGCTAAGTTCTGTTTAAACGCTTTTCTGCTTCTTCCTTTGAATAAAGGCAGCCACAAAAGTTTTGCCTGTAAAGATTATACTGGGCAGAAAGTTTGCATGACCGTTTGTAGCCATCGCCCTTTTTGAAATCTGAACAAAGATATTTTGCCTCGTATTTTTCGCCAAGCTCAAGACCGATTTCGTTGAGCCACCCAGCGTTTTTGTGGGGGCTTATTGAAAGGGTGGTGGTCACATAGTCAAAGCCGTTTTCCTTGGCGAAAGCCACCGATTTTTCAAGGCGGAGCCAAAAGCATTTTTTGCACCGCGCGCCTCCCTCGGGCAAATCTTCCATTCCTGCGACAACGTTTTCAAATTCACTGCTGTCATAGGGTGGTGCAACAATATTTATTTTATCAAGCCCCATACAGAAAAGTAGTCTTTGTAGCTCCTGAAGTCTGAAATCAAACTCATCTTTTGGGGAGATATTGGGATTATAAAAAAACAAAGTAATGTCAAAAACCCTTGAAAGCTCCTGAAGAACAGCACTGGAGCAAGGGGCACAGCAGGCGTGGAGCAAAAGCCTTGGACGGTGCCCTGAGGCTTTTATTTTTTCAATTTCCGCATCCATAATTCTTTTATAGTTTTCAGTCATTTCTCCCTCCAAAAAATCACACGCAAAAAACGGGTGCCCTTTTTTCTAAAACTGCCCGCGAAAACGGGTATCTTTTTCGCTTTTTTAATATCTTGGCGGATGATAGGTTGAGCTCCTGCGACGTTTTCTTTTGCTTTTTTTAATCGCACGGACAAAGCCGATAACGATGAGCGCCACAAAGCCAAGCACCAAGCCAAAGAACACATAAACAACGAGTCTGATAACTTTTATTCCCCAGAGCCATTCACCAAGGGTCTGGATAAAGCCAAGAAAATGACGGTCAAGCTCAACGGTTGAAATGAGGTTGACCTCGCCAACCTTTTTGCCCTCATAATTGAAAATCGCCTTGCCGATTACCTGCCCTGATTTTATGGGGGCATAGACTTTTTCGGGGATTTCGGTGGTTATGGTTACCTTTGAGGGGTCCCCGTTTTTAGGAAACATTGCGTCAAGGTTTTCTTCTGCTGAAAGCAAAAGATGGTCTGTTCCGTCTGCTGCTTGCTTCACCTTTACTTCGCCAAAAATATCGTCGCGTTTTGCCAGGCGCTGTGCCTTAAATTCCGTAAGTCCAAATTCAAGGATTGCCTTTGATTCGTTATGTGAAATTGATATGTCTTCGGCGTTGAAAAGCACGCTGATAACAGACTTATCACCATTTTGGGCAGATGACACAAGGCAATATCCCGCCTCGGAGGTGGAGCCTGTCTTTATGCCTGTTGCGTAGTCGTAAAAATAATAAGGATACCGCATTCTTGAAACAAGGTTGTTGGTGTTTATGAAATATCTCTTGTCTGACATATTTGTTGCGGGAAGATAAATGTGAGCGCATTCCACAATTCCCCGGAAAGTCTTGTTTTTCATAGCAAAAAACGCCATCTGGGACATATCATATGCTGTTGTATAATGCTGTGGATGGTGAAGCCCGTGGGGGTTTTCAAAACGGGTTGAAGAAAGCCCAAGCTCCTTTGCTTTTTCGTTCATCCTCACAACAAAAGCTTCGATGCTTCCCGAAACACCCTGAGCAATGGTCACAGCTGCATCGTTGCCTGAGGCAATGAGAAGCCCTTCCAAAAGATTTATAAGCTTCATTTCCTCCCCGACTTTGAGTCCAATGCTGCTCCCGTCGGGGTCAAGAGTGTCAAAGGCTTCTTTTTGAAGTGTGAGGGGTTGCTCAAGACTGATTTCGCCCTTTTCAACAGCGTCAAGTGCCACGATTGCAGTCATAATTTTTGTGGTGCTGGCAGGGAACATAACCTTTTCGGAATTTTTTTCATAAAGCACGTTTCCGGTTCTTGCGTCTATGAGAATTGCCGCCTCCCCTGAAACTGCCGGGGCAGCCACAGCACAAAGGGGGGCACACGAAAAGAACATCAGCATGGTTACTGACAAAAGGGCAAAATATTTTTTTATTCCCTTTGAAAGACGTTTTCTTTTCATTGTTCTCTCCTTTTGTTATTTTTTGTTTTATTTGTTGAGTTTGTCCCGCTCTGCCTGAGAAAGCCGCACATACTGAGGAACAAGGTCGCCATAACCGACCGTTTCGCCTTTTCCAAGCTTCAAAAGTCCGATTTCTGCCACCGCACCGCCGAGGTTAAAGTTGTTTATTCTTGGTGCGAAAAAGGCACGGTCTCGAAGAGCCTCTCTTATTTCATCCTCAAAAACCAAGGTGCCGTCACCCATAAAAAGAACATTTTTGCCAAAGTTTTCAAGTTCATCAAGCAGGTCGGAAAGAGCAAGAGCCCTGTCATCACAAAGTCTTGTCATATAAGCTTTCCCGCCCTGAAACAAGGCATTATATACCTGATTTCGCCTTGCATCAAGAATGGGACAGAGAATTCCGTCAAAAAATTTTGACGGGAAAGCCAGTGCCTCAAGAGTCGAAACCTCAATACAGGGTTTTTGCGTGGCCTGAGCCAAGGCTTTTGCAGTAGCAACGCCAATCCTCACCCCTGTGAACGAGCCTGGTCCCACCGCTACCGCAAAGGCATCAACCGCGGAGGGTTCAAGTTCTGCCGCCTCAAACATTTTTTCTATCTGGGGCATCAGCCTCTCAGAGTGTGTTTTGTTTTGATTTAAAACCGTCTGTGCAACCATTATTTTGTCGCTGACAAGCGCCGCGGTAGCCGCCGCACAGCAGGTATCAATTCCAAATACAAGCATTTTATTTCTCCGTTTTTTCAATAAAAATCTCTCTGTAATCGTTTCCCTTTGAGGGGTCTTTTTTTATTTCCACCTTGAAATAGCCGTCGGGTAAGACCGATTCAATGTTTTGCGCCCATTCCACAAGGCAAATTCCGTCGCCAAAGAAATAGTCATCCAGCCAGTCACAGTCATCGGTTTCCACATTTTCAAGACGGTAAGCGTCAAAGTGATAGACGGTTTTTTCGCCACTGTATTCGTTGACAATAGTAAAGGTGGGGCTTGAAACGTCACTATCAACGCCAAAAAACTCAGCAACGCCTTTTGTAAAAGCAGTCTTTCCCGCACCTAAATCACCGATAAGCGCAACAACACTCCCTGCCATGAGGTCTTTGGCAAAGTTTTTTGCTATATCCCGTGTTTCCTGTTCGCAAGTACTTGTGAACTGCTTCATCCTGACGAAACTTCCTCTCAAAAGTTTTATATATATTATTTTAACTTTATTCTGTCTTAAAGTCAATACAAAACTATTGAAATTTGTCTTATTTTGTTGTATACTTATTTTATCAGTTTTGTTTTGACGTGAGGTCCCGCCTTGTGCCCGTCAAGGTGTGGCACGCAAATTTCGGGCAGAAAGGCAATGAATTGTTTTGGCAAACAAACGAGTTGACAAACACAACTATTATCTGGATATCGCTGAAACCGTGATTGAAAGGGGAACTTGTCTCCGTCGTAATTTCGGCGCAATAATCGTAAAGAATGATGAAATTATTTCAACAGGCTACACAGGCGCACCAAGGGGAAGACAGAATTGCATCGACCTTGGCGTGTGTATCCGTGAAAAGCTTGCTATCCCCAGAGGCGAACGCTATGAGCTGTGTCGCAGTGTCCATGCCGAAGCCAATTGCATAATAAGTGCAAAGCGTGGGGATATGATTGATTCCACCCTTTATCTTGTTGGAAAGGATTACAAAACAGGTGAAATCGTCGAAAACACCTCAAGCTGTTCAATGTGCAAACGCCTTGTGATAAACGCAGGCATCAAAAATGTTATTATTCGCAATACCCCCACAGAATATACAGTGGTAGATGTTTCAGACTGGGTAGAAAATGACGAATCGGTTGAAGGAATTTTTGGGTATTAGAAAAAGAAAAACGGTCGCACAAGCGACCGTTTTTTTGTTATTCTTCTTTTCCCTCAATAAGAAAATCGTAAGATACATCAAAAAGCTGTTTAAGGGCTTGCAATTCAAAGTCCGTTACATATCTTTTGTTTGTTTCTATACGCGTTATCACATTTTTGTCCATATCAATACCAACAAGCTGTAGTTCTCTTGCTAAATCCCGCTGAGAAAGGTTAGCGCGTGTCCTCAATTCCTTAAGCCTTTCGCCTATAACATTTTTACCCATGGCACCAATTCGTTGTTTCATACATATCACCCATATAAAATTTGTATCATTTTTTGCACTTTATGTATTGATTTTATATTATTTTTGTGATATAGTTGGTTGTAAAAGTGAGACAAAAATAATTTTGTCTAAACTTTTTTGTGCCCAAACAAGCGTAAAGAGGATAGCTTTCAGCTATCCTCTTTACGTCAAATAAGTTTATAGATACTTGTTTTACCCCAACAAAACATCCGACACCAGCATCACACAAAAGCCCACTAAGAGAGCATAAGTTGCGCCCCGCTGGCTTCCGTGAGCGTGAGTTTCGGGTATCATTTCGTCGCTGATTACATAGAGCATTGTTCCCCCTGCGAAAGCAAGTGCAAAGGGCAGTATCACCAAAGAAACACTTACCGCAAAATAACCTAAAAACGTACCGACCACTTCAACAAGACCTGTCAGCATAGCACACACAAAGGTCTTTTTTGGGGAAACCCCTGCGGCTATCATAGGTCCGATGATAACCATTCCCTCAGGGATATTCTGAAGCGCAATGCCTCCCGCTATCAAAAGTGCCTGACTTGTGTCGCCTGAACCAAAACCAACACCTGCCGCAATACCTTCAGGGAGATTATGTATGGCAATTGCCGATACAAAAAGAAGAACTTTACTTAAAGAGGCGTTGTTGTGGCTTTCAGGTTCAGTTCCCACGAGTTTGTGAAGATGCGGAACTACTTTATCAATAAGGTTAAGGCAAATTGCGCCTACAAAAATCCCTGCAACGGTCACAAGAAGCCCCCAATTTCCGCCGTATTCAAGAGCCGGAAGAATAAGCCCGAGGATTGCTGCAGCAAGCATTACCCCTGCCGCAAAGGAAAGGACGATGTCAGAAAAGGCGTGGGATGCTTTCTTGAATATAAAGCCAATGAGTGCACCAATCACCGTGGCGCCGCCCACACCCAAAGCGGTTATGAGTACCAATTTCATAAAAACACCCTTTTCTTATAAAACAAGTGACGGAGCAGTATAAACACGTGCACCAAGCTCGCTGTTGAGCATATAAAGGCTTTTGGGGTCAGAGCCGAAAAGCTCCATCTTTGAAATCAAATCGTTGGCGTTTGTTTCTTCCTCGCCCTGTTCCTTTACAAACCAGTCAAGGAACTGCATTGTGCGGAAATCTTTTACCTCATATGCCGCCTGATATATGTCGTTGATTAAAGATGTAACGTATTCTTCGTGCTCAAGACCTGCCTTTAAAACAGCCATATCACAGCTTAATTCCTTGTCGGGCTTTGCTATTGCCTCAAGGGTAACCTTTTCGTTGTTGTTCTGAAGATAGCGATAAAATAGCATTGCGTGGTCGCGCTCTTCCTGAGCCTGAATATAATACCAGTTTGCAAAGCCGTCAAGGCCGCGGTCTTCAAAATAGTTTGAAAAGTCTAAGTAAAGATATGCTGAATAAAGTTCTTTGTTTATCTGTTGGTTGAGAAGTTCTCTTACTTTTTCGTTCATCATTTTTTTATCCTCCAAACTTTAAGATTCAGGGGCGCAGCTCGCACTGTGCCCCTCATGCTTATTCTTCTGAAAACTGGTCTTTGCCTACACCGCAAAGGGGGCAAACAAAATCTTCGGGCAAATCCTCAAATTTTGTTCCAGGGGCAATATCGTGTTCAGGTGCACCGAGTTCTTCGTCATAAACCCAGCCGCATACATCGCATACATACTTTTTCATATTTTTCACCTCCGTTTTATTTTATTATTATTATCTTAAAACTCTATGGTTAAACCATATACCAATTCCTGAGCAAGCAAATCAATTTCCTTGCGGCTGTTTTCGTCAAGAGCAGACAAAATTTTAACACTGTTTGTCGCAAAGTCAAGGTTTCTGCACCTTGAAAGCCCTTCTTTCATAACTTTTGCAGCCAGTGGCGCCCAGCTTCCGTTTTCAATGAGTGCAACCTTTCTGTTTTGATAGCTTCTTTCGGTCAGGTGGCCAATAAACTCTCTCATAAATGGGAAAATATCCGCATTGTAAGTGGTGGTGGCAAGAACAAGCCTGTCATATCTGAAAGCATCTTCCACGGCCTCTGCCATATCGCATCTTGCAAGGTCATTAAGAACCACTTTTTTTGCACCCAGCTCTTTAAGTTTTTCGGCGAGGTAAAGCACTGCGCGTTTTGTGTTGCCATAAACCGAGGTGTAGGCAATGACAATGCCCTCTTCTTCGGGAGTATAGCCTGACCACTTGTCATAAAGGTCAATATAATATCCAAGATTTTCTGAAAGAATTGGTCCGTGGAGGGGACAAATCTTTTGAATATCAAGACTTGCTGCTTTTTTGAGAAGGCTCTGCACCTGAGGACCGTACTTTCCAACTATGCCGAAATAATAGCGTCTTGCTTCACAAGCCCAGTCTTCATCGGTGTCAAGGGCACCAAATTTTCCAAACCCGTCAGCAGAAAAGAGAACCTTGTCAAAGCTGTCATAGGTCACGATAACCTCGGGCCAGTGTACCATTGGTGCTGTCACAAAGGTGAGGGTGTGCTTTCCAAGGGAGAGAGTGTCGCCCTCGCCCACCACGATTTGTCTTTCGGAAAAGTCAGTGCCGAAAAAGTTTTTCATCATAGCAAAAGCTTTTGCTGATGAAACGATTTTGGTATCAGGATATGCCGTTGTAAATGCAAGAATGCTTGCCGAGTGGTCGGGCTCCATATGCTGAACCACCAAGAAATCGGGCTTTCTGCCGTTTAGTACTTTGTCAATATTGTTGAGCCACTCGTCGCTGAACCTAATGTCAACCGAATCCATAACAGCGGTCTTTTCATCATCAATGACATATGAATTATATGCCATTCCGTTTGGAACAATGTATTGTCCTTCAAAAAGGTCGATTTCGTGGTCGTTTACGCCTATATATTTTATGTCATTTGTTATGTTCATTTTTCTTATCTCCTTTCGTTTTCTTTGGCAAAGCGCGAGCTAAAGAACTTTGCCATATTTGGTTCAAAAACTGAACCATGTTCAATTTTTATATCGGGATGTTTCATTGTTTCGCTTATTGCATCTCTTATGAAATCCACTGCCATTTGGGATGCTGAAAGCATATCGCACCCTCTGAGAAGTGCGCCCGTGAGGACTGCCGCAAAAATATCCCCTGTGCCGTGGAAGGGTCTTTTTACATAACTGCAGTCAAGAATTGCTGGCTCGTTTTTTGTTTTGTCAAGAACCCCTACACACATTTTGTTATCACCGGTCATCACCGATGTAACTGCCACGCATTTGGGGCCAAGAGCAGAGAGCTTTTCCATAATGTAAAAAAGCTGGTTATCGGAGACAGGGCCGTCAGGAAAAGGCATATCCAGCAAGAGACAGGCTTCGGTAAGATTTGGGGTGATTACATCCGCAAGCGCTACAAACTTTTTCATAGCACAAAGCAAGTCGTTCATTCTGTCATAATAAACAGTTTCTGCCTCTGAAAGCTCATTGTCACCAAGAACAGGGTCAATAACCGTCAAAAGCCCTTGCTTTTTCTGGGCTTTTATAAAGTCGGAGAGAATCTCAATTTGCCTTGCACTTCCCATATATCCTGTGCAGATTCCGTCAAAATTTATGCCCAAAGACCGCCAGTGGTCAAGAATTTTTGGCATTTCTTCGGTAAGGTCACAAAAAGTGTAGTCTTTAAAATGATAGGTGTGAGTCGAAAGAATTGCTGTGGGAAGCGGGCAAACCTCCACCCCCATAGCTGAAAGGATGGGAATAGATTCGGTAAGCGAAACCCTGCCAAACCCCGAAAGGTCATTGACCGCAATCACTCTGGGAATGTAACTTTTTATCATCTTCTTCTCCGTTCTGCCCGAAATGTGGGGCACTGCAATTTATCTGTCTGTGTTTTGCAACAGCAAAAGCTCGTCCTTTGTGAGTTCCCTCACTTCGCCAAGTTCAAGTTTTTGGTCAAGCTCAAGGTCGTTCATTTTTGTTCGTTTGAGGTATAAGACTTTATTGCCAACAGCCTCAAACATTCGCTTCACCTGATGGAATTTTCCCTCATTTACCACAACCTCGGCAAGATATGGGTAATCATCGCGTATTGAGGTGAGCTTTGCGGGCATGGTTTTATACCCGTCATCAAGAACAACTCCGACCGAAAAATCCTCAATATCTTGGGGCGTTGCCGCTTTTTCGATTTCTGCCAGATACGTCTTTGGTATATGTTTTTTTGGAGAAAGCAGGCGATGTGCCAAGTCTCCGTCATTGGTAAGGAGCAAAAGCCCCTCGGTGTCAATGTCAAGGCGCCCCACAGGAAACGGCTTAAAATGGAGATATTCTTTGGGAACAAGCTCGAGGACTGTTGGCGTCTTTCCGTCACGGGTGGCTGAAATGAACCCAGCCGGTTTATTCAGCATAAGATAAATAAATTCACGGTATACTATCTTTTCCCCAAAGACAAAAACGTCGTCTGCTTCGGGGGAAACCACCGCATCGGCTTTGCTTTGAGGGGAGCCGTTAAGCGAAACAGCACCTTTTCGGATTAGCTTTTTCACTTCGCTCCTTGTGCCCACTCCGCACTCTGCCAAAAATCTGTCAAGACGCATACGCTTTTCTCCTTGAATAAAATTTTTAGTGTTTTCATATATTAGTTAAAGAATATTTTGAAAAAATTTCCTTTTAGTTTCGAAATCTCAAAGGAGGATGACCCTTGATTGTATCAAAAACTCTGAGAAAACACCGCTTTGTCTTCGCTTCAATCGCTTGTGCCACGGTTCTTATTATGATTATCGCAGGGCTCTTCAGCATTGACAATGCCACCAACGATATGATTGTGACATTTATTCAGGATTTGGGTTGGGAAATAGACGCTGTTCCGTCTGAAATCACTCACGTAACCCTTCCCGAAAGCTTTGACGCGGTTTATGAAACCTACAGTGCAGTTCAGTCCCATTCGGGCTTTCCCTTTGCAGAGTTCAAGGGAAAGAATGTCACCCGTTACACATATAACGTCAGAAACCACAAAAAGTCGGCTTCAGACAAGGTGACAGCAGGCGTTTTTGTTTATGAAAACACCATTATAGGTGCAGAAATTTCTTCGGGAGGAATGAACGGCTTTATGCACGCCATAACAGAAACCTCCAATATTCTGCCCAACTGACAATTCCATCCCTTTAAGTATATCACAAATTCTAACTTTGTCCATAGTTTTTCTTGACATTTTTATTGGTAAATAGTAAAATAATTTTATGCAAAAACTGTTAAAAATCGAGATAAGCATATCTGTGCAGTATTTCGAAATGTTCAGGAGGACAAATAAATGAAAATCGAAACAAAATGCATTCAGTCGGGCTACACCCCCGAAAACGGAGAACCAAGGGTTCTTCCCATATACCAGAGCACCACGTGGAAGTATGCATCCACCGAGCAGATGGGCAAGCTCTTTGACCTTGAAGAAAGCGGATATTTTTATACCCGCCTTGCAAACCCCACAAACGATGCTGTTGCGGCGAAAATAGCTGACCTTGAGGGCGGCGTTGCTGCTATGCTCACATCTTCGGGACAAGCTGCGTGCTTTTATTCAATCTTCAATATCTGTGAGGCAGGCGGCCACTTTGTTTGTTCGTCTTCGGTTTATGGCGGAACATTTAATATGTTTGGTGTTACACTGAAAAAGCTGGGTATTGACGTTACATTTGTTGACCCTGATGCAAGCGAAGAAGAGCTTAATGCCGCATTCCGTGAAAACACCAAGGCGGTCTTCGGCGAAACCATTGCAAACCCCGCACTTGTGGTTCTTGACATTGAAAAATGGGCAAAGGTCGCACACGCTCACAAAGTTCCGCTCATTATTGACAACACTTTTGCAACACCAATCAACTGCCGTCCTTTTGAATGGGGAGCAGATATCGTGGTTCATTCCACCACAAAATATATGGATGGTCACGCAACAAGCGTTGGCGGATGCGTGGTTGACAGCGGAAACTTTGACTGGGAGGCAAGCGGAAAGTTCCCTGGGCTGACCACTCCTGACGAATCATATCACGGAATTACATATACCAAAAAATTTGGGAAGGCTGCATACATAACAAAGCTTACAGCTCAGGTTATGCGTGACCTTGGCTCAATTCCGTCACCACACAATGCTTTTCTTCTCAACCTCGGTCTTGAAACCCTCGCTCTTCGTATGGAAAGACACTGCAGCAATGCTCAAGCCGTTGCTGAGTTCCTTGAAAAAGACCCCCGCGTTTCATGGGTGAAATATTGTGGTCTCGAAAGTGATAAATACCACGCTCTTGCAAACAAATATCTGCCAAATGGCTCTTGCGGTGTTATCTCCTTTGGCGTAAAGGGCGGAAGAGAAGCGGCTGTTAAATTTATGGATAGCTTAAAGCTTGCGGCAATCGTGACCCACGTGGCTGATGCAAGAACATCTGTTCTTCATCCCGCAAGCCACACCCACAGACAGCTAAGCGATGCAGAACTTGAGGCAGCAGGTGTTACACCTGACCTCATAAGATTTTCCGTTGGTATCGAAAATGTTCAGGATATAATCGACGATATCGACCAGGCACTCTATGCTGCTTCAAAATAAAAATTTGTGATGCATACAAAAAGCCGTGGCAACAGCCACGGCTTTTTCGTATGTTAAAAACTGTCATAAAACACAACCTCGCCAATTGGGCGCACCTTCTGGTGCATATCAAGGGGCACGGCACTTTCGTGGGGATAACCCATTACAAGAAGAGCATGGGGAATTATGTTTTCGGGTATGTTAAATTCTTTTCGCATAGCCTCGGGGTCAAAGTGCATTACCCAGCACGAGCCGATGCCAAGGTTCTTTGCCTCAAGCATCATATGTGTTGCGACAATGCTTGCATCAACGGGAGCGGATTTTGCTCCATCGTATTGACGGGTCCAGCTTTCATCCACATTGTAGCAGACCAGCATGGCACAAGGGGCATCAAAATGGCATCTTGTACAGCCCTTTAATTTCAAAATTGTTTCATCATTGTTCAGCACAAGAATTCTTTGAGGTTGAAAGTTGCAGCCCGTGGGCGCAACGTGCCCTGCGTTTATGATTTTGTTGATTATCTCTTGTTCCAAATGTCTGTTTTCAAACTTTCTTACCGAATATCTTTCGGTAATTACCTTTTCAAAGTCCATATATTTCATCTCCTTATGGTCTAATTATATTATAAAAACCGTGGGTTTTCAAGGAAAAGTTGAAAAAAGAGGGTCGTTGTGATATACTTAGGTATATCTTTATAGAAAAGGCGGGTATCTATCATGAACAACTGCAAAATTACTGTGATGAAAATGGCGCGGTATGATGATTTGATAGAAAAATATGAAAATCCAATAGAACACGCTTGTGATTTAAAAATGGGACAGGTGTTTGTTTCTCGTGGCGGCCAAAAGCCAGAGGGCCTTTGTGACAGTGCGTGGGAAATTATGGAGCCTTTTGTAAAGGAACTGGCTTTGGGCCGCGGCAACTTTTTTGACGGCTGGATGAAGAATGAAAAATCGGCGATGATTTCCTGCAACGACGGATTCCGCCCTGTGAGCTTTTATATCGAAGTGATTTCGGAGAATATGAAATAAGGCTTGTTTTGGTATATACGTGGCTTTCCTGAATAAACTTTGTAAAAAACGTTCGGGAGGGTATATATGAAAAAATCCATACGCTTTTGGCAATTTGCAGGGTTTGTTTTCACAAGTGTTTTGGGGGTTTTATTGCATTTTCTTTTTGACTGGACAGGGGGCAGCGTCAGCGTTGCTCCTTTTTCTGCAGTTAATGAATCAATATGGGAGCATTTAAAACTCTTATTTTTTCCTATGTTTGTTTTTGCTTTTATTGAGAATCAATATATAGGCAAGGGTTATAAAAACTTCTGGTGCATAAAGCTAATTGGCATTGTTTTTGGTGTGTTGCTTACTCTCATTCTTTATTATGTAATAAACGGAGCCTTTGGGAAAACTCCCGATTGGGTGAATATTGTCATATTTTTTGTGTCTACGCTATCTGGGTACTTGCTTGAAACACAGCTTTTTGGGAAAAATTCAATAAAGTGCGAATCACCCAAAACCGCTTTGGGTATATTGTGGTTAATAGCATTGACTTTTGTGATATTCACATTTGTACCGCCGCGAATACCGCTATTTTTTGATCCGACAACGGGAGGATATGGGTTTTAAGTGTAGGGTGGAGAAAATAAGCGGACATTACAAGACATTTAGGCAGCGACAAAAACTGCATAAAATTAAGGCTTTTGATATTTCTCAAAAGCCTTAAAAATATAAATACGATATAGTTTTACTGTCAGTCATCAAGCCGAAAAAAGTTGATAGAGCCGCGAAGGCGTTATTCCAGCGTTTACAAGGGAATAGCCGGAGCAAGCGTGACTTTTTTCGGAAGAGGAGCAGCAACGGAGCATATGAGAAAAGACCGCATAAGCGGTCTTTTGAATTGCAGCGAAGTTTGCTGCGACGTGTAAGAACGATATAATTTTACTGTCGCATTGATTTTCCCCTTATTTCAAGCGGGTTTCCAGACTTTCGTCCTAATCAATTCCAAAGACAGAATAAATCCTTTTTACAGGATTTATTCTAACACATTTCTTGACTTTTTACAAGTCCTTTTTAATATTTTTCTTGGACTTTTAATTCAGGTATTTCTACCTCGTAGGCTATGTCACCTATGAACCAGATTGTTAACTTGTCTTTTGTGATCACCTCCATTTTTTCTATGATGTTGCGGACGAGGGTATTATCGATTTCAGTCAATTCTTCAGCCATTTCATCTATCGCTTTGAAGATTTGTTTTAGCTTTGATGATTCTGCCGATTTCATTTTCCTTGTCATTTCATACTCTTCGTTTTCCTTCCGCAACTTTTCCGATTCCGTCTTTACCTCATAGCAGATTTTTTCAAGCTCCTTGGGTGTCATTTCGCCTGTTGCATTTTTGAATATGGCATCTCGCATAAGGTCGGAAAGTTCTTCGAGCCTTGCCGTGTTTTTTGTTATCATGGGTTGTTCGGTATCACCCATAAGGGATGCTATTGAGCATTTCAAAATGTCCTTTACCCTCGACCTGCTTTTGTAGATGATGTTAATGGCTTCTACGGTCTTTTTGGTCAGGTATGTGTCATTTATGCTCACAGAGCGTCTGCAGTAGGTTTTTCCGTCTTGTATGCGGTTTACACATCGCCACACATACTTCTTGTCACCATTTTTCTCTACCCACATAGTTCGCCTGTATTTCGCTCCGCAGTCTCCGCATATGATTAGGTTGTTAAATGGGAATTTACCACTATATTTTCCATAGTGTTTTTTCTTATCATTCTTTTTGATACAACCCCTTCGAGTCATTTCGCTTTGTACCATATCAAACATCTCAGGTTCTATGATTGCAGGATGATGATTCGTGATAAGGTATTGAGTAACCTGACCTGTGTTTTTCTTTTTCTTTTTTGATATTGGATCGACAGTGAAGGTCTTTCGGGCAAGGAAGTCTCCCTTGTATTTTTCGCTCGAAAGAATTCTTTCAACGGTTCCGGGACTCCATTCTTCTTTTCCTGTAGGACTTAGGATTTTCCTCTCTCGCAAGTCCTTTATTATTTCGCCTATACTCATTCCGTTTAAGTAGCCCTCATACATAAGTCTCACTACAATCGCTTGTTCCTCGTTAATGGTTACGATGCCATCGCTATCCTGATTGAATCCAAATACTTTTCCCATGTTATAGCAGCATCCACCTTTTTTGTATCTGTATTCTCTGCCCATCTTTATGTTCTCACTCATCGATTCACTTTCAGCCTGTGCAAGCGAACTGAATATTGCAAGTAAGCTTTCCGAGGTGTAATGCAAGGTATTTAGGTTTTCTTTTTCAAAGAATATTCCTATACCCTTATCTCTCAGTTTTCTTGCAACCTCAAGTGTAACGGTAACATTTCGTGAGAATCTTGATATGGATTTGGTTATGATGAGATCGAGTTTTCCGTTTTCACAGTCTTGCATCATTTCCTGAAAGCCGGGACGGTTATCTGCGTTAGTTCCGCTAATACCTTCATCGCCGTATACTTTTACAAATCTCCAACCGGGAGTGCTTTTTATTTTTTCTGTATAGTGAGTTACCTGTGAATTGTAACTACCTTGCTGCTCCTCGGTATCGGTGCTGACACGGCAGTATGCCCCAACATTCAGTATTGCCTTTCTGTCTTTTTCAAGAAAATTTCGTGTTGCAGGAATCATTTTAACTTCTTTTACTCTCATTTTATATCACGCTCCTTGTAATTATTTTTCCGTTGATAAGCTTCATCTTCAGTTCATTATCACCGCCTACATAAAATTTTGATACGATTTTATGCATAAGCGGAAGAGGAACCTTTTCACAGTTTCCGTATTTGCAAAGTTCTTTCTTGATTCTATCGGTTACTGCACTCATATCAGTTATCGTACTGCTTTGGAATTTTAGCTTTGCAAGCTCATACAGGCTTTTCAGAACATCGTCCTTGTCATATTCACCTGCCATTTTGATGTATATCTCGTTGGCTTTATCATCCGCAAGAGTATCATCAGGTATTTCCGTTATGGTTGGTTCATTGGCAAGGTCAAGATTTTGTATGAGCAGGTTTGTCATTTCCGTTATAAGCTGATATAGTCGGTTCTCCTTTACAGACTTTGCAGGGCATACGGGGTTTGTGCATTTGTATGCAGTCCATGTCTTTTCATCGTGCCCTTGATGTTGCCTTTTGAGGGGAGAACTACAATCGGGGCACTCGCTGTGTAACCGTATGAATTTATCAAGATCTGATTTTTCAGGCTCCTGCTTTACATTCTTTGAAAGTCTTGTTTTGTTTGCCTTGTTGTAAAGCTTTTCATCTATGATTTTGGGATAACCGTTTTTGCCTGTGTATTTATCGTTTTCAATTATCCTTTTAACCATATTTTTGTTCCATTTGTCTGAGTCAGGGTTGTATCTGATGCCTGTCAGCATACATCTCTCTGCGAGTTCATTATAGGATTTTCCTTTTGCATATAATTCAAAGATGGCCCTTATTAATTCTGCCTCGGGTTCGTTTATGCATATTTCGCCGTCTATGATTATGTATCCGAATGGTAAATATCGGTTTGCCATTTATAACACCTCCTCTTTAGTAATAGTGAATTCCATTCCGTTTACCAGAATGAATGCTATGATTTCGCCATCAATTTCAATTCTGCTTATAATTCTTTTGAATGTATCTTCATTGAATTCCGCAAGTGCATTTTCTGTTTCCATTTCGCTTGCAAGCATCCTTGTCTTTGATATGACATCATCAAATTGGCTGTTATGAAGAATCTCGCTTTTTGTAGCACGGAGTTTCATTACCTCGTTATCTTGTCGGTTAATCTCCGATATATAGAAAGCAGGATCTATTGCTCCTTTTCCGTTAAGGTTTCGAAGCGTTAGAACCTGCTCTGTAATTTGTGCTATTCTTATGTTTAATTCTTCAATCTGTTCTTTTTCTGCCTTATTGACTTTTATTGATTCTGCCTGTGTGATGAACGGCAGGAGAATTCTCTCATAATTGGCTTTAAGCTTGTTATACATTTGAACGAATGCCTTTTTAAGCATTTCTTCGCTTATAGGCATTGTCTGACATTTGTCTGAATTCTTATCGTGTGTTCTGCAAACCCAGTTGTCTGTATCGGATTTGTGTCTGTACGGGGTTTTGCATTCTTTGCAGTATATTTTTCTTGCAAATATACTGT
>JAGAUW010000026.1 GCA_017620615.1 Clostridia bacterium | reverse complement strand
GTCTTAAATAAATATGGGTGGACAAAGTATCGTCTTTCGCAAGAAAGCAAGATTCCAGAATCCACTCTGTCAAATATATTTCATCGTGGTACAGTTCCGACTATAGCAACTCTTCAATCAATATGTGATACAATGCATATATCGCTTGCAGAATTTTTTGCTGACGATGAGCTTGTTGTTATGACCCCGGAGTTGAAATCTTTTTATGATGATTGGTCGTGCTTAACTCCCGAAAAGAAAGAACATTTAATAAAGACAATGAAGTATATGAAATGAGAGAAGCCAAAAGGGCTTCTTTTTCTTTGTTTTAACGATTGCTACATAAGTTTAACGAATACCCTAAAAATTAACGATTATAAATAAAAAAATAATACCATCAAGGATTTTACTCCCAGATGGTATTTGTTTTATGAGTGCTGGATTGACTACAATCATTAAAAAGCCTTGATATAAGGCAAAAATAAAAGAACGACTATTCTATCAAAATAATCGTTCTTATTTGGTGGAGGGAGATGGATTCGAACCATCGAAGCGAGACGCAACAGATTTACAGTCTGCCCCCTTTGGCCACTCGGGAACCCCTCCATAAAAGTGGAGCTGGTGATGGGACTCGAACCCGCAACCTGCTGATTACAAATCAGCTGCTCTGCCAATTGAGCTACACCAGCTTACCTTTGGTTTTGCGGTTGTTTTCACAACCAGCGAATATTATGATACCACAATTCCTTGGGCTTGTCAACACTTTTTTGAAAATATTTTTAAAAATTGAAAAAGACAGCGAAAAATCAGATTTCCTTGACAAAAAGTGAGAATTCCTTGCCATTTGTTTCAAGGATTCCATAATGCCGCGAAGCACTTCCTGGATTGAAAAGGGTAATTCCTGAGTCCGATTCATTGAGATGAGCGTGGGTGTGGCCGAAAATGCAAATGTCAGCACCGATTTCACGTCCTTTGGCACTTAGCTTTGCCAATGAATATTTTACCCCATAAAGATGGCCATGTGTGAGAAAAATTTTCACATTGTCAAAGGTGAAAGTTCGTTCATCGGGGTAGGACGCATCCCAGAAATCGTTATTTCCACGCACTCCTGCCACCGCAGGGCGAGGGTATGCAATCTCGAGGTCGGAGATGTCACGGTTTATATCACCTGCGTGGATAATCATATCTATATCTTTTTCTTTTCCGATTGCCTTTGCCATAGAATTAAAATTGCCGTGGGAATCACTGAATATTATTGCTTTCATATGAAACAATCCTTTCAAAGAACTGATATTATTTTAGCATAAATAAAATAAGTTGTCACTATTTTATTTTGAAAACATATAATAATTATAACAGATGAAAGGAGTGTTTTCGTTGAATATCCAGGATTTGATTTCAAAAATGTCACCTGAGATGCTTGCTCAGGGGTTGAAACAGTTAAGCGGCGGTCTAAATCAGGAGCAACTGAAAAAGGCTGAGGAAACAATAAAAATGATGAGTCAGGGCAGCTTGCAAAAAGAGCTTTCAGGGCTTGATGCAAAGGGTCTTCAGGATACTCTCACAAAAAATCCCGAGCTTGCAAAGCAGCTTGCGCAGAACCCCCAGTTGCTTTCGGCTCTTGCTGAAATTGTGAAGAAAAAATAAAAGGTTTAGGAGGCTTTTAAGATGGAAGAAAACCCTGATTTCTCAATGGCTGTTGAAAAGCTCCAGGAAATGCTTGGAAGTGAAGACGGTCAGTCACAAATTCAAAATCTTTTGGGCTTGTTTGCTTCGGGAAACGGGGAAAACGCGGAAAGCCGGGAGGAAGACACTGCGAAGCAGGCGGCGGAGCTTTTTGGTGATGGGGGTATGGACCTTTCATCCATAATGCAGATGGGCGGTATAATGAGCGCCATAAGCGGAGCAAAGCAAAATTCCCATACAGCTTTTTTGAATGCGCTAAAACCACTCCTGAAACAAAGCCGCAGGAAAAAACTTGACCAGGCAGCACAGCTCATGAAGATGACGGCGGTTTTTAAGGCGTTTAAGGAAAACAGGCAGGGAGGTGTTTGAAATATATCAACGCTATACCCCAAATCAAAACGGAAATAAAACAGATATGACAAATGGTGGGCATAATCACCAAAACGGTAAAGGTGCGTGGCGTGGCGGAGCAGAGTCCCGTCAAAACGTAAATGGTGCAAAGGGGAATACCGGTAGACCGGTTATGCAGGGAAGACCCCATCAGGAATCAGGAGGACCTGCACACCAAAACAATATAAGGATGCTGCCCCCCGCAAAACATCCTGATGAGCACAAAAATCAAAATCACAACCAACAAAAAAAAGAGGGAAATAAGAACTGCAATTCAGGGAGCAGGAAAAAGACTTGCAAGGGTATGAACTTCTTTGAAAATCTACTTCCAAGAGGACTTTATGACCCGAAAACAAAAAAGGTTATGGGCTTTTTTACAGCTGAAGATTTGCTGTTGGTTGCCCTTATTTTTGTGTTTCTGGATTCAGATGAAGAGGGAAATCCCTTGATGGCGCTGGCACTTTTGTATGTGCTATTGGGAGATTATTTTGACTTTGGTGATTTCCTCATTTAGCAGAACTTGTGGAATATACCGCCTCCCTCTCTCATAATAATATAAAAAAGAATACTATTTTAAAAGAGAGGTAGATAAAGATATGTCGGTTAAGCTTCGAAAAGAGCATATAAAGCTTTCTCAGGTTGTTTGTGCCAGGAGCACAAAAACCACGGTGGAAAGTGATGTTATTGTTCCGGACATCAAGCCGGATGCTTTGAAAATTCTGAAAGTTTGCACAGAGGCGGTAATAACCCAAAAAAGTGTTCAAAGTGACAAGGTTTATGTGGAGGGGATAATCCGTCTGGACATACTGTATGTTCCTGAGGACAGAAGCTGCGGCCAGGTGAAATCCATATCGGTGGACCAGAATTTCAATCATATGATTGCGGCAATCGGTGCAAAGCCTGGTATGAATGTTGAGGCGGCAGTGGTTTCGGTGAGCCCGGAATACAACCTCATCAACAGCAGAAAGATAGGGATACGCAGTACCCTTTGTATAAATATAAAGGTGACTGAAAATAAAGAGCTTGAGATTGCTTCGGGGGTTGAGGAGACTGAGGATATTCAGGCGAAATCTAAAAGCCTGAAATTTCACAACTCCTGTCAGTGCACAGAACGGGATGTTCTTATTAAGAATAAGATAGAGGTGCCACAGGGAAAGCCTGACCTTAAGGAGATCTTAAGATTTTCAATAAGACCCGAGCTTGAAGAACTCAGGCTTCTTACGGGCAAGGCGGTTGTTAAAGGAAATCTTAAAATTTGCACCCTTTATTGCGGAAAGGGTGAAGGTGATATTATTGAATGTATGGAACATAGTGTTCCCTTCAGTGAGGTGCTTGAAATAGACGGAGTTGATGAAAGCTTAAATGGTGAGGCGGCTTTCTCGGTGAAGGATGTTTATTATGAAATTTGTCGGGATAATGACGGCGACAAGCGGCTTTTAAGCTTTGAAACAGCGATTTGTATTGAAATAAAAACCACCGGCATTACAGAGTGCGAAACAATGTGTGATGCTTACAGCCTGAGTCGTGAGGTGAAAATGAAAAAGGAATACTGTGATATTGAGCAGCTTGTGCATATAGCCGCAGATAAAATAAGCCTCAAAGAGATTGCCAAGGTTCCCGATTATCTTCCTGAGGTGTATCAGGTCTGTGACTGTACAGCGGCAAGCGAAATCGAACGGGTTTCAATTGAGGGAGAGATTGTTACTGTTGCAGGATACATAACAACCAACATACTATATATGTCGCAAAACGAAGAAATGCCGGTTTCGGGATTCAGTCACGTTCTGCCATTTTCGCACAGTGTGAAGGTTGATGAAATTTGTGAAAATTCCGTGTGTGATGCGAAGGTTGAAATTGAGCATCTTGGATATATTATATCGGGAAACAGAGAAATTGAAATTCGACCCACCCTTAACATAGGACTCAAGGCTGTTAATCCCAACAGCTGTGAAATTGTATCGGCAATGGAATATGACAATGAAAAAGAAGTGCCAAAGCGTGCTGCGATGGTTGTGTATTTTGTAAAGAAAGGTGACAGCCTTTGGGATGTTGCTAAAAGATACCGCACCACTCCTGAAAAAATCGTTGAGGCCAACGGCAGTGAAAAAGAATGTATGGTTGAGGGAAAAAGAATTTATATTTTCAAATAGAGAAAGCCTCGCAAGATGTCCTTGCGGGGCTTTGACTTTCATCGCTGGTAAATATTTTTATGTAAGGGAATGAATAAGAGTTATGCTGTCTTTATTTGCTGTGTATAAAAATATGTCCTTTCCCACCGCAAAACCGTGACCTTCAAGGCAAAGGGCGGTGTTTTTAAGAGCAAGGTCGGGATAGTTGTTTTCGGGGCTTATGTGGCCGAGGATAATTTCTCGTGTTCCAAGCTTTGCAAGGTCAAGGGTGGTCAGGGCAGCATCATCGTTTGAAAGATGCCCGATTTCGCTTTTTATCCGGCGTTTCAGGTCGTATGGATAGCTTCCTGCTTCAAGCATAAAAAGGTCATAGTTTGATTCGAGCAAAATAATACGGCTGCCTTTGACGGTGTTTAAAATGTGGTCGGTTATTATGCCGGTGTCGGTGATGGCAGAAACTTTGTCGCTATCTGTTTCGAATGAATAACCTACAGGCTGTGCTGCATCGTGGGAGAGGGGAAAAGGAGTTATTGTTATATCGCCGAGGAAGAAGGCTTCGCTTTCGCCAATGGTATGAATGTTTTGAGATGCAATATTTGGACAAGTGCGTTTTAAGTGTCCCCACGTTCCGTATGTGGCAAAGACCGGTAGATTATACTTTTTTGAAACAGTATTTACGCCTTTTGTGTGGTCGGTGTGTTCATGGGTGATTAAAATCGCATCAAGTTCCAGGGGTGATACATTGAGAAGTGCAAGGCTTTCTTCAAGGGCTTTGCCGCTTATGCCGCAGTCCAGAAGAATTTTACAGCTATCGGTGGATATAAGGGAGGCGTTTCCCTTACTGCTGCTTCTTAAAACATATAAATCAAGTCTTGACATCGAAAATACTCCAATCTTATGAAAAACCGCATCAAAGGTTTCCCCTGATGCGGAAATTTTTATGCAATGGTTGTGGCCCTGACTTTTTCGCCGTCTGTGCGACGGGTAATCTGAGCACCCAGACCGCGAAGCTTTTTCTCAAAGTCCTCATAGCCACGGTCGATATAGTTGAGGTTGTAAACCTCGGTGACACCATCCGCCATAAGCCCGGCAATTACAAGGGCTGCTCCGGCACGAAGGTCTGTGGATGAAACAGGTGAGCCGATAAGGCGGTTTCCTCCCTCGACAACAGCTATACGTCCGTCAACAGAAACGCTTGCTCCCATCCGGCGAAGCTCTTCCACATATTTGAAACGGTTGTCCCAGACATTTTCGGTTACAATGCTCGTTCCCTCTGCTGCAGTGAGAAGTGTAAGAATCTGTGGCTGCAAATCTGTGGGAAAGCCAGGATGCGGCATGGTTTTCACATTTGCTTTTTTAAGGGGACTATCTGCTATAACCCTGAGGCTATCATCATATTCTTCAATGGTTACACCAATTTCAAGAAGCTTTGCTGAGATTGAATCAAGATGCTTTGGAATGATGTTTTTGATGAGAACATCGCCACCGGTAGCAGCTGCGGCAATCATAAATGTACCGGCCTCTATCTGGTCGGGAATAACAGTGTATGTGCCACCGTGAAGAGAGGAAACACCTTTAATTTTGATAACGTCAGTACCTGCACCTTTGATGTTTGCACCCATACTGTTTAAAAAGTTTGCCACATCAACGATGTGGGGCTCTTTTGCGGCATTTTCAATGACGGTCTGGCCCTCGGCAAGTGTTGCTGCAAGCATAATGTTTATGGTTGCACCAACCGAAACCTGGTCCATATATATGCTGGCACCACTAAGAGTCTCTGCCTTGATATCAACAATGCCGCCCTTTTCGGTAGAATATGAAGCGCCAAGGGCTTCAAAACCTTTGAGGTGAAAGTCAATGGGCCTTACGCCGAAATCACAGCCGCCGGGCATAGCCACCCGGGCTTTTTTGAATTTTCCAAGAAGCGCACCCATGAGATAAGAGGATGCACGAATTTTGCTAACCATTTCATATGGGGCTTCATAACGGCTGAGACCGGTGCTATCAATTTTCAAAACGCCTTTGTCAATGAATTCAGCATTGCCGCCCAGCTGGTTTATGATATCAATAAGAACATAGGTGTCACTCACAGGGGGCACATTTTCAATTATACAGGTTCCGTCAACCATCAAGGCTGCTACTATAAGTGCAACTGCGGAATTTTTTGCTCCGCTGATTTCGACTTCGCCCTCAAGCTTGGCACCGCCCAGAATAACATATTTTTCCATGGTCCACCCACCTAAAAATTTCTTTTGTTAAAGTTTTATGTATACAAGAAACTGCGAGTGACAAGAGCCCATCGCAAAAATTATGTCAAAGTTACAAGTATCCACAGGTATTTTATCACAAGAAATGAAAAAAATCAATCCCTTACGGCACATTTTGTGAATTTATTTTCCAAAATATACAAGATAAAGGATTAACAAAGAAAACTATATTCTAATAATAACCGGTTTCGCCCTGAATAATACGCGCTTTCCCGTTGGTTTTGTCAATAATTTTGGATTCAAAGGCTGAAACAGATGAAACGGGAACAAAAACAGGGATTTTAACAGAGTCTTCATAAATAATCTCGCCAAGTGTAAAGCCTAAGGAATGCGCTTCGCTTTGAATTTTGCCGAGGAGAGAATAGTCACATTCTATGGTCATCTCACAGCAGAGGTTTTTCTGGATTGGAATAGCTTTTTCAATACCTTCTTTTGCTGCCTTTGAATAAGCGTGGACAAGGCCACCTGTTCCCAGAAGAATACCGCCGAAATATCTTGTAACCACTACTATGAGATTTGAGAGCCCTTCTTTTTTTATCATATCAAGAACGGGAAGACCGGCTGTGCCTGACGGCTCGCCGTCGTCACTGTAACGTTGGACGTTGTTTTCCAGGAGGGCATAGGCATAGACGTTATGTGTCGCATCCCAGAACTTTTTTTTGAGGGACTCCAAAAAAGCCAGAGCCTCTTCCTCGGTGCTGACCGGCATAACGTGGGCAATAAACCTTGAACGCTTTTCGATTATTTCACAATTCGCCGTCTTTGTGACGGTTTTGTAGCTTTCTTTCATGGGGAGTGCCTTTCTCGTTTTTCTTGTCAAAGGTATTTTAACATAAAAAGGTTTGGTGTGCAACAGTTTATTGAGGAGAAAGAAGCATATTTACCACCAAAACGGCAAGGACCATTCCAGTAAAATCTGCAATCAGGGCGGCTTTCAGGGTATGGCGTGCCTTTTTTATCCCTACTGCTCCGAAATATACTGCAACGGTATAAAAGGTAGTTTCGGTGGAACCCATCATAACAGACGCGATTTTTCCGGGGATTGAATCGGGTCCGTAGTTTTTGAATATATCATTGACTATTGCAATAGAGCCACTGCCTGAAACTGGCCTGAGGAGCGCTAGCGGCAAAACCTCAGAGGGCATTTCAAGAAATGCGGTAATCGGCGAAAGCAGTTTTGAAAGAATTTCAAGTGCACCTGAGGCACGGAACATTGAAATTGCCACCATAAGTCCCACAAGTGGTGCAGAAATCTGAACAGTGCTTTCGAGCCCAAGCTTTGCACCTTGCACAAAGCTGTCGTATACGTTGTCGCGTTTAAAGAGACCAAAGGCGACGATTGATGCTATCATAATCGGTACAGAAAAAAGAGAAATGGTGTTTATCAAAGGCGGTTCCTCCCATATTTTTCAAAAAGCTTGGCGGCGGATATGCCGACTATTACGGCGAGGGAACTACATATCCACACGGGGAAAACAATTTCGGATGGATTAAGAGAGCCATACATCTGGCGGAGCGAAATTACGGTGGAGGGAATAAGCTGTATGGATGCGGTGTTGAGCACTGCAAAGGTGCACATTTCGTTGCTGGCAGATGACCGATGCTTGTTTTCTTTATCAAGCTCCCGCATAGCACAAAGACCCAAAGGTGTTGCTGCGTTCCCCATCCCCAAGAGGTTTGCCACCATATTGAGGACTATTGCCTTGAGGGCGGCGGAGTCTTTTTTGAGTTTTGGAAATAGGAGTTTTGTGAAAGGCCTTAAGAGTTTTGCAAAGATTTGGTTCAGCCCTGAATTTTCGGCTATTTTTGCAAGCCCCGTCCAAAGACACATTGTGCCAAGAAGACCAATGCAGGTTTCTATGCCCGAGGCAGCACCTTCGAGAGCTGATGCGGTGAGGTCGCTTATTCTTCCGGTGAAAGTTGCCACAATAAAGGATATAACCACCATCCCGCCCCAGATAAAGTTCAGCATCATATCAACCTCCTTTTTGTATACGTATATGCGAAAACAAAAAATGATATGAAAAAACCGCTGCTTAGCTTATGCTAAGCAGCGGAGATTTGTATTTTAGCGGTTAAAAGCTTGAGTAAAAAGGTTTTGCTGATGAAACGAGAACTTCGATGTCCGGGAAATTTGTTTCAAAGAAGTTTTTCAAAAATTCACAGATAGTATTCTCGGTTTCGAAGTGTCCTGCGTCAATAATGCTTAGACCAAGCTCAAATGCAGAGCGTGCGTGCTCGTGTCCAAGGTCTGCTGTTACATAAACATCTGCGCCCGAATGGAAAGCGGAGTAAATCCCCTCTTTTCCGCCACTACCTGAGCAAAGTGCCACACATCTCACCTCGTCGGAGAGGTCACCTGTATATTTGAGGGCAGATGAGCCAAGGACAGATTTGATTTTGATAAGAAAATCTTCCATAGTCAAAGGCACTGGTAAAAATCCTACTCTGCCGATTGATGAAAAGGGTGTGCCGTTTGCATCCACACATTCAGCCTCTGTGTATTCCCGGATATGTTCAAGACCAAGCTTTTTGGCAAGCAAGTCGTTGGTGCCACCTTCCGCTTTGTCAAAGTTTGTATGCATACTGAAAATTGAAATGTCATTTTTTACGGCGGCACGTACCATAGAACCGATAGGGTCGTCCTCGGTTACCGAATATAAGGGCTTGAAAATCAAGGGGTGATGAGAAATGATGAGGTCTGCACCAAGGTCGATTGCTTCACGGACATTTTCTGTTGTAAGGTCAAGGCAGACGTAAACCCTTTCGATTTTTTGGGAATAGTCCCCCACCATAAGTCCCACATTGTCCCAAGGTTCTTTTGCATCCTGTGGGGCAATGGAATTAAGGGCTTCAATTATTTCAGATAGTCTGTTCATAATTATTCCTCCTTGAGAAGATTTAATATGCTTTCTGTTTCGGCAAGAAGTTGTTTGTTTTCGTCTTTTTCAGAGCTCTTTAGCCCCTCTGCACGTCGGGACAGTTTTTTGATAACCTCGGCTTTATATCGTGGAAAGAGATGAGGGGATGTTTCGGTTAAGCCCTTGCCAAGATACAGCTCTTTTTTTGTATAATGGCATTCCCCATTTGGTTTTGCCACGATGATGTTATAAAGCTTTTCGTCCTCGACTTCAAGGTGTTCGCTTTCAACGGAAAAACCGTGGGATACAAGATACTCCCGAAGCTCAAGAACTGCTGTCATTGGCTGGAGTATAAGAAGCTTGGCACTGTCTGTCACGGTACGACTTTCTTCCAATATGTCAGCAATCAATATTCCGCCCATACCGGCGATAATTATAGCCTCGGCATCCCCCATTGAGAGTGTTGAAAGACCGCTGCCAAGGCGCAGGTCAATTTGGCTTGAAAGATTGTATTTTTCAGTGTTTTCCTTTGCCCGAAGCAGAGGACCACGTCTTATGTCGGATGCGATTGCTTGCTTGGCGATACCCGTTTTCACAAGATAAATAGGTATATAGGCGTGGTCTGTGCCTATGTCTGCTGTGCAATGGTTTTTGGGCACAAGTGACGCAATTTTTTCAAGGCGCGGCGTAAGGTTTGGGATTTGTGATGAAAAATCTGTATGCATAAAATGTTCTCCACATTATAAATTTCTTGATTTAAGTAAATTATATAGGCAAAAGGCAGGTTTTGTCAATTAAAAAAAGGATTTTTGGGAGAAATGAAGAAAATTTAACATATATAGGAAGTTTCTGTAAAATGCAGGTGAATAAAATGACCATACGCGAAAAAATTGAAGAAATAGAAAAAAAGACCCTTAGTCCTTATGCAGCTCTCAGCTGTGATACCCATGGCAGAGCTGTGATGGAAGAAAAATGTGAGCTTCGTACGGACTTTCAGCGTGACCGTGACAGAATTATCCATTCAAAAGCATTCAGACGGCTGAAGCACAAAACCCAGGTGTTTTTGTCCCCTGAGGGTGACCATTATCGGACACGTCTTACTCATACTTTGGAGGTCGCACAAATAGCAAGGACCATTGCCCGAGCACTCAGTCTCAATGAGGATTTGACCGAGGCAATAGCCCTTGGACACGATTTGGGGCATACACCATTCGGTCATGGGGGCGAGAGAACCATTGACCACCTTTGTCCTGAGGGATTCCGCCACAATGAACAAAGTCTCCGTGTGGTGAATGTCCTTGAAAGGCGTGGGGGACTTAACCTTACGTCAGAGGTCAGGGATGGTATTCTTTGTCACACCGGTGACAAAATGCCCCAGACTTTGGAAGGGAAAATCATAAGACTCGCCGACAAAATTGCTTACATAAATCACGATATAGATGATGCCATCCGTGGCGGTGTGATAAAGGGTGATGATATACCTGAAGAGTTCTCAAAAGTTCTGGGGAATTCACACTCTGAAAGAATTGACTCAATGATAAGAAGTATAATAAAAGAAAGCTGGGAAAAGCCCGACATTTTGATGGAAGAGGAAGTCTTTGAAGCAATGATGGGGCTTCGGAAATTTATGTTTGAAAATGTGTACCTCAATGATTATGCCAAAAACGAGGAAAAAAAGTCGTTCAATGTCATAAAGTCGCTTTTTGAATTGTTCCTTGAAAAGCCGGAGCTTATACCAGGGGGAGAATTTGAAAGCGGCACAGTTCCCGACAACATAATAGCGGTAAGGGACTATGTGGCAGGGATGACAGACAGATATGCCCTGAGCCTTTATGATAAGTTTTTTGTTCCCAAAATATGGCGGGGATAAATTTATGTAATTTATTAAAGGAAGGAACGAAATTTTGTCGAATTATAAAGTAAGAAAATTTTTGGGAAAGGGGCTGCCTGATTTTTGAAACAATCGGTTGATTTTCAGGACTTTATTGATGAAGTCATAGAGAAAAATGACATAGTGGACCTTATTTCCCGTTATGTAACGTTGAAAAGAGTGGGAAATCGTTTTCAGGCGCTTTGCCCTCTTCACAACGACAAAAAGACCCCTTCGTTTTCGGTGTCGCCGGACAAGCAGCTTTTTCATTGCTTTGGCTGCGGTGCAGGGGGTACAGCCATAAATTTCATTATGGCAAAGGAAAACCTTGATTTTATGGAGGCGGTGAAGCTTCTGGCGGAAAGGGCGGGAGTTCCCGTTCCTGATTATCGAAGTGCGGCGGAGAGAAACCGCGCGGCCGAGATCCACGACAAGAAAAAACGGATGTATGAAATGAACGCTGAGGCGGCGAGGTTTTTCTTCAATAACCTTATTGACAAGAAAAATACTAAAGCCCTTGATTATTTAAGGGCAAGGAAGCTGTCAAACGCAACCATCAAAAGCTTTGGACTTGGCTATGCTCCTGATAATTGGAGCACTCTTATTGATTATATGAAAGAAAAGGGCTATAGCGAGGAAGAGCTATGCGAGGTTGGTCTTGCGGTGAAGCGGGACAACGGCACATATTTTGACAAGTTCCGTGACAGAGTTATGTTTCCTATAATCGACCTTCGGGGGAATGTAATAGCTTTCGGCGGAAGAATTCTTACCGATAAGGAAAACGCTCCAAAATATCTGAATTCGCCCGAAACCCTTATATATAAAAAGAAGGACAACCTTTATGCAATGAATATTGCGAAAAACACCAAGAAAGGTCAGTTTATGATTATGGAGGGGTATATGGATGTCATATCTCTTCACCAGGGTGGTTTTGACAATGCGGTGGCGTCCCTTGGTACGGCGTTCACGCCTCAGCAGGCAGAAGTACTCAAGCGATATGCAGACAAGGTTATTCTTTGTTATGATGCTGATGAAGCGGGGCAAAAGGCAACCGACAGAGCCGGCGAAATTTTGCGAGAAGCCGACGTCAAAGTGAAAGTTTTGACAATTACCGACGGCAAGGACCCTGACGATTATATAAAAACAAAAGGACCTGAGATGTTTCAGCTTTTAATCGACAATGCTGAAAGCTTTGTGGAGTATAAGATAGGCAAGATTGAGAAACAATATAACCTTGATGACACTGTTGAAAAAATTGAGTTTGTTGAGCAAATTGCAAAAATCTTTGCCAATATAAAAAATGACGTCGAAAGAGAAGTTTATATAAAAAAAATTGCACGGAAAACCGATGTTTCTCCTGACAGCATAAACGTACGCATCAAAGAACGGATGCAGAAAAATCAGCGGAATGAAAAGGCACGGTTTCAGCGGCAGGAGAAAAAACAGTTTGAAGAACGAACCGGTGGAAGACACGACCTTGAAAGGATGCGGCTTTATAATGCAGAAAAGCTTCTTCTCAACCTGATTTGTGAAAAAGAAGTTTTCAAAGAGGTGAGGGACAAACTTTCCCCCCAAAGCTTTGAAGACGGAATTCACAGAAAGCTTGCGGAAATTATCTTTGATGTGATGTCGAAAGGCGCAAGACTCAGTCCTGCGGCGGTGCTTGCACAGTTTGATGAGTCAGAGGTTGGTGCGGTTTCGGAAATTCTTTCGGACGATAAAAATGTGGATAACAAGCTTGAAGCGGTGAAGATGCCCCTTAAAACGGTTCTTGATTACAATGAAAAAAAGAACAATGAAATTCTTGCAAAAGACGGGGATGCAGAAAAGCTTCAGGAAATAATGGAACGACTTAAAAAGGATAAAAAATAGAAAGGCGAAGATTTATGGCTAAAAAGGAAAATGCTGCAAAGGCAGCAGAGGAAACAAAAAAGACTCCTACAACCAAGGATATGCAAAAACAAGCTGTTCAGGAATTGGTTGAGCTGGGTAAAAAGAATGGAGAGCTTTCATACAGCGATATTTCGGCAAAGCTTGAAGCTGTTGAAATGGATCCTGTACAAATTGAGAGAATTTATGATTTCATTGAAAAGCAGGGAATTGAGATTGTTGGAAATTTCGGCGATGAGCTTCCTGAACTTGAAGAAAATGACGATTTTGAAATAACAGAGGATGAGCTTGCGGATTTGTCTGTGCCTGACAGCGTAAGCGTTGACGACCCTGTTCGTATGTACTTAAAGGAAATCGGAAAGGTGCCGCTTCTTTCGGGAATAGAGGAAGCTGAGCTTGCACAGAAAATGGTTGACGGTGATGCGGATGCAAAGCATCGCTTAGCAGAAGCAAACCTCAGACTTGTTGTAAGCATTGCTAAACGCTATGTTGGCCGTGGAATGTTGTTTTTGGACCTTATTCAAGAGGGAAATCTCGGTCTTATCAAAGCTGTTGAAAAGTTTGACTATACCAAGGGTTATAAATTCAGTACTTATGCTACCTGGTGGATAAGGCAGGCTATTACCCGTGCTATTGCTGACCAGGCAAGAACCATAAGAATACCTGTTCATATGGTTGAAACAATCAACAAGTTTATAAGAGTTACAAGACAGCTTGTTCAGGAGCTTGGACGTGACCCGCTGCCTGAAGAGGTTGCAAAGGAACTCAATATGCCAATTGATAAAATAGGCGAAATTATGAAAATCGCACAGGAGCCTGTGTCTCTTGAAACCCCTATCGGCGAAGAGGAGGACAGCTCGCTTCAGGATTTCATTCAGGACAACGAAACTCCAGCCCCTCAGGATGCAGCGACTTTCAGACTTCTCAAAGAACAGATGATGGATGTTTTGAGCACCCTTACTCCTCGTGAAGAAAAGGTTTTGAGGCTCCGTTTTGGTCTTGACAACGGCAGGGCAAGAACTTTGGAGGAAGTAGGCAAGGAATTCAATGTTACACGTGAAAGAATTCGTCAGATTGAGGCGAAGGCTTTGAGAAAGCTCAGACACCCAAGTCGCAGCAAAAAGCTTAAGGATTATCTGGAATAAAAAATATAACACAAAAAGGACGGCAGAGCCGCCCTTTTTGTGTTCGTGTAGCAACAAGGAGCCGTGCGGGGAATGCTTTGCACACCCCTTTATAATTATAGCATACAATCGGGTAAAAGCATAAAAATGGTACTATTTGGCACCAATGTTTTTTGTGGCGCAAGGGGAAGGCTCTTAAAACACTTGAAATTTTGGTGAAAGTGTGTTAAAATATAATTTCAAAATAAATATGTTGTGAAAACAACAAAGTGGGGGTATGGATTATGCATATTTTAGTTACTGGTGGAGCAGGTTATATTGGCAGTCACACTTGTGTTCAGCTGCTTCAGGCAGGATATGAGGTAACAGTGGTTGACAACCTTTCAAACAGCTCAGAGGAGGCTCTTAAAAGAGTTGAAAAAATTACAGGAAAATCCATAAAGTTTTATGAAATTGATATGGTAGATAAGTCGGCTTTTAGATGCGTTTTTGAAGAGAATAAGTTCGATGCGGCTATTCATTTTGCAGGACTTAAAGCTGTTGGCGAATCGGTTGCAAAGCCTCTTTGGTATTATCACAACAACATTTTTAGTACGGTTAACCTTTGTGAGCTTATGAGTGAATTTGGAGTGAAAAGATTGGTGTTCAGTTCATCGGCAACGGTTTATGGAAAGCCCCATACTGTTCCGATTTGTGAGGATTTCCCACTTTCTTGCACAAATCCTTATGGCAGAACAAAGCTTATGATTGAAGAAATTCTTCGGGATTTGGCTGTTGCCGACCCTGATTGGGACATCGCAATCCTTAGATATTTCAACCCCGTGGGTGCTCACGAAAGCGGACTTATCGGTGAAGACCCTCAGGGTATACCCAACAACCTTATGCCGTATGTGGCTCAGGTTGCGGTTGGCAAGCGTGATATGGTTCACGTTTTCGGAAATGACTATGACACACCCGATGGCACAGGTGTACGTGACTATATTCACGTTATTGATCTTGCTGATGGACACCTGCGTGCTCTTGAAAAAATTTCAAAAAAATCAGGAGTTGTTACCTACAATCTTGGTACAGGTCAGGGCTACAGCGTGCTTGATATGATAAAGGCTTTTTCAAAGGCCTGCGGAAGAGAGCTTCCGTACCAGATCGAGGCTCGCAGACCTGGGGATATTGATGCCTGCTTTGCTGACCCCAAGAAAGCAAAAGAAGAAATCGGCTTTGAAGCAAAAAAGACACTGGAGGATATGTGTGCTGACGGATGGAGATGGCAGCAGCAAAATCCCAACGGATATAAAGGATAATTTACATTTTTTTCGGAAGGAAAAACACGATGAACGAATACCAGAAGAACATACGAAATTTTTCGATTATTGCACATATTGACCACGGAAAGTCAACGCTTGCTGACCGTCTTTTGGAGATGACGGATTCCCTTACAAACCGCGAGATGCAGGACCAGATTCTTGACAATATGGATCTTGAAAAAGAACGCGGAATCACCATAAAGGCCCGTGCGGTAAGACTTTTGTACTCGGCAAAGAACGGGGAAAAGTATGTTCTCAATCTTATTGACACACCGGGGCACGTGGACTTCAACTATGAGGTGTCCAGAAGCCTTGCTGCTTGCGAGGGTGCGATTTTGATTGTGGATGCGGCTCAGGGTATTGAGGCGCAGACTCTTGCGAACACATATCTTGCACTGGAACACGATTTGGAGCTTGTTCCTGTTATAAACAAAATAGATTTGCCGTCGGCGCAACCTGAGGTTGTTAAGCAGGAAATAGAGGATGTTATTGGTATTGATGCAGAAAATGCTCCTTTGGTTTCGGCAAAGAATGGAATAAACATCGAGGCAGTTCTTGAAAGAATAGTAGAAGATGTTCCGCCACCGTCAGGCGACGAGAGTGCACCATTTAAGGCACTGATTTTCGATTCATATTATGACAGCTATAAGGGTGTTATTGCTTATGTCCGTGTGGTTGACGGAAAGCTGAAAGTCGGTGACACAATAAAAATGATGTCAAGCGGAAGCACCTTTGATGTTGTTGAGGTGGGTTATCTCAATCCCCTTGGCGTGCTTGCGGCTAAAGAAATCAAGGCGGGAGAGGTTGGCTATATCGCTGCCAGCATAAAAAATGTTCGTGATGTCCGTGTTGGTGATACCGTGACGCTCTCGAAAGGCGGTGCGAAAGATGCACTTCCCGGATATAAGGAAGTAAAGCCTATGGTTTATTCGGGTGTTTATCCCGCGGACGGGGCAAGATACAACGATTTGAGAGATGCTCTTGAAAAGCTTCAGCTAAACGACGCGGCACTTCAATTTGACGCTGAAACCTCGGTGGCTCTGGGCTTTGGTTTCAGATGCGGTTTTCTTGGGCTTTTGCATATGGAGATTATTCAGGAGCGCTTGGAGAGAGAATATAATCTTGATTTGGTTACCACAGCTCCCTCGGTTGAATATCAGGTGTACAAAACCGATGGAACAATGCTGACCATTTCAAACCCAACAAATCTTCCTGAGGCACAGGAAATTGATTATATGAAAGAGCCAATAGTTGCGGCAAACATAATGACTCCAAAGGAATTTGTGGGAAGCATTATGGAACTTTGTCAGGAACGCCGTGGCACTTATATTGATATGACCTATCTTGATGAAAACCGTGTGACGCTTAAGTATGAGCTGCCCTTAAATGAAATTATTTACGATTTCTTTGATGCGCTCAAGTCAAGGACACGGGGTTATGCATCATTTGACTATGAAATGAAGAATTATCAGAGGTCTGACCTTGTGAAGCTTGATATTTTGCTTAATGGTGATATGGTGGACGCACTTTCGTTCATTGTTCACAAGGAAAAGGCTTATGCCCGTGGAAGACGAATTGCTGAAAAGCTAAAGGATTCAATACCGCGTCAGCTTTTCGAAATTCCTATTCAGGCGGCGGTGGGCAGCAAAATTATCGCCCGTGAAACTGTTCGTGCTATGCGAAAGGACGTTTTGGCAAAATGCTACGGCGGTGACATCACCAGAAAGAAAAAGCTTCTGGAAAAACAAAAAGAGGGTAAAAAACGTATGCGTCAGGTGGGCTCGGTGGAAGTTCCTCAAGAAGCGTTTATGTCGGTGCTCAAGCTGGATTAAATTTAAATGTGGCAGACTTTCTGCCGTTAGGAGAAATAATGAAAAACGCAGGGCTTTATATTCACATTCCTTTTTGCAAAAGCAAGTGTCTTTATTGTGACTTCAATTCTTATGCAAAATCGGAAAGCTTGATAGAGCCCTATTTTTCTGCCCTTTTTGAAGAGATAAAAATTCAGTCAAGGCGTTATCACAAATGGTATGATACTGTCTATTTCGGCGGGGGGACCCCAACGGTTGTTGATCCTGAACATATTTGCGATACGCTATCGTTGCTTAAACAGTGTTTTGAAATAACTTCCGATGCTGAAATAACCGCTGAATGCAATCCAAAAACAATCGATTTTGACCGACTTGTGAAGCTTAAGAATGCAGGAATAAACCGCTTGAGCATTGGTCTTCAGTCCACTCATGATGCTTTTCTTCAAAAGCTTGGGCGGATACATTCCTTTGAGGATTTTAAAGAATGTTTTCAAAATGCGAGGGCGGCAGGCTTTAAAAATATATCCCTTGACCTTATGTATGGACTTCCCGATATGACACTTTCAGACTGGGGAAACACACTTGATGAGGCTGTGGATTTTAAGGCAGAGCATATTTCCTGCTATTCATTGAAAGTTGAAGAGGGGACTCCTTTTTGGAATATGGAATTAAATCTTCCTGACGATGACCTTGTTGCCGATATGTATGATTTGGCGGTTGAAAAATTGGAAAATACAGGGTATAGGCGTTATGAAATTTCCAATTTCGCAAAAGGGAATAAGGTTTCAAAGCATAACGAAAAATATTGGCAGTGCGATGACTTTCTAGGGCTTGGGGCAGGTGCTTTTTCGTGTATGGATGGAAAACGGTTTTCAAATGCACTGGGGATTTTGGAATATATCAAGAAAATAGAAAAAAATAAAAGTGCAGAAATTATGCGTGAAGATTTGTCAAAGTTTGATTTGATGAGTGAATTTGTTTTTCTTGGTCTCAGAATGACAGAGGGAATAAGAGAAGAGGAATTTTCGTCACGGTTTGGAGAAAAGATTGATGAGGTCTTTGGTGAAGCACTTGAAAAGTATATCAAGACGGGACATCTGATACGAGAAAATGGGAATATACGATTTTCAAATGAGGGCTTTTTTGTGAGCAATATAATTTTAAGTGATTTTGTGTAAAAAAGCCTTGATAAACCCTTTAAGGTGTGATAGAATAAGTTTTGTGAAAACTTGTCGTTATAGCTCAGCAGGATAGAGCGACCGCCTCCTAAGCGGAAGGTGCGACGTTTGCCTGTTATTCAATTAAAGTTAATATTTATACTTGTCCCAGTACCTCAGTAGGATAGAGGGTTCGCCTCCTAAGCGAAACGCCGTAGGTTCGATTCCTATCTGGGACGCCAAAAACCACCGAAAACAAATATGTTTTCGGTGGTTAATTTTTGTTCTCTAAACTTTTATAATTATACAATTTAGTGTATATTTTGCCTACAAATAAATCTTGTTTTTCAGCCTTAAAGCGTGTTTTGCATACATTTGCCAACAAAACAGATTAAAACTACATAAAATCAATTAACTCGTTTAGGTACAAATTCAAGCTTAATAGTCATATCCATACCCTCTGCCAAACGCTTCAACATTCCCAAAGTCGGGTTGCTGTTCCCGTTTTCCAGTTTGCTTATATCGGATTGAGCTATGCCTGTTTTCTCTGATAGTTCCTTTTGTGTCATATTGCTGGACTTTCTTGCATCAATTACAGCCTGAATAATGGAGAACTCCGGTGCAAGCTTTTCATATTCTGTACGAAAATCTTCGTTTTTAAGCTGTTCGTTTAAATAATTTCTGAAATCAGACATAATCATTCTCCTTTCTTAAAGTCAATAATAAAGTCTTCCAATTTATATTCTCCTTGGTATAGGATATATCCTATATTTATTATATTAGATTAAATTCATTTTTTCAACACCTTTATTCAAGCAATTCATTCAATAACTCAGGGTGTTGCTTAATTAAAAGCTTTAACTTGGCAAGGGTGGAAGAATCTATATTAGTATTTTCAGATGTATCATCAACTTTGGCAAAGAAACCTGAATCCATTTCCTTGGCTATAAGTTTTCTGTCATCATCAAAGCTATGTGCATAGGTGTCAGTTACCATCCGTGCCTCAGCGTGACCGGTATCACCCTGCACAGCCTTAATATTGCCTTTACTGAGCTTTAGCTTTAAAGATGTACTGCTGTGTCTTAAACTGTGAAAAACAACTGGACGCAGTGATTTTTCTTCTATAAGCTTATAAAACATCTTGTCAACAGTCCTAAGCTCGTATGGCATACCATTTACCTTTGCGACAACTAAATTGTAATCGTGATATTCGTTTGCTAATAAAGTCATATTCTCTTTTTGTGCTTCCTTTGTTTTAATTAATTCTTCTATTACTGCTTTGGGCAAATATACAATTCTGTTACTGCTTTGTGTTTTTGGAGCTTTTAATACAACGGTAGTTGTTGCTTTTTTAGGCATAATCACAGGGAATTTAGTTATAATTGTACTGCGGTTAACCTTTTCTAATGCTTCTATACTTTTATTGCTGCACCGCTGCAATTCCTTATCTATTTTCAGGTATGGCTCATTATCATCTAAATAAACATTATCCCATTGCAGACCGAGGATTTCCCCCAGACGCATACTGCATCCCAATGCAAGATATAGACAAAGCTTCAAAATTGGATTATCGCAAACCTTAATGGCTTCAAGTGCTTCGGCATCCGACCAAACAGCCCTTGCTTTAGGATTGCTTATTATCAAAAGCATAGACAGGCTTGGTCGAAACTATTCTGAAATCCAACAAGAGTGGCAGAAAATAACCAAAACTAAAAAAGCAGATATTATCGTGCTTGATATGCCGCTTCTCGATACCACACAATCAAAGGACTTACTTGGCACTTTTATTGCCGACCTTGTATTGCAGCTCCTATCCTTTGTTTCAGAAAACGAAAGAATAAATATTCTTCAGAGACAAGCAGAGGGTATTGAAGCCGCCAAAAAGCGGGGTGTTAAATTTGGTAGACCAAAATTTACTCCCACAAAAGAGTATGCTCTAAACTATATGCTGTGGAAAGACAAAAAAATTTCAGCACAACAAGGTGCTGAAAACTGCAATATGTCACTTAGAGCATTTTATCGCTATGGTGATAGAATTAAATTTTGACAAAAAAGTATAGGTTTTAGTCAAAAATAAAAATAACGATTTTATTGTAGAATTTACTAAAAACCTAGACATAATAATTGACTAAATGTAAAAAGTGTGCTATACTTAGACAAGTTTTGGAGATTAAATCTTAACTTCAAAAACCTATACATTTTTGATAATAGAAAGGAGAGCGTTTAATGAATAACAAAAAAACAGAAAAAATTGCATATGCAAAACCAGTTGTTTTAGCTGCTACAAAAAAAGGTAGCAATTTTAGTGCCGGTTGTGCTTCAAAAAGCGGAATGATGTGCATTTCATGTCGTTGCAGCTAGTTTTGAGAACTCGTGAATCGTTTTTCGTTCACGAGTTCTATTCTAATTTAACAAAAAGGATGCAGGTACAATATGTATTACTCATTAAAATCAGATTGTTATTATAGAAAATATGGGAATATCGGATACATAATTAGACCAATAGTTTCTATCGAGGAAGTAGTAGATAATGTAGGTTCGTTGTTTGTGGAAAAATTAAGTTATGAACCACGAGATATTGACGAAATTGTAGGCGAGTTATATAACCGTTTTGATGGTGTAGATATTTTAGAATTAAAAAAAGATGTTATGAGCTTTTTTTCTAAACTTGCAGAAGATGGGTTCTTGAATTATGGAGATGATTTAAGCGAATACAATAATGCAGGCTTTGATTATTCTACATTAAAAGGGAAACTCGCACTAAAAGAGTCTAATGCACATTCAGAGGAATCATCCTCTAAATTTCTAGTAGAGTATTTTAAAAATTCACCATATTTGACTACTTTTCACATTGAACTTACAAGCAAATGCAACGAGAGATGCGTACATTGTTATATACCCCACGAAAAGAAGGATACGGATATCAGTAGCACTTTAATGTATGATGTATTAAAACAATGTAAGGATATGGGTGTGTTAACTGTAATATTTTCAGGGGGAGAGCCTATGCTTCATCCTGATTTTTGCAATTACTTACATTATGCAAAAGATTTAGATTTAAATGTCACAGTTTTAAGCAATTTAACATTGTTAAATAAACAAATTATAAAAGAATTATCATACAAGCACGCCTCTTGCGTTAACGTATCACTGTATTCAATGCAGCCAGATATTCACGATAAAATAACCGGCATAAGTGGTTCGTTTGAAATTACAAAAAATAATATATTAAAGTTAATTGATAACAACATACCTGTCCAAATTAATTGTCCCGTGATGAAACAAAATAAAAGTAGTTTCTACGATGTAATTAGGTGGGGACAAGACCATAAATGTGCAGTAATTACCGATTATTTGATAATGGCAAGGTATGATGGCAGTGTTGATAACTTGAAAAATCGTTTATCTGAAGAAGACCTTAATGATGTAATCAATAAGCTGATTGAATATGACGTGATAATTCAATCTAATATTTTGCAAAAAGATAAAACTACAAATAGCGTTAACCCCGATGACAGAGTTTGCGGGGTGGGAATGACAACCTTGTGTATGATTGCAAATGGAATGGTTTATCCTTGTGCCGGTTGGCAGAAATATATTTGTGGCGATTTAAACAAAAATAGTTTAAAAGAAATATGGAAGAATTCACCTCAAGTTAATTTTCTTAGACAACTTAGACAAAGAGACTTTAAACAATGTGTAAATTGTGAGGATGCGGAATATTGCTTAATGTGTATGGGACGAAACTCTAACGAAGCATCAGATGGGAGCATTTTCTATATTCCTGAAATAACTTGTAGCGCTGCAAAAATAAATCGAAAAGTAATAAATAAATATATTGAGGAAGAAGTTGGAGGTAATGTTGATTATGAAGCGCATTGAATATATGTGTACCCATTGTGGGAAAAAAGAAACAAGAAACGAAAATACCGGCAGACCTAACCCCGGTAAGTGTCCACGCAAATCAAATGGCGGTCCACATGTATGGGTAAAAAACCGTGTTCTGAATTAACAATTGGTTCATCTTAGAGAAAGGGTGATAAAATGGGCTTGTGGGATGTTCTAAAAGATGTTGGAAAAGGTGTTATTGATACCGTAAAAGAAAAGCAAGAGCGAATTATGTATTATAAGGATTTATATAGTTCTTATGATGACGAAGCACTAATAAGAAAATATAAAACAGCTACAGGAGATGCGAAACTCGGTGCGGGTTTAGTGCTGAAAGAACGTGGATATGGTAATCAATCTGACGAATAGTGTCATTGCAAGGGCAGAAAATATACTCTGCCCTTGTTGATGTTTTTAGGTGTCCTATAGTGGAGGAGTTTAATTTGAGCGCTTTTGTAGAAATCATACGCACTACTGCAATAGATTTTGAAAAAATTAATACAAACATCAGTGAAATAAATGCACGAAAACTTGAAAAAATATATCATTGCTATGAAATACCCACAGACGAAAAAATAATTGCCTTTTTCAAAACGCATTTTCTTGGTATTACTGTGAACGGCTGTGTATTTACAGATAAAGCATTTTACCCCAGACCGGTCTTTTTAAATTCCGCTCCATCGAAAGGAGATTTAGCCCCTGTACGCATTGACTATGCCGATTTTGACAAATATCTTATTATACAATCTGATGAAAAAGATGCTGTGTTTATGCGGAACAAGGATAAAAACTATTTTATTACATTCTCAACACTAACAAACACTAATATTACAGGCTGTGAAATCCGGAAGCTGTTGCTTGCCATTCAAGACTACCTTTGCGGCATAAGCACTTCGGCAAAACAGGGTATAAAAGATATAGCTGAAGATTATTTTGAAAGAGTCAGTAATGAAATAAAAACCGATAGACTGTCTTTGGAATCCTGTAATTTATTAAAAGGTATGATTACAGCAAACTATTTTTGCTTACCCGCATTTGATTTGTTAGCAGAAGGAATTTACAGACTCTGTAACGAAAAGGAATACTTTTCTCTGGTAAACAAATATTCGAATATGCTAACCAATGAAAAATATGAGTATTACATTAATATTCCGCCAAAATTTAAGGATAACTTAATGGCTGATTTATCAAATCCCAATTTAGTATTTTCTACGCAGTATATAAATACAATTCAATGTAATTTGGCAAAAGAAAAAGATACGGAGGAAAATCAAAAGTATTATATTTTTGCGTGTATTCGAGCAGGTAATATAATTAAGGCACGGTTAAAAATTAATGAATTGATTAATTGCTTTGGCAGAGAAACGGCATTTATTGCAGAGGATTTTGCTTGTCTTTGTGGAAACAAGAAAATGCAGAATATTATTGCTGCAATAAACTCTAATCAAGATATTCCAAAAAATCTTTACAACATAACCGATGGACTTGGGTTAACAGTTTTACATTATGCAATCATCCTAAATCGCAAAAATGTCATTAGAAAGCTGTGCGAAAGCAAAACCCTTTACAAAAATACTGAATATTTTCAAAACAATAAAGTCAGAAGCCTGCTTGATTATACAACAGTAGCTTTTTTTCAAAGTATGGAATTATTAGCTTGTGTTATTTCAAACACATCCTCAGAAATGACAGAGTTTTATTTGCAACGAAAAGAATTAGAGAAACAAATAGAAAAGGCTAATACTCTAATTCAAGTGTTAGAAAGACAATCAGCAAAGTTAGGACGCAAACAAAACGCAGAATTTATAAAAAATATATTCCACGGCAATTTTAATCTTGATGATACACCGGAAGACAAAGAGTATTATCAAAATCAGCAGGCTATAAGTGATTCCGTTCAAAAATTGAAGAAATTACGGTGGGATACCGAAAAGGTAATTAAAGATTTGGAGGTGCATGAACGAGAAACATATCAAACCATTATAAGGCAAATTGCTCAGACTGCCAAAGGGTTAGAAAATGATAAAAGTCCGTTTGTTGAGTTCTTTATTGCTCTATATAAGAATGACGCAAATAAAATCCCTTTCAGCTTGCCAACAATGTCAGAAAAATCAACCGCTATTTCCAATGAATCAGTTAGTCATATCATATTAAAAATACTTGAAATATCAAATACATCATCGTGTTTTAAAGTTTATGAATATGATGGATTTTTCTTTATGTTACCGGATTGTATTAACCTTGATATGCCTCACAGAAAAATACATATTACAAATAACGGAATAGTGGATAATTATACTAATGATGATATCTCCGACATAAACAAATATCCAAAATACGGGGATAGTTGGTTTTCTAAAGAGGCACACAACAATATGCAAGTTTTAAAGCGAGAATATCGAGAACTTGTTAAGAAATATCATCCTGATATTTGTGCCAATGCAGAAGCAAGCACAATTTTTTCAGCAATACATAATGAATATGAAAGTATAAACAGTTAGTTTTTGTAAGGAATGGTGAATTTACGAAGATAGGAATTATAAGAAACCGTGGATGGATAAAAACTGTTGCTATTTATGAAAAGGTAAAACTCCAATACAAAAGAAAGCTATTAAAAATAAAGGAAAGGTAAATTATATAAATGATTAAATATAGTGAAGAACTTTATTCTACGGATAGTAAACAGTTTATATTTGAATCTCCAGAAACAGGTAATTTAAAATCTGATGATTTGGATGATTTAATAAAATCATTATCGTGGGATGCTTATCAAGAGGTGAAGCACAACAGAGATAATGCATTTTCTTTGGCTACATACAGAAATGCTGTTATGGCACTATCTGCGTTATATATTCTTGTGTTTTATATATCAAAAACAACCAATATATCTTTCCCCAATTATAAAAGTGAATATATTGATAGTGAGTATTCAGACCCGTATTTTTTGTGCTCACCTGAAAAAAGTATTCCTTAAACGCATTAAAACTTTATATGATACTTTAAATATCTTAGAGGGACTGCCAACATTTTTGACTACTAACGCAAAAAGAAGGATTAAAAATAGTTAAAACAAATCAGGAGCAAATAAACAAAAAATCCCGATAAATCCTTGTAATATCAAGGATTATCGGGATTATATCACATGGATAAGTATTTAGATAAAAATGCGTGCAATGTACTCCTAAGCGGTAGGTCGGAGGTTCGAATCCTCTTAACGACGCCAAAAAAAACTCTGCCTATATGGGCAGAGTTTTTTTCTTTATATTTACTTTATCTTTTCAAAATCGCTTACACCGTGTTTGCACCAGGGACAAATGAAATCCTCGGGGAGAGGCTCGCCCTCATAGACGTATCCGCAAATCTTGCAGACATAGCCTTTGGATTTTGTCGTCTCGGGCTTTGGTTTAACATTCTTTTGATAATATGTGTAGGTCATACTTTCTTTATCGGAAATGGTCTTTGCCTCGGTGACGGTGCAGATGAACATCCCGTGAGAGTCCATATCTACATAGCTTTCAACCTCAAGCGAGATAAAACTGTTGATAAATTCAGGAAGAACGGCAAGTCCGTTTTCTGAATGATGCGGGGTTATGCTTTCAAATTTATAAGTATCACGCCCGCTTTTGAACCCAAAGGTTTCAAAAATGGAAAAGGGTGCATCTACAGACAGACAGCAGACGTTCATTTTCTTTGTTTCTTTGATAACGTCATGTGAATAGTTCTTCTTGTTGACAGCCACAGCAACTCTTATGGGAGAGTCAGTGATTTGGGAAACGGTGTTTACGATAAGACCGTTATCACGTGTGCCGTCATTTGAGGTCACAACAAAAAGACCGTAACTGATTTTGAAAAGCGCACTGTTTTCAATGTTTGCCATAATATCACTCCTTCCGGGATTTAGAAAAGACGGGGCAGTTTCCCGATTGCCTTTGTTCTTGAAAGGGCAGAAACCAAAACAATAGCGATTATATAATCTATTATATGATGAATAAGAGTTCCTATACCGGTTACGTAAAAAGCTATGTAATACATATTTCCGTTTGATGCCGACCAGCCGGTGCTTAAGAAAAGCAGTGAAACAAGAGCCTCAAAGAGTGCGTGGAGTATCATAGTAACCGCACCAACCAGGATAATGCTGTAGGTTTTCTTAATCATAAGAGCACCAACAATCGCAAAAATGATATGTGAAAAAGCGCGGGCGGTAACAGCAGGGTCAAGACCTGCAAAAATGAAGCCTACGGTTGTGCCGATAGCTGTGAAGATTGCAGACATAGGTGAAATAAACATAGCCACAAAAACGGGAACGTGGGCAGTTAGAGTAGCCGAAAACGGTGGAATGTATACTCTGAGGCCACTGAACATAGTGGGAATGATAATTCCAAATGCAATGAGCAGTGCGGTGATTGCCATATCGCGGGTGTTAAAGCTTTTTTTCATAATAAACATCTCCTGAAAAAATTATTGTTGTGTTTTGTAATATTTTATAATTTTTGCAAAACATTGTCAAGAGATTTGGGGGAAATCTGTTGAATTATAGGGTTTTTATGGTTGACAGAGAAGAGGAAAAAGGGTATAATGCATAGTGAAGGAATGTGTATAAGCATTTTGTGATATTGATTTTACACCGTCTTTATACAAAGGCGATAGACATAGGAGGAAAAAACAAATGGGATACAAAAAACTGTTTACTTCAGAATCTGTTACCGAAGGGCATCCTGACAAAATTTCCGATATAATTTCGGATGCAGTGCTTGATGCAATTTATGAACAGGACCCCATGGCACGTGTTGCGTGTGAGGTTACTGTAACCACAGGTCTTGTGGTTGTGGTGGGTGAAATAAGCACTACTGCAAACATTGACATCCAGCACATTGTCAGAGAGGCAGTACGCGAGGTTGGTTACACCCGTGCAAAATATGGTTTTGACTGTGACACCTGCGGTGTTATCTGCGCTCTTGACAAGCAGTCAGCAGATATTGCTCTCGGCGTTGACGAGGCGCTTGAGTCAAAAGAGGGCGATAAGGAAAAGGGTCTTGGCGCAGGTGACCAGGGTATGATGTTTGGATTTGCCTGTGACGAAACCGAAAGCTTTATGCCCCTTGCTATTGACCTTGCTCACAAAATGGCAAGAAAACTCACCGAGGTTAGAAAGAATGGGACCTTACCTTACCTCAGACCTGACGGAAAGACTCAGGTTACTGCAGAGTATAACGAAGATGGAACTGTTAAGCGTATTGACGCAGTGGTTGTTTCGAGCCAGCACGATGAGAATATTCCAATGGAAACCTTGAGACGTGATATCGAAGAAAAGGTTATTCGCACAACTGTTCCTGAAAAACTTATGGATGATGACACAAAGATTTTCATCAACCCAACAGGCAGATTTGTTATCGGCGGACCTCAGGGCGACTCAGGACATACCGGAAGAAAAATTATTGTTGACACCTATGGCGGATATGCCCGTCACGGTGGCGGTGCTTTTTCTGGAAAAGACCCCACGAAAGTTGACCGCAGTGCAGCGTATGCCGCAAGATATGTGGCGAAGAATGTTGTGGCTGCAGGGATTGCGAAATCCTGTGAAGTACAACTCGCTTATTCAATCGGCGTAGCAAAGCCCGTATCTCTCAGAATTGATACTTTCGGAACAGGAAAAATCAGCGAGGAAAAAATTTCTGAAATTGTGGAAAAGGTGTTTGACCTTACTCCCAGCGGAATTATAAATATGCTTGACCTCAGACGTCCTATTTACAAGCAGACAGCGGCTTATGGCCACTTTGGAAGATGCGACATTGATCTCCCATGGGAGAAGACAGATAAGGCACAACTTATTGCCGAAATGGCAAAGGCTTAGATTTTAAAATGGAGGTTACTTTATTATGAAAAAATTTGTTTCGCTTGTTTTATTTTTATGTGTGATATTCAGTTCGGTTTCAGCTTTTGCTGCATCCAATGAAGTTGTGATTGACGGTGAAAAAGTGAAAATAGCAGAGGGCTTTGGTGAGGTTACAACAGTTGATGATACTGTGTTTATTCCTATAAGATTTATCTTTGAACATTTTGGTTATCAGATAGAATGGACAGATGCAGAGCGTCTTGTTATGGGTGCTGACGAAAAGGGCGCAATGATTGTTCTTCAGGTGGATAACAATCTGTTTTTTGCAAACCGCATTGAAGAGGGAAACAAGATTGAAATGGAAAAGGCTGTTTTTCTTAACAACGAACAGGGAAGAACTTATATGCCCGCGAGCGTTGCTGCTTCCTACTTTGGCTTTGATGCAAAATTCAATGCAGAAACAAACACGCTTGAATTTGTGAAATAAGAACGTACTTTGGATAAAATCTGCTGGGCTTTGGCGTTTATATCGCCAAGGCAATACCGATTTCGGAGGCAGATTTTTTCTGTTGAAAGGATTTTTTGAAAATGGATTATTATGTTTCGCCGCTTCAAAATCTGATAGAGGAATTTCAAAAGCTGCCTGGGATAGGCAGTAAAACTGCACAGAGACTTGCGTATCACGTGCTGAATCTTCCTAAAGAATCTGCACAGAAATTTGCAAATGCCATTGTTGATGCCAAGGAAAAGATTTCTTATTGCAAAATCTGTCAGAATTTTTCAGACAAGGACATTTGCAGCGTGTGCAAAAATCCTGCTCGTGATAAGGGTGTTATTTGTGTTGTTGAAAATCCCAGAGATGTCATTCAAATGGAAAAAACCAATGAGTTTAAGGGAACATACCACGTTCTGCACGGCGCGATTTCGCCAATGGACAACATAGGTCCTGAGGACATAAGAATAAAAGAGCTTATGACAAGAATTGCAGAGGAAAAAGTTAGCGAGGTTATTATGGCGACAAACCCCAACCTTGAGGGCGAAACAACCGCTATGTATATTTCAAAACTTATAAAGCCTTTTGGTGTCAAGGTGACAAGGATTGCTCACGGAGTTCCCGTGGGCGGTGAGCTTGAGTTTGCTGACGAAATGACCTTGGCAAAGGCAATTCAGTGGCGTGTGGAACTATGAAAAAGAACGATATTTTTGAAATTGAAATTACAGGAACAACCGACGACGGCGATGGCGTAGGAAGAATGGATGGCATGGCGGTCTTTGTTCCTTATGCTCTTTTGGGCGAGAAAGTCCGTGGGATAATCGTAAAGGTTATGAAAAGCTATGCTTTTGGAAAGATTTTAGAGGTTATAGAGCCATCCCCTTATCGCATTAAGTCGGAATGTGAATATTTTTACAGGTGTGGCGGATGCAGATTCTGGAATACCGAATATGAAAAAGAGCTTGAATATAAGACTCAAAAGGTGAAAGATTGTTTGACGAGGCTTGGCAAAATTTCTGCCGAAGTCAAGGATGTTATCGGATGTAGTGAGGTTCGGGGATATCGCAACAAAGGGCAGTTCCCCATATCAAAGGATGGCATCGGAATTTATGCCCAAAACAGTCACAGGGTTATTGATATGAATAGATGTATCATTCAAGGTGATGAAAACCCCAAGGTTTTGGAGGCAGTTCGAAAGTGGATGAGTGAATACGGCGCATCTCCCTATGATGAAGAAACGGGCAAAGGCTTGATACGTCATATCTACACCAGAAATGGCGATAGCGGATGCGTTGTAGTAATTGTTGCTACAGGTGAAAAGATACCATCCTCAGAAAATTTGGTAGAAATGCTGAAAGCTGAGGTAGACGGGCTTTCGGGGGTATTGCTCAATATAAATAATAAAAAAACTAATGTAGTATTGGGAAAGAAATTTGTTACTCTTTGGGGAAGTGAACACATAATTGACAGCATCGGAGACCTTAAGTTTAAAATTTCGCCTCTTTCCTTTTATCAGGTGAATAAAAAACAGACGAAAGTCCTTTATGACAAGGTGAAAGAACTTGCAAATCTTTCGGGTAAAGAAATCGTTTGGGATTTATATTGCGGAACGGGAACAATCGGTCAGTATCTTGCGCGTAGTGCCAAAAAGGTTGTAGGCATTGAGGTAGTTCCTGAGGCGATCCAAAATGCCAAGGAAAATATGAAACTCAATGGCATAGAAAACGCTGAGTATTATTGTGGCACAGCGGAAGAAATGGCACCAAAACTCAAAGATAAAAAGCCTGATGTGGTTATTCTTGACCCGCCCCGAAGGGGATGCGAAGAAAGTCTTCTTAAAACCGTGGCAAGAACAGGTGCAAAAAAGATTGTTTATGTTTCCTGCAAGCCCTCAACACTTGCAAGAGATTTAAGGATACTTGAAGACTTGGGATATAGAACTGAGATTGTTCAACCCGTTGATATGTTTCCGAGGACGCCGCACGTGGAGACTGTGGTTTTGCTACAAAGACAAAATACGTAGAAATCCTTTGTTTTAGGCACTTTGCGAAGCATACGGTGTTTAATGCAGAGGGCGATAAATTCCGAAATAAGGAGATAAAAAACTACATTAACGTAAGAG
>JAGAUW010000025.1 GCA_017620615.1 Clostridia bacterium | reverse complement strand
TGAGCAGTTATCAGCATTTTGTATCAGGGCAAATATGGGCAAATCAGAGCAATATCAGAGCAAATAAAAATGATTGTTGTGAAAATGGCAAATTATAAATCAGTTTGCCCCAAAAATGATAAAAGGGGTTGCCCTTTAACAACGAAACAAAACGAAATCAAAGATTTCTGTGTTTCGGAGAACGTTTTATCACAACACTACGGCGACGTTCCACCGCCTCCGTTATTGTGGTATAATAACCTTTAGGTTGTTTAAGAGGAGTATCGAATGATACTTCTCTTTTTCTTTTTTTGCCACCTTTCGCATAATGATGTTTTCAAGGAGAATTATTCCCCTTGCACCCCTTTTGCCGCTGTTCGAGTCTTGGATATCTGTAAATTCTCAACTTGTCCAAAGGCACAACCTTTCAGAAAAACAAACTCATTGTTTGCCTCACTAAATCGGCGGCACCAGCAAAGGTAAATGTGCCGCCGATTTTTGCATCTTTGTTTGGGCTTTGCAAACAGCTGTCACTCGCCGAAAACTTAAAGCGGCTTTTTCTTCGAGACCGCCTCTGTGAGCCCTTAAGACCCCAAAGGAATACCCCGACAAATATTCCGCTTTAAGCGAGGGGTGATTGCGGAGTGTTTGCGAGGCACATCAAGGGCAGTGAAAAATGGCGTGCAATCCATTTCAGCTGCGGGCACGACATTTTAGTGAGTGCGAACAATAAGTTTGTTCTTCCGAGCGGCACAGCCTGAAGATGTGCCAAGCTCTACACACCGCTGAACCCTGATGCAGCGGAACGGGGGTGCAAGGGGGTGGACCCCCTTGATATAAAAATACATTAGAAATTTCTGTTGTATCTTTTCAAAAACATTTATGCTATACTTACTTATGCAGGACTCATTGTTGCTACACAAACGCAAAAGAGGTGGATGGAATAAACTTTGTCCGCCTCTTTTGTGTTTTCTTCCATTGACAAATACTTCACTTTATTATAAAATAAAATAAACTAAAGGCGGTGAAATTATGGCAACAAATTGCGAAACCTGTGCCAATTATGAATATGACGAATATTTTGAATGCTGGGTCTGCGCCATAAACCTTGACGAAGACGATATGCAAAAATTTTTAAGCGGCAGCGACTTTGACTGCTCGTTCTGGCAAAACGGCGACGAATATGCCATTGTCCGAAAGCAAAACTAAATCTCCGCAAAGTAAATCCCCCATACGTCTGTATGGGGGTTTTCATTTCTTTATTTATGCCTGAGCAGGTTCTTTTATCTTTAATTCAGCCACCACATCAATTTGCAGTGCACCTCTTGGGCATTTTTCAGCGCATTTTCCGCATCCTATACACTTTGATGCATCAATCTTGGGAAGATTGTTTTCAATGGTTATTGCACCGCTTTCGCATATCTTCGCACAAAGACCGCAACCAATACATCCAACCTTGCACACAGCCATAACAGGCTTTCCCTTTTCCTTTGATGCACAGGCAACCTTGCCTTTCGCACTATATGGGATTGACTCAATAATTCCTCTTGGACACTCTTTTATGCAAGCACCACAGTTTGTACACTTGTCAGGGTCTACAATAGCAACGCCATCTTCAATAACAATGGCATCAAACTGACATTTCTCAACACAAGAACCAAATCCAAGGCATCCAAAAGCACAGCCTTTCATTCCGCCGCCAAGACGATGAGCAGTGTGGCAGTCAAGATTTCCTTCGTTTATATAACGGTTTGACGCCACCGATGTCTTTCCCACGCATTTCACAAATGCCACCATTTTTTCGGCATTTCCCGCTTCAACTCCCATAATTTCAGCAATTTTTGTGGCAACATCATTTCCGCCAACAGGACAACAATTCACAGCTGCCTCGCCTTTGCACACAGCCTCAGCATAAGCACCGCACCCTGCAAAGCCACATCCACCACAGTTTGCACCGGGAAGAACATCCACAATTTTTGGAATGCGTTCATCCTTTTCAACAGCAAATATTTTTGCTGCCACCGCCAAGAGGGCACCGAATATAAGCCCCATACCGCCAATAGCTACAATTGGTAATAAAATATCCATAACTTTGTCCTCCTAATCCTAAAAGCTAAGTCCCGAAAATCCCATAAACGCAATTGAAAGCAAACTAGCAGTAATCAACGTTATAGGCATACCTTTAAGGAACTCTGGAATATCCGAGCTTTCAAGACGTTCTCTGACGCCGGCAAAAAGCACAATAGCAAGGGTAAATCCAAGACCTGCACTTGTACCATAAACCAGAGATTTCAAAAAGCTGAGTTCTGCACCGCCAAACTTTGTTATATTCACAATGGCAACACCCAACACCGCACAGTTTGTGGTAATAAGGGGCAAATAAATTCCCAATGAATTATAAAGCGCCGGTATTGACTTTTGCAGAAACATCTCAACAAACTGAACAAGAACAGCAATAACCAGAATGAATGCAATGGTCTGCAAATATTCAATATGGAAAAGCACCAAAAGCTGCTGCACCGCCCATGTGATAGCCGATGCACAAGCCATAACAAACACAACCGCAAAGCCCATACCAAGAGCAGTTTCAACCTTTTTTGAAACACCAAGGAAAGGACAAATTCCAAGGAACTGAACAAGTACAAAATTCTGTATAAGAATTGCACCTATACTGATAATAACAAATTCTCTAAGCAACTTTATCCGCCCCTTTCTTCTTCGCTGAAATAATGTTTATGACCATAACAATAATTCCAAGAGTCAAAAATGCACCTGGGGGCAAAATCATAATGGTAACCGGCTGAAAGCTTTCGCCAAACAACGAAATACCAAAGAAGGTTCCGGCGCCCAAAATTTCACGGACACTTCCGATAAGGGTAAGCGCCAAGGTAAATCCAAGTCCCATTCCGAGTCCGTCAACAGCCGATGCAAGCGCCCCATTTTTTGAAGCAAAAGCCTCTGCACGGCCAAGAATGATACAGTTTACAACAATCAGCGGAATATAAAGCCCCAACGACTCGGAAACCGCCGGAGCATAAGCCTTAAGTGCCATTTCAACCACAGTAACAAAGCTGGCAATTACCACAACATATGCCGCAATTCTCACCTTTTCAGGAATAAACTTTCTAAGAAGTGAAATAAAAATATTTGAGCAAATAAGCACCGCCATAGTGGAAAGTCCCATTCCTACACCGTTAAACGCAGCAGTTGTAACTGCAAGAGTTGGACACATACCAAGGAAAAGTGCAAAGGTGGGGTTTTCCTTAAAAATACCATTCAAAAATGTCTTTTTCATTATTCACCCTCCCCTTCTGTCATATTTCCAATCTGTTTTTCGGTTTCCTGCTTGATTTCTTCAAGCTTCTTTTCAGTTTGTACAGCATTTTCAGCGGCATCAGATTTTTCAAGCTCACCGGCTGCCACAAGTGCCGCATTGACACAAGAGGTCACCGCCTTTGAGGTAATGGTAGCGCTTGCGATAGCAGAAATTTCGCCGTTTTGTGCCACGCCTTTCACAACAGAAAGATTACCCTTCGCGCCTTCAAACTGGTCCTTGAACTTCGGCTTTGAAGCATTGGCACCAAGCCCTGCCGTTTCTGAAGATTCAAGAATTTCAATGTCCGTAACCGCAAGGTCCTTATCAATGCCCACCATAACCTTTACATCGCCGCCATATCCAGCATTTGATGTAACAGTCACAGCATAACCAACAACCTCAGAATTTGAAAAACCAATATTCACGCTGTCAATTGTCACGCTGTTGTCACTGCTCTCAAAGGTAGTCGCACTTTTTTTGAATTCTCCGGCGTCACTCAGAACACCACGAAGTGCCTCTGTCTGTGCCTTTTCGGAGTTTTCCGCAATAATAGGTGCTGTCACCTTGTTTACAAAAGCAAGGCAAAGTGCCGCAATAGCAGTTATTACAAAAAGCTTGATTGCTACAACTATCGTTTCTTTTCCAAACATTAGTTAGCACCTCCTTTTTCCGGTTTAACCGCACCATACTTTTTAGGAACGGTATAACGCTCAATAAGAGGTGAAACCACATTCATAAGAAGAATTGAATAAGAAACACCCTCGGGATATCCGCCATAAAGTCTTATAACGCTTGTTAAAACACCACAGCCCACACCAAAAATAATCTGTCCTTTTTTGGTATAGGGTGTTGTTACGTAATCTGTTGCCATAAAGAATGCACCAAGCAAAAGTCCGCCTGACAGAACGTGATAAAGTGCATCTCCTGTAAAGAAACCATCTCTTCCGCCAAATATAAACGTAAGTACAGCCACTGTCAAAATATATGCACCGGGTATTCTTATACTGATAACACGTCTTGCCAGAAGGTAAGCCGCACCAATTAAAATTGCAACAGCTGAAACCTCACCAATGCAACCACCTATGTTGCCCAAAAACAAATCCATATACGACGGAAGCTTTGCCGCACTTTCCGCCACAGCAGTAGCAGATGATGTAGCATCCACCGTTTGAGCAAGCTGCGCAAGCGGTGTCGCTGATGTCACCGCATCAGCCCCTGAAAAGATTGATGTATTCGAAAAAGGAACCGCCCAGGTGGTCATTGCCTGCGCCCATGAGGTAAGCAAAAACGCACGTGCCGCAAGAGCAGGGTTCATAAAGTTGTGACCGATTCCGCCAAAAAACTGTTTAACAACAACTATCGCAAAAAGCGAACCACAAATAGCCATCCAATAGGGCATTGTAACCGGCAAATTGAGTGCCAGCAAAAGGCCCGTAAGCGCCGCACTGAAATCACCCACGGTTGAGGGCTTTTTGAGTATTTTACACCAAGTCCATTCAAACGCCACAGCCGATACCATACAAACAGCAGTAAGCACCAAGGACCTGAATCCAAAAACAATAATTCCAGCAATAAGTGCAGGGATAAGTGCGATAATCACATCAAGCATAATCCCTGATGTAGTGTTTTTGCCGCGGGTATGAGGTGCCTCCGTAACGATAAGCATTTCATTTATATTTAGTCCAGCCATTACTTCTTCGCCTCCTGTCTTGCCTTAATAAGCTTTGCTTTTCCTGTTCTTATATACTGAAGAGGAGTCTGTTCAGCGGGACATACATAAGTACAAGAGCCACACTGAATACAGTCCATCGCACCAAGTTTGTTAAGAGTTTCTAAATCGTCCCTCATAGCAGCATCTTTAAGAACATTGGGAAGAAGATTCATGGGACAGCCCTCAACGCATTTTCCGCATCTCAGACAGTTCTGGACCTTTTTCTTTGCCACCATATCAGCACTGAAACCAAGGATTCCGGCACTGCCTTTTATAATGGGGATATCAACATCAGAAATTGCCACGCCCATCATAGGTCCGCCGATTATTATCTTTGCCGCAGGCTTTACAAAACCGCCGCATTTTTCTATCACATCCTGAACGTTTGTGCCTATTCTCACCCTGAAGTTTGATGGATTTTGAATACAGTCGCCGCTTACAGTCACAATTCGTTTAAGCAACGGTGCACCATACATAAACACTCTTCCAATAGCAGCGCAGGTATCAATATTATCAACAACTGCGCCGGCATCCACCGGAAGCTTTCCTGACGGAACCTCTTTTCCTGTAACAGCCTTGATGAGATGCTTTTCCGACCCCTGCGGATATTTTGTTTTAAGTTTTACAACTTTTATTTCAACATCTTTTTCCTTTTCAGCAAATTCCGCAATTTTCTTGATTGCATCAGGCTTGTTTATTTCAATTCCAATATAAGCAACCTTGAGTCCAAAAACCTTGAGCATTATCTTCATACCCTCAATAATTTCTTCAGGTGTCTCAAGCATAGCCCTGTGATCAGAGGTGAGATAAGGTTCACACTCTGCACCGTTTATTATAACATATTCTATCTTCTTCCCCTCAGGAGGGCTGAGCTTTATATGAGTGGGGAACGTAGCACCGCCAAGGCCCACAACCCCCGCCTCACGCACAGCATCAACAATTTCTTTGGGAGAAAGCTTTCTCCAGTCCAGAGGCTTTATAGAATCACAAAACTCATCAAGTTCATCATTCTCAATAATAATTGAATTCATTTTTATTCCTGAAACAGTCATTCTCGGTTCTATCGCCGTAACCGTCCCCGAAACAGCGGAATGAATATGTGCCGAAACAAACCCGCCTGCTTCCGCAATTTTCTGTCCCATCAAAACCCTGTCGCCAATTTCCACACAAGGAACAGCAGGCACACCAAGGCTCTGCTGAAGCGGATAAACCATTTCCTTTGATGCCGGAAGGTCAACAATCGGTTTTTTGCAGGTAGCAGCCTTCATATCCTCAGGATGTATACCACCTTTAAAAGTGGCAGGACCGACTACCGTCTTTCCTTTAAATATCACTCAAAAATTCCCCCTGTCATTTCTTCAAATTCTTTTATCCCTTATTTGAATTTATTATTTTTTATCTCTTTGATGTATAATTTCGCGAATGTCCTTGCCCAGAGTTTGAATTATCTTATATTCACCCCTGAATCTTGAAGTCATTCTCTGGCTATACATATTTGAGAGCTCTTCAAAAGCAAGATTGGTTGAAATAACCGTGCTTTTTCCTGACGTTATTCTTGAATTTATTATATCAAAAAGTGCCGCCGTTGTATATTGAGTCAAAAACTCAGTGCCAAGGTCATCAATAATCAAAAGGTCAACGTCATAAACATATCTGACAATTTCAGCTGCATCATCTTCATCCCCCTTGCCGAACTTGGCATCCTCGAACAACTGGAAGAGCTTGAACGCCGTCTGATAATAAACCGATTTGCCACGATCAAGGGCATGATTTGCAATGCAGCTTGAAACAAAGGTCTTTCCTGTTCCGGCATTCCCCATAATCAAAAGATTTTCATGGTTTTTGTCAAAGTTTTCAGCAAAGCTGTATGCAGTATCACAGACAATCTGCATAATCTTAAGCACCTTGTCACTGTCCTCGCCTTGATTTACAAATAGTGACATATCAAACTTTTCAAAGGTCTGACCCCGCATAAACTCGGTGAGGTTTGAATTTGACCCTATATGCTTCTTGATGAGATTTTTTAGACACACACAGCGCTTACCCTCAACAAATCCTGTATCACGACATATTTCGCAGCTATAAATATCATCAGCAAAGTCTTCCGGAAAACCGTTTGCCGTCAAGAGCTCTGTTTTTTTTTGCTGAAGTGCCTTTATGCTGTTTTTCACCTCTTCAAAGCTCTCATTCTTATTGAGAATACAACCAAGAAGCCGTGTTCCGTTTTTCATAAGCTCAGCCTCGACCTCAGAAAACCTTGGAATTTTGGCGCAAATCTCACTGTGCCGTCTTGCCTGCTCGGTTTGATTTTCCATACGGATGTTTTCAAGCTCACGGCTCGCAAGTGCATAAGCTGATTCCATATCATTTATCCCTCCAGCATTTCATTTAATATCTCTTCCGCAAAATTTGTATAATCAGGCTTGTTCGTATCCTTATAATTATTGATACCTTTCCTCGCACCTGCTTTTCCCTTTTCAGAGACGCTTTGCGGTTTGTGTGTTTTTTCATGTTCCTCAAGCTGTTTCAGGGTTTCAATCCCTTCCTCCTGCCAGCTTACGAGAATTTTGTTCATATACGCCCATGCAAGCTTACCCGTTGCCGCAACAGTTCTGTCATAAGCTCCCCGTATAAGTTCAACAGAAATTTCCTTTTCAGCAGTCCAGAGGTTTATATACTTTTTCTCGGTCTGGCTCAAAGCTCTGTCATAAATTCCAAGTATGCTGCGGATTTTGCCCTCATTTGAAAGCCTTTTTTCAATTTCCTTTATATATTCCTCAGCACTTTCATAGGTGTCAATTCCCTTTTCTGCCCAATCAATAGCCACCGTTTCGAGATACCGTTTCCCAAGCTTTCCCTGAGACTTTGCAAACCGAAGAAGCATAATCACAACCTCCACCGGAAGCCCAAGCCAGTCGACAAAGGAATAAATAAGCTCAAAATCAGATGGACTTAAAAGTTTCCCCAAAATCTCCTCTGCCTGACGCAAAAGATAATCAACATTTTTGTTGACAGATGCCGCCGCATCAATTTCAGCCGCAGTATAAGACGGTCTTTTTCGAAGCTGTGTCTTAAGTTCTTTTGTCTCTCTTTTGTAAGGCTCTTCATCACCGCAAAAGGCATAGCCATCGCCTTTTTCCAGCAAGACCTCTGCCGCAATCCAATAATCAATAGCCAACAAAACTTCATCCAGGCTGATATGCAATTTTTTTGAAATATCCGCAGGCGACAAAACTGTGCCGTTTTTTTTGTAATTGCTGAGCGCATACAAATATATCCTAAGATATTCCCCTTTGGCAAGTCTGCCCCACTTTTCAACAAAGGCAAACTCAATCTCAAAACTCTTTTTCATACTTCTAGTTTCCTTCCGGGAATACTCCCGATTTCTTCCTTATTAAATAGCACCTTTACTTGCCCACACAAAATCTCTCGAATACTTTGTCAATAATTTCGTCCTGAACCGTCTGTCCGGTAATCTCTCCAAGTGCTGCAATCAACTCTTCAAGGTCAACATAAAGCATATCCGCGGGCATCCCGCACTCCACACTTTTTGTCATCTCCATAGCAATTTTTTTCGCCTTGATAAGCGCATTCTTTTGTCTGTCGTTTGAAATAAAGACATCGTCTTTTGAAATATTTCCCGACATAAACATCCGTGTTATAAGTTCTTCAAGCTCGGTTATTCCAAGAACTTTACCTTCTTTGGGCAACGAGGTCAAAATGATATTCTCTTCATTTACCCCAAGACTCTTTGCGACAGCCGATGTATCCGCACCCTTCGCTATATCGATTTTATTTAATATAACTATTACATTCTTGCCTTTTGTATACTCAAAAATTTCCAAATCCTTTGGGGTAATACCTACTGACACATCAAGCACAAACAGACAAAGATCCGCTGATTTGATGTTTTCCTTTGCCCTATCGATGCCTATTCGCTCAACCGAATTTTCACTTTCGCGAATCCCCGCAGTATCAATCAGGCGAAGAGCTATGCCGTTTATATTTACATATTCCTCAACAGTATCCCTTGTTGTACCGGGAATGTCTGTCACTATCGCCCTGTCCGTTCTGGTGAGCGCATTGAGAAGCGACGACTTTCCCACGTTGGGTCTTCCTGCAATAACTGTCAAAATACCGTCACGCATAATTTTCCCTTGAGAAAATCCACCCAGCATATCATCAATGTCCCCGGATATCCCGCCAATCCTATCTATAAGCTCATCTCTTGGTATTTCATCAATTTCATCAGGATAGTCAGCCACGGCAGAAATATTCGCCGCAAACAAAACCGCCTTGTCCCGTATTTTATTCACCTTTTCTGAAAGCTTTCCCGAAAGGATTTTCGCAGCATTTGACTGACCTTTCTCGGAATTTGCGTGTATAAGGTCAATCACAGCCTCAGCTCTTACCAAATCAAGCTTTCCATTCACAAAAGCACGCCTTGTAAACTCACCTGCATCTGCCTGCCTTACACCTATGGAAAAAAGTTCTTCCATTATTGACTCTGCTGCAAGATAGCCGCCATGACAATTTATTTCAACAACAGTCTCGCCTGTATACGAATTTGAGCCTCTCATAACAACCACCAGAGCCTCATCAAGCATTTCGCCACTTTGTGACGCTTTTATATGGGAGAGGGTAAGCCTGTGGCTTTCAAGTTCTTCAATTTTTTTCCCGTTCTTGGGAAAGGCAATTTTTCCAACCGCCGTCTCGGCATCATTTCCGCTTACTCTTATAATGGCAATCCCCCCCACTCCTACGGGGGTGGCAATTGCACAAATTGTGTCAAATTCTTTCATAGCCAAATCAACCTTTTTTGATATTGGAAATAATTTCTTTAACCGACTTTGAAATCTCGCTATCAGTTTCGATATCTTTCGCAATCTTTCTTACATTGTGAAGAACGGTAGTATGGTCACGACCTCCAAAAGCCTCACCGATTTTGGGGAAAGACGGGTCATCCAGGATTTCTCTTGCTATGTACATAGCAATCTGCCTCGGGAGTGCAACATCCGCAGACCTCTTCTTTGACACAAGAGAGCCTTTTGAAAGTCCATAATACTTCTCAACCTCATCAATGATTACCTTGGTGGTAATCGCCCTTTCAGGCTGAGAAGAAAGTATATCACGAAGGGCCTCTGTTGCAAGCTCCATAGAAATTTCATTGGTACGCTTTATTCCTGCATAAACTAAGATTCTCTTCACCGCACCCTCAAGGTCACGAACATTTGACTTGATGCTGTCTGCAATAAACTCCATAATTTCATCATCCACAGACAAATATTCACTCTGGATTTTGTTTTTAAGGATAGCCATACGGGTTTCATAATCAGGTGGCTGAACGTCAGCAAGAAGTCCGCTGTTGAACCTTGTAACAAGTCTTTCCTCAAGCTGAGGAATTTCTGACGGAAGCCTATCCGATGTGAGAACAATCTGCTTGTCCATTTCATAAAGTGCATTGAACGTGTGGAAAAATTCCTCCTGAGCAAGTTCTCTGTTTGCCAAAAACTGAACGTCGTCAATAAGCAAAAGGTCAACATTTCTGTATTTGTTCCGAAACGCCTGATTGGTCTTTTCACGGATAGCCGTAACCAACTCATAGGTAAACTTTTCACTTGTGGTGTAAAGAACCCTTTTCTTTGGGTAATTCTCAACAAAATAATTTCCTATCGCCTGCATAAGATGAGTTTTTCCAAGACCGCTGCCGCCGTACAAAAACAAAGGATTGTAAGTTTTTGCAGGTCGCTCTGCCACAGCCAGAGATGCCACATATGCAAGATTGTTGTTGTTGCCTACGACAAAGGATGAAAACGTATACTTGGGATTGAGGGTGTTCTCTGTTGTAATATGGTCAATCTCTCTTGAAAAGTCCTTTTCCTCATTCACCACCACATCAATATCAAACTTATGGGATGTAACAGACTCAAGACAGCTTTCGATAAGAGAAAAATACTTGGTCATTATCATATTTTTATTAACAGCAAAAGGCACTTTGAGAACAATTCTTGTGTCGTTGATTTCCACAGCCTCGATGGGCTTTATCCAGGAATCAAACGAAACCGCCGAAACTTCTTCAGCCAAATACTCAAGAACTTTTTGCCAGATTTGCTTAAGTTCTTCCAAAACCAAATCTCCTTTCAATTTAATTATATATAAACGGTACTCCCACGAGCAAAAAGGGGAAATGCCCGCAGTCCACCATTCTTACAAGCATACATACTAATAATAACAGATTTTCATTCTTTTTTCAATAGCAAAATTTTCAAAAAAAACCTTGCAAATAATGTAAAATTCCCAAAAACACAAAATCTTGATTTTTTTCGTTTTTATTTTACAACATCTATGGTTTTTCCCCAGAATAAAAATTTTTAAAAATTTTACCTGCATAAACACTTGACATCGGCGGCATCTTGTGCTACAATGATAAATGCTGTTTTACAGATTATTATTAAATTTCTTATATATTTTAAGAATCGAATTGGAGGGATACAAATGTTTAGAACATTTCAGCCTAAGAAAAGACACAGAGCCAAAGAGCATGGTTTCAGAAAAAGAATGTCGACCAGCAATGGCCGCAAGGTTTTAGCCAGAAGAAGACTTAAAGGCAGAAAGAAATTGTCAGCCTAAAGACGCCTTTGTGCGTCTTTTTGACTATAAGACGTACTTTTGTGGAAAAGGTTTTGCGGGTTATATGACTCTATCTGTCTGACAGGAGAAATTTTATGAGAAAATCTGCCAACGGTATAACAAGCCTCTCTTTGAACGCCCAGTTCAAAAAGCTTTACCAACGCGGTGCTTCATCGGTTACTCCTTCTGTTGTCCTTTATACAAAAAGAAACGGTCTTGCCCAGAATCGTGTGGGCATCACTGTAAGCAAGAAAATTGGCAAAGCAGTTGTCAGAAACCGTGCAAAACGAAGATTGCGCGAGGTATACAAATTGAATATCAAAAACCTCAAATGTGGATTTGATTTTGTTATGGTGGCACGGGGTCGCACGGCAACAGTTCCCTTTTCAAAACTCAATGCAGATTTTTTGTATGCCGCAAAAGAGCTTGGGGTGACCTGTGATGAATAAACTTCTTTCTTTCATCCTCATCAAAGGGATTGCCTTTTATCGTCGGTTTATTTCACCACTAAAACCGCCATCCTGTCGGTTTTATCCCACGTGCTCAGAGTATGCAATTCTCGCAATCCAAAAATATGGTCCTTTCAAGGGCTCTTTAAAAGCTGTGTGGCGCATTTTAAGGTGCAATCCATTTTCAAAAGGTGGCATTGATATGCCGTGACTTTACACTTTATTTGATTATACTGCTGACAAACGGAGGTATTTTTATGACCTATATAATGACGGCACTGGGGTTTATACTCGACCTTTTTTACCGAATTATCGGGAATTATGGCTTTGCTATTATCCTCTTTACCGTTTTCATTAAGCTGCTTCTTTTTCCATTGGATTTAAAGCAGCGTCGTTCCATGTCAAAGACTCAGAAAATTCAGCCGCTTCTTATGGAAGTGCAGAAGAAGTATGCCAACGACAAGGAAAAACTCAATCAGGAAACAATGAAGCTTTATCAAAAGTACGGCATAAGCCCTATGAGCGGCTGTCTGCCTATGCTTATACAGCTTCCAATTATATTCGCTCTTTATTGGGTGGTTAGAAAGCCTATCGTATATATGATGGGTGTTGACTTTTCTGAAACATGGCGCATCGCCGAAGCTTTCAACTCTTGGGCGACCGCCAATATAGAAAGCCTTCCCGAATCGCTTGCAAAGGTTGTTCCCGTTACTTATGGTGAAAAGTTTGCCAACAACTCGTTTGGTGCAAACGAAATCCAGATTGCTCAGGCAATCTTCAAACACCCTGAGATTTTGCAGCATCCTGCAATCCTTTCCTGGGACAATTCACTCCGTGCCATTGATTTCACTTTCTTTGGCATTGACCTTTCGGAAGTTCCAAGCCTTGGAGCACTTCTCGGTGTATTCACAGGAAACGTGGCTCACCTGACCCTTTCCACTGTTCTTTTGTGGATAATCCCTATCCTTTCAGGTTTTAGCTCATGGCTCTCAAGCCGTATCATAAACGGTAAAAAGAAAACTGACAAAAATATAGTTCTGGCTGAAAACGAAAAGCCAAAGACTCCCGCAGGCGGCGACACTATGAAGTCAATGACTTTGATTATGCCACTCTTTTCGGCATGGTTTGCATTCACTCTTCCCGCCGCAATCGGTCTTTACTGGACAGTAAGCAACCTTATCCAGATAGCACAACAGCTTTTTGTTAAAAAATGTTTCAAAGATGACATCAGCCTTGAAGAATTAAAAGGAGATATAGAGAATGTTAAAAGTAGAAAAAAACGCAAAAAATCTCGATGAAGCATTAGAGCTTGCAGCAAAAGACCTTGGCGTTTCAAAGGATGAGATTTCATACACCGTAACCAAAGAAATCGGCAAGGGTCTTATGAAATTTTTGCTCGGCAGCAGCGAGGTAGAAATCGTGGCATGGCGCACAGCAGACGAGAAAAAAGAAGCCCAAAAGATCGAAAAAACCGAAAAAAAAGCTGAGAAAAAAGAACCAGCAACTACTGAAAAGCCTGAAATCCGCGAAAAGAAAGCGGCTCCTGCTGTTGATGAAGATTTTGTTATTCCAAAGACAGCTGTTGACGATGCAAAATATTTTGTATCCCAGCTTCTCACAAAAATCGGCCTCACATTTGAGCTTCATGTAAAGCTTGACAAAAATGTCATCAGCATTGATGTTTCAGGCGAAAAGATGGGACTCCTCATCGGCAAACGTGGTGATACCCTTGACGCCGTTCAGATGCTCACTGTTCTTTACGTAAACAGAAACAAAGATATGCCTTATGTAAAGGTAAGTATCGACACAGAAAATTATCGTTCAAAAAGAGAAGACACCCTCGTTCGTCTGGCTCATGGTCTTGAACGCAGTGTTCTCCGTGACAAGAAGTCAATCACACTTGAGCCTATGACAGCAAACGAAAGAAGAATAATTCACTCAGCACTTCAGAACAATCCAAGAATCAAAACCCACAGTATTGGCGAAGAACCAAACCGCCGTATGATTATATCCTTGGCAAAAGCTGACGAAGAATAATTCAAAAAATACCCAGTCCACAGCAATCACCTGCCGTGGACTTTTTTATGCAAAATATATGCATTTTTATAAATATTTTTGAATATTTATGCAAAAATACCATTGACTGTGCCCCAAAATTATGGTTTAATATATGATATAATGATGAATATTTATGCGAAAGGTGTATTCAAATGACAAAAACAAAAGTTTTTATCGACGGAAGCAGCGGCACCACCGGTCTTAGGATATATGACCGACTCTCTGCCCGCGATGACATAGAGCTAATAACATTAACTGAAGAAAACAGGAAAGACTTAAGTGCAAGATGCGAAGCCTTGACCTCAGCGGATGCCGCTTTTTTGTGTCTTCCCGACACCGCATCAAAGGAAATCATAAGCGCAGTAGGCGATACCACCACAAAAATTCTTGACACCTCCACTGCCCATCGCACAAATCCTGATTGGGCATATGGTTTCCCTGAACTGTCTAATGATTTTCGTGAAAAGCTCCTTGCATCAAATCGCATTGCTGTTCCCGGATGCCACGCCAGCGGTTTTTGTTCAATCGTCGCTCCTCTGGTTGCAAATGGCATAATTCCTTGCGACTATCCAATAGCAGCTACCTCTGTTACGGGATACAGCGGCGGCGGAAAACAAATGATTGCGGAATATGAATCATCCGAAAGAGCTGTCCTTCTTGACAGTCCCCGTCAATATGGTTTGACACAACATCATAAACATCTTCCCGAAATGAAAAATATATGCGACCTCGATTTTGAGCCTTGTTTTTCACCCATTGTATCGGACTTTTACAGCGGTATGACCGTTTCTGTCCCTCTTACTTCAAGGCTTCTTTCAAAGAAGGTCACAGCAGAAAATATTCACGAAATTCTTTCTGCACATTACAGCGGCCAAAAGCTTATTCATGTCAGACCTTTTGGTCAGGAGGGATTTCTTGGCACCAACGAGCTTTCAGGAAGAGACAGTATGGAAATTATCGTCACCGGAAACAATGAACGCATTTTGGTGGCATCAACTTTTGATAACCTTGGAAAAGGCGCATCCGGTGCGGCAATTCAATGTTTTAATTTAATCACAGGAAAGGACGAAACCAAAGGACTGGTTTTGTAAAGGATAAACTCATGGAACAAATAAAAGGTGGCGTTTGTGCCGCAAAAGGATTTAAAGCTTTCGGCATCCACGCCGGAATACGCAAGAACAAAGACAAAAAAGATTTGGCACTCATTGTCAGTGAAACAAAAGCGGCCGCAGCTGCCACATACACACAAAATCTTGTTAAAGGCGCGCCCCTTTGCGTTACAAAAGAAAACTTAAAAGATGGCTATGCCCAAGCCATAATCTGCAACAGCGGAAACGCCAACACCTGCAATGCCAACGGCATTGAAATTGCAGAGGCTATGTGCAACCTTGTAGAAAAGCACACAGGCATTTCAAAAACCGACGTTGTGGTTGCATCAACGGGCGTTATCGGTCAGCCTCTTGACATCACGCCCATAGAAAGTGCTATGCAAAGTCTTGCAAGTGGGTTAAACCCTGACGGCAGTAACGACGCCGCAGAAGCAATTATGACCACCGATGCCAAGAAAAAAGAAATTGCGTTTTCTTTTGAAATCGGCGGAAAACTCTGCAAAATCGGCGGCATCGCCAAAGGTTCCGGGATGATTCATCCCAATACGGCAACCATGCTGGTTTTTGTCACAACCGATGCATCCATCACCCCCGAAATGCTTCAGAAAGCTCTGAGTGCAGATATTCTTGATTCATTCAATATGATTTCCATAGACGGTGACACCTCCACCAACGATATGGTGTCAGTTCTTGCAAACGGTATGGCTGAAAATCCAATCATTGACAGAACGGGAGAAGATTTTGATGCATTCTGCAAGGCACTCTCAGCTGTAACAACCTACCTTTGCCGCCAGATTGCAAAGGACGGTGAGGGCGCAACAAAGCTTCTCGAAAGCCGAGTTCGCGGTGCAATAGACAAAGAAAACGCAAGAATTATTGCAAAAAGCGTTATTTGTTCATCTCTCTTCAAAGCCGCTATGTTCGGAGCTGATGCAAACTGGGGAAGAATTCTCTGTGCCATCGGTTACAGTGGTGCAAAGTGCGACATAAACCATGTTGATGTTTCACTTGCCTCAACTGCGGGAAAAATTGACGTATGCAAAAATGGCAGCGGCGTGGACTTCGACGAGGATGAAGCAAAGAAAATTCTCACCGAAGACGAAATCATAATAGACATAACATTTCGTGAAGGAAGCGGCGAGGCACGAAGCTGGGGCTGTGACCTTACCTATGACTATGTAAAAATAAACGGTGACTATCGCACCTAATTTAAGGAGATAAAAATGAAGGAGATTTCAACACTTGACCGTGCCAAAATTCTTATTGAGGCACTTCCCTACATACAAAAATACTACAACAAAATCGTGGTCATCAAATACGGCGGAAACGCAATGCTTAATGATGAACTTAAAAACGCAGTTATGGGCGATATCCTCCTCCTTTCTTTGGTGGGAATAAAGGTCGTTCTTGTCCATGGTGGCGGTCCTGAAATTTCAGAAATGCTTGAAAAAACAGGAACAAAAACCGAATTTATTGACGGGCTACGTGTTACCGACAAGGATTCCATTGACATTGTTCAGATGGTTCTGGCAGGAAAAATCAACAAAAACCTCGTAAACCTCATTCACTCTATGGGGGGGAAGGCTATGGGCCTTTGTGGAATTGACGGACATATGATAGAGGCAAAACAGCTTGACGACGTCCACGGTTTTGTGGGCGAAATCACATCCATCAACCCCGAGCCTATCCTTGATGTTATTGAAAAGGGCTATATCCCTGTTATTTCAACGGTAGGCTGCGACAATCAGGGAAATGTATACAACATCAATGCCGACACTGCAGCATCAAAGATTGCAGGGGTACTGAATGCCGAATCACTGATTTCAATGACCGACATCCGTGGTCTTCTCCGTGACAAAGACGACGACTCCACCCTTATCCCAATGGTAAAGGTCAGTGAGGCGCCTGCACTCATCAGCGAGGGCATAATTTCCGGCGGAATGATTCCAAAGATTGAATGCTGCATTGATGCAATCCGTCAGGGTGTAAACAAAGTGTTTATCCTCGACGGCAGAGTTCCCCATTCAATACTTATTGAAATTTTAACCGATGAAGGCATCGGCACAATGTTTGTGTAAAGGAGCGATTCTCTTATGCAGGAAAAAGATATTTCTCGCGATTCAAAGAAAGCCCGACACAACGCAATTATCCGCCTGATTTCAAATCAGGCAATCGAAACGCAAGGTCAGCTTACCGAATGCCTGATTAAAGAAAACTTCAAGGTTACTCAGGCGACGGTTTCCCGTGACATCAGAGAGCTTCACCTCATAAAAATTTCGGACCATGGCGACAAATACCGGTATGCTCTTCCCGGCAAAGACTCTGACGCCGACATAAATGCCCGGTATGCCGCCGTTCTCACCCACGCGGTAATCACAATACAGACCGCAGGAAACCTTGTAGTTGTGAAAACCATTCCCGGCTCTGCTCAGGGCTGTGCAATGGCAATCGAAACACTGGAATTCAATCACGTTGTGGGTGTTATCGCAGGTGATGACACCGTGTTCATTGCCCTCAGCAATGAATCCTATGCACTGAAATTTTCAGAAGAACTCACACAGGTAGTAAACTAACTTGACTGAGGAGAAAACAATATGACAATAAAAGAAACAGATAAAAAATTTATACTTCCCACTTATGGACGTCTGGATCTTGAAATCGTTTCCGGAAAGGGTAGCACCTTAAAAGCCTCTGACGGCAAGGAATATATCGACTTTGGCAGCGGCATAGCCGTGAACACCTTTGGTGCTTGCGATGATGAATGGATAAAAGCCGTTACCGCACAGCTTGGCAAAATCCAGCACACATCAAATTATTATTACACCGAGCCTTGCTCGACTTTGGCAAAAATGCTCTGCGAAAAAACCGGTATGAGCAAGGTGTTCTTTTCAAATTCGGGTGCTGAAGCAAACGAATGTGCAATAAAAGCCGCCCGTAAGTATGGAACAGACCAAAATCCTGACAAAAACATTATTATAACGCTCAAAAACAGCTTCCACGGCAGAACAGTCACCACACTTTCCGCCACCGGTCAGGACGGCTTTCACAAGCATTTCACACCTTTTACCGGGGGCTTTGTGTATGCGGAAGCAAACAATATTGAAGAGCTGAAAACTATAGCAAACAAAAACTGTTGCGCCATTATGTTTGAGCCTATACAAGGCGAGGGCGGTGTTCTTCCTTTAACAAAGGAGTTTGTTCTGGCAGCAAAAGAAATCGCCGATGCACACGATATGCTGTTAATCATCGACGAGGTGCAGACAGGAAATGGCAGAACAGGCAAGCTCTATGCACATCAGCATTTTGGAATTTCCCCCGACATCTTCACAACTGCCAAAGGCCTCGCAGGTGGTCTCCCCATCGGTGCTACCGTATTTTCGGAAAAATTAAAAGACATTATGCCCGCGGGCAGTCACGGTTCGACCTTTGGCGGCAACCCCATTTCTGCTGCTGCAGCCATAAATGTTCTTTCACGGCTTGATGATGATTTTCTGGCTGAAGTTACCAAAAATAGTAGATATTTATGGAGCGAGCTTTCCAAAATTGACGGCATTGAAGAAATCTGCGGCATGGGTTATATGATAGGTCTCACAACCCGTGCTGACGCCAAAGAAATCCTTAAAAAATGTCTTGAAAACGGACTTTTGGTCCTTACCGCAAAAGACAAAGTCAGACTTCTTCCTCCCCTGAATATCACAAAGGAAGAGCTTGACAAGGGCATCGAGATACTAAAAACAGTGATTGAAACAATTTAAAGGAGAAAATAAAATGAAACACTTACTCAAACTTTCCGACCTTTCTGCTCAGGAAATTACAGAAATTCTGGATTTGGCAGACCAGCTCAAATATGACAAGAAAAACGGAATTCCTCACCGCTACTTAGAGGGGAAAACCTTGGGTATGATTTTTGAAAAATCTTCAACCCGTACCCGTGTATCCTTTGAAGTAGGTATGGCTGACCTTGGCGGTTATCCCCTCTTTTTGAGTTCCAACGACCTCCAGATAGGCAGAGGTGAGCCGGTGGAAGACACCGCCAGAGTTCTTTCAAGATACCTTGACGGAATTATGATAAGAACGTTTGAGCAAAAAGAGGTTGAAGATTTGGCAAAATACGGCTCAATCCCGATTATCAATGGTCTTACCGACTATTGTCACCCCTGTCAGGTGCTTGCTGACCTTATGACCATAAGAGAATACAAACGAAGCTTCAACGGACTCAAAATGTGCTTTATCGGCGACGGAAACAATATGTCAAACTCTTTGATGGTCGGTGCTATAAAAATGGGTATGGAATTTTCTATTGCCTGTCCCAAAGGCTATGAGCCGGATAGCGGCCTTATGAAATGGGCGTCAGAAAACGGCAAGTTCACCTGCACCGAGTCAATTACCGAAGCCGCAAAGGATGCAGACATTCTTGTTACTGACGTGTGGGCATCAATGGGTCAGGAGGCTGAAGCCAAAGAACGCCAGAAAGTCTTTGCAAGCTATCAGATAAATGCTGACCTTATGGCAGTTGCAAAGAGTGATGCTATGGTTCTCCACTGCTTGCCGGCACATAGAGGCGAAGAAATCACCGCAGAGGTACTGGAAGCACACGCCGCTGAAATTTTTGACGAAGCAGAAAACCGCCTCCATGCCCAAAAGGCAGTACTTGTCAAGCTTATGAAAGACTGAATTTAAAATATAAGCTAATTTTAAAATAATACAAACAAAAAAGTCACACGGCTGTGCCGTGTGACTTTTTTCATTTGCCTTTAGATTATCTTTCAACAATAATCATTGTCTTAACTTTGTTATTGTTCATGTAGAGGAAAATTTCAGCCGGAGCATCACCATTGTTGTTTGTGAACTTGTTAATTCCTTCAATATAGCCCCAATCAGTTACATCACCGTTTACAGAAGGTGCTGTTTCTTCATAAATCTTGAGTTTGCCATTTTCCATCTTGTACACAAGAACATTCGCACCGCTGAAGGCAGTCGGCATAATTGCATCCTCTCTGAGATTAAGAGCATTTTCAGCCTCAACGCCAGTAAGCATTTCCTTTGAAACCATCAAAGCAGTATTGCTTCTTTCATAAAGCGTACCCCAGATAACCTCATATTCAGGATAAGAGGTACTTACATGGATTGTCTGGCAAGGATTGCTTAGTGTGTTGCGGTATCCAGCATCCATTCTAAATATAATATGCTGTTTTCCTGACTCGTGCTTAATGGTATAATAACCCTCACTGTCTGTACCAAGTCTTACAACATCACCCTTTTTAAGCGAAGGAGCAAGTGAAACAGTTGAAGCATCTTCAACCGAAAGTTTCAGGGGTTCTTTCTCACCTGGTTCATCGCCATGTTTATCCGTTCCCAACCAACCGCTAAGCATATATCTTGCATAATCACCATCCTGTTTGTGAATGACTCCATCTATAATAAATACAGGTGATTTTTCATCAACTGCACCTATGTTTGCAGATACCGGAACATCATATACAAGAACAACCTTTGCAAAGTTTGTAGAATCCACATCAAAACACTCGATTTTATAACCGCCTGTTGTAGATTTCTTCAGCTTGCTTGTTGTCAAAAGGCTGTATTTTCCAGGGGTTCTTACATCAAGAATGAATGCATTGCTTACATTTATTTTTTTGCTACCTGATACTGCCTCAAATCTACTTGATGAATAGTTGCAGTCAGTAGCAGCTGTTATGGGGCTATAAACATTAAGTATATCATCAGCTATCTTTTCGGGTGTATCTGTCGATGCTGTTGCTGTTATAATCTCATCAATTTCTGTACCCTTAGATGTTGTGAATTTTACAAGCTGTTTATAATCGCCATCTTCCATACCGCTACGGTTACTGGTCTTGTCAATTTCTTTCACAAAGTCATTAATGGTAAGCGGAACAGCGCCGTTAATCTTTGACTTGGTGGTTATTGTATATACACTGCCTTTTACGTTTGATTTTGTAACAATTTCAACCCTTGCAGTTTCTTCAAAGTCACCACTGTCATATTTTGCACCTGTAATATATCCATACTGCTGATTTGATGCTGTTTCTGTCTTGTCATACCAAATAACATTGCCACTCAAATCAAGATAGAATTTAGCTGTATCGCCCATTTGTGGAGCAGTTGTCAGCGTGGGGCTTGCACCGGGAATAACATTTTCCCAAGGAGCAAGGCTTGAGAACTTATAAGTTGTTCCGTTAACTGTAATACCCTTTGATGAGCTTGACGATGTGATTTTGCCTGTTACTGTGTCGTTGCAAACAATTACCTTTGCGTCACCGGATGAATGCTTGTCCTGTGCCACAAAAATCATACTGCCTTTTTTAATTGCATTAAATGAGGTAACTGCACCATCCTTGGTAACAAACTCTATATCATTTGCCTTATAGTTCAATATTTTCTGGTTGCCACCTGAAAGCCCGTTTCTAAGTGCATTGTCTGTTACCTTATAGTCAGAAGATGTAACAGATGACACGAAATAGGGTTCATAATCATTTACAAAAACTACATCAAAAACATTATCGCCGTCACGGTCAATAAGTTCAAAATCTCCAACCAGCGGCAAACTTTCATTGGCATAATATATAGCAAAGCTACTTGCAGTAGCATTAGCCCCATAAAGCTTTCCATTGTATACAACAACACTGTTTGCTGAAATATTGACGCCGGTTTCTCTTTGAGCATCTTCACCCTTGAAATATTTTATTCCATTCGCTGACCAACTTTGGATTAAATCTGCATCAACCTTAATTGTTGTACTGTTTTTTACCGTAGCAAGAATAAGGTGCTTGAGTCCGCTGCTCAAATCATTCTTAAAATAGAATTCAATCTGGGCGCCAAGCATATCTTCATATTTTGATGCATCATCCACCTTGTAAGTAGAAGCAACGCCATTAACAGAAATCTCTACTTCATCATCACGAAGATTTGCATCTGGCTGAGAAAGGCTGATTTTTGAGTTTGATGAAATATAACCTACATTCTTTGTAAGCTTGAGGTCATGCTCAAGGATAGTTTTTTCTGTAATTTTGTTATCCTCAGCGAGTTCCACTTCAAGACAGTTGTAAAGCATATTTGCAATAGTCGCACGGGTTGCAGGAACTGAAACTGCACCGCCTGCGCCTTCAATAAAGCCAAGTGATGTTGCAGTCATCAGATATTTTGAATACCATTTTGCACCCTCTGCTCCCATTTCGCCATAACCAAGAGCACAAACAATCATCTTAACCGCTTCTTCATACAAAACATTGTTGTTTGGCAAAAATGTTCCGTCGTCATAACCGTTGATGATTCCCATTTCACGAGCTGTTCTTATGTTTCCGATAGCCCATGAAACATCAGGAGTTGTAACATCAGGAAATGGTGGGTTCTCAAGGCTTGTTGAACCAACACTGCCAAGACCACGTGTTCTGAGAAGCATAGCTGTAAACTCGGCACGAGTTACGTTGTTGTTAGGTTTGAAGCTTCCGTCATCATAACCATTGATAACACCAAGCTTGCTGAGTACGTTAACTGCATCATACGCATTGTGGCCTTCCTCCAAATCTGTAAATGCAGCTGTTGCCGGCACAACTGCAATGCTTGTAAGTGTAACCAAAACTGCAAGCAGTGTGCACAAAAGTCTTTTTGAAAATTTCATTTTCCTACCTCCATTTTGCTTGAATATATAAATTTAATCATTTTGCAAAGTTTAGTTTTCCCTTACACCACGCATCATTGTGTTTGGAACAAGGGGGGTATTTATACGGATTTTGGCAATAGATTGGGGTTTGTTTGCAACCTCAAGTTCTTCACCGTTTTCATCCTCCATATATTCGATTTTATGTTTCACAAAGTCTCCATCGGGTCTCAAAAACTCAACCTCCGAGCCCTTGAAAAATCTGTTTTTCTGAACCACCGACAAAAGCTTTGTTTCTTCATCATAGCTCTCTACTATACCCAAAAGCTCATAATTTCTTATATAGGAGCTGGTTTCATAATTCTGCTCATTTCCATCAGGCTTTCCGAAAAAGAATCCCGTGGTATAGTCCCTATGGCTGACCTTTTTAATTTCCTCCAGCCACTTAGGGTCAAATTCAAATCCGTCAGGGTCTTCAAAATATTTATCAATTGCATCACGATATGCTTTTACAACCGTCGCAAGATAATATTCGGTCTTCACCCTACCCTCAATTTTGAAGCTGTCAAGGCCGGACTCAATAAGTTTATCTATATGCTCAATCATACACAAATCCTTTGAATTGTATATGAAAGTTCCTCTTTCGTTTTCAAACACCGGCATATATTCTCCCGGTCTTGTTTCCTCCACCAGGTGATATTTCCACCTGCACGGATGGGAGCACGCCCCAAGGTTGCTGTCACGGTTTGTCATATAGTTGCTGAGAAGACATCTTCCTGAATAGGAAATGCACATCGCTCCGTGAACAAACGCCTCAAGTTCAAGTCCTTCAGGGGTCTTTTCGCGGATTTCAGCAATTTCATCAAAAGACATCTCACGTGCCAGTATAACACGTTTTGCCCCCATTTTGCACCAAGTTTCAGCACTTTTGAAATTCACATTATTTGCCTGAGTGCTGACGTGGATTTCAAGCTCAGGTGCAATTTCACGGGTCAACTGAAACATCCCCAAATCCGAAAGGATAACTGCATCAAATCCCGCTGCCATATACTTTTTTAAGAATTCCTCATACTGGGCTATATCCGAATTGTGGGGTATTATGTTTGCCGTAAGGTACACCTTTTTCCCCCGTTCATGAGCAAATTTCACGCCCTCACAAAGTTCTTCGGGAGAAAAATTCTCAGCGGCAACGCGCAGGGAAAACTCCTCCCCGCCAACATATACCGCGTCTGCTCCATAGGTGATTGCAATTTTTAATTTATTAAGACTCCCCGCCGGAGCAAGAAGTTCAGGCTTCTTCATCATAATTTTCTTCCTCTATTGCCGCATTTTCAATGGGCTCCATCGTGTCATATTCACGCACAGCTCGGGCAATAGCTGTGGCAATCCTTTCCTGACCGTCCCGTGATGCTAAAATTTCCATATCGTGTTCATTGTCCATAAAGCCGGTCTCAATAAGAACCGATGGCATAAGGGTATTTTTGTTCACAAAGAAATTTGCTGTCTTCACACCTCTGTCATAAAGTCCGGTACTTTCTGAAACCTTTTCCTGAACCAAAGCCGCAAGACGTGCAGAGTATCCGCCAAGCTGGAAACAATAGCTCTCAATCCCTTTACCAATTCCGTTGCCGATATTGCAATGTATTGATATAAACAAATCAGCAAAGGAAGTATGCGCCAAATCAACCCTTGCCTGAAGGCTGTCGGTAACCGAGGTGTTTGCTATACTGTCGGTCATTTTTTCTCTTGTCATCACAACAATATAACCCATATCCTCAAGATTTTCTCTGAGCTTGTCCGCAATTTGCCAGGTGATTTCCTCTTCCCTTACGCCATAATCAAGGTTTTCAGCCCCAATATCCTTGCCTTGATAATTATGTCCGGCATCTACCAATATAACCTTTACATCAGAAAAATCCTTTTGGGAAAATACCATTTCGATTTCTGAAAGCTCTTCGTCAGAAAGCTCCTCTCTTTCAGAATTCTCAGGATTTTCGGTTGTTTCCTCATCTTCCTGCTCATTAAAAACATCCGACATCAGCATATTATAAACAATCTGCGCCACATTTGACCTCGCGGCATTTTCGTCTGCCTTTTGTGACATTTTATCCAAAAGACCATTTTCGCTTGCAACAGTCATATAACCCGAGTACCATTTTTCACCATTTGTTGAAAGGGCCTCTTCGCCTTTTCCAACAGCACACACTGTCATCTTCACCGCCTGAGCCACGGTAACCTTGTCAGCAGGGGCAAAAACCCCCTCCTCCATGCCATTGATTAGCCCTTTTTCAAAGCAGAAGGAAATATACCCTCTGCCCCAATATTCCTCCGGCACGTCATAAAATGGAATATCTGCCAAAACATATGTTTCCTTGTCATAACCCAAAGTTCTTGCCATAAGAGCGCAAAATTCTGTTCGGGTAATTTCTCTCTCGGGTCTGAATGTGAAATCCTCATACCCCGCAATAACACCTATCTCCGTAAGATAAGAGATAGCATCAAAATTAAGGTGTTTTTCAGAAACATCAGGGAAGTCGGCAGCAAAGACACCTGATGTAAGTCCCAGAAAAATAACGATTAAAAACGTCAACATCAAAACCAGTGCCCTTTTCATCACAAACTCCTTTTCACCTGATAGTTATCCATATACATTATACATTGATTTTGGTAAGTTTTCAATAGAAAATCCCAATTATTTTTTTGAAATATGTAGAAAAAAAGTAATATTTATCTCTCAACTTTACCAAAATTTGTTACAAAGCTGTTAACATTTGATTACAAAAGAAAAAAAGCCCCGCCAAACCTTGGCGGGACTCTTGAAAAATTCCTGCTTCTTAGTCAGCAGTATAAGGCAAAAGTGCCATATATCTTGCTCTTTTAATAGAAACAGTGAGCTCTCTCTGATGCTTTGCACAGCATCCGCTGATTCTTCTGGGAAGAATCTTTGCTCTTTCTGTGATATAACGTCTGAGTTTTGCAACGTCTTTGTAGTCGATAAATTCCACTTTATCAACGCAGAAAGCACAAGCTTTTCTCTTGGGACGTCTTGCTCTCATCTTATCGTTCTTTTCCTTTTCAGGCATTGGTCTTTCCTCCTATCTTTCAATCATTAGCTAAGCCGCATTAAAACGGCAAATCGTCATTTGTTTCCAGAGCGACAAAATCGTCCTCTGCATCACTTGGCATCTGGGGAACATCCATTTTCGCAGGTGCACTGTATGAAGCGTCATCTGCTGACTTTTTGGATTCACCGAAAGAAACCTCATTTGCCACAACTTCTGTGACATAATTTTTCTTTCCGTCCTGACCTTCCCATGTTCTGGTAGAAATTCTTCCCACAACAATAATCATTCTGCCCTTTGTGAAATACTTTTCAACAAATTCAGCAGTCTTGTTCCAGGCAACACAGTTGATAAAATCTGTGCTTCTGTTCTCGCCAAAACCATTGTCAATAGCAATAGAAAAGCTGCAAACAGGTGTGCCTGATCCTGTGTGTCTGAGTTCAGGGTCACGGGTAAGTCTGCCCATCAAAATCGCTTTGTTAATCATAAGCAATCTCGCTTTCTGTGTAATTTTCTACACAATTATTTCTCTTCTTTTTTGATAACAATGTTTCTGAGTATTCCGTCAGTAATACCGAACACACGTTCGAGCTCAGCTGGGAATTCCGGTTTAGCAGAGAAGTTTACCAAAACATAGTAACCTTCAGCCAAGTCATTGATAGGATAAGCCAATCTTCTGCGTCCCCATTCGTCAACGCTTTCAATTGTACCGTTAGCCTCAATCAATGATTTGAACTTATCAACGAGAGCAGCTGTTTCTTCTTCGCCTTTAGACGCGTCAACAACAAACAATGTCTCGTACTTGTTAATAATTTCAACCATTCTTTTCACCTCCTTGTGGACTTTGACTTTCGGGCTCCCCGAAAGTAAGGATTTTACTAACCAATAGATTATATTACATTTTTTTCATGTTGTCAAGCTTTTTTTCTCTTATCTTGACCGCATAATACCCCCACCCTCAAAATATACTTTATAATAAACCCTAAAAGGATGATAACTTATGAAAAAATTATGTATGCCCGTTTTTTATATTTTACTGCCACTGATTATACCAATGATGGTGGGGCTGACCTTTCCCCGCACAACCAGCAGCCGTATTTCATTTCCCTTTTCAAACAAAGGGGAAATTTCTGATACAATAACCACATTAAATGTGAAAACCAGCGCCACAGAAAAAATCCCAATGGAAACGTACCTAGTGGGAGTTCTGGCGGCAGAAATGCCGGCATCTTACGAAGAAGAAGCCCTGAAAGCCCAGGCGGTCGCCGCAAGAAGCTATATAATCAGCAAAATGGGTGGGGGAAACCCCGACCACCCGGAAGCTCAGGTCTGCACGGACCCAAATCATTGCAAGGGCTGGCTTTCAGAAGAAGACGCCAAATCAAAATGGAAGACAGCCGACAAAAACAAATACTGGAAAAAGCTTACGAACGCTGTGAAAGCCACCAATGGCGAATATATGACCTATAACGCCGAGGTTGTGGAAGCCTTTTTCTTTGCCTCCAGCGGCGGAAAAACCGAGAATTCCGAGGATGTCTGGAGCAGCAGCCGTCCATACCTCAGGTCCGTTGAAAGCTATGGTGAAGCTCTTTCCAAAAACAATGTTTCAACCGTTACATTCACCCGCTCCCAATTTGCAGAAAAGCTAAATCCACATTTGAGCCAGCCTCTTGACCTATCAAAACCGCCGTCAATAAGCGAACCACAGAGGACAGAGGGCGGAAGTGTGTCAACCATAAACATCGCCGGCAAAACCTTCAAGGGCACCGAGCTTCGTAGCATCTTTGGGCTAAAGTCCGCCAATTTCACCGTTTCTGCTACCGATGCCACTGTCACTTTCACCGTAAAGGGCTACGGGCACGGAGTGGGTATGAGCCAAACCGGCGCCAACTATATGGCAAAAGAGGGGCACACCTACAAAGAAATACTCAGTCACTACTATACCGATATTGAATTTTCAAAGCTTTAAATAAAAACGAGGTGTTTTTTTGAGCAAACAAAACGTTTTGAGAAGCGCCGCTTTCCTTACCCTTTCCGGAATAATTGCAAAAACTGTGGACTTTTTGTTCCGTGCCTATTATTCAAAGCAACTGGGCAGTGAGGGCATGGGCATACTCTCTTTGGTTTTTTCATTCCACGGGCTTATCCTCACTTTTGCAACAGGCGGTTTCGGCGTTGCTGTTTCCAAAACCTTGTCCAGTCTCTATGCAAAAAAGGACTATGCCTCCATAAACAAAACCATGAACTGTGCTATTTTCTCAGTAATACTTTTAAGTTTCGGAGCAATCTCATCCGTCCTCCTTTTTTCAGAAAATATAGCAACCTCATTCCTCAAAGAATCCCGTGCTGCAAAAAGTATAGTCTGTCTCTCCCCCAGCATACTTTTTATGAGCATCTCATACTGCATCAAGGGCTACTTTTATGCCTCCCGAAAGGTTTTAATCCCCGCATCCTCCGAGTTTCTTGAACAAGCTGTAAAAATAACATCCACGACCTTTCTCTTAAAACACCTGCTTCCTTTGGGTGTCCCCCACGGCTGTGAGGCCGTATTCTTAGGGATTTCACTTGGTGAGTTTTCCTCTTGTCTTTATCTCTCATTATTTTATGCAAAATTTCGCCACAAACCCGAAAGCGTCACGTCACAAACCGCAGTTTTTTCTCCCCTGATGAAAATTGCCCTGCCTGCAATGACATCTTCACTAATGGGGTCTTTTCTTCGTATGAACGAAAGCGTTTTCATTGTTTCAGCTCTTAAAAAATCGGGGCTCTCCCACACTGCCGCCCTTAAGTCCTACGGAAGCCTTTATGGGATGGTAATGCCCCTGATTATTTTCCCCCTCACACTTTTATCATCCTGCCTGACCTTGCTTGTTCCTGAAATTTCCCGTGCCGACGGAATGAAAAGCAGACTCAGACTCAAAACCTTGATTTCACGGATTATGAGGTTTGCCGCACTTAGCGGTTTTCTGGTATGCACGCTCTTTATTATTTTCTCAAAGGAACTTTCCTCGTTGGTTTATTCTGCCCCCGAGCTTTCAAGCTCCATAAAAACCATCGCTGCTCTTTCACCTGTTATGTTTATTGACTCAGTATGCTGTGGAATTTTAGGGGGCCTTGGAAAACAAACAAAACTGCTTGTTTTCAGCCTGACCGACAACATATTCCGCCTTACCTCTATTTTTATACTTGTGCCTCATTTCGGCGAAAAGGCGCTGTTTTTCACAGTAATTTTCAGCAACCTTTTAACAGTAAGCCTGACCCTTTCTGCTGTAATAAAATCAACCAAAACACATTTCGAGCTTTCAGGCTGGTTTTTAAAGCACCTTGCAGCCGCCTTTTTCACACTCTGTATATCCGCAATTTTTCTGCCGTTTTTTCTTACCCAAACACCCCTTGAAATTGTTTTTGCAATGATTTTCACCACTTTGCTTTATATCCTCATTTGCTCCCTTTTTTCAAAAAATCTTCGCAGCGATATCACGTGGCTATTCGGACGGATGTTTTCAGAGAATTAAAAAAGCCGAGGTTTCCCTCGGCTTTTAGTTTATCTCTTTGCTTTTTCAAGCATATCAACAAGGTCTTCTCTAGTATAGTTATATCCTTTGTTGCAGAACTGACAAACAATTTCCGCTTCGCCTTGCTCATCAATAATATCCTGAATTTCCTTTTTCCCAAGACTGATAATTGCTCGTCGCATTCGCTCATCACAGCAATCACAGCGATAATCCGCTTCTGTTTTTTCAAGAATATCAATCTCAAAATCCCCCATAACAGTGCGGACGATTTCTTCCACCGAAAGACCTTTTTCAAGCATTCCCGTGACGCTTGTAATCTTCTCAGCAGTTTTTTCAAACTTTTTCAGGTTGAACTCGTCACAGTCAGGCATAATCTGGACAATAAATCCCCCTGCCCGTCTTACGCTGTAATCTCTGTCCACCAAAACCCCAAGAGCAACAAGACTTGGGACCTGCTCGGACTGAGCAAAATAAAATGCAAGGTCATCCCCTATTTCACCTGTCTGAATGGGAACCTGACCGATATAAGGCTCTTTCATATTCATATCCTTAACAACACTCAAATAGCCGTTTGTGCCAATTCCGCCGCCTACATCAAGCTTGCCAAGATGATTAAGCGGGAGTTCTGCCATAGGGTTTTCAATATACCCCTTTACGTGTCCTTTTGAGTTTGAAACCGCCATAACTCTGCCAAGAGGTCCATCCCCCCGAAGCTGAAGCGTAAGTGACGTCCCCTCATCCTTAAGCATAGCACCCATAAGCGCCGCGCCCGTGAGTAATCTTCCAAGTGCTGCAGTCCCCACAGGCATAGTGCTGTGAAATTTTCTTGCCTTTTCAACAAGACCTTTGGAATTTATGGCATAAATTCTTATGAACCCATTTTTTGTAACTGCTTTTATAAGTTTATCAGGCATTTTATCAAAACCTCTCTTTTCTTTCTTAGAAAAAATCGGCTCACAAGTGAGCCGATTTTAAGTCTGTTTGTGTTTATCGTATATTGAAAAGGATTATACGCGGGTAACGTTTGCCGCCTGCGGTCCCTTAGCTCCTTCGACAACCTCAAATTCAACTTCTGCGCCCTCTTCCAGGGTCTTGTAGCCGTCCATGGCAATCGCTGAAAAATGAACGAAAACATCTGTTCCTTCCTCGGTTTCGATAAAACCAAAACCTTTCTCAGCGTTGAACCATTTAACCTTGCCTTTTTGCATAAAACTGTTCCTCCAATTCTTAGGTCAACTCTTGTTGTCCACGGGTCTTAGTATATCACGATTTCCATTTTCTGTCAACCTATTTTTTAGAAAGAACGAAAAAAATCCGCTCTGTTTGGTCGTCTGCCGTCGAAAAACCAAAATCCTTGTAAACCCCCGTCACATCAAGACCTTTAGCGGTTGCAATTTCCTTGATTTCCTCTACCCCATATGCCCTTTCCTGCTGAAACTCATCGAAACGGCTATAGCTTCCGTCTTCGTTTTCCACAAAGAAAGACAAATCAAAATCACACACTTGTGTTTTCTCATCGAACTCGCTTTGCCACACATAAAAGATTCCATCTTCCTCATTCACGAAGGTGTTTCCGCCCAAAATATCCCTGAGTTTATGAACGCTATTTATATCAAAAATGAAAACGCCGCCTGGATTCAAATAATTATTCACAAGAGCAAAAAATCTCTCCAAATCCTTTTTGTCAGTTATGTAATTCACTCCGTCAAGAGCACAAACAGCAGCATCCACCGTGCCATAAAGCTCCATCTCGCACATATCCTGATTGAGAAACAGTATATCAAGCCCCTCATTCTGTGCTTTTTCCCTTGCTATATTCAGCATCTCGCAGGAAAGATCAAGTCCTATCATATCATAGCCCCGCTTCGCCATAGGTATAGTTATGTTCCCCGTGCCGCAGGCAACATCAAGGACAAGCTCCGGCTTTACCCCGAGCCTTTCAAAAATCTCTTCATAATAGTTGCAAAAAGCCTCATAATCCGCATCCTGAAGCTTGTCATACACCTCTGCAAAATCGTTATACATAAACTATCACACCTTTATCCATCAACTTTTTCCAGCTGAACATAAGCCGCCATAAGATTCTTTTCGCCCACGGTATCGAATTTCACCCGAAGGAACATATCCGCACCAATCGCCTTTGCCTCGAGTACAGTTCCCTCGCCAAATTTGCGGTGGTTAACCCTGTCTCCAATGGCAAAATCAAGAGCCGTCTGTGCATTATCCGTCTTTGGTTTTTGATAAGCCGATGACTTAAATACAGAAGTATCCATTTTGGGCATTTCGGTCCTCACATACTCAAAGCCGTCATACTGCACTTTCTTTGATGATTCTTCATTTTTCAGCGCCTTTGGTATTTCCTTTAAAAACCTTGACATAATGTTGAATTTTGTTGTTCCAAATAGCGTCCTTGTATCTGTATGGGTAAGATAAAGCTTTTCCTTCGCACGGGTTATGCCCACATAGCAAAGTCTGCGCTCTTCTTCCATTTCATCGTCCATTCCCATAGACCGCACTCCTGGGAAGATACCCTCTTCCATACCCACAAGAAACACATTTTTAAACTCAAGCCCCTTGGCGCTGTGAAGCGTCATAAGAGTAACTGTCTCTTGTGCCTCGTCATAATTGTCCACATCCGCCACAAGTGAAATATTTTCCAGCAAATCAAAAAGCGCAGTTTCAGGATTTTCTTTGACTGTCTGCTGAACCATCGACAAAAATTCCTTAAGATTTTCAATTCGGGTATGGCTTTCAACGGTATCCTCTTTTTCAAGGGCAGACAGCATACCACACTCTGTCATAACTGACTCCACAAATTCTTCAAGATTTATGCCCGCTTCAAGCTTTTTCCTCAAATCATCAATAAGCGAAGCAAACTCCGAAAGCTTTGTAGCAGCACGGGAAAGCTCGCCATAATCCCTTGCATTTCTTGAAACCTCAAGAGCAGAAATGCCATTTTCAAAAACAATACTCAAAACCTTTTGAACAGTAGTATCGCCAATTCCACGTTTTGGCTCATTGACAATTCTTGAAAAAGCCACATCGTCACTTTCGTTCTGAATAAGCCTGAGGTATGACGTGAGGTCCTTAATTTCCTTTCGGTCATAAAACCTGAGCCCCCCAAAAACTCTATAAGGAACAGCGCTCCGAAGCAGTGTATCCTCCACCACTCGCGACTGGGCATTCATACGATAAAGTATGGCAAAATCATTAAAGCTTGCACCTTGTTCATAGCCCTCTCTTATTTTTTTAGCAATAAACCTCGCCTCGTCATGCTCGTTTCCCGCATTATAAACCGTGACAAGCTCGCCCTCGCCATTCTGGGTCCAGAGTTTCTTTTGTTTCCTGCCGTGATTGTTGGAAATAACCTCATTTGCCGCACTCAATATATTTTGAGTACTGCGATAGTTTTCCTCAAGTTTTATTACCTTTGCATTTTCAAACTCGTCCTCAAAGCCCAGTATATTTGAAATATCTGCACCGCGGAACTTGTAAATACTTTGATCATCATCACCAACCACACAAATGTTTCTGTGCTTTGCCGCCAAAAGACTCACTAAGCGATATTGTGCGTGGTTTGTATCCTGATACTCATCCACCAATATATATTTGAACTTATTTTGATAAAGCTCAAGCACATCAGGATTGTCTTCAAAAAGCTTTACCGTGCACATAATAAGGTCATCAAAATCAAGTGCATTGCTGGCTTTAAGCTTTCTCTGATAAATGCAGTAAACCTTTGCCACCACAGATTTAAAAAAGTCTGTCTTGAAAATCCGTTCATAATCATCAGGGTAAATAAGTTCATTTTTTGCCTGACTTATTGCACCAGCTATCGCCTTTGGCGAAAATTCCTTTGAATCAAGATTTAAATCCTTGAGGCACTCCTTGATAACAGTCTGCTGATCAGATGTGTCAAAAATTACAAAACTTTTATCATAACCAATCCTGTCAATATCCCGCCTCAAAAATTTCACACAGGACGAATGGAAAGTGGATGCCCACACATCGTTCCCGGCATCGCCAAGCTTTGCCGAAAGCCTCGCCTTAAGCTCTGCCGCTGCCTTGTTTGTAAAAGTTATAGCAAGAACGTTGTATGGTCTCACCGGGTCAACCGACAAATATTCAGAAATTTGAGGTGGAATTTCCTCTATCTCACCTTCCCTGAACCAGTCAAGAATTTCAATCTCTTCTTCAGTTATCCCCTTTGGCATACCTCCATCAAAATATGCTTTGCCAAAGGTGAGAAGATGTGCAATTTTATGTATAATAACAGTGGTCTTGCCGGAGCCCGCACCTGCAATAACCAAAAGGGGTCCCTCTGTATTCACCACTGCCGCAAGCTGTTTTTCGTTTAAGTTTTTGTATTCATTTTCAATTATTCTTTTTCTTATATCAAAAAAATCCATTATTTTTCTCCTGTTATAATTCCGCCGCCGACCACACACTCTCCATGGGTTTCATAAAAAACCACTGCTTGTCCGGGCGTTATTGCCCTCTGCGGCTCATCAAAAACAACCCTTGCCTTATTTTCTCCAATCGGTATAGCTGTGGCAAATGCCGGTTTCGCACTGTAACGCACCTTTGCCAACACCCGAATAGGCTCATCTAAACAATCAAAGGGAATGAAATTAAGCTTTTCCGCAATCAATTCTGATGAAAATTCTGTACCTTTCTCTCCCAAAACCACCTGATTTTTTTCTGCATCAATCTTTAGCACAAACATAGGCTTTCCAAAGGTAACTCCAAGTCCTTTTCGCTGACCAACAGTATAATAAATTATCCCCTTGTGTCTGCCCAACACATTTCCGTTTTCATCTACAAAATCTCCGGGTATAGTCTCTTCCCCGGTACGCCTTTTTATAAATCCGGCATAGTCATTATCAGGAACAAAACAAATTTCCATGCTGTCAGGTTTTTTCGCAGTGACGAGTCCCCGCTCTTCAGCAATTTTTCGGGTTTCCTCCTTATCGCGAAGTTCTCCCAGCGGCATCAAGATTTTTGAAAGCTGTTCTTGTGTAAGGGAATAAAATGCATAGGTCTGATCCTTTGCCGAAGACACCGCCCGACGCAAAAGATACCGCCCCGAAGCCTTGTCAAATTCCACCTTGGCGTAATGCCCGGTTGCCACATAGTCCGCGCCCAGCAGCTCTGCCTTTTTCAGCATAGCATCAAATTTCAAAAACTTATTGCAAGCAATACAAGGGTTTGGTGTTCTTCCGTTTTTGTACTCATCCACAAAATAGTCGATTACATATTTTTGGAAGTCGGCACGAAAATCCATTACATGATGCTCAATCCCAAGTTTATAACAGACATACCTTGCATCCTCCACAGCAGAAAGTGAACAGCAAGTCCCCTCGCTGAGACACCCATCACGCATTTCGCCGTCCCACAAACGCATGGTAAGCCCCATAACGTCATATCCTTTATCCTTAAGAAGTGCCGCGGCAACGCTGGAATCAACGCCACCTGACATTCCTATAACAACCTTTTTCCCAGACATAATATTTTTTAAAAAGGCTGACATTCGCCAGCCTTTTTATCCTTTCAGATTTTATTCTTCCTCTTCACTGTGTCCATGATGACAGCAAGCACAATCACCATTGCAACCAACAATATGTGTCGGGTCAATACCCTTGCGGTTATAATAATCCGCAATAGCTGAATGAATTGCCTCCTGAGCCAGGTTCGAACAATGCATTTTCACAGGAGGAAGTCCGTCCAGAGCCTCAGCTACAGCAACATTAGTAATTGCGAGTGCCTCATCAATGGTCTTTCCTTTCACCATTTCCGTTGCCATACTTGACGTAGCAACAGCTGCACCGCAACCAAAAGTCTTGAACTTAACGTCCTCAATTTCCTTTGTATCATCATTGATTTTCATATAAATCTTCATGATGTCACCGCACTTGGGGTTTCCCACCTGTCCAACTGCGTTTGCGTCCTCAATTTCTCCCACATTTCTCGGGTTTGAAAAATGATCCATAACCTTTTCGCTATACATTTTTTATCCTTCCTTCAGTAAAATCTATTTATTCTTAACCGCCTCATAAAGTGGCGACATCTCACGAAGCCTTGAAACAATTGTTTTAAGTGACTCAACAATTCTGTCTACATCATCGATAGTGTTGCTCTCACCAAAAGACACGCGCAATGAACCGTGAGCCACCTCATGCTTAAGCCCTATGGCCAAAAGCACGTGTGATGGGTCGAGTGACCCTGATGTGCAGGCACTTCCGCTGGATGCTGAAATACCCTGCATATCAAGCATCAAAAGAAGCGATTCACCCTCAATGAATTCAAATGAGATATTGGCATTTCCCGGGAGTCTCTTTGTTCTGTGCCCGTTGAGCCTTGTATAAGGGATTTCTTCAAGCACTCTGTCAATAAATTTATCCCTCATTTTCTCAAGCTTGGGCACTTTTTCGCATCTTTCAGCTGTCGCCAGAGAAATAGCCTTTGCAAGCCCCACAATAGCTGCTACATTTTCTGTCCCCGCACGCTTGTTTCTTTCCTGAGCACCACCTGTAATAAAGGGCTTAACTTTTACTCCCTTTCTTATATAAAGAGCGCCACTGCCCTTCGGTCCATAAAACTTGTGCCCCGTCATTGACAAAAGGTCAACGCCCATCTTTTCCACATCAATTTCCATCATTCCCATTGCCTGAACAGCATCGGTATGGAAAACAACACCTTTTTCGCGAGTTATCTTTCCTATTTCTTCGATTGGCATAATTGTTCCAATTTCGTTGTTTGCCGTCATAATGGTAACAAGAATTGTTTCATCACAAATAGCGTTTTTAACATCCTCAGGTGAAACCATACCAAATTCATCCACCGGGAGATAAGTAACTCTGAAGCCATCTTTTTCAAGAGACTGACAGGTGTGAAGCACCGCGTGATGTTCAACAGCCGATGTAATTATATGGTTGCCTTTTTCTCTATTGGCAAAAGCCACACCTCTGATTGCCCAGTTATCCGCTTCCGTACCCGAGCCTGTAAAAAAGATTTCATCCGTATTTGCCCCGATTGCCTTGGCAACCGCGTCTCTTGCCTCGCTAACCGCTTTTTTAGCCGTTCTACCCTCCTGATAAACAGTTGATGCATTACCAAAGCTTTCCGTAAAATAAGGAATCATGGCATCAAGCACTTCACGCCTCATAGGGGTGGTGGCTGCATGGTCAACATAAATTCGTTTTGTTTCCATATTGATAACTACCTTTCCTTTTAAAACTGCGGAGTAAACCTGCGGACAAACTCTTGTCCGTAAAAATCTATGAAAAGTAGACCTCTCCGTAAATTTAATCAATTTGTATTAGCTCTGCGATGTTTTTCAGTCTCCATAACTGCCAAACGGTCACAACGCTCATTTTCGGGATGCCCTGCATGACCCTTGACCCACACCAAAGAAACCTCATGCATATCAAGAAGCTCAAGAAGCCTCTCCCACAAATCATGATTTTGCGCTTCATCACGCTTGTTGCGCATCCAGCCGTTTTCACGCCACTTAAGAGCCCAGCCGCAATTTATTGCATCAATGAGATACTTTGAATCGCTGTAAAGTGTGACAGCACACTTTTCTTTAAGAGCGCTGAGTCCAACTATAGCCGCAGTAAGCTCCATACGATTGTTGGTGGTCATTTTCTCGCCGCCCGAAAGCTCCTTTTCAATGCCGTTATACCGAAGCACCACGCCATATCCTCCCGGACCGGGGTTCCCGCTACAAGCACCGTCAGTGAAAATTTCAACCTTCTTCATTTTCGCACTGCTCCAAATTGATTATTGATGCGTTTTTAAAAACCATATTTTGCATCCTCATTATTGTATCACAAGTTTTCAAAAAAATCTATATTATTTTAATAATTCTGAAAATTTTTATTTTGCCTTAATTTTAGTTCCCCAAACTCAACAAATATTCCAATAATTTCTTTGGATAAAATTCTCGCAATGTCAAATAATAGATTTGTAAAATCAACCAAAAGGAGCAATTTATTATATGAAAGCAACAGGAATTGTTAGAAGAATAGACGACCTTGGAAGAGTTGTTATTCCGAAGGAAATCCGCCGCACCATGCGCATCCGGGAAGGCGATCCACTCGAAATTTATACAGAAAGTGACGGCACGGTTATTTTCAAAAAATACTCTCCCATCGGCGAACTTGGCGAGTTTGCAAGCCAATATGCCGAAGCCCTTGCACACACAGCAGGAATCCCCGCTTGCATTTCGGACAAGGATACAGTAATTGCTGTTTCAGGGGTTTCAAAAAAGGAGCTTATGAACAAAAAAATCTCCGACGACATCGAAAAGGTAATGTCACAAAAAAGCACCTTTGTTCTTAAAAACGGCGAAAAAAACATCACAGTATCAGACAGCAACAATTCTCTTATGGCAGGAATAGCCGCCCCCATCATCTATGACGGCGACGCCATAGGAACAGTTATGTTCTTATCCTCGCCTGAAAAAGAAAGCTTTGGCGAGCTGGAGCAAAAGCTCGCAGAATCCGCCGCCGCATTCCTCGGAAAAACCATCGAATAAAAAATTCAAAGCCCCGGCTTATAAACAGTCGAGGCTTTACTTATTCAAACTTTACTTATTAAGCAAATAATCACAAGCCGCAAGCGCTGCCACACTTCCGTCGCCCACAGCTGTGGTAAGCTGGCGAACAGTTTTGTTTCTGCAGTCACCTGCCACAAAAACGCCCTCCACATTGGTGTGACAATCCTCACCTGACGCGATATATCCACTCTCATCGAGATTGATAAAGCCCTTGAAAATGTCACTCTGCGGAATTTGTCCCACAGCAACAAAAGCCCCATCAAGCTTGAGAAAACGTTCTTCCTGAGTCTTGACATTCACAACTTCCATCCCCTTGAATCCGCCATCATCAACGAATTTTTTAGGCACGCTGTCAAGGACAAGCTCCACATTTTTCTTTCCTTCAAGTTCGCGCACAAGACGGCTTTCCGCCCTGAACTCTGCCCGCCTGTGAACAAGATACACTTTTTCTGCAATGTTTGAAAGATAAATCGCATCCTCAACGGCAGTATTTCCACCACCGATAACCGCAACAGTTTTGTTCTTATAAAAAGAACCGTCACACACCGCACAGAAAGAAATCCCTCTGCCGATAAGATTGTCTTCGCCCTCAATACCAAGGCGTCTGTTTGTGACACCGGTTGCAATAATCACGCATTTACCCTGATGCTCACCAAAATCGGTAACAACCGTTTTGGGATTTCCATCCTTAATTTCAAGAACTGTCTCATATTCAATTTCGCCACCCAAAGATTCCACCTGAGCTGCAAGGTTGGAAGCAAACTCCATACCACTCATTTTGGGTGTTCCGGGGAAGTTTTCCACATGCTCAGAAAGAGCAATCTGTCCCCCAAGCCCCATTTTTTCAATCACAAGCACCGTTTTTTCAGCACGGAGCGCATAAAGCGCCGCAGTAAGCCCCGCAGGGCCTCCGCCGATTATAACAATATCATAAAGCATTTTCACATTTCCTTTCACAAAAGTAGCCGAAACATAAACTGTTTCGGCTACCTAAAAATTCATTTTAGCCTTTAATCGACTCAATATACTTTCTTATTTCCCCAACACCGGCAAATTTCTGTACGTCATCACCGTTTACTGCAACCAGTGTGGGTGCCTGACGAACACCAAACCTTTCAGTAGCTGCCTGTTCCTCTTCTGCATCAATGATAGTATACCCAATATTGTTCTTTTCCAAAACAGCCTTTGCCGCATTGCAGTTGGGACAGGTTTTGGTGGTGAAGAGCATCAAACCATTCTCGCATCCACAAGCCTCAGCTTTTTCTTCGCCCTTTTTAAGAACAGAATTTTCAATGTCATAAAGCTTTCTTTCTTTATATTCCTGTGTCTTTCCGTCATTCCAGTTGCGAACCGGACGATAATAACCGGTAATTCTGCTGTAAACCTCCGTCTGTCCTCCACAAATAGGGCACTTATCCTGTTCACCAATAAGGTATCCGTGCTCACGGCAAACCGAGTATGTTGGCGACAACGTGTAGTAAGGAAGCTTGTAATTTTCAGCAATCTTTCTCACCAAATCAGCCGCAGCCTTCCAAGTGGGAAGCTTTTCACCAAGGAATGCATGGAATACAGTTCCCGATGTATAAAGAGTCTGAAGCTCATCCTGAATATCAAGAGCGTCAAAAATATCAGAGGTGAAGCCAACCGGAAGATGCGAGCTGTTTGTGTAGTAAGGTGTTCCGCCCTCTTCTGCCGCTGTTATAATATCAGGGTATCTCTTCACATCGTGCTTTGCCAAACGATATGTGGTTGACTCAGCAGGTGTTGCTTCAAGGTTATAAAGGTCACCGTATTTTTCCTGATAGTCAGAAAGTCTGTCTCTCATATGGTTGAGAACTTTCTTGGTAAATTCCTGAGTTTCGGTGTGAGTCATATCCTTACCAAGCCATTTTGCATTGAGACCAACCTCGTTCATACCGATAAGACCAATGGTTGAGAAGTGGTTGTTGAATGTTCCCAGGTATCTCTTTGTATAAGGATAAAGTCCTTCATCAAGAAGTCTTGTGATAATATCTCTCTTTACCTTGAGAGAGCGAGCGGAAATATCCATAAGCTTGTCAAGACGCTTGAAGAAATCTTCTTCATCTTTTGCAAGATAAGCAATTCTCGGCATATTGATGGTAACAACGCCAACAGAACCTGTGCTTTCACCACTACCGAAGAAACCACCTGATTTCTTTCTGAGTTCACGAAGGTCAAGACGAAGACGGCAGCACATACTGCGGACATCACTTGGCTCCATATCGCTGTTGATATAGTTTGAGAAATACGGCGTTCCATATTTTGATGTCATTTCAAAGAGAAGCTTGTTGTTCTCGGTCTCTGACCAGTCAAAATTGCTGGTAATTGAATATGTTGGAATAGGATACTGGAATCCGCGGCCGTTTGCATCGCCCTCAATCATGGTTTCTATGAACGCACGGTTGACCATATCCATTTCCTTCTGGCAGTCTTTATACTTAAAGTCTACTTCCTTGCCGCCGATGATACAGTTGAGCTCCGAAAGGTCATTCGGAACAGTCCAGTCAAGAGTGATGTTAGAAAACGGTGCCTGAGTACCCCAACGTGAGGGAGTATTAACGCCGTAGATAAAGGACTCGATGCACTTCTTCACCTGGTCATAACTGAGGTTATCAATCTTTACAAAAGGAGCAAGATAGGTATCAAAAGAAGAGAACGCCTGAGCGCCTGCCCACTCATTCTGCATGATGCCAAGGAAGTTTACCATCTGAT
>JAGAUW010000024.1 GCA_017620615.1 Clostridia bacterium | reverse complement strand
ATTCACCCACGAGAGCTGACCTGCGATGGAGAAGGAATACTCTCCGGGCAACTGACCGAGGAAGAACACGCGCACGGTCGTGTATATCGTCGGCGCAAGTCCGAGAACGAGAAGCGCTGTGAAAAGCTTGTAATTGATTCTGCTGAGTGACAGTTTTAATTTTGAAAACATATCTTACAAATTCCTTTCTTTTATGATTGTGTATCCATTTTGAACGCCCTTTGTTTTCTTGGCATGGCAACGCAATCCGTTAACCTTCCAATGAGGAAAGCTATCCGCTTTTTCCTCGTTGGTCAGATAATGACAAATCACTATATTTGACTTTGAATCTTTACCACCGTCAGCAATAGGCCGGATGTGATCAATCGTGGGATGATATTTGCTGTTTGGATTACTGCAAGCGGATTTCATTATCACTCTACCCGCATAATCATGAACTTGCTCTTGATTTCCGTAACGCTCACTCCACAACTCTTTAATTGAATACTTAGACATTATTTTTTCTCCTTTAATTTTGATTAGATGTTTATCCTTAGTACCGAAGCATAAGGAGACAGAAGAAAAAACGAACCTCCTTTTTTGACAGATTGCAAAAAGGACAAAAAGAAAAGCATCTGCACATGAGCGCAGACGCCGAAAAAGATGACAATTATCCCATCATTTGACGAGTCTGCGACAAAAAGTACGTTAGCCGTGAAGGTTACCGCAAGTCTGTCAGGTTTACGGTAATTCTTCCAATTGCCAAGGCAATTGCTTAAGTCACTATTTACTTGTGATAATTATACCATATTTTTATCTGTTCGTCAATTGCCTTTTCTTTGATTATTGCAGCAAAGAATTTGGACTATGATATCTCCTTCTAAAATCGTGCACAGGGTTCTGAAACAGGGGTTCAAACCCCTGTTCTGGAGATGAAAATTACTTCCGAGGGTAAACATACCACCCTTGCCCCGATCTCGTCAAAAACGGGGGTTCAGACCCCTTCAAATGACTCTTACAATGCTCCGAAACTCTTGATACACCTTGGCATTTGGAAGTATAAATCATCTTTATGAGAATACATACTGCCCTTACATTAAAATTGTTAAAAGCCTTGTTATACCTTGGTTTTCAATGAGTCAAAATGACCCATTGATTGTAAGAAAGAAGCGAAAAAATCAAGTGTCCAAATTGGACACTTGATTTTTAGGGTGTTCATCCATTACTCGTCTTCGCCGATTGGCAGAAGGAAGGCTTCAGCCATCAGCTGCACTCCGAGTCGAAATCCGTAGGAGAAGGCATCGCGCTCTGTGATGCTGTGCATCTTGTTCATGCAGTCCTCGAACTTTTCAAGTGTTTCCTTCTGCTTGTCCGTGAGTGTTTCTCCCAACTCATCGCGATTCCTGGCTACCAGCTTCAGCAGTTCCTTGAGCCTCTTGTCACCTCGCGTGCATTACTCAAAGGGGGAGATGTTTCCATACCAGAGTTCTTCAATTGTTTTCATCACGCTTACCGTTTCCCAATGCATCCCCAAGGATTTCTGCCGCCACGAGCTTTTCGAACCATACCATTAAATCTTCATCTGCCGGGCAACCGTTCTTTTTCAGCTTTTCAAATGCGCGTTCCAGGTATTCTTCTTTCACGCCGGGATAGAGCTGTTTGAATATCTTATCCAACCTGAGAACTTCCCTTCATACAGAAACGGTGACCGTATCTCCGAGTTCTCCCTCGGCAATACAGTCACCGTTCTTTTTCATTT
>JAGAUW010000023.1 GCA_017620615.1 Clostridia bacterium | reverse complement strand
TTCAGCCATTGTAAGACCAACAAGTGGTACACGGAGTCTTGCACCTGCAGTTTCGTTCATCTGACCGAAAACGAGGGATGTTTTATCAATAACCCCTGACTGTTTCATTTCATTCCAAAGGTCATTACCCTCTCTTGAACGCTCACCAACACCTGCAAAAACAGAGTAGCCGTTATGCTCAAAGGCAACATTACGGATAAGTTCCATAATAAGAACCGTTTTACCTACACCTGCACCACCGAAAAGGCCTATTTTACCGCCCTTAATATATGGTGTCATAAGGTCAATAACCTTTATGCCTGTTTCAAGTATATCTGTCGAGGAAACGATTTCAGCAAAACTTGGAGCATCATGGTGAATCGGCCATTTTTCTGCCGTTTCAATTTTTTCTCCTCTGTCAATAGGCGTACCCGTAACATTAACCATTCTGCCAAGGGTTTCTTCACCTACGGAAATCTTTATTGGTTCGCCAGTGTCAATTGCTTTCATACCACGGGACATACCGTCAGTGGGATTCATTGAAATACATCTGACCTCACCATCACCTAAATGTTGTGAGACCTCAAGGGTATATATTTCTGAATTTACTTCAATGTTTACCGCATTGAAAATATCGGGAATTTCACCTGCAGAAAAAAGAATATCCACAACGGGACCTGTTATTCTCTGCACCATTCCCACACAGCCTTTTGCCATTTCATATATCCCCTTTCATTGAAAATTCTGATGAGATTTCAATAACATCAGCAGTAACCTGACTCTGACGCTTTCTGTTCATTTCTGTTTCTAATTTTGCACTGTATTCACAGGCTGTATCATAAGCCGAACGCATAGTTGTAAGGGTTGCCGCTTGTGCACCAAGGGCTGTTTCAAGCACTCTTTTATAAAGAACACTGAGAAATATTTTTTCTGCCGTATTCTTTATAACTGTATCTCTGTCAGGCACGAAAACAAGCTCTTTCGCCTCTGTTTTGCCCTCATCAAAGGTAAACAAATCCCTACAAATAGGCTTTTGCTTTATCATATTTGTATACTTTGGATAAACCGTTTTAACTGAAGAAATCTTTCCTTCTGCCATCAATGTGCAGATATACTCAAAAAGTTCTTTTACCTGTTTTTGAGAAGGCATATCTTCAAAAACAAAGTTTTTTTCCGTTTCTATCCCTTTTCTTTCAAAATACTCTGCCGCTTTTTTACCACAGGAAATAATAATTCCCTTTTCCTCTATGTTGCTGAAGAAAGAAAACAGTTCTGTATTAAAACTACCACACATTCCCCTGTTTGAAGCAATAACAACAAAGCAACAAGGTGCATCCGGATTAGTGCAAGGAAAAACAGAATTAAACTCACTACGATAGTTTCTGTAAAGATTGAGGTATTCACCTGCATACTTTTCGTACTCGGCATATATTCCGCTGATTTTTGCAAACTTAACCGTAGATGCCGTTTTCATAGCACGAGTTAATTTCGTGGTAGAGTGGATAGTATTTAATTTCTTTTTTAAACTCTGAACCGTAGGCATAATTATAACCTCTCGGCGAATTCACTCAAAGCCTCTTTAAGAGAATTCTTTAACTCGCTATCAAACTTCTTTGCGTTCTTAACTTTGAGCGCAAGCTCTGCCTTTTCTTCACGGAAAAATCTGTAAAGATTCTTTTCAAAATTCTCCATATCATCAGGAGAAATCCCATCAGCATATCCTTCACTTACGGCAAAAATAAGAATTGTTTGCATATTGTCCTCTATTGGAGCATATCTGGGCTGACGGATGGCTTCCGTAAGAAGTCTGCCTGAGGATAATGCCTTCTTTGTATCATCGTCAATATCTGAACCAAACTGCATAAATTCTGCAAGTTCTCTATACTGTGCAAGACGAGTACGAAGTGAGGATGAAACCTTTTTCATAGAAGGTGTTTGTGCTGCACCACCTACACGGGAAACAGAAAGTCCCACATTTATAGCAGGA
>JAGAUW010000022.1 GCA_017620615.1 Clostridia bacterium | reverse complement strand
GACTCCTGTAAAAGAAGCAGAGATTAATGCACTTGCAGGCATAACGGAATTGAATAATTCAGCTCTAAGCAATATGGCACCTCGTATTCGCATGCTTACATTATACGCTATCGCTGCAAGTGAAAACCGACTTGTTGCAGGTACAGGAAACCGTAGTGAGGCTTATGTCGGTTATTTTACCAAGTGGGGTGACGGAGCACATGACTTCAATCCTATTGCAGATTTGACCGTAACCGAAATATATGAATTTCTGCGTTATCTTGATGCCCCAAAGCGTATCATTGAAAAAACCCCGTCTGCTGCTTTGTTTGACGGTCAGACAGACGAGAGTGAGATGGGCGTAACCTATGCGGAATTGGATGCGTATATTTCAGGAGAACCTATTGCTAAAGATAAATCTGCAATTATTGAAAGATTGCATAAAGTAAGTGAACATAAAAGAAAAGGCATACCAAAATATGATACACAGTAATCAAAGAAAAGTACTTTGAAAAACCTTTGTTGACTTTCATATATTTCTGTGGTAGTGTTTGTGCTACGAGGGAGGTGAAATCAAATGAAGGTACTTGAAGAATTCTGGTATGGGAATATAAATCCAATAGAAAGACCATTTCACAGACAAAGAAAATTTGACAAGATTTTGAAACTGCTTAACCAAAATGAAGAAAAATTGGTTGGAAGCATGAACGATGACGAAAAGGAATTATTCCAAAAGTACAAGGCTTGCAATAATGAAATTCTACAAATCACAGAATGTGAAGTATTCAGAAAAGGATTCAAGCTCGGTGCAAGGTTCTTTATGGAATGCTTCAAAAACGATGCCGACATATTCGATGGATGAAATTCGAGTATGCCGGCATTTCTTATATCAAAGTGAGAGGATGAAAGATTATGAAGAAAAAAGTATTATGTACGGCATTGGCAGTGACCATGCTGCTGACAACAACGGCCTCGGCAACTGCAAAACCTTGGTGGCTCAGTAAATATCGAGTGACATTCGATAACGAACTCGGCATCGTAGGAAATGTAACCTTAACCTTCGCATCGGACGGCGGTAGCTTTATCAGGTCAATAACAAAACGATACGGCGAAAGCATCAGCCTTGAAAGCTACATCCCGACAAAATATGGGTACACATTCAAGGGATGGTTCACCGATCCCCGAACAGGCAGCTGCGGTAAAAGTCATATTTGCAAGATTCCAGAGAGGACTCAGTATGAGAGAAATTGCCGACTCCCTTATAGAAGAAAAAATACCATCTCCATCAGGAAAACCTGTATGGAAAACTGAAGCCGTGAAAAGAATTCTTGTAAACGAAAAATATGCAGGAGATGTACTGACACAAAAAACATATGTAGTCGATCCCATCAGCAAAAAGACAAGGAAAAATACAGGCGAACTACCAAAATTCTATATAAAAGATCATCATGTTGCAATCATAGACCGTGAGGTGTTCGACGCCGCACAGTTTGAAAGGCAAATATAATACCACTAAAACCGCGAGATTTTAATAACACTTTTACGGAGTAAAAATACCACTCCATCAAAGATGGAATACCACTGACAGTAAAATCATATCG
>JAGAUW010000002.1 GCA_017620615.1 Clostridia bacterium | reverse complement strand
TGCTTCTTTTTCATCCTTTTCTTTTTTGAGTGCACGCATTTTTTCTAAAATTGCTTCTGTTTCAGCTTTCGCCTGTTCCATAATTTCAGCAGCTTTTTTGTTGGCTTTCTCAAAAATTTCATCTCTTTTTTTGTCCAGAAGTTTTCTTTCACGAACAAGCTCCGCTTTTATCGCCTGTGCCTCTTTCTTCAGACGTTCCTGCTCGGCACGTGATATTTCGGCAACTTTTCGGTTTTCCTCAATATCTGTGAGAATATCCTCAAATTTTATATTTTCCTTTGAAAGCAAACGTTTTGATTCTTCGATTATAAAATCCGAAAGTCCAAGTTTCTTGGATATTGCAAAAGCATTACTCTTTCCCGGGATCCCTACAAGCAGTCTGTATGTGGGGCTGAGCGTTTCCACGTCGAACTCACAAGACCCATTTTCCACCCTGTCGTTAGAAAGAGCATAAACCTTCAACTCACTATAATGAGTGGTAGCAACAGTCTTCGCCCCTATATTTTTTATATAGTTCAGTATGGAAATCGCAAGTGCCGCACCTTCTGTCGGGTCAGTTCCCGCACCAAGCTCATCAAAAAGCACCAGTGAATCGGGAGTTACTTTATTGAGTATTCCAACTATATTTGTCATATGTGAAGAAAAAGTACTGAGACTCTGCTCGATGCTTTGTTCATCGCCAATATCGGCATAAATACCATCAAATACTGAAAGAGTGGTTCCGTCAGAAGCCGGCACATAAAGGCCCGATTGCGCCATAAGTGAAAAAAGTCCAACAGTTTTGAGAAGTACAGTTTTGCCGCCTGTATTTGGTCCTGTAACAACTAAAGTATCAAAATCAATTCCCAAAGAAATATCCTGAGAAACCACTTTTTGGGAATCAATAAGCGGATGTCTCCCCTTTTTGATATCAATCTGTCCTTTATCATTCACTATTGGGCAAACGCCTTTTTGGAATATTCCCAGCTTCGCCTTTGCAAACAGCAAATCTATATCACAAATCAACTCATAATTCCATTTAACAGCATCAGAAATTTCCCCAACAAGAGATGTGAGTTCAGCGAGGATTCGTTCAATTTCCGTCTTTTCTTTTGCGGCTAAGCTATGAAGCTCATTATTTGCTTCTACAACACCACTTGGCTCGACAAAAAGCGTTCCGCCCGATGCCGAAACGTCATGAACTATGCCGTGAACATCACCTTTATGCTCAGCCTTTACTGGAAGTACATATCTGTCATTTCGCAGGGTAACAATGGGATCCTGCAAAAACTTCTGATAATGTGGTGAACGTATCATGGAATTCAATGTGTCTTTTATCTTATCTCCCATACGTGCAATTTTTCTACGGATATTTGCAAGTTCAGGGCTTGCTCCGTCCGCCATTTCAGTTTCAGAAATTATTGATGAAGAGATGCGGTTTTCAATGTCACTGTGTACACTGAGCCCATCAAACAACCCATCAAGCACACCACTGTGCCCGTCATAATATTTCTTGAGATGTGCAGCACAGGAAAGAACCTTCGCTATGTTAAGAAGCTCAACCATAGAAAGTGTTCCGCCAACGCTTATACGTTTCAAAGCACTCAAAACCTCGGAAACGCCGTAAATCGGTAACGAACCGTATTTGAGAACCATAACGACAGCCTCATCTGTCATTGAAAGGTCGCTCTTTACCTCTGCAAGTGCGGTTTTGGGCATAATTTTCAGGGCTTTTTGTTTGCTGTCCTCACAAACCGCAAAGTCAGCCAAAATCCCACATATTTTATTAAATTCAAGAGTTTTGAGTGTTCTTTCTTCTATCACAGCGATTTACCTCTTTTTGTTAACAATTTAAAACACTTATATTTTAACACAAATACACCAAAATGTAAACTTTTTTTGAAACAAAAACCCCGTGATTTTAATATCACAGGGTTTAAAATTTTCAATTTTTTAGCCTATATACTTTTTAACAGCATCGCGAATCATTTTTGCAGCTTCCTCTACAATTTGCATATCGCTGTCTGCAAGATTGGCAAGGGGTTTTCTTACTCCGCCAAGGTCAAGCCCTTCATTAATTTTGAGAATTCCTTTGATTATAGCATATAGATTTCCATGACCAGAACACATTTTGTATATAATAGCATTTGCATCATTCTGAATATCCTTTGCTTTTTCCATTTCGCCATTCTTTATATACTCGTCCATCTTGAGGAAAAGTTCGGGCATAACTCCGTATGTACCACCAATTCCACCTTCAGCACCGATAACTCTGCCACCGATAAACTGTTCATCAGGACCATTGAAAACTATATAGTCATCACCTGATTCCTGTTTGAACTGCTGAATGTCCTGAATTGGCATTGAAGAGTTTTTAACGCCAATAACCCTTGGGTTCTTTCTCATTTCTTTGTAAAGATTAAGCGTAAGTGCTACACCCGCAAGCTGAGGAATATTGTAAATAACAAAATCGGTATTGGGAGCAGCTGAGCTTATATCATTCCAATATTCAGCGATTGCATATTCAGGAAGACGGAAATAAATTGGGGGAATTGCAGCAATAGCATCAACACCCAAAGATTCTGCGTGCCTTGCAAGCTCCATACTATCTTTTGTGTTGTTACAAGCAACATGCGCAATAACTGTCAGCGAGCCGTCGTTTGCTTTCATAACGTTTTCAAGTACGACTTTCCGGTCTTCAACACTCTGATATATGCATTCACCGGAAGAACCGTTAACGTAAACACCTTTGACACCTTTTTCGATAAAATATCTGGTAAATGCCTGAACTCTTTCTGGACTAATTTCGCCATTTTCGTCATAACAAGCATAAAATGCCGGAATAACACCCTTGTACTTTTCTAAATTTCTCATAAGTTTTCACACCTTTCACCTGCCTGAAAATGCAGGAAATTAAAATAATTATTGATACCCCAATGGTTTCATATTAAAATACTTGTATTTTAACACTAAACACAGTCTATGTCAAGAATTCCAACTATAAAAGATTTTTTCTCAATTCCTCATTTGACTTTGGACTGAGAAGCGCCGGCGCAATATCAAAAACTGTTTTGCAACCCGAATCACCATTTTTATTCATTCTGTATGCAGCACGTGCATAGGCAACGATAACAGAAGACGTAAATTCAGGATTCGAATCAAGCTTTAAGCTGTATTCAATTATGTGATTATTTTCAAAGTTTTCACCTGTTTTTCCGCTTCTGATAACAAATCCACCATGGGGGATACCACTGTGGTCACGCACAAGCTCCCCTTTCGTAATGAAATGAACTGTTGTATCATAGTCAGCGAAATAATCCGGCATAGTTTTTATTTCTCTTTCAATGCGTTCTTTATCAGCACCGTCCTCTGCCACAACAAAACATTCCCTTGTGTGCTTTTCGCGAGTCGAAAGTTTTGGGTTTTCACCGTTTCTTACCGACTCAAGAGCTTTTTCAACCGGGATTGTGTACTGCTTTGCATCAAGAACACCCTCTATTTTACGGATAGCATCAGAATGCCCCTGACTCACACCCTTTCCCCAGAAGGTATAGCTTTCACCATCAGGCAGTATTGTTTCTGCATACATACGGTTAACAGAAAACATACCTGGGTCCCAGCCAACAGATATGACAGCAACTTTGTTGCCAAGTTTCGCAGCTTCATCAACATTTTCAAAATGCTGTGGAATTTTCGCATGAGTATCAAAGCTGTCAACCACATTATACATCTTTGCCATTTCAGGTGTCTGCATTGGCAAATCCTTTGCGCTACCACCACAAAGAATCAAAACATCTATTTTATCTGTCATTTTGGGAAGCTCGTCCGCATGAAGAACTGACACTCCCGCTGTGTTTATTTTAATTGAAGATGGGTCACGTCTTGTGAATACTGCCACAAGCTCCATATCAGGATTTTGCCTTATAGCGTTTTCCACACCCCTTCCAAGATTTCCATATCCATAAATTCCAATTCTTATACTCATTTTTCTTTGCACCTTTCTGTAAAATTATTTAAAATCGTATCCCTTACCATTTCAAGAGCCTTATTTGCTGTACTTTCCCGCACTGCATCACGGTCACCGTCAAACATAAACCTTTGAGCAGTATGCAAATTCTCACCGCAAATGCCAATCCACACAGTTCCCACAGGCTTTTCAGGAGTTCCACCCGTTGGACCTGCAATGCCAGTAACAGATATTCCAAAGTCAGCACCGGAAAGTTCTTTCACACCTTTGCACATTTCAAGAGCTGTCTCTTGAGATACTGCACCAAACTCATCAAGGGTCTCGTTTTTCACACCTAAAATCTTATGTTTTTGTTCATTCGAATAGGTCACAACACCCAGGTCAAAACATCCCGAAGCCCCTGACACAGACGTTATTTTCTTTGAAACAAGCCCCCCCGTGCAGCTTTCTGCTGTAGAAACCTTCATTTTTCTTTCAAGGAGCAATTCACATACTATAGTTTCTATACTTTTCATTATTTTATCACCAGAATCTCTTCTTGCTCAATCGCCTCGTTAAGTGCCACCTCTATATCACCAAGGGCCTTTTCTGCCTCAATTATTTCTGCAAGTACAGGCTTTGTCTTCGGATGCTTTGGAACAAAAATTGTACAACAATCCTCATAAGGCAAAATGGAAGTTTCATAAGTTCCTATTTTCTTTGATATAGTAACAATTTCTTCCTTGTCCATACCGATAAGAGGTCTGAAAACCGGTTGTGCTACAGCATTATCGGTACAAACAAGACTTTCCATTGTTTGACTTGCAACCTGTCCAATGCTTTCGCCCGTGATGAGCGCCGCCGAGCCCTCTTTCGCCGAGATTTTCTCTGCAATACGCATCATAAGTCTTCTCATTATGACAGTAAGATAATTTTCGGGACATTTTTCGATTATATCAAGCTGAATTTTTGTAAATGGAACAATGTGAAGCCTGATTTTTCCGCAATAAGCCGACATCTGCTTTGCAAGGTCAATTACCTTTTCTTTTGCGCGGTCACTTGTATATGGATGACTGTGGAAATGAACAGCCTCAAGGGCAACACCGCGTTTTGAAATCATATACCCCGCAACAGGACTATCTATTCCTCCGGATAAAAGAATTGTGGCTTTTCCGTTTGTTCCCACCGGCATACCGCCTGCGCCCTTTATTTTTCTGGTATAAACAAATCCATCCTGTCTTACTTCAACATTCACTGTTATATCAGGATTGTGCACATCAACAGAAATTCCGTCTATTGCTTCAAGTATTTTTCCGCCAACAACCCTGCAGATTTCAGGGGATTTCATCGGGAAATTCTTATCCTCGCGTTTTGCTTCAACCTTGAATGTTTTCCCTTTAGAAAACAGGGGTCTCACACATTCGACAGCTGCCTTTCCAATGCTGTCAATGTCCTTTTCGCATTTCATAACAGGACAAATGTTTACAATTCCAAACACCTGACCCAAAGTTTTCAGTGCCTCATCCATATCAAGACCGTTTTCAAGAGGCTCAACATAAATGGTGGACTGAGATTTTCTCACACCGAACTTGCCGATTTTTTCAAGACGGCTCTTAATGTTGTCCACAAGCTTTGCCTCAAAAAGGGGCTTGTTAAGCCCCTTGAGAGCAATCTCGCCATATTTTAAAAGTATCAAATCTATCTTTTGCATAAATTTCTCCAATCCTGAAAAGATTTTTTATCTTTTCAAAAGCTTTCTGATAAGTTTTACGTGTTTTACCGTACAGTCCACTGCGTAATCAATTTCTTCAGCAGTAGTGAATTCCGACAAGCTGAACCTGATACTTCCGTCAATCATTTTTTTGTCAGTTCCGATGGCAGTAAGAACATAACTGGGACCCTTTTTGTGACTTGAGCAAGCAGACCCTGACGAAACATAAACACCGTCTGCCTCAAGCGAATGAAGAAGAACTTCTGATTTTACATTCCCAAAAGAAACATTCAGTATATGCGGCGCTGAAATTTCCTCAGGAGTGTTTATAATAATATCATCAAGATGTGCTTTAAGCCCGTCTTTGAGGCGATTTTTCAGTCTTTCCATTTTCGCCGCTTTTTCCGCAATAGAATCAAATGACATCTTAGCCGCAAGACCAAAACTGGCAATTCCGGGAACATTTTCAGTACCCGGTCTTATATTTCCTTGCTGTCCTCCCCCATAAATAATGGGAACAAGCTTGTTTTTATTCTTAATATACAATGCCCCAACGCCTTTGGGACCATGAATTTTGTGACTGCTGAGAGTTATAAAGTCCGCCTCAAGCTGAGCCGCAGAAAACGGAAACTTTCCATAAGCCTGAACCGCATCAACGTGGAACATAGTATTTGAGTTTTGCGCCTTTATAATCTTTCCGATTTTTTCTACCGGTTGCACTGTCCCGATTTCATTATTAACATACATACACGAAACCAAAACAGTGTCTTTTCTTATCATTTTTGACAGGCGTTCAATATCAACCACGCCTTTTTTTGAAACGGGAATCAGTTCAACAGTATATCCTCTTTTTTCAAGGTATTTAAGTGTGTTCAGCACCGCAGGATGCTCGATAGATGTGCTCAGGATATGCTTTCCACGGCCTGCTCTTGCCGCACCCAAGATGGCAAGATTGTCAGCCTCGGTACCACCGGAAGTAAAATATATGCTCTCCGGCTCGACTTTCAAAGTCTGTGCAATCTGTATACGAGCTGTCTTTATAAGCTTTTCCGCTTCGATACCTTTTCTGTGCAATGAAGATGGATTGCCGAAAGAATTATACATAACGTCCGACACAAGCTCTGCACACTCTTTGAAAGACCGCGTTGTTGAGCTGTTGTCAAGGTATACATTCACTGTATTTCATCGCCTTTCTTTCCGCAACTTTACTGAAAATAACGCTTATCAGCGGAACCGGATAAGCGCATTTTAAAGATACAGTAATCTGCATCTATAATTTATATTATGTGTAAGTTTTTATAATTGTGCAACGATGTTTTTTGAAAGTATATAAAATTTGTTATTCACTAAGTGATGTGACAATGCGTACAGGTATTTCGCGGTCTACATCATCAAACGTTTCAAGATTTGCATTACTTTGTGCATAATTCATAGCAGAACTTATGTAATTCCCGCTGTTGTAAGTCATACGCTCAACCTCACGAAGCTGACGCTCAAAATTCTCAATAGCGTCAAGAGACGCCCGTCTCATACGTTCAACCTCACCTTTTATCTGGTCAATCTTCTTGTTTTCGTTTGCATAATAGGTTTTTATTGCCTTGCGCTTGATTTCTATTTCACGATTGACAATACCCTTTTTCTCCTGAATTTCCTCTTCCGCCTCTTTGCGCATAATATCAGCAGTTTTCTTGGCTTCTTCAACGATTTCCTTTGCGTGTTTTTCAGCCAGCTGAAGAACGCTGACAACAGCATCACGGTTTGCTTCAAGCTCCGCAATCTTTGCCCTGAGAGACTCTATTTCCTTTTCTTTTTCGTTGAGCTTTTCGCCGGCTTTTGCATCCATTTCTTCAATAAACGCATAAACATCCTTTTTTTTGAAACCAAACAACCTGCTTCTAAGCTTTCTTGCTAACATAACAAATACCTCCAAAAAACAACATAATATCCTATTTAGTATTATAACTTTTTTTATTCCTCACGTCAACTGTTTTTAAAAAAGATTTTTCGACAACAACAAACAAAAAAATACCTTCCCGAAACTGACTTAAAATTTTCGCCGTCCCAGGAGGTATTTCGACTCATATTTCATACTTGTTTTCTCTTTTCGTTGTAACCAAACCCTCAAAAACGCATATACTCAAAACAAAAGGAGGTCAGATTATGGAGATTGGTTTATTTTTAATTTTCATAACAATATTATCTGTTATTTTGTGTATAATCTTAAAAATTGCTTGTTCAATGAAATGTTCATTTTATTATCAAACACCTGTAAAAATCGTTCTTTCCACCAAGGACAGCGAAGATACCATAGAATGTTTCCTGAGAAGCTTCATCCATCAGCTCAACGTCAATAAAAATGCCCCATTCCTGCCACCAGAAGAATTAGTTGTCGTAGACCTTGATTCTCAAGACAATACTTTTGAAATTCTTAAAAAACTTTCTTTGGAATACCCTTACATACATCCCATGACAAAAGAAGATTACATCAATTTTTTAAACACAATGAACCTTATATGAGCATAGCAAGAACAAGTGCTCCAGTAATATTCCCGTTTTCTGCAAAAGCACCAACAAAAAGGATTGAAATAAAAAACATAAATCTGAAAAACTTTTTAGCATTGAATTTTACATTTGTCATAAAAGCATCTCCTTTTTAGAAACTTTTTGTTTCGTTTTCTGTAACTTTTTCTAAATCATAACACAATTTTGTTTCGTTGTCAATAACTTTTTTTAAATTTTTTAAACTTTTTTCTAAATTCGAAACTTTTTCTTGCAATTTGCAAAAAAATGTGTTATAGTACTAGTGTAAACAAAATTTTTTCTAAAAACGGGTGATTAAATGTATAATTTGGGAGATAAACTTAAAGAATGCAGAAAAGCTAAAGGTCTTACCCTTGAGGAGCTTGCCTTCAAATACAACAGGCGGTTTGGCGGTGGTATGAGCAAGGGAACTCTTTCAAAATATGAAAATAATAAGCAAGAGCCACTTGTAAGCGTTATCACAAACCTTACTGAGCTTTTGGATGTTTCTTCTGATTATTTGTTGGGCAGAACCGATGTTCCCAATGCTGAAATAGAAACTTTGACACAACCTCAGGATAATGTATATCAGATTCCTGTATACAACAGCGTTTCTGCAGGTTTTGGCCGCTTAGCAGACACAACTCCTGACGATTTTGTTCCCACCTTTCTCCCTTATGGTGCAAATCCCGAAAAATATATAAGAGTGAACGTTTCAGGCGACAGTATGTCACCACTGATTGATGACGGGAGCCAGATTCTTGTGAGACTCCAATCCTCGGTAGAAAGCGGAGCAATTGCTGTGGTTACCGTTGATGGTGACGAGGCTTTTGTCAAAAAGCTCAATATAGGAAGTAACTGGATTGAGCTTGAATCCATAAACCCCTACTACCCCGCCCGCCGTTTTGAAAATTCGGATACCTCAAGAGTTTCTGTTTTAGGTCTTGTAAAAGAGATAACAAAATACTTATAAATGAATATACAAGGAAAATCCTTGAAACTCAGCGTTTCAAGGATTTTTATTTTTAATATTTGATTATTGACTTATCATATCCTTCAAATGTTTTATCAACAATATCTTTAAAGCGTTTCACTGTTACTGCTCCATCATGAGGTGTTACCCCATGCATAGCGCCCATTCCAGCACTATATTCCGAGAGCCTGTAAACAAAAAATCGATTGTAGTCAGTGTTGTAATGTGTCACAATGGGAACAAAGGAATAATCTGCAATGCTCACTTTTTCGCCATTATACGCCAATGTTACTTCGGCTATTCCCCCAAGAAGATTGCGGACTTCTTTTTGCCTTGAAACAAAATTACCCAAAGAATAAAAAGTCAGCATCTCATTTCCGTTTTCACTTTTTATCCACTCCACCGGCTGAATTACATGGGGATGCGAGCCAATTATTAAATCAACACCCCAATCACACATTTTTTGAGCCAGATTTTTTTGAAATTCATCCGGATAGCTCGCATATTCAGTGCCCCAGTGCATAAAGGCCACAGTGAAATCCGCATTGTCATCGGCATAACGGCAATCAGAATTTATCTTTTCTTCATCAATCAAATTCACAAGATACTTTTTATCAGCAGGGAGTGGTATTCCATTCGTTCCATATGTATAATTAAGAAGTGCAATTTTTGCACCTTTTTCCTCTATTATGTCAATAGTGTTTTGATCCATTTCGCTTTCATTTATCCCAAGCACAGTAACTTGGGGATATTCTCTCCAAAACGCAAGGGTATTTTCAACGCCTCTGCTCAGCTTGTCCAGAACATGATTTGATGCATGGAGCACAACATCAAACCCCTCATCCACCAAGGTTTTTCCCATATCAGAGGGTGAATTGAAAAGCGGATATCCTGAATAACCCAGTTCCTTTCCGCCAAAAACAGTTTCCTGACCTATAACCGCAATATCAGCCTCGCGGATTGCAGGCTGAAGCTTTTCAAAAATCGGCGAAAAATCATAGCTTCCGTCATCTTTTTTTCCGCTGTTTATAACCGGCATATGCAAAAGATTGTCCCCTACGGCAAATATAGAAATTTCTTCATTTATCTCTGCAAGGGCATCTGCCCCGGTTTCCTCAGTGGCTTTCTGGCAACCTGAAAAAAGCACTATAAGTGCCAAAGTAGCTACAAAAAATTTGATTGAATTTTTGTATTTCACCGCAAAATCTCCTATTTAACAATTTTTTAACATATTATCATACTTTTTTGATTTTGTCCATAAGAAAATCCCCACGAATAACGGGGGGATAAGTTTCTATTTCATTCATAAGCTTTTATTAATGGTTGAAGCTGTATTTCATCAAGTGCGCATTCTATTGACGGAACAATCTGCTCCATATCAGCAACCAAAGAATTCTCTTTATTTTTAAAATCATCCTGACCAAAAGGAACAAGATAAATATTTTTCATATTTGATAGAATTCCTATATTTTTTGCATTGTTTCCAAGACCGTCATTTGTAGAAACTGCAATCACCACAGGTCTCTTGTTGCGAAGATGGGCTTTAACCGCCAAAGTAACTGATGAATCTGCTATGCCTGTGGCAATTTTGGCTAAAGAATTTCCCGTACAAGGTGCCACCACAAGTATATCCAGCATTTCTTTTGGCCCAATGGGCTCTGCATCCCTAATGCTCGCTATCACATTTTTTCCGGTTATTTCTTCAAGTTTTCTTATATGTTCCTCTGCCTTTCCAAATCTCGTATCTGTGGTATAACTTGTTTCTGACATAATAGGAATAACACTCGCTCCCAAGTCAACAAGCTTTTTAATTTGAGGAAAGACCTTTTTAAACGTACAAAACGAACCGGTTATTGCAAATCCAACCGTTTTGTTTTCAATTTTCATCCATTCATCTCCATTTCCTCCAGTATGTTGAATATTGTACTGCATATAATATCACCTGCTGTATCGGGTGCTACCTTTCCGGGCAGTGACAATGCCCAGATAACCTTTATTCCACGACGCCTTGCTTCGTCAAAATCCACCCCACCGGGTTTTGATGCTAAATCAATTATCAAAGTTTTTTTACTGATTTTTGAAAGCAGGTCGAAATCCAGAATAAGACTTGGTACTGTGTTGAAAATCACATCAACATCCTTCACTATTGCAGCGAGCTTTGAGTTTGAAACTGTTTCAAACCCCATAGCATGCCCATAAGCCAAATCCCTGTTTTTTCTTGCTGAAACAGTAACCCTTGCGCCTATTCCACAAAGCATTTTTGCAAGAATTTTACCTATCCTGCCACAGCCTACAACAAGGCATCTTGAGCCATGTAATGTAAAAGGCGTTTCCTCCATAGCAATCTGTATGGCACCTTCTGCTGTCGGAACGGCATTGAGCATAGCAAGTTCCTCACGGCAGGAATAATCCACAAGACCGATTTCATAGGTTTCAGCCATCGTTTTTATTTTTGCATCACATTTCCCGGCAAGAATTTTACTCTGCGGTGAAATATTTTCAAACACATCAGTAAGTGTAATTTTTTCATTAGTCAAAGGGGTATTCAGGTACTTTCCGTCAGTAGTATACGGAAGCGGCAATACAACAGCATGATATGTATCATCGCTTTCAGAAAAATCGTCTATTACTCTAATGTCTTCACAAAGCTTTTGTTTAAAATCTCCGCTGAATCCCAAAGCATATACCTGATTTCCGAGCCTTGAGGCTTCATTTATTGCCCTTATTTGACGGAGATCACCTCCGATAAATAGTATTTTCTTTGTTTTGGTGGAATTTTTCATTATTACTTCCTCCAGATATATGAATTTTATATTATATACTATGTAAAGTCAGCACTTTTGTGTTTCATCCAGATACAAAAAACCGCCAGAGGCATTCATAGCCTTGGCGGTTTTAAAAATCGTAAGCTTAATATTCAGGAATTGATGAAAAACGTCTGTTTGTTCCTGCAACGGTTGCGGCTCCTGAGTCATACTGCGGAACAACAACATAGCCATCTTCATCCTTTGAAAAAGCATAACTTGTAAGAGAGAAGCCTGAAGTTGTTGACACAATAACGTTTATCTGTGGCTTTGTACCTTCTTCCATGTATAAATCAAGGACTTCAAAATATACACTGCCGGCATTTAAATATTCATTCAGCAAAAGATAGTTTTCACCACGGTCTTCAACAAACAAAGCCCAGTTCTGACCATCATTCCAGAAAAATTCTCCGTCCTCGTCATACTCGGCTGAGGTAAGAAGAACAACATTTTCGTCACTTCCGTCACCGTCTGTATCACCGGTATATCTGGTGACTTCGTGCCACTTTGAAATCTCATACGGAAGCTTTTCTGCCCAAATAACCTCTTGTTTGGATACATCACCCTCGATGTTTGAACTTTCACTACTTTGTGCTGGCTGATTTCTTGTTCCGCAAGCCGCAAGCAAGGAAACACAAATAAGCGCAATTATCAAAGCTCTAACTTTTTTCATACAATTCATCCTTTCCGCGAAAATTAACACGCAGATTTATCATCAGTAATAACCGTTTGTGTCCGTGGTTTTTTTACCGTTTTGCGTTCTTCACGCTCGGTGAGGGGTGCTGCTTTTTCTGTAACACATTCCTTTGTCACGGTTACCTTTTTGATTGCAGAATCCGAGGGTATCTCAAACATAATATCTTGCATTATATCTTCAAGAATGGTGCGAAGACCCCTTGCGCCGGTATTTCTTTTTATTGCCTTTTCAGCAACAGCATCAACGGCTTCATCAAGAAATTCAAGCTCAACATTGTCCATTTCAAAAAGCTTTTTATACTGTTTTACAAGAGCGTTTTTCGGCTCTGTAAGTATCATTTTGAGAGCATCTTTGTCAAGTGACTCAAGGGTTGTAATAACCGGAACACGCCCAATAAATTCAGGGATAAGACCAAATTTCAGCAAATCATCAGGGATTAGGTGTTTCAAAACATCACCGCGATTTTTCTCTTTTTTGCTCTCAACCTTTGCACCAAAGCCAAGAGAGCAGGTGTTTATACGGCTTTCGATTATCTTGTCAATTCCTTCAAATGCACCACCACAAATAAACAAAATGTTTGTTGTGTCAATCTGAATAAACTCCTGATGAGGATGCTTTCTTCCGCCTGTGGGTGGAACTGATGCAATAGTCCCCTCAAGAATTTTGAGAAGAGTCTGCTGAACGCCCTCGCCGCTTACATCACGGGTAATAGACGGATTTTCGGACTTTCTTGAAATCTTGTCAATTTCATCAATATAGATAATTCCCTTTTCTGCCTTTTGGATGTCATAGTCCGCTGCCTGAATGAGCTTTAAGAGAATATTTTCAACATCCTCGCCCACGTATCCGGCTTCTGTAAGTGATGTAGCATCTGCAATTACAAATGGAACATTCATCATTTTCGCCAAAGTCTGGGCAAGAAAAGTCTTACCCACACCGGTTGGACCAAGGAGCAAAATATTGCTCTTTTGGAGCTCAATATCATCATTTTGTCCGTTATAGCCTATTCTTTTATAATGGTTGTAAATAGCAACAGAAAGTGCTCTTTTTGCCGCATCCTGACCAACGATATAATCGTCAAGAAACGCCTTGATTTCTTTTGGCTTTGGGAGTTCACCAGCTTCTGTTTCTTCGGAAACATAGTTCACGTCGTCAAACTCGTCTTCAACAATTTCAAAGCACAAATCAACACATTCGTTGCAAATATAAACTCCCGGTCCCTCAATGAGTTTCTTGACCTGGTCTTCTGTTTTGCCGCAAAAAGAACAGCGAAGCTGTCTTATATCATTATTGCTCGACATATTCTGTCTCCTTTTGAAAAAATAACTTATCTCTTTTCTACGATTTTGTCAATGAGCCCGTATTTTAAAGCTTCTTCCGCCGACATAAAGTTGTCACGTTCGGTATCTCTTTGAATAACATCAAGGGGCTGACCTGTGTGTTCTGAAAGCATATGGTTGAGCTTATCTTTCATTTTTATGATACGTTCTGCATGAATCTGAATATCCGTTGCCTGACCTTTGGCACCGCCAAGGGGCTGATGAATCATAATTTCGCTGTTAGGAAGAGCAAATCTTTTGCCCTTTGCTCCTGCTGAAAGCAAAAATGCACCCATCGAAGCCGCCATACCTACACAAATGGTAGAAACATCCGCCTTTGTGTATTTCATTGTATCATAAATAGCCATACCTGCAGTGATAGAACCTCCGGGGCTGTTGATATAAAGGTTTATATCTTTGTCGGGGTCCTCGCTGTCAAGGAACAAAAGTTGTGCCACAACAAGACTCGCTGTTGCATCATTTACTTCGTCTGACAAAAAGATAATTCTATCCTTTAAAAGACGTGAAAATATGTCATATGACCTTTCCCCTCTGCTTGTTTGTTCAATTACATATGGTACCAAGCTGTTATTCATTTGTTTTTCCTCCAATTTTCTTAAAATTTCGACATTTGCCCCAAAACGCAAGCAAGGTTAACCGAAATGATTAACCTTTGCTCTATATTTGAAGCGTTATTATTTAACTGTTGCATTCTTAACAACAAAATCAATTGTCTTTTCAACAATCTTGCTGTCTTTGATGTCGTCAACGTTAACATACTTTTTGATGTCTTCAACAGACATTTTGCTCTGCTCTGCCATCTTTTCGAGCTCTTTTTCGATTTCCTTGTCAGAAACCTCAATATTTTCAGCCTTTGCAATCTTTTCAAGAACCAAAGATGTCTTCACTCTCTTCTCTGCATCAGGTCTTATCTGAGCTTTCATAGCATCAAGGGTGATACCTGTGTACTGAGCATACTGTTCGATGTTCATACCCTGATACTGAAGCTGCATAGCAAGTTCACGAATCTGGTTGTTAACTGCCGTTTCAAACATAGCCTCAGGAATATCAATTTCTGTGTTATTGCATATTGTTTCCACTATTTTGTTTTCCAATTCCTGCTTCGACTTCGCTTTGTTCTTTTCTTTAAGCTTCTTTGTCATATCGGCCTTGAATTCTTCAAATGTATCAAATTCGCTGACATCTTTAGCAAACTCATCATCAAGTTCAGGAAGTTCCTGTGTCTTGATGCTGTTGATTTTTACCTTAAAGAAAGCATCCTTACCTTTGAGGTTTTCTGCGTGATATTCCTTGGGGAATGTAACCTTTACATCAACCTCATCGCCTGTATTCTTTCCAACAAGCTGTTCTTCAAAGCCGGGAATGAACTGACCTGAACCAAGCTTCAAATCAAAGTTTTCGCCTTTGCCACCTTCAAAAGCAACTCCATCAGCGAAACCTTCAAAGTCAATATTTGTTGTGTCACCAAGCTCTGCACTTCTGTCTTCAACAGTAACAAGTCTTGCATTTCTTTCGCGAATTTTTTCAATCTCGCCATTGATTTCTTTTTCGGTTGTTCTGTGTGTAACCTTTGAAACCTCAACGCCCTTGTACTGACCAAGCTCAAATTCAGGCTTAACAGCAACCTTTGCTGTGAAAACAACACCATTTTCTCTTGAAATTTCTTTTACATCGATTTCAGGCTGAGCAACTGCTTCAATATTCTGTTCATCGATTGCTTTATCATATGCATCCGGAAGAACGATGTTGACAGCATCTTCAAAGAAAACCTCACTGCCATAATATCTTTCGATAATCTGACGGGGTGCTTTGCCGCGTCTGAAACCCTGAATATTGATTTTGCCTACGTTCTTTTTGTAAGCCTTTTCAATAGCAGTTCTAAATTCTTCACCGCTGACTGAAAACTCAAAATTCACAACATTCTTTTCTTTTTTTTCTACTGTACTCATTTCAACATTCCTCTCTGAAACTATTAAAGGCATATTTTGCCTATGTTAGTCATTAAACACACAATATTATAGCACAAGAATTTCCTCTTGACAATAGGCATTTTAATATTTTTTTCGCGTTTGAACAAACTTTTTTTATGCATTATAATGAAGATTTTGGGATTACCCAATCAAAACCGGCTTAAAATCCACAAAATCCCCTGCCACAAGGCGGAGACTCACGCCCCCGAAATCACCTTCCACTGCATTCTTGTGGGCAAAAGAGTGCAGGTGTCCATACACACAAGTGTCCACGTCATAATTCCGCATTATTTCAAGAAATCCATTTTCCTGACCGGCATAATTAAAGGGCGGGTAATGGATGCCCACAATCAGCCGTTCTTTTTTGAACTTCGCTGCTTCTTCAAGAGCAAGCACAAGTCTCTTTTTTTCGCGGTCAATTATTTTTTCGTCACTCTCGTCATTATTTTCCTGAATCGACCAGCCACGCGTTCCGCAAATTGCTGCATCTTCAAAAGCAATTGCTGTATTATTAAGAATTTTTATGGAATCAAAGTTGTTTTCAACCAAAAACTCCTCCATTTTTTTGAGGGTTGTCCACCAATAATCGTGATTTCCCTTGATAATAACCTTTTTGCCGTTAAGCCCCTGAATAAATTCAAAATCACGCACAGCATCCTCAAGATAAGTTGCCCAGGACACATCACCGGGGATAATGACCAAATCGTCTTCGGATACAATGCTTTGCCAGCCGTCATAAATTTTTTCGGTATAGTTTTCCCACCTGCTTCCAAAAACATCCATTGACTTGTCTGTTCCAAAAGACAAATGCAAATCTCCTAAAGCGAAAATAGCCACAAAGCATCACCTCCCTCTTCATAGAATACGGCTCACAAAAGTGAGCCGTATCAAAACTATTTTTTATCTAAAAAGCCATTAACTGTCATCAAAAGTTCACTTTTTTCACATACATTTTCAAATCTCTTCTTTTTGGTTCTAAGGCTACCCAAAGAAGCCGGGATTTCCATTTGAGATACAGACGACAAAATGTCAAGGAGTTCAAAGTCATCCTTATCCACAGTTTCTCTATCCTTGCCAAGTGCTGAAAGAACGCTTTGGTTGAACTTGAACGGGCTTGCTGTTGACGCAATTACCGTAGGCGTCATATCCTTTGTTTCGGTCTTATACTGTTCATACACATCAATAGCAACAGCTGTATGGGTGTCAACTGTATAGCCGAATTCAGTATATGTTTTGTAGATGCGTTCCTTTGTGAAATAATCATCGCAGTATCCCGCCCAGAATATTTCAGCAACCTTTTTCTTCACGTCAGCCGACACCTTGTATCCTCCTTTTTCCTTGAGGTCCGTCATCCACTTGCTTACCTTTTTGTCGTCATTTCCCGAAAGGTCAAAAAGAAGTCTTTCAAGATTGCTTGAAATAAGAATATCCATAGACGGTGAAATAGTGGTGTGGAAATTGCGGTTTTTGTTATATTCGCCGCTATTTATAAAATCAGTAAGTACGTTATTCTGATTTGACGCACAAATAAGCTTGTTCACCGGAAGTCCCATACGCTTTGCATAGTATGCCGCAAGGATATTTCCAAAATTTCCCGTAGGAACACAGATGTTTATTTTGTCTCCAAGGACAACCTCGCCGGATGCCACCATATCACAATAAGCCGAAATGTAATAAACAATCTGCGGCACAAGCCTGCCCCAGTTTATTGAGTTTGCAGAGGATAAAGTAAATCCTTTTTTCAAAAACTCAGTATTTGCTTCTTTGTCGGTGAAAATAGTTTTAACGCCGGATTGAGCATCGTCGAAATTGCCTTTAATACCCGAAACGAAAACGTTTTTACCCTCTTGGGTAATCATCTGGAGTTTTTGAATGTTGCTTACACCCTCACTGGGATAAAAAACAATAATCTTTGTACCGGCAACATCTTTGAAGCCCTCAAGAGCAGCCTTTCCTGTATCACCAGATGTAGCAACAAGAATAACAACCGTCTTGTCCTCACCGGTTTTCTGCATAGATTTTGTAAGAAAATGAGGTAAAATCTGAAGTGCCATATCCTTGAATGCGCAAGTAGGACCATGCCACAACTCAAGAACATTGTATTTCCCGCCTACATTCACCACAGGAGCAGGATTTTCGCCAGAAAACTTGCCTCCGCCGTAAGCATTTTCGGCGCATTCGCGAAGTTCCTTAACCAAGAAGTCCGTAAGATATTTTTTAAGGACAAAAACCGCACGTTCAGTGTAGCTTTTCTCTGTCAGTTTTTTAATGTCTTCAAGGTCAATTTGTGGAATCTCGGCAGGAACAAAAAGTCCGCCTTCATCGGACAAGCCTTTCTTTATGGCAGTAGCAGATTTAACTTTTATACTGCTGTTTCGTGTACTTATATACTGCATAATTTTTCATAACCTTTCTTTTGTTAATTCTGATATATTTAAACACAGAAAGGAGCAAAGCCGATTTCAGCAATCAAACCGGCTGCTCCCCTCAGATTCTAAAAATCAATAATTGCTAAGCAATGTATTTCTTAACAAGGTCTGTTGCTTCAGCAATATCAGCACTCACCATAAGAGTAAATGATGTGCCAAACTGTGCCTCAAGCTTTTCAATGATAGCAATAAGTTCATCAATGTTTGACATAGACGCACTGGGAACACTCTTGAACACACTGTCAATGAAAATGTGTGTAACATCAAAGTCCTGTGCAATGATTCCGCAAAGGAGACCTGCAAACATATCAAAGTTCTTTATGTCAAACTGTTCGGTGTTTATCATTCTGGCATTTCTGTCGATATCGTGCATCAGGCGATTTCCCTCAGTAATGCAAACAACGTTTCCTTTTTCCAAAGAGATTGCACCGTTTACATCATCAATAAGTTTTTTTGTTTTTCCGCTGCCTTTAAGGCCAATGTGAATTTTAATCATAAGCAATACCGCCCTTCTTTATATTCATACACATATAGTGTATTTTCTTCTTGTAGCAATTATATCATACTTTTCCAAAATAAACAATAGTTTTTTTGAATTATTTCAATCTTTTTTCAAGGGCCTCTTTTTCAGCTTCAAAACCTGGCTTTCCAAGGAGAGCAAACATATTCTTCTTGTAGCTTTCAACGCCTGGTTGATTGAAAGGATTTACCCCCAGCATATAACCGCTTATACCGCAGGCCTTTTCAAAGAAATAGAAAAGCTGACCCAAAGTATATTCATCAAGAGCCTTAAGCTTTATCACAAGATTTGGAACACCGCCGTCTGTATGGGCAAGAAGCGTGCCTTCAAAAGCCTTTTTATTGACAAAATCCACAGTTTTTCCGCTTAAGAAATTGAGTCCATCAACATTTTCAGGGTCAGTGCCTATAACAATGTCTTCCTTAGTATCTTCAACGTAAAGCACTGTCTCAAAAAGATTTCTGAGGCCATCCTGAATATACTGGCCCATTGAATGAAGGTCTGTTGAAAAGCTTGCGCCTGACGGGAAAATACCCTTTTTGTCCTTGCCCTCACTCTCTCCAAAAAGCTGTTTCCACCATTCGATGAAATACTGAAGTTCAGGCTCGTAATTCACAAGCATTTCCACAGTTTTGCCCTTGCGGTAAAGAATATTTCTTATTGCCGCATATTTGTAGCAATCATTTTCTTCAACATTCTCATTTGAGTAAAGCTGCATTGCATCCCTTGCACCAGCCATAAGCTTGTCAATATCAGCACCGCAAACAGCAATCGGAAGAAGTCCTACCGCAGTGAGAACAGAATATCTTCCGCCTACATCATCGGGCACGACAAAGGTTTCATAGCCCTCTTTGTCTGCAAGATTTTTGAGAGCACCCTTTTCCTTGTCGGTGGTTGCAAAAATTCTCTTTCTTGCTTCTTCCTTGCCATATTTGTTTTCAAGATATTCCTTAAAAATTCTGAAAGCAATGGCGGGCTCGGTTGTTGTTCCCGACTTTGAAATTATATTCACCGAAACATCTTTTCCCTCAATGGTTTTGAGAAGTCCTTTTAAGTAATTGGGACTTATGCTGTTTCCGGCAAACAAAATCTGGGTATCAGCAGTATAGTTAAAAAATGGCCCTGTAAGAAAATCAATAGCCGCCTTTGCACCAAGGTATGAGCCTCCAATGCCAATAACAACCAAAACATCCGAGTTTTCTCTGATTCGGCGGGCTGCATCTTTGATACGTGCAAATTCTTCCTTATCATAATCTTTAGGTAAGTTCACCCAACCCAAGAAGTCGTTGCCTGCACCTGTTTTGGAATGTAAAGACTGATGTGCATCTTTAACCTGTCCTTTTATGTTCGAAATTTCTTCTTTCGAAAAAAAGCCAAGCGCGGCATCATAATCAAAAGTAATGTTTTTCATATTAAGCACCCCTATCAAGTTTGTTATTTCTATTCTACCATAGTTTTTTATACATTTCAACATTGAATTTTGTAATTTAAAGTTTCTTTTTGAGGATTTTAAAACTTCCCCAAATACGACAAAAATTTTTGAGTTTGTGAAGTATAATAATTTTAGAAAAAAGAAAGGACCTCAAGCTGTGAAGCCAATAGTATATCTTGATATGCTGTTTCTGATGAACTTTTTTATTGACACTCTTGTTCTTTTGGGAACGGCATTTTTAATTAAAAAAACCTTGTGCCTATGGCGCATTGCGCTGAGTTCATCTCTGTCTGCTTTTTATTCCACGGTTATGTTTTTTCCGCAAATTTCTTTTTTATATTCAATAGTTTTTAAAGTAGTTTTTCTGTTTTTTTCTGTTTGGATAGCATTTCCGTCATATACAATAAAGGCACTCTTCAAAAACGCCCTTATGTTTTTTGCATCAAATCTGATTTTCGGCGGAATAATGTTTTTCCTGATTTTTTTCACCGACTTTGGCACCACAATGAACACCTTTGTTTCAAACGGTGAAATTTATTTTAATATAAGCTCAAAAACCCTTATTTTTTCAATAATCCTCGCATACCTCGTGATATATGCAATTTCTTTTATAAAAAAGGAAAATATGGTTGCATCCAGAAAGCAGGTTGACATAACCGTCTTTTTTGAAAACAAAACTGTAGATTTCAAAGCGCTTTGTGACACCGGGTGTACCCTTTGCGACCCCATAAGCGGATTTCCCGCAATAATACTTTCACCAAAATGTGCAAAACAGCTTTTTCCAAAAGAGTTGCTTTGTGCAATCAGGGAAAATACTATTCCGGCAGGATACGAAACAAAGCTCCGTGTTCTTCCATTTTCAACCATTGACACGCCTCTTGAAATTATGTATGGCATTATTCCCGATAAAATTTTGTTTGAGGAGAGAGAGATAAAAAAAGCAATAATCGCCATCTCCAACACTGATTTTGGAAAAAAGTCAGGATTTTCAGGAATTCTAAACCCTCATATCTTTGATTTTTATAATAATGAAAGTGCTTGTGAATACCAGGCAGAAAGGAACAAAAATGAATCTGAAACACCCCGATTTTAAACTTCTTATTGCAAAAATCTTTTCTTTCATAAGAGAAAAAACATCAGTCCTCTACATAGGCGGGGCGGAAACTCTTCCTCCGCCACTTTCAACAGAGGACGAAGATAATCTGATTGAAAACCTTCGACTCTCTGTGGATACAGAAAGTACAAAAGCCACGCTTATTGAGCATAATCTCCGCCTCGTAGTGTATATTGCAAAAAAATTTGAAAGCACCGGCATAGGAGTTGAAGACCTTATTTCAATCGGCACTATTGGGCTAATAAAGGCAATCAACACATTCTGCCCTGATAAAAATATAAAGCTTGCCACTTATGCTTCACGATGCATCGAAAACGAAATTCTTATGTATCTTCGTAAAAATAATTCAAACAAAATGAGCATTTCAATTGATGAGCCCTTGAATGTAGACTGGGACGGAAATGAACTTTTGCTTTCAGATATCTTGGGCACCGACAACGACATAACACAACGCAGAATTGAGGACAAGGTTGACAAGGAACTGCTTATGATTGCCATGCAAAAGTTATCGGAACGTGAACAGAAAATTATGAATTTGCGTTTCGGCATAAATGGCTCAGGCGAGGAAAAAACCCAAAAACAAGTAGCAGATATGCTGGGAATTTCACAGTCATACATATCAAGACTCGAGAAAAGAATAATGTCACGCCTTAGACGTGACATCAACAAAATGATTAACGGTTAATATATCTGGTTAACCCAAGATAAATTCCCTCAGCAACCTTTTTTTGATATTCAGGTGTATTTAAAAGCTTTGCCTCATCAACATTTGACAAAAAACCACACTCAATGAGAACCGATGGGATTTTGTTATTGCGAAGAACAAAAATGCTGTCACCTGTTGCTTTTGGCACTCGCTTGTTGTCATCCTTCAAAACCTCTTTGAGGGAATTTTGGATTGATTCCGCGAGCACTCGGTTTTCCTCATTGTCAGCATCATAAAAAACCTGAGCTCCCCTGTATTTTGACTGCTCAAACTTGTTCATATGTATGCTTATAAAAATATCCGCCTTGTATTTTTCGATATCTGCCTTTCGCATCCGCATATCTGATTTTTTTTGTGTTACATTTTGAGGTCGGTTTGGGTCTGCCGTATTTGTATCGGTTTCCCTCGTCATAAAAGCGATATCCCCGCCATCTTCAATATATTTTTTTAAAATTTTTGAAACCGCAAGATTGATATCCTTTTCCACCGAGCCATTGGCAGAAGCCCCTGCGTCGCGACCTCCGTGCCCCGGGTCAATAAGTATAACTTTTTTACCTCCTGCTTCCGAAAAAACGTTTTGCGCAGTAAATTCAGACATAAAGCCAAAGCAACACATAAAAAACATTGCCACCGACAAACCAAGAAAAACAGCTGTCCATTTCCTGACAAAAAGCACTTTGAATTTCAATAGTTTTCACCTCAGGAAATATTTATGAAACACCCGTTTAAAATATGCTTTTCAAAGCACAAGCCCCGCAAAAATGTGCGGGGCGTTTATTTTTATTCAAAAAGTGTAAGCTGAGGAGTTTCAGCATCCTCAGGTCTTATAACCGCACCCTTTGCCGGAATATTTTTTGTTCTGTAATGCTTAACATCCTTTATTCCCGTTTCTGAAATAAGCCGTACATCCGAAAGTTTACTATTCTTGGTGGGAAGCATAACATTAACACCCTGAGAATTTTTTGTGGTTTTAAGGGCAATTTGTGCAGAATTGAAGATTAGTGCCTTTCCTATATTACTGATTGCAACAAGCTCTGTATCTTCGGGCAAAAACATAACCTTTACAAGAGGTGAAACCATAGAATATGCATTTGTGAGCTTCTTTCTGTTTTGCTTGGTTTCATAGCCTTTTATATCTACCTTTGCTATTTTACCGTTTTCAAAACAGAAAAGAATGTTACCCTTATATTCCTTGGTAACAACCACCCCTGCAACACGTTCACCCTCGCCCATTGAAAGAAGATTGGGCAGATATTCACCCAAAAGGCTTGCCTTGCTGTCAGGGATTTCGTGGGCTTTTGTTTTGTAAACCTCGCCAGATGTGGAAAATACCAAAATTTCTGCCGTGTTGTCGGTGTCAACACACTTGATTATCTCGTCATTTTCTTTCACCTTTTGTTCTCCGCTGAATCGCAGGGACAAATGCGAAATTTTCTTGAGATAACCATCTTTCGTACAGAAAATAACCACAGGATAATTCTCAATTTTTTCTTCTATTTCAACTTCTATTTCGCTATCAGAAACAATAGAACTTTTTCTTGGTGTACCAAACTTTTTCGAAATTTCCTTGAGTTCCTTTTCAATAATCTTTTCAATTTTCTTGTTTTTCTCAAGGGTATCACGAAGCTCTGCAATTTCTTCGGTAAGAGATTTAATTTCTGCCGTACGCTTCAAAATATACTCTTTATTGAGGTTTCGAAGCTTGATTTCAGCAACAAATTCTGCCTGAACCTCATCAATACCAAAACCCGACATAAGATTTGGTATAACTTGAGCATCTTCTTCGGTTTCACGAACTATTTTTATTGCCTTATCTATATCAAGAAGAATTTTTTCAAGTCCCTCAAGAAGATGAAGTTTGGCACTCTTCTTTTCTATATCATATCTGATGCCACGTTTTATACAATTCTTTCTGAAACGTAACCATTCACAGATTATGTCAGTTACACCAAGCACCATAGGTGAGCCCTCAACAAGAATATTAAAGTTACAACCAAAGCTGTCCTGAAGAGGTGTCATCTTAAAGAGCTTCGCCATGAGCTTTTCAGGATCAGTGCCTTTTTTTACATCAATAGTAATTTTAAGGCCACCAAGGTCGGTTTCATCACGAATATCCGAAACTTCTTTCAGCTTTCCAGCTTTAATAAGCTCAATTATTTTTTCAATTATAGCCTCTACTGTGGTGGTATATGGTATTTCTTTAATATCAATACAATGTGCCTTTTTGTCATATTCATATTTAGCACGGATTTTGAAAGAGCCCCTGCCCGTGCGGTAAATCTCACGCATTTCTTCCTTGTTAAGCAGAACCTCACCACCAGTAGAAAAGTCAGGTGCAAGCAAAACATCCATAATGTCTGAATCGGGGTTTTTCATAAGTTTGATTGTTGCTTCGCATATTTCAGAAAGGTTGAAACTGCAGATATTTGACGCCATACCGACAGCAATACCCTGATTTGGGTTCACCAAAATATTGGGGAACGTAACGGGCAAAAGTGTAGGTTCTTTGAGTGTTCCGTCATAGTTGTCAACCAAGTCAACTGTTTCTTTATCAATATCACCAAAAATTTCACTGCATATTTTTGAAAGCTTTACCTCGGTATAACGTGCTGCAGCATATGCCATATCCCTTGAATACTGACGACCAAAGTTGCCCTTTGAATCAACAAGTGGGTGAAGAAGTGCCTGATGCCCCTCGGTAAGACGCACCATTGTTTCATAAATAGCCGCATCGCCGTGGGGATTGAGCTTCATCGTCTGTCCCACTACATTTGCAGATTTTGTGCGTCCGCCGTTTAAAAGCCTCATTTTATACATAGTATAAAGAAGCTTTCTGTGAGAGGGCTTGAAGCCGTCAATTTCCGGGATAGCACGGGAAATAATAACGCTCATAGCATATGGCATATAGTTATTCTGGAGCGTGTCCGTTATGTTCTGATATTCAATAATTGGATTTTTAGCCACTTTATTTCCCCCTTTCCTACATTACGTCAGTAAGCTCAATATATTTGTGCCCGTTTTCGGCTATGTGCTCTTTTCTTCCTGCCAAATTGTCACCAAGCAAAAGTTCAAATACCTCACGGGTCTTGTCCACATCCTCGGGCATAACCTTGATAAGACGTCTTGTTTCGGGATTCATGGTTGTTTCCCACATCATATCAGGCTGATTCTCACCCAGTCCTTTGCTTCGCTGGATGGTGTATTTCTTATCCCCAATTTTCGCGAGGATATCCGCTTTTTCCTTTTCATCAAAGGCAAAATACGTCTTATCCTTTACTGTTATTTCATAAAGGGGAGATTCGGCAATATACACATACCCCTCTTCAATCAATGTGGGTGTAAGGCGATAAAGCATAGTAAGTACCAGCGTCCTTATCTGAAACCCGTCAACGTCCGCATCAGTACAGATTATAATTTTGTTCCATCTCAAATTATTTATATCAAAGGAACTCAGTTCTTTGTTTTGTTTTGCGTTTATTTCAACACCGCAGCCAAGAACTTTCAGAAGGTCAACAATGATTTCACTTTTGAAAATTTTGTCATAGTCAGCTTTTAAGCAGTTAAGAATTTTACCGCGGATTGCCATAATCGCCTGAAATTCACTGTCACGGCCAAGCTTACATGAACCAAGCGCAGAATCACCCTCCACAATATAAACCTCTCGGCGCTCAACAGCCTTTGTTCTGCAGTCAACAAACTTTTTCACGCGGTTCACCGCATCCATTTTGACGTCAAGCTTCTTTTTAAGGGTTGTCCTTGTTTTTTCTGCAGTTTCTCGGCTTCTTTTGTTTATAAGCACCTGGTCTGCAATTTTTTCTGCATCCATTTTGTTTTCAATGAAATAAACATCAAGCTGTTCCCTTAAGAATTCGGTCATTGAATCCTGAATAAATTTGTTTGTAATCGCCTTTTTTGTCTGGTTTTCATAGCTGGTCATGGTCGAAAATGAGTTACTGATAAGGCAAAGACTGTCCGCAACGTCGGTGAACAGAATTTTCGACTCATTCTTTGTGTACTTTCCGCTTGACTTGAGATATTTGTCGATAGCATAAACAAAAGCATTCTTCACCGCTTTATCAGGCGAACCGCCATATTCAAGAAAGCTTGAATTGTGATAATATTCAATGACATTTACATCATTATTGAAGCAAAAAGCAAAGCTCATTTTTACCTTATAATCTTCCTTGTCTTCGCGGTCACGCCCCACGCGTTCTGCCCCGATATAATAAGGCAGAGTTTTTTCTTTTCCGTCGGAAATTTCTTTTAAGTAATCAATTATACCATTGTCATAATAAAATTCAAATTCTTCAAACTTACCAGGGGAAGTTTCGTTATAAAGCACAAACTTAACCCCTGAATTTACAACCGCCTGTTTTTTCAACACATCCATATAATAATCAAGCGAAATATCAATGTCAGTGAAAACCTCAGTGTCAGGCTTCCAATGAATTTTTGTACCGGTGTGGCGATGTTTAAAAGGTTCTTTTATGAGACCGCCAATATTTTCACCTTTTTCAAAGTGCAATTTAAATCTGTTGCCGTCACGAAGCACCTCAACGTCCATAAATTCAGAGCTGTACTGTGTCGCACAAGTACCAAGGCCGTTAAGTCCAAGACTGAATTCATAGTTCTCACCGGAGTTGTTCTTATATTTGCCGCCTGCATACATCTCGCAAAATACAAGTTCCCAGTTGAAGCGTTCTTCACGCTGGTTATAGTCCACAGGAATACCACGACCCTGGTCTTCAACCTCAACAGACCTATCCAAAAATCTGCGAACAGTGATAAGTCTGCCGTATCCCTCACGTGCTTCGTCAATGGAATTTGAAAGTATTTCAAAAACAGAGTGCTGGCAGCCCTCTATGCCGTCCGAGCCAAAAATAACAGCGGGACGTTTTCTTACCCTGTCCGCACCTTTAAGTGCAACTATGCTGTCGTCGTTGTAACTTTTTGCACACATATCTCAAAAATACCTCCGTATATAAATTAACAACAATATGTAGTAGATTTTGTAAACATTTCCACAAAATACAGTATAACAAAAAAAATTTGCAATGTAAAGTGTATTTTTGCAAATTTTTTCTGGTTTATTCAATTCCTATTTTATATAATCGAACTCAACACCGTACATATGAACAGTATCTCCCTCTTTTATGCCCTTTTCTTCAAGTATATCAATAATTCCGCTTTTCCTGAGTGCACGCTGGAAATATTGAAGCGACTCATAATCATCAAAGTTTGTAGAGCCAACAATTTTCCTTACATACATACCCTCGACAACGTATACCCCGTCTTCAACAGTGATTTCAATGCTGTCTGTGTTTCTTTCTTCGTCAAGGTCAAGATATTCATAGTCATCTTCATCATCCAAGGGAAGCTCTTCCAGCATTTTCGCTGTATAATAAAGAACATCATCAATGCCTTTTCGTGTTGCAGCAGAAATAGCAAAAACCGTATAGCCCTCATCTTCCATCTGTGCTTTGAATTTTTCAAAGTTATCGTCAAAAGATGGGATATCCATTTTATTCGCCACAATAATCTGAGGTTTTTCAGCCAACTTTTCACTGTATTTCAAGAGTTCCTCATTGATTGTATGCACATCTTCAATGGGGTCTCTGCCCTCACATCCCGAAACATCCACCACATGAAGCAAAACCCTTGTTCTTTCAACGTGCCTCAGGAATGCATGGCCAAGACCAATACCCTCATGTGCACCCTCAATAATACCCGGAATATCCGCCATAACAAAGCCTTTAGTTCCGTCAATACGAACTACCCCAAGATTTGGAATAAGGGTTGTAAAGTGATAGTTTGCAATCTTTGGACGCGCTTCACTGACTATTGACAAAAGCGTGGATTTTCCTACATTTGGAAATCCCAAAAGACCAACATCCGCAATGAGTTTCAGTTCAAGTGTTATTTCTCTTTCGTCACCGGGCAGACCCGCCTTTGCAAACTTAGGGGTCTGGCGTGTAGCTGTGGCAAATCTTGCATTTCCCCAACCGCCACTGCCACCTTTTGCAATAATAAAGCTTTCTCCGTCACTTTTTAAGTCACAAATGACCTTTCCTGATTCGCTGTCGCGTATTATTGTGCCACAAGGAACCTTGAGGAAAAAATTTTCACCATTTTTTCCGCTTCGTCTTCCGTCACGGCCGTTTCCGCCACTTTCAGCGACGTATTTCTTTTTATAACGAAAATCAAGGAGGGTACTCATATCTTTGCTGGCAATAGCAATAATACTTCCGCCGTTTCCGCCGTCACCACCGTCAGGACCGCCTGCTGCAACATATTTTTCACGATGAAAAGTAACAGCACCGTCGCCGCCTTTGCCCGCCTGTATAAAAATTTTGGCTGTATCAATAAACATAAGAATTAACCTCCTTTAAAAACTCTTCCAGATAGAAACAAAGTGCACGCCTGGCGTGCACTTCGTGTTATTTGGCATAAATTACTGAACGATTTCGTAAACAGAAACCTGTTTCTTGTCCTTACCTTTTCTTTCGAACTTAACCTGACCGTTTACCAAAGCAAACAAAGTATCATCACTGCCCTTGCCTACGTTGATTCCGGGGTATATTTTTGTTCCGCGCTGTCTAACGAGGATGTTGCCTGCCAAAACGTGCTGACCGTCACCTTTTTTCGCGCCAAGTCGTTTGGACTCAGAATCTCTGCCGTTCTTAGTACTGCCGACACCTTTCTTATGAGCCATTATGTTCACCTCTCTTAAAAATTATTCAATAAAAAACGATTAGCCATTAATCTTCTTGATTTCAAGCTTTGTATAAGGCTGTCTGTGGCCCTGCTTTTTGTGGTAGCCCTTCTTTGCCTTGTACTTGTAAACAATGATTTTCTTTTCTTTGCCGTTTTTGATAGCTTCTGCTTCAACGGTAGCGCCTTCAACAAAAGGTGCACCAACTTTCAAATCACCGTCTTTTTCTACAACCAATACCTTGTCGATTGTAACTGTGCTGCCAGCTTCAACGTCAAGCTTTTCAACGAAAACAACGTCGCCTTCTGAAACCTTGTACTGTTTTCCGCCAGTTTCGATAATTGCGTACATAATCGTAATCCCTCCTATTACCCAAGACTCGCCAAATGGGGTGCTGAAAATCAGACTTTTAAAACCCTTCTCGCGCGGTTACCGTAATATGATAACACAAAATCCCTTGCTTGTCAACAAAAACTTTCTATTTTTTTATCATTCTCGAAAAATATCTCAACGCGGTGAATGTCAACACTTTCAAACTCACTAGAGTTCAAGTATTCCTGAAGTTTTGCAACAACGATGTCGGGCTTTATATTTGCTTCGCCACCCGCCGACAAAAGAGCATCAAGTCTGAAAGCGTTCCCCTCTAAAGAAACCACCTTAACCTCTTTAATAAAATCCCTGAGGTTAATCTCTTTTTCGCCTTTTTTCGTCTTCTTTGTGGCACTTATGTTTTCCTGCTCGAAAAAGCTTTCAATTTTCTCTTTTAAAATAACTCTTGGTGCTATTATATCAATTATATACTTTGCAGAAACAATGTCATGTGCCTTAAAAATCGGCTGTGAAACCTTTAGTATTTTTATGTCAGGAGGAAGATTCTTATTGAGCCTCGTCAATATCTCATCAGGCGAAACTGTATCTTCAAAATCAATATCAACAAACTCGGTCTCACTTGTTACGCCAAGCGCCAACGGAAGCGAAAAAGTTATGAGTTGATGTGGATTAAAGCCCTGACTGTACCTTACAGGAATCTCCGCACGGTGAATAGAACGTGTGAACGTCCTCAAAAGGTCAAGATGGGAAATATATTTCCCCATACCAAGCTTTGAAAACTTAAGTCTCCATTTACTCAAAGCAAACACCTCCTCCAAAAGATGTTGCACCACAACCACTGCATTTTTCACGGCAGGATGGTGTGGTTTTTTCTTCATACGCCTTGTCGTGTTCTTTCACAAGGAACTGCTTTGAAACACCAATATCAATATGGTCCCAAGGCAGAGTTTCACTGTGATCAATTTTTCTGTATGCATAAAACTCAGGGTCAACACCGCATTTTTTGAAAGCATCAAGCCATTTTTCATAATCAAAATGCTCGTCCCAACCGTCAAAACGGCAACCAAGCCTTTGCGCCTCAACCAAAACGTTTCCAAGCCGTCTGTCACCCTTTGCAAAAACAGCCTCCAGAAAGCTGACATGGCTTTGATGCCAGTTGTATGAGATGCTTCTGGTCTTTATGCGTTCCTTAAGAAATTTCTGCTTTGCCACAAGGTCTTCAATTCTGTTCTGTGGTTCCCACTGGAATGGAGTGAATGGTTTTGGCACGAATGAAGATGTGCTGACCGTAACCGTTACCGAGCGTCCTTTTCTGATTTCCTTTGGTATCTGGTAAAAAACATCAATCACCTTTTCAGCAAGGTCAGCAATACCTTCAACATCCTCCATTGTTTCGGTGGGCAGACCTATCATAAAATAAAGCTTGATACGATTATATCCACCTCCAAAGGCTATACCCGCCGTTCTCAAAAGGTCTTCTTCAAGAACATTTTTGTTTATTACATCACGAAGTCTCTGAGTTCCCGCCTCAGGTGCAAAGGTAAGTCCGCTCTTTTTCACCGTCTGCACCTTTTCCATAAGCTCCATAGAAAAGTTATCAACACGAAGTGACGGCAATGAAAGGTTTATGCGTTTGTCGACAGTTATTTCAAGAAGCCTGTCCACAAGTTCCTGAAGACAAGTGAAGTCACTTGTGCTTAAGGACGATAAAGACATTTCCTCATAGCCAGTATTATCAATGAGTTTTTGTGCGGTTTCAATCAACTTGTCAGTTGAATGCTCTCTTACAGGTCTATATAGATACCCCGCCTGACAAAATCTGCAACCACGGATGCATCCTCTGAAAATTTCAAGGGTAATGCGATCGTGGACAATATCCATAAAAGGGACTATCATTTTGTCAAGAATATAGCCGTTGTCAAGTTCTTTTACTATTCTTTTTTTTATTTTCTCAGGCACGCCAGTGCGATTGGGTTTAACTGACTCAATAGTTCCGTCATCTTTATATTTTACATCATAAAACGAGGGAACATAAACCCCCTCAATCCTTGAAATTCTTTCAAGGTATGAAATGCGGTTCTCACCTGACTCTTTCCATTCTTTGAATGCATCAATAATCTCGTTGTTAACTTCTTCGCCCTCGCCTAAAATGAAAAAGTCCACAATGTCGGCAAGGGGCTCACCATTGTACGCACACGGACCACCCGCACACACAAAAGGCATATTTTCGCCTCTATCTTTTGACTTTAAGGGAATATTTGCAAGGTCAAGCATATTGAGAATGTTTGAATAGCTCATCTCATATTGAAGCGTAAAACCCACAATATCGAAACTTGACACAGGCATATGACTTTCCAGTGACAAAAGCGGAATATCAGCCTTTCTCAGCTCCTCCTCCATATCAACCCAAGGCGCAAAAACACGTTCGCACACAGTGTCAATGCGTTCATTCATCATATGGTAAAGAATTTTCATTCCAAGATGTGACATTCCCACCTCATAAACATCAGGGAAGCAAAATGCAAACTTAACAAATTTCTCGAAATTTTCTTTGTGAACACTGTTAAATTCATTTCCTATATATCTTGCAGGCTTTTGAACTTTTTTTAGAACCTGCTCAAACTTTCTTTCATAAACATTCATAGTCAAAATACCCTTCAAAAAATAATTACCTATATATGATACACCAAAACGACATTTTTTTCAAGCATAATAACAAAAAACCGTTAATACATTTTTACAAATAAATATTTTGAAAGGACAAACACTAAAATGGCACGCGAATATAGAGAATACCGTTCATCACGGTCGCAAGTACCAAAAGAGAATAAAATAAAGACCCGATTTGCGAAAAAGCTTTTAAAACAACTGCTTTTCGCTTTGATAATTTTTTCTGCCGTATATTTTTTCAAACTTTCAGCTTCGGATGAATTAAACGGATACATAAGAAATGCTTTTTTATATAAACCCGATACAACCTTTATCACCGACACTGTGAAAAATGCTTTAAAAATAAACGAAAAAACCACCGAGGAAGAAGGCAAAAAAAATGAAAATACCGAAGAAATTACCGCTGAATAAATTTTATAAAATAAAACTCACCAGACATCTTTTTGTAAATATCTGGTTTTTCCCGATAGCCCTTTGTTCCTTTTTAGGGGGATACTGGCAATTTTTCTTCACAGGCTTTGCCGTTGCTTTTCTACACGAACTTGCACATATACTATGTGCACACTTTTTAAAAATCCCAGTTTCAAGCATAACAATTTTCCCATTTGGGATAAACGCACGGCTTAAAACGGACTACATAAAAAATTCCGGAAAGGAATTCTTCATTGCCTTTTCCGGACCTTTTTTTAACCTTATTCTTTTCTGGTGTTCTGCTATTTTATCGAAATTTGTATCCCACGAAACACTGCACTTTTTTGCAGATATAAACCTTGCGATTTGTATAATAAACCTTTTCCCCGCGCTCCCCCTCGATGGCGGACGGATGCTAAAATCAATACTCACAGCAAAACACGGTGCCATAATTGCACACAATGTTCTTGATAAATCCAGTAAAATCTGCATCTGCCTGATTGGTTTTTTCTCCATAATTATACTCATTTCAGGCAAACTGAATTTGTCTCTTGTGCTGATATTTTCATTTCTCCTTAACAATTTAAGCTATGAACAATCCCTTATTTCACATATTGCTTTTAGGGAAATCATAGAAAGCCACCGCAAGCTTAGTGATGCCGAGAATCTCCCCGCCAAAACTTTCTGTGCGAATGAAAACGCCCTGGCGTCAGACATAATAAAGCGTTTAAGCTATGACTACTTCCTGATTGTCCACATACACAATAGCCAATCAGAAATTATAAAAACCCTGACAGAAACCCAAATTCTTTCTGCCCTGACAAAACAAGGAATCAGAACAAGATATAAGGACATATGATTATCTGCCAGAAACTTTGAAATACCGCTTTGCCTCATCTCCATAAATCAAAAGACGTCTGAGAAGATTTTTGAGAAGTGTATCGTTGCTTTTCGAAAGCTGGTTTGCTGCATAATCCCTTACGCTGTATTTGTCGATGTCGCTGTATCTATACTTATTTCCCACTCTTGTATAAACTCTTGCATATATATTGTCAAACATTTTGCTGGATACAATATTGTCAAAATTATATACCTTGTATCCATTGTTTATTGCATAGTCTTTTATTATAAGAGACTGTGTTCCTGCAATATGCGAATCAGTCTTTTTGAAGCTGTCCTCTGTCCAAAAAAGAACGCCCATCTCATCCACATTTTTTTCATCAGAAACATAATAATTTATTGAAATATCACCTTCAAGAATCAAAGTTTTTCCAATAATGCTGGCACTGCACTTGCCGTTCTTAGTTTCTTCCTTAATTGTTTTTGCCTGACTTACATATACTTTTGTGAAATCCATAACTTTGTCAGTCTCAGAAAGAGTGCTGTTTGCAGGCTTTCTGTCCGAACCAAAATATTCCTGTGCTGCCGCACCATAGTTGAGCATTTTAACAAGCAGAGGTCTTAGCTGTTCATTTTTCATCATATTTTCTGCATAAGAAACTACGCTATAACCCACATACGGTGCACTTCCGTATATTATGTTCCCTTTTTCATCTCTTGCCATAAGCCTTGCATGTATCTTTTTATTCATATCTACGGAAGATATATTATCATATTCAAAGCGGTAACCATTAGCATCACTTCCGCTGTACTCAACCACCCTTTGAGCCGTTTCCAAAGTATATTCATCCTGAGGTGAATCCCAAAAAAGCATCCTTGCTGTACTTGCCCGCACTCCTTCAAGTGATGCATAAAAAACCATAGAAATCGTCCCCTGTAAATCAAGGGTTCGGCCTGTAATCATAACAACAGCGCCCTCTGAAAAGAGAATTGATTCACCATTTGATACACTGCACCCAATTCTTTCCTCACCACGTTCAGATTTTTTCAAAAGCACAGCTGTGCCGTTTACAGAATAAAGCTGAACACTGTCCCGCATTTCAGTGGACACATACGGAATTTCCAAAAAGAATTTTTTAGAAACATCCAACCGGGTCTCGTGCTGATTTTTAAAATAACAATTTATCTCAAACTTTCCATTGGAAAGTTTATTTTTTATTTCTCTATTTAGTTTTTCATTTTTTTCAAATGTGATAAAAACGTCCTGTTTCTGACTCATATCACGAAGTTCCCTTATTATGTCTTTATCAAGAGTCACCACAGCAAAATCTGTATAAATACAAATTGATGGCATTTTCTTTCTATATACTGACGCTTGCCTCAATGCATCAGAAATATTAAGACTGAGAACTTTATACCCTGCGGATGTAGAGCGGGCTCTAATCACAAAAGCTTCAAGAGCATTTTCATCATCGTAATCTGTATCGACATCAATTTCAAGCCCTTTGACATCAGCTTTTCCCTTTACAACGGGCACCTTAATTTCATCTATGGTTTCATTCTTTTCCTCTGCCCAATTGGCTACAGGCGCAGACTCTGTCTCTGTAGCAAAAGCAACACAAATAGGGTTTGTAGAAAAAGAAATCAAAAAACAAATAAAAAATATAAGCCCCTTCTTCATAACGCACCTCAACCTTCTTTTGAATCATTAGACCTGATAACCAGAATATAGCCTGACGAAAAACTTATTTCGCCAATTTTCTCATCAACAAAACAGTTGCTGCTTGCCTGCACTTCACCGCTTACAAGATGCATATTTTCCGTTTCATAATACAGCCCTTTTACGCAGAAATCATTTACATCACCACCAAAGGGAAAAAACGAAATATATTTTTTATCATCTGGGAACACAGAAAAACGCTTGTTCTCCATGGTAATTTCGTTGTCTGAATCAAGAAGCGTTCCCCTGCCGCCATTATCAAGTATTTTTTTAAGCAAACAAAAATGTGAATATTCGTGATCGAGCCGACCGCCAAGAGCACCAAGAATTATAATATCCTTATATCCCCTGCGGAGTGCTTCCATAACGGCAAGGTCGGTATCAGTATTATCCTTTTGGGGAGGAAAAGCAATAATTTCTTTTGCAGCTATGTGCCCATTTTTCAGAGAATCACCATCACCAATCCACAAATCAGGTACAAGCCCCAATTTCTGTGTATGCTTATATCCTCCATCTGCACAAATAATAAAGCTTTTTTCAAAATCAAAGCTTTTCAAAAAATCATAGGAGTCTATTTGGGCGGAGCAAAAAACAAAACATCTCATTTTGCATTTTCCCTCATTTCAGCAATGACAGCCTTGACATCCTCAGCTTTAAAGACTGTTGAACCTGCGACAATAACATCTGCCCCGCTTTTCACTGCAGTCCGGATATTTTCAGTTGTTACACCACCATCAATTTCAAGTTCAATATTCTTTCCGGATTTATCAATCAAAGCCCTTGTTTTCCTGATTTTTTCATTCATACTCTCGATATAAGACTGTCCGCCAAACCCTGGCTCAACAGTCATAATGAGAATAAGGTCAAATTTATCAAAATCATTTTCAAGTCTTTCAATAGGAGTATTAGGTTTTACCGAAATTCCTGCCTTTACCCCAAAGCGATGTATGAAATCAGCCATTTCGGCGTAATTCTCGGTAACTTCTTCGTGAACAGTAACAATATCAGCTCCTGCTCTTACAAAGGTTTCAATATATTTCTTTGGCTCTTCTATCATAAGATGCACATCAAAAGGCAATTTTGACACCTGTCTGAGTCCTTTTACAATATCCGGTGAATATGCAAGGTTTGGAACAAAATGCCCGTCCATAACATCAACGTGCACATAATCCGCACCAGCCTTTTCAATTTTTTTCAGTTCTTCCCCAAGTTGTACCGGGTCTGCCGCTAAGATTGATGGTGCAATCTTAATTTTGTTCATAGCCATCTTCCTTTCGTTTTCTCTAAAGCTGATTTGCTTCCTTTATCTCACGGTAAAGCTGAACATAACTTTCGTGTCGGCTCTTTGAGATGTCACCGTTTTCAACCCGTCTTCTCACATCACAGTCAGGCTCAACCGTATGGCTGCAATCCAAAAACCTGCACTTACCAAAAGACTCTTCAAACTCTCTGAACATAGACCCTAGTTCAGTGTTTGGGATTTTGTTCACGTCAAATGAACTGAACCCCGGTGTGTCAACAATATATCCGCCAAAAGGCAGACTCACAAGTTCAGAGTGTCTTGTGGTGTGCTTTCCCCGTTCAAGCTTTTCACTCACCATTCCGGTTTCAAACATATTCTCTCCAATAACAGCATTCAAGAGGCTTGATTTTCCCACTCCTGAATTACCTGCAAAAACAGTAGTTTCATTTTTGAGAATTTCTTTCAGTCTTTCAATTCCAACGCCGAAAACAGCACTGGTTTCAAGCACTTTAAAACCTGCATCCTTATAAATTTTTATGACTTCTGCATTTTCTTCAAGGTCTGATTTGTTAAAGCATATCGCAATCTTGAGCTTTGCAAATTCCGCAGATGCAATCAACTTATCAAGAACATAAAGATTCGGGGCAGGGCTTGACTGTGCCACCACAACAACCATTTGTGTAACATTTGAAACCGCAGGTCTTATGAGTTCCGATATTCTTGGCAAAATCTCACTTACATAGCCCTGCATACTTTCCTCGTCAAAGGATATAACCACTTTGTCACCTACAAGAGGCGTAAACCCTTTCTTTCTGAAAAGTCCACGTGCCCGGCATTCAATAATCCCTCTATTTGTATCGACATAATAGAAACCGCCGATACCTTTCACAATAACGCCACTAAGTTCTTTCATCCATTACCTCTTAATGCAGTCTTACAGTTCCTTTTTGTTGAGAAACACCATCGTGAAGAATTTCAACCTCAACTGAGTTTGATGTACCCTCAAGCTTCACAACGTCACTTGCGCCTTTGCTTAGGGTTTTGCTGTATACGGTCTTTCCATTTACGTTTACCTGAACCAAAGCACTCGCCTTTTCTTTTGGTCCGTAAAGGGTCAGCATAGAGCTCTTCTTCTGTGGCTCGGGTTGTTTTTCATCTGTTTTTGTATCATTATCCGGATTACTTTCGGTTCTTTGGTCTTCCTGATTGGTCTTTTCAGGTTCTTTTTCAGGACCTCGACTTACATAGAATGTAATTACATCACCGGGTTTAACAAAGTCGCCGGCTTTTGGCTCCTGCTTAATGATAGCACCTGTCGGAATGTCATCACTGTATTCCTCAATAAATTCAGCCTCAAGGCCAAGGTCTTTCACCGCGATTTCAACCTCACGGGCATCCTGATACTTTGTGTAATTTTTAAGTCTTATATCATTCTTGCCCTCACTGATTTCAACGGTGATAACTATCACTTCTGATTTTTTAACCTTGGTTCCAGCGACAGGGTCCTGAGCGAGAATTGTTCCTTCTTCCTCGTCACTTTCAACTGTCTTTCCTTTAATGATGTTGAAGGTATAGTCTGCATTTTCGTCAGCGTTTTCTACATATTTTTCTATTGCCTCATCATAAAGCATACCCTCTATTTCAGGGATTTCCACATTTCCGCCTGACGCAAAAAGTCCGCCCATGCCTGTTATGGACATAAAGCCCGCAGAAATAATCAAAATCAATGCGATAGCGCTTAAAATCGCAAAGGCAATAACTTTTCTTTCTTTCTTTTTATCTACCGTTTGCGAGTTCTTTTTCACAGGTTTTTTCGGCAATTCTTCTTCCTCCCGGATATTATTTGGTGCTGCAGGTGCCACTTCTTCTGCTTTTGGTTCTTCTTTCCTGATGTCCTTGATATTCACCGCAGGCATAACCACTGTTTGGCCAATATTTTCACGGTTTGGAACTTCGATTTCCTCTGCAACAATCTCACGACTGGGGTCATGAAGCACGCCAAGGAGCTCATCAATCATTTCTGACGCTGTTTTATATCTCGCCGAAACCTCTTTTGACATAGCTTTCAGAACAATACGCTCAAGTGCCAGAGGGATGCTGAGGTTATACTCCCTTGGCATAACCGGTTTCTCCTGAAGATGCATAATAGCAACAGTAACCGGTCTTTCGCTGTCAAAAGGTACCTTTCCCGTGAGCATTTCATAAAGAACAACGCCCAGAGAATATATATCCGAACGTTCGTCAGTATAACCACCCCTTGCTTGTTCAGGTGAAATATAATGAACAGAGCCAATAGCACTGTCTTCACAGGTAACAGTGGACTGAACATTTGCACGGGCAATACCAAAATCGGTAACCTTCATAATTCCATCAGCTGTCATAATTATATTGTGGGGTTTTATGTCACGGTGAATTATGGAATTTTTGTGAGCTTGTTCGAGACCTTTGGCAATCTGCACCGCATAATCAACAGCCTCACGCCAAGGCAGAATAACCTTTTCTTCGATATATTCTTTTAAAGTTTTACCCTCAATATATTCCATAACGATATAATGAAGGCCATTGTCGTTTCCTACATCGTAAATGGAAACAATATTGGGATGAGTAAGACTAGCCGCTGCCTGTGCCTCAACATTGAACCGGCGAACAAACTCGCTATCATTCTGGAGGTCAGGACGGAGCACCTTCACCGCCACAAATCTGTTGAGCAGCTGACACTTGGCTTTGTAAACAACAGCCATTCCGCCGCTGCCTACCTCTTCGATTATTTCGTATCTTCCTGCAATAACCTTACCTATCAAAGTCATATCCGTTCCTCCCTCTGAGCGCGTATAACAACAACTGTTATGTTGTCAACTCCGCCATTTTTATTGGCCTCAGCAATAAGGCTTTCAGCCACCATTTTTACATCTTCGTTTTCGTTTATTATTTCTTTTATCCGTTCATCAGTAACAGTTTCTGTAAGACCATCACTGCACAAAATCACGGTCTCTCCCAAAGATAATTTGTAATCATAAAAGTCAGCATCAACAAATTCTTCGGTTCCGAGAGCTCTTGTTATGATGTTCTTATCAGGATGGTTTCTTGCCTCCTGACGTGTTATGCTTCCTCTCTGGACGAGTTCCTCAACAATTGAATGGTCAACCGTAATTTTCCGAATTTGTGTATCTGAAATTACATATGCACAACTGTCACCTATGTTCGCAATTCTGACAAGGGCATCTTTCACATATGCCACAACAAGTGTTGTACCCATTCCGGACTGTTCCCGGCTTCTTAGTGAGCGTTCAAAAACACTTGTGTTCGCAAAGTCGATAGCCGTAGCCATATTGAAAGTGATTTTGCTGTCATCAGGCTCACCGAGGGTTTCGTAAAGTTCACCTGCCACAATTTCCGCCGCCATACTACTGGCAATTTCGCCGGCATTGTGACCACCCATACCATCAGCAAGCACGCATACACCAAGGGGTTTGTCATCCAAAAAGCCGCAAATTCTGAAGCTGTCTTCATTGAGCTCACGGCACTTCCCCTTGTCCGTAAGACCGCATACTTTTATAACCATATTATCATAGCCTTTCCGCCTGAAACTTCAGGCTTTTTACTTTATCTTCATAACAATTCCGCAACTAGTTTATTTTCTTGTTTCTGAGCTGACCGCAAGCGGCATTTATATCACTGCCCATTTCACGGCGAACTGTCGCCACCAATCCGTGCTTTTCAAGTCTTGCTTTAAACGCTTCGACTCTTTCTCTGCTGCTCTTTGAAAAGCCGCTTTCCTCAACCTTGTTTACGGGAATGAGATTTATATGACAAAGCTTTCCTTTGACCAATCTTGCCAATGTATCAGCCTCTTCAAGGGTATCATTAACCCCAGAAATCAAGGTATATTCAAAGGAAATTCGTCGAGAGGTTTCTTTTATGTAATAATCACAAGCCGACATCAGCTCATTTATATTAAATCTATTATTGATTGGCATAATTTGTGACCGTCTCTCATCACTTGGAGCATGGAGAGAAATCAACAAAGTAATCTGCATTTTCATATCAGCCAGTGTTCTTATTTTATCTGCCAAGCCACAGGTAGAAACAGAAATATGTCGCTGTCCAATCCCAAGGCCTTCTGGGGAATTCATAAGTTCTATTGATTTCAGCACGTTTTCAAAATTGTCAAACGGCTCACCAATTCCCATCATAACAACATTAGAAATCCTTTGTCCCAAATCCTTTTGCACACAAAGAACCTGACCTACTATTTCACCCGGGGTAAGGTTTCTCACCCAGCCGTTAACCGTTGATGCACAGAATTTGCAGCCCATTTTGCATCCTACCTGAGAAGAAACACAAACAGTATAGCCGTATTCATATTTCATCAGCACGGTTTCAATAAAATTCCCGTCATTTAATTGTAACAGATACTTGCGTGTTTCGTCAATCTTTGAAACGTATTTTTCAAATATTGACATCCCGCCAAGAAAGCTGTTTTCAAAAAGCTTTTCACGAAGACTTTTGGGAATATTTGTCATATCTTCGAAATTTTCTGCACCGCGATACATCCATTCAAATATCTGTTTGCCCCGAAACTGTGGTTCGCCAAGCTTTTTCACAAACTCTTTCAGTTCATCAAGGCTCAAGTCAAAAAGGTTTATTTTCATAAGTCTATTCCTTTATCATTTTGCAAATATAAAATCCGCTTTCACCATTTTCCGCGGTGAGAATCTGCTTCTCAAAAACCTTTTTATATTCGCTGTGATTTTTTAAAAATTCAACAATCCTCATTTTATTTTCTTCAGGCAAAATCGTGCAAGTGCTGTAGACCAAAGTTCCACCCTTTTTCACATAAGCGGCGGCTGTTTTCAGAATATCACGTTGAATATCACAAAGTTCTGCAATGTCCTCTTCTTTCCGTTTCCATTTTATATCCGGCTTTTTATGTATAACACCAAGTCCCGAGCAAGGAACGTCCGCCAGCACCCTATCCGCTTTTCCAACCAAACTCTCTACTCTTTCTCTTGAGTCCTGTACCTTTGGTGTTATAATGTCAATTCCAAGCCTTTCGGCAGATTTTTTTATAAGCTCCACCTTGTGAGAAAATACATCAAAGGAAAATACTTTGCCCAAATTTCCCATACGTTCTGCAATGGCACAGCTTTTTCCACCGGGCGCAGCACACATATCTACGACCAATTCATCAGGTTTTGCATCAAGTGCCTCCACTGCCATTTGCGACGAAATATTCTGAAGCGAATAAAGTCCGTCTTTATAAGCCGCAGAATTTTCGACATTCAACTTCCCCATGACCTTGAGACAGTTTTTAACTTGCGTCTTTTCGCAACAAACTCCCTCTTTGTCAAGTGTTTCAATAAGTCCATTTTCGGTTGTTTTCAGGGAATTTACTCTTATAAACACCCCGTGGGGCTTGTTGTTTTCTTCAAAAAGCATTCGGCATTCTTCCTCACCGTATTCTTTTATCAAAGCCTTGGTCATCCAGATTGGATATGAAAACTCGATAGATAATTCCTCTGCAATATCATTCATTTTGGGGAATTTGAAATCTTCTTTCCCTCTGGAAACCGCACGCAATACACCATTTACAAAACCCGCTCCCGCACGATGAGAATATTTATTGGCAAGCTTCACTGCCTCATTACACGCAGCACTTGGCGGAACTTTATCCATAAAATGAAGTTGAAAAACACCCATTCTCAAAATATTTAGCACCCAAGATGTCATTTTTTTCATCTTGACTTTTGAATACCTTGATATGATAAAATCAATGGCCGTTTTGTTTGATATAACGCCATAGATAAGTTCAGTCATAAACCCCTTATCCACAGAAGATAAACCCTCCGTGGACAAAGCCTCTTTGAGTGCCGCATTTACATACGTTTCGTTTGTTTCAATATCGACAAGTGCTTTAAGTGCAATTTCTCTTGCATTCATAATTTCACGTCCGTTTTTTAATCTCTGTTTCTGCCCACTCCCACAATAGAAAGAAGCCTCAAAAGGTTGGCAATAGCAACCACCGCCGATGCCACATATGTCATAGCAGCAGCCGAAAGCACCGATTTTGATGCACTGAGTTCTTCACCGTTTAAAATCGCATTTGATTCAAGAGTCTTAAGTGCACGGGAAGATGCGTTAAATTCTACCGGGAGCGTAACAAGCTGAAACAGCACAACAGCACCGAATAAAAGTACGCCAAAAGTCGCAAGCTTTGAAAAGCTCAGCAAAATCCCAAAAATAGCAAGAGGCCAAGCGGCATATGATGCTATCTGTACCACAGGAACAATAGCATTTCTCACCTTTATTGGAACATAGCCCTCAGCGTGCTGAACAGCGTGACCAACCTCGTGTGCCGCAACTCCGATTGCCGCAACTGATGTGCTTGAATACGTTGCGTCCGAAAGTCTTACTATGTTTGCCTTTGGGTCAAAGTGGTCCGTTAAATTTCCCGCAGTACGTTCAATAATCACATTGTGAAGACCGTTCATATCAAGAATTCTTCTTGCCACATCTGCGCCGGTAAGACCTTTGCTGTTTGCCACAGTGCGATATTTATTGAAGGTTGTATTCACCTTTGACTGTGCATACATAGCAAAAATAAGTGCTGGCATCACCAAAATTATATATGTCATATCAATTCCATAAAAATATCCAAATCCCATTTTTTTGCCTTTCTACCCATTGTTATTTCCACATCTCCGGGTATGAGATATGTAATGCTACCCCAAAATTTCACCGACTTTTATTTCGTGGCCGTTGAGATAATCTTTCACTTGCATAGCTTTTGAGCCTTTGAACTGAATTTCGTCAATTATTATTGTTTTTCCGTCGCCGCAAATCACCTCAAGACCTTTGCTGTTTGCCGAAACAATTTTTCCGAATTCGCCTTTTGCCGTATTTCCAAGTACAGCACGATAAACTTTCATAAATTCGCCCAAATAATTGGTGTGAGCAACCGGCCACGAATTCATTCCGCAAATAAGGTTTATAACCTCTCTTGCAGGCTTTGACCAGTCAATCCTCGCCATTTCCTTTGAAATCATAGGTGCATAACAAGAGAGACTGTCAACCTGCTTTTCAGGTTTAAGAGTTCCATTTTTAAGTGCATCAATGGTTTCAATCAGCAAATCCGCGCCCATAACCATCAATCTGTCATGAAGCTCGCTTGCTGTTTCATATTCGCCGATAGTTGTTTCACTCTTAAGAAGCATATCCCCTGTGTCAAGTCCTTTTTCCATAAGCATTGATGTTACACCGGTTTTTTCTTCACCGTTTAGCACAGACCACTGAATGGGTCCCGCACCACGATACTTGGGAAGAAGCGATGCGTGCATATTTATGCATCCATGCTTTGGGAAGTCCAGTATATATTCAGGAAGAATCTTGCCATATGCCACAACTATTATAAGTTCAGGATTGAGCTTTTCAAGCTGTTCCTTGAATGCAAAATCTTTAAGTGTCTCAGGCTGAAAAACGGGAATATCGTGTTCCTCCGCCAAAACTTTCACAGGCGGCGGTGTAAGACGATGGCCTCTTCCTGCCGGCTTGTCCGGTTGGGTAACGACACTGCAAACATTGTAACTTGATTCAATCAGTGCCTTAAGACACGGAACAGCAAAATCCGGTGTTCCCATAAAAAGTATATTCATATCAAATGCCTCCGAAATCAATCTTCCTCAATATCAATCCATTCGCTTACCAATTCCATAAACATCTTGCCGTCAAGATGTTCAGTTTCGTGACAGAATGCTCTCGCAAGCAAATCCTCGCCGGTATATTCATGCCACTCCCCAAATCTGTCCTGCGCCTTAACCGTAACCTTTTGGGGACGTGTAACAATCCCATATTTCCCGGGGTTACTGAGACAGCCCTCTGCCCCCGTCTGACTTCCCTCAGTAAAAATTATCTCAGGGTTTACAAGTTCAATAGGGTTTTCGTCAATATCGATAACAGCAACACGTCTCAAAACCCCTACCTGAGGTGCCGCAAGACCTGCTCCCCCTGATTCATAGAGAGTGTCAAACAAATCTTCAACAAGCGCGTGTAATCTCTCATCAAATTTTTCAACCGGTCTGCACTTTTTTGTGAGAACTTCATCTCCCAATGTAACTATATTTCTGATTGCCATAATCAAAACCTTACCTTTCGTCAATACATATTTATCGGATTTATATCAATAGTCAAAAACACGGATTTTCTGCCTTTTTCATATTCCTCATAGATGCTTCTCAGAAGGTCGTGTGCGTCGTCTGCGTTTTTGCATTTCATAAGTATTCTGTATCTGTAATTATTCTTGATTTTTGAAATAGGCGCCTCACCCGGTCCTGTCTTTGAAAAGATGTTTCCGTCGGGCTTTATTTCCTTATCAAGGCGCTTTCCTATTTTCTCCATTTCCTCTTTGACCGTCTGCTCGTCTTCCCCGGTTGCCACTATATATATTATGTCACAAAACGGCGGATAATTCAACCTTTTTCTTTGAATAATCTCGTTTTCATAAAAGCCCAAATAATCGTGCTGTCTTGAAAATTTTATTGTAGAATTAAAGGGCTGATATGTTTGGATTATCGCCCTGCCTGAAAGGTTTCCGCGTCCGGCACGACCGCACACCTGAGTAAACAACGAAAAGCCCCGTTCGCTCGCCCTGAAATCATCCACCGCCAAGGTGGTGTCAGCCGCAAGAACTCCCACCAAAGTTACATCGTGAAAGTCAAGGCCTTTTGTAACCATCTGTGTTCCAAGCAGAATATCCGCTTCACCATTCTTGAACTTATCAAGAATTTTTTCGTGACTGCATTTTTCAGATGTGGTATCAGTATCCATTCTAAGAATTCTTGCACTTGGAAAAAGCCTGCTTATTTCCTCTTCAATCTTTTGTGTTCCCGTGCCGAAATATTTAACATATGACGAACCGCAAGACGGACACTCTTCTACATTTCGCATAGTATATCCGCAATAGTGGCATGAAAGCAAATCTTTTCTCTTGTGATAGGTAAGTGCAATGCTGCAGTCAGGACAGTTTATGACCTCACCACACTCACGACAGGAGACAAATGTAGAATAACCGCGTCTGTTCAAAAACAGAATTGTCTTTTCACCGTTGTCAAGATTTTTTTGTATCTCTCTTTGAAGTTTCAAACTTATAGGCGACCTGTTCTTATTTTCAAAAAGCTCACCACGCATATCCACAACGTCAACATCGGGCATTGCACCCTCGTTGTATCGCTTTGTCATTTCAAAAAGAGTATATTCGCCAATCTTTGCCTTATAAAATTCGTTCACTGATGGTGTTGCCGAGGCAAGCAGTAAAACACAGTTTTCATCCTTTGCTCTTTTTGTTGCTACATCTATGGCGTGATACCTCGGGGTAGTCTCTGACTTATAGCTGTTTTCGTGTTCTTCGTCAAGAATTATTATGCCTATATTTCGAAAAGGTGCAAAAATTGCCGATCTTGCACCAACAACAACCTTTACCTCACCGTTTTTGATTTTGTTCCACTCATCAAATCTCTCTCCCTGAGAAAGAGCGCTGTGAATAACTGCAACCTGATTTCCAAACCTTGAAACAAATCGTTCAACCATCTGGGGCGTAAGAGAAATTTCAGGCACCAGCATAATGGCATTTTTCCCTTTTTCTATAACCTTTTCTATTGCCTGTAAAAACACCTCAGTCTTTCCACTTCCGGTAACACCACGAAGAAGTATCTTCTCATTTTTTTCCTCTTCAATGACATTATACAGATGGTCAATAACCACTTTTTGTTCAGAAGTTGGTTTATATGCTGTACTTTTTTGATATTTTGTCTCGTTATAAGCATCACGCACAAGCTGCACCTCTTCAACCGCTAAAAAGCCGAGCTTTTCAAGACTGCGTACCGCATCATAACTTCCGCCTTTTTCTCTCACAAGCTTTGAAAGAGGCAGGCATTCTGTCATCAAAAGTGCTTCAACAACCCGAGCCCTTGCGGTAGCACCTTTTTTTCGCATTTCATCTATTGTATCAAAGGCTTTATCCTGTGATACCAAGAGCCTTGCAACCTTCATTGTTTTTTCACGAACGCCCGACTCCATTCCCGGAGGTGTTGTGAGCCTGATTGCCTGATAAAGTGAACAAAAATATTTTTCGCTCACCCAAAGACACAAATCAAGTAGCCACGGCTGACAAACCGGCTCGCTTCCTAAGACCTTTTTTATCTCTTTGAGATTTTTATATTCGCTTTTTTCGGTTATCCTCACAACTATGCCGTCAACCATTCTGTTTCCAATGCCAAAGGGCACCAAAACACGCATACCCACCTGCGCTCTTTCTTCAAGCACCATCGGTATGCTGTAATCAAAAACTTTGTCGATATTTTGTTCTTTATTGTTAATTATAACCTTTGCAACCATAGTTTCCTGCCTCGCAAAACAAAATGCAGACCCTCAAAAAAGTCAAAAGGACCACCCAAAACAAGCAGTCCCAAAAGATATTTAGCTGTTAAGTTCTTCATCCGAAGCAATTTCGCTGCCTACCAAATTTTCCGAAGTTTTTACTGCTTCAACCTTGCCCTCGAAAATCTCATTCACTGCAACGGTAACATCCTTAAAGGTTTCAACATCCGAAAGTCTTTCTGCACCATCCACAAGCTGTCTCGTTCTCTTTGCTGTTTCAATAACCAAAGCATATCTGCTTCCTGTTTTCTTCACAAGTTCTGTGATAGGGGGATAAATCATCATTTTACATCTTCTCCTTTTGATTTTTCATTATATTTTCTATTTCACAAACCGCAACCGACAAATCATCATTCACAACAACAAAATCATATTTGTCTTTCTTTGAAAGTTCATCCTTTGCGGCATATAATCTATTTTTAATTTGCTCATCCGTTTCACTGCCACGATTCTTGAGCCTTAAAAAAAGCGTATCTTCATCGGGAGGAGCAATAAAAATCGAAACGGCATTGGGACATCTCTCCATAACCTTGAGTGCTCCCTGAACTTCAATTTCAAGGATAACGTCCTCACCCTTATTGAGTCTTTCATTTACTGCATCAACGGGTGTGCCATAATAGTTTCCGTTGTAGACAGCCCACTCAAGAAACTTATCATCAGATATCATTTTTTCAAACTCATCCTTGGTTTTGAAAAAATATGTTACGCCGTCAGTATCTTCCGTTCTTGGCGCTCTGGTAGTAGCAGAAACAGAAACCGAAAGGTCACTGCGCTTCGCCACAAGCTGTCTGCAGATAGTACCCTTTCCTACACCTGACGGGCCTGACAGAATATAAAGTATCCCTTTATTCTTCATTCTCAATTTCTCCCTCGTCCTTGGTGTCAGCAATATCTTCCTTGACAGCGGCACGTCCTGCAATAGTTTCAGTCTGTATTGCAGAAAGTATTATGTGGTCACTATCGGTAATAATAACAGCACGGGTACGGCGTCCACAAGATGCATCAATCAAAAGTCCTTTGTCCCTTGCATCCTGAACTATACGTTTAATAGGTGCAGATTCGGGACTGACTATTGCAACAACACGGTCACCTGATACAATGTTTCCAAAGCCTATGTTTATAAGTTTCATAAAATTTCATCCTTCCGCCCGAAGGCTTTTCATTTGTTATTCAATGTTTTGAATTTGTTCCCTGATTTTTTCAATCTCGGATTTCATATCCACAATAATTTTGGAAATCTCAACATCATTTGCCTTTGAACCCATAGTGTTGGTTTCACGGTTCATTTCCTGAATCATAAAATCAAGCTTTTTGCCGATTGGCTGGTCTGTCTGGAGTGCTTTTCTAAACTCTTTTATGTGGCTATGAAGTCTGACTGTTTCTTCACCAATATCGGTACGTTCAGCAAAGATTGCAACCTCCGTCACAATTCTTGCTTCGTCAATATTCTTATCTTCCAGCACTTCTAAAATTTTTCCTTTCAGGCGATTTCTGTATTCCTCAACAATTTGCGGATACCGAAGTTCAACCTGCGAGAGCTTTTCAGCAAGAATATCAAGATGGGACAAAATATCCTTTTCCATATTTTTACCTTCTTCAATTCGCATATTGACAAAATCCTCTGCCGCCGCTGAAAAAACTTCGAGAAGCATAGCTGTTATTCTTTCTTCGTCTTCTTCGTCACTTTCGATTTTGAAAATATCGTGATACTGAGAAATCGTTGAAATCTTCACATCATTTTCAATACCGAATTCAACAAGGGTTCGGAGCGCATCAATATAATTTTTTGCAACATCCTTGTCAATGGCAATGGTCTTGCCGCTGCCTTCAATGCGGTCAACAGAAATAAAAATTTCTATCTTTCCACGGGAAATGTATTTCGCCGTCGCCTGACGGATTTTATCTTCCGCAAAGGTATAATATTTGGGCATACGTATTGATGCGTCCATATATCTGTGATTTACTGATTTGAGGTTTACTTTTACCTCAAAATCATCAAACATTTTCTCGGCTCTGCCAAAGCCTGTCATACTTTTCAGCATAAGTAACTGCGCCTCCTCTTGGGGCAAAGGGAAACATTTAAGCAATATTTCCGCTATTATAAAATTTTATACTATGAATTATATCATAGATTTTCAAAAAAATCAAATAAATATTTGAAATTTTTCAACTTTTGTTGTATACTGTTAAAGATTTATTTTTTAATATAACATTTTTCAAAAAAGAGGTTAGCTTTATGGCATTTGACGGTTTTGTGACATTCGGCATAGCCCGGGAACTTAATAAAAAATTAAAGGGCGGCAAAATCGACAAAGTCTACCAGCCCGAAAAAGATGAAATTGTTATTTCAGTCCGTACACGGGAGGGTCTTTTTCGTCTACTCATTTCTGCAGCAACATCAAACCCCAGAATTCACCTGACAAACATATCCCGTGAAAATCCGCTGACCGCACCTCTCTTTTGTATGATAATGAGAAAACACCTTGGCGGCGGAAAAATAAAAGCCATATACCAGATAGATTTTGACCGCGTGATAAAAATTGACATTGAATGTTATACCGAACTTGGTGACCTCACAGAAAAAAGTATTATGGTTGAAATTATGGGTAAGCACAGCAACATAACGCTTATCCAAAACGACAACAAAATTATTGACAGCATAAAGCATATCGAGTTCACAACAAGTGCAGTGCGACAGGTTTTGCCAGGGCTTATCTATGAGCTTCCGCCAAAACAGGAGAAGGCTCTTCCAACAGGGTTTTCGGCAAAAGATTTTGCCTATAAAATTTCTTCACTCCCCGTTGATACCCCTCTCGATAAGTTTTTAGTAGGAGAATTTATGGGTATGAGCCCGCTTCTTGCAAGAGAACTCGTATACCGTGCCACCGGAAATACAAAAGCCTTTGTTTCAGAAATAAATCCCGAAACTTTTGCGACAGAAACCAAAAGATTTTTTGACGAAATTTTATCTTTATCCTCGGGAAGCACTGTGGTTTTTGATTTAGCTACAGAAAAACCCCTTGCTTTCTCCATAGCAACCCTCACTCAATACATTTCCCTTGGAAAAATCAAAAAATATGAGTCGATCAGTGAAGCAGTTGAAACATTTTTCATATCAAGAGATATTCAGGACAGGCTTTCCCAAAAATCGGCAAGCACCATAAGGCTTATCAACAACAATATTGACCGTTGTGAGAAAAAAATTGCATTGCACACCGAAAGCATCGAAAAATCAAAGGACCGCGATAAATACAAAATGTACGGAGATTTGCTTACCGCAAATCTTTATAGAATAGAAAATAACACCAAATTTGTAACCGTCCAGAACTATTTTTCAGAGTCACTTGAAGACATAAAAATCTCGCTAAGTGAAGAGCTTACACCCTCACAGAATGCTCAGAGATATTATAAACTTTACACAAAGGCAAAGGCTGCCGAGGAACACTCCACAAAGCAACTTGAGGATGCAAAAAAGGAAAAGGCTTATCTTGAGACTGTTCTTGACAGTGTTACAAGGGCACGTACGCCCTTGGATATTGCTGAAATCCGCGAAGAACTTGCAGAACAAGGTTACATCTCTTTGGGAAATATGAAAAAGAAAAAACAGCAAAAAAAATCAAAGCCTATGCGTTTTTTATCAAGTGACGGCTTTGAGATTCTTATCGGCAGAAACAACAAACAAAATGATGAGCTAACCATAAAAACCGCATATTCAACAGATATGTGGCTGCATACTAAGAATATACCTGGCTCTCACGTCGTTGTCCGCACCAACGGTACTGGCGAAATACCCGACAACACACTTCTTGAAGCGGCATCGTTGGCGGCATATTTCAGCAAAGCTCAAAAGTCTACCGGTGTTGCTGTTGACTATACCCTGATAAAAAACATAAGAAAGCCCAACGGCTCAAGTCCCGGTTTTGTAATATTTGATACCAATTATACAGTATTTGTGGACCCCGACGAAAAGCTTGTGGAAAAACTACGGATTGAGGAATAAATATGCGTACATTTGTGAAAAAAAATCCTGTTATGTGCATCGCCATTTCGGTTGCACTGATTTCTATGTTCTTTGTCCCACCAGACAGAGAATACTTGTCTTATTTCGATTTCAAAACCCTCACTTGCCTTTTTTGTACTCTGGCAGTGGTGTGTGCTCTGAAAAATATTTACTTTTTCAGAATAATTTCATCAAAAATAATAACCGTATTCACCACCGTGCGTTCGGCAATTCTGGCACTTGTGTACATAACTTTCATAGCGTCCATGCTCATTGCAAACGATATGGCACTGATTACATTTTTGCCCCTTGGTTATTATGTAATAACGTCAACCGATAACCATCGTTATCTTGCATTTACCTTTATAATGCAAAATATTGCGGCAAACCTCGGCGGAATGCTTACACCCTTTGGCAACCCCCAAAACCTTTATCTTTATAACTATTTCAACATTCCCACCGGTGAATTTGTAAGCATTATGCTTGTACCTTTTCTGATTGCGGTAACTATGATAACCATTTGCTGTCTGTTTGTGAAAAATGAGCCACTTTCAATCAGGCGCACATTTGATGCACATTTAAATATGAGCAGAACTGTTATTTATTTGATTTTGTTTGTTGTTTCAATAATAATAGTTTTTGGTGTAATTCCTTATATCGCAGGTCTTTTAATTATCGTTATATCTCTTATCTTTCTTGATAAATCGGCTCTTAAAACTGTTGATTACCCGTTGCTCGTTACATTTTGTGCATTCTTTGTATTTTCAGGGAACGTTTCGCGCATTAACATACTCCACGTACTTTTGGATTCCTTGGTCAACCGCCACACCCTTTTAATAGGCGCAATATCATGTCAGTTTTTAAGCAACGTCCCAAGCGGAATTCTTTTATCACATTTCACTGACAACTATTCCTCACTTCTTGTAGCTGTAAACATTGGAGGAACGGGAACACTTATTGCATCACTTGCAAGTCTTATAACATTCAGGGAATATTTGAAAAATGACCCCCAAAACATCAAAACATATCTCAAAAAATTCAGCTTGTACAACTTTGGTTTTCTGATTACACTGCTCGTTATTATGGGATTTTTGATTGGCTTTTAGCCAACGATAAAAAACACACCCCGCAGGGTGTGTTTTTTTGTTTCTATTTTGTCTTTTTATCAACATATTCTTCCGTGAGTTTTGAATAAACTATTCTCTGGCTTTTATAAAGTCCAAAATATCCTGACATCATAAAGCTTACCGCACATACTGCCGCAAACACAACAATCGACTCACTTCCAAAGGCTTCCAACGCCAGAATTATTGATGCAATAGGACAATTCACAACACCACAAAACATAGCCACAAAGCCTATGGCTGCACCAAATCCTGCATCAAGCCCCAAAAGTCCTCCTGCAAAACATCCAAAGGTAGCACCTATAAAAAATGTCGGTACAATTTCGCCACCTTTAAATCCTGCAGCTATTGTTATCGAGGTAAATATAATTTTCAGAATAAATGCCCAGGGACTCGCTGTTCCACCAAGAGCCCTTTCTATCACTTTCATACCTGCGCCATTATAGTCATACGTTCCAACCAAAACTGTAAGCACCACTATTATTGCCCCGCCCAAAAATGCACGCAAAAACTTGTTGGGACAAAATCTTTTTGCAAATTTTTCACACTTTTTGATTGAAACGCAAAAAGCTATACTCACTATTGCACAAAGAATTGCTAAAATTATTGCTTTTGTCATAATATGAAATTCAGGGGGTTGCAAATTAACAAAATCAAAGTGTGTTGGCACACTGCCAAACCAAAGTGATACCCTGTATGCCACAAAAGCAGAAATTATACACGGCAAGAGACCTGCATAGTGAAAAATCCCAACAGAAACCACCTCAAGAGAAAAAACAGCAGCAGTAATTGGTGTCCCAAACAACGCAGAAAAAACACTGCTCATACCTGCCATAACAATACTATGAGTATCCTCTTTTTTGAGTCGGAGCAACTTTCCCATATTATAGCCAATACTTCCGCCGAGCTGAAGTGCAGCACCCTCGCGCCCTGCTGATCCGCCAAGAAGATGGGTTATAACAGTGCTCACAAAAATAAGAGGTGCCATAACAAGAGGAACTTTTTCATCACTTCTTGCTGCCTCAATCACTCGGTTAGTATCAATGTGACCTTTCTTTCTGCAAATCCAATAAATAAAGCTTATAACAAGACCGCCTATGGGCAATAAAAATATTATCCAGGGATGTTCTATTCTAAAATCTGTTACAAATTCAATACTTTTATGGAATACACTGCCCACAGTACCACCAAATAAGCCTAGAGCAGATGCAATAACAACCCATTTGAGAAAAGCTTTGATATAACCAAACGAGCCTTTGAGCGCATTGTCCTTATTCACATTTTTCCCCTCCTTTTCCAAGAAAAATCCGAATACCATCAAGCATCCGGATTTTATATTCAATTTTATTTATTAGCTTTGTTCTTTGCTTCTTCAAGCTTTGTCTCACGACGGTTTTTAACGTGGTCAGGCATAGGCTTGATGTCTCCTGCCAAGGTAAGTGCCTGACGGGTGAGAATAGGACCAACCAGCTCGTATATAAGAACCGCAAAAAGTGTTATGTTCCGCACCAAAGCACCCTCTGCTCCCATTTCAGCGGATGCCGCAACGATAGCACACATTCCAAGAGCAACTCCTGCCTGAGGAAACAGCGTTATACCCAAATACTTGCATATCTGAGGAGCACAATCCGTTGCTTTGGCACTAATAAATGTTCCAACGTACTTTCCGAGGCAACGGAACAAAATATACACAATGCCGACAACCACAATTGCCCAATCAAGAAAAACATTAAGTTCAAGTTCTGCACCGCTGATAACAAAAAACAGAGCCAGAAGCGGTGATGTCCACTTGTCTGATTTTTCCATCAAATCGTGAGAAAGGGGACAGATATTGCAGAATATTGTTCCAAGCATCATACATACAAGCAATGATGAAAAACTGATATGAACACTTCCAATATGAAAATCAATCATAGAAAGTGCAACCGTAAGGAACACAAAGGCAATTGTCATATTTAGACGATTGGTGTTTGAATTAAACATTTTTTCAAGCTGAGTGAGTATCCATCCCATAATTGCACCGAGGGTCAATGAGCACGCAATCTCAACCAAAGGATTTACAATGATTGAAATTAAATCAAGATTGCCTGACATCATAGTTTTTGCAATGCCGAAAGATACCGCAAAAACAACAAGTCCCACCGCATCATCAAGAGCAACTATTGGGAGAAGCAACTTGGTAAGAGGTCCGTTCGCTTTGTACTGACGTACAACCATCAAGGTAGCCGCCGGAGCTGTTGCAGTAGCTATTGCACCAAGAATAATCGCCTGTGGTATTGTAATTTTGTCGGGCATAATGAAATGAATTCCTACAAGTGCCAAATCAACAAATAAAGTTGCTACAAGTGCCTGGAATATACCAATCACAAATGCCTGCTTTCCCGTCTTCTTAAGCTCTGAAAGTCTAAATTCACTTCCGATGGAAAAAGCAATGAAACCAAGTGCCACTTCCGAAACAAGGCCAAGGCGTTCAACCGCCTCTGCCGAGGTGAAGCCTATCCCCTCAAAACCAACCCTTCCTATGCAATAAGGCCCTATCAAAACACCCGCAATAAGATATGCTGTTACCGAAGGCAACTTAAATGGTTTAAATACTCTGGTCATGAGAAGACCTGCCAGCAATGCAACTGAAACTGATAATAATGTACTCATTTTTTCGCTTCCTTTTCTTTATGTAAAATATTTTATAAGGTTATTTTTCATCTATTGGCAGAAAAATATCCCGCCAAAAATCATTTATACAAATAAAAACCGTTTCCTTTTATTCTTTGTGACTCTGAAAATACAATAAATGCATTTTCGTCTATTTCAAGTATCTTTTTTTGAAAAGCTTCTGCTTCGCTTTCTTTGAGAGCACAGAAAAGCATCTGCCTTGGTTCATTTGTATATGCTCCCATTACATCGATACGAGTAACGCCTCGGGGCGAAGTTGAAACAAGCTTGTTTGAAATCTCTTCTCCACGTTCTGTTATAACAAAAGCCATACGAGAAACATTTAGCTTACTTATAACATAATCTATGGAAAAAGACGAAACAAACAAAGTTATTATACCATACAGAATAAGCTCAATATCCTTAAAAATAATCCACGATACCGCAATAATAACGCCATCCAAAGCCAGAAGAATCTTGCCGATTGGCAAGTGCCCGAATTTTACCTGAACAATTCTGCCGAGTATATCCGTGCCCCCGGTAGACGCACCTGCTGCAAAACTGAGACCAATGCCAATGCCATAAAGCACTCCTCCAAATATTGTTGCAAGCAAAAGATTTCCAACATATATGGGCAACATAGAAAAGACCTGAACAAACACAGATAAAAGAGTTGCCCCAAACAAAGTTTTGAGAATAAAGCTTTTACCGAGAACTTTAAGTCCCATTATCAAAAATATAATATTTATTACAAAGAAACCCAAACCCGGAGGTATATTCAGCGCGTGATAAAGCGTAGTTGAAAGACCTGACGCTCCGCCACCCACGATTTTGTTGGGTGTGAGAAATGCACCAATACCAAACCCAGTAATCATCGTTCCCAAAACAGTTAATAAAATAGATTTTGAATTTTTCATAATTTCTCCTTGTCCTTCACCCATGTCATAATAAAAAACGTATTACTGCCAGATTTTTTATCTTATCAAAAGCTTTTCTTCTTCCTCGCGTTCAAGCTCGCGGTAAGCAACCTTCCCCACCAAAGTCTTGGGTAGGCTGTCACGATACTCATATTCCCGTGGGAGAGCATATTTAGCAATATTTTTTTCACAATGTGCCTTTATTGATTTTTTTATTTCATCAGTAGGTGAAAAACCGGGTTTAAGCACCACAAAAGCTTTCACACGCTGCATACGGTAGTCATCCTTGACACCAATAACAGTACTGAACATCACCGCTTCATGAGAATCTATAACATTTTCAATCTGTGATGGATATACGTTGTATCCACTGGTAACAATCATTCTTTTGAGACGCTGCACAAAATAGATAAATCCATCCTCATCCATATATCCAAGGTCGCCCGTATGAAGATAAGTTTTTCCATCATCATGAACCCGAAGAGTCTGACTTGTTTCTTTTGGATTGTTTATATACCCTTTCATAAGAGTGGGGCCGGAAATACAAATCTCACCCATTTCGCCCACCGCTGCTTCTTCATTGGTGTTGGGTACAACAATTTTATAAAAGGTATCAGGGAAAGGTATTCCAATGCTTCCCTCGCGGTAATAATCAATCGGGGTAAGACAACTTGCGGTTACACACTCTGTCGTGCCATACCCTTCACGCACCTGAATTTTCGCACCACCGTCTTTGAGGAAAGCATCTATTTTTTTCTTGAGTTCAATAGAAAGGGAATCACCACCACTGAAAAGGCCCTTAAGACACGAAAGGTCCGCTTTTTTCATTTCCTCATTTCTCATCATCGCTTCAAAAAGAGTTGGTACTCCAGCCATATAATTGGGTCTGTACTTTTTGAAAAGACCAGGGAATTCTTCAACATTGAGTCTCGGAACAAGCACACATTTGCCTGCATATGCAAGAATTGTATGTATTCCCACACCAAGTCCAAATCCGTGGAAAATCGGCATAACAGAGAGCATAGTATCACCCGCTTCAAAGCATGAGGATGCCGCAGCAGTCTGCATAGCAAGAGCGTTGAAGTTGAGGTTTGTAAGCAAAATACCCTTTGATGTACCTGTGGTACCTCCACTAAACAGTATAACAGCTGAATCTTCACCTTTTCCCACAAAATCGCTTTCGCCAGCATAATTCTTTGCCTTATTCATAAAATCCTGCCACGAAATTACCCACGGGTCATCTGCTACCCTTGGCTCTTTACCGACAAATTTATAGAAAAAGCCTTTTACCACAGGAAGAGCTTCCTCAATTTTTGCAACAATAACCTTTTCAACAGGAGTTTTTCCTTTTATTGCCTCAAACTTATCATAAAACTGGCTAAGAGTTATTGCCATACGGCTGTTGCTCTCATTGAGATAAAACATAATTTCGTTTTCGGCCGAAAGAGGGTGAACCATGCTGGCAACAGCACCGATTTTGTTTAATGCATAAAGCATAATAACCGCCTGAGGAACATTGGGAAGGCATATTGTAACAGTATCCCCCGCCTTTATTCCTTGTGCAAGCAGAGCCTTGGCACAATCATCTATTTCATCAATAAGTTTTTCAAAAGAAACAGCCTTACCCATAAAATCATAGGCAATATATGAGCCATATTTTTCTTTTGAACGCTTTATTATTTCATACATAGAAATGTCCGGATAGTCAATGGTATGAGGAACATCTCCATAGTATTTGAACCATTTAGCATCAGAACTCAAAATCAATTTCCTCCCCAAGTTTTTTATCAAGAAGCTCTGGATTCTTGAACAAATGCTTCACAAGCTTTAGTGAACGTGCAAAATAAAATCCATCAGCAATACGCTCATCCAAGGTGACACCAACGTTCACCACATCACGCACTTTCGCCTCGCCATTTTCGTCAAAAATGGGTTCTTTGTGTATCTCACCAATGGTAATAACAATTCCGTTTGTGCCAAAGTTGTTGAGATGGTGATATACAGCATCACATTTAATGCTTCCGAGGTTTGACAAAAGCACAGTAACATAATTCGTATCAACACTGCTGAAAGCTTTTGGCATAAGACCAAAATTATCCACAAACCGCATAAAAGCCATAAACAAATGCATAATGGGTTTTGGCAGTTTTTTGACAATATTAAGTATATCATCAACCTTTATCCCTTTATCCTCGCGCTTTGCCTCTGCCACCTTTGGTGAAAGTCTGTCCGTTATAGCGGTAACATTTTCATCATCCTTTGGGTGATAAATCATAAGCGTCTCTTCAGCATGGTCAGTGAACTTTTTCTTCACCGTAAATCCCATAGAGATATCGTGACGCATGTAATAATGCTTTCCTGATATATATCGGTTGAGGAGTGGCCGCATTTTGATTGTTCTCGCCACAGCAGCAATCACACAGTGAAACAGCGTAACCTTCCGCTCACCTGTAGAATTCTTTTCTTTTATGTATTCAAGAAGCTCTGTCACATCAATCTTTTCATTGATGTATACTTCCGCCTGAGTCCGTTTGGGCATAAGATATGCCATATAAAAATGCACACCGTCAATATCACGGATACGATAAGCATCATTTCTGTCACCAAATTTTCTCACAAAATCACTCCTTTGTTAATTTGCCATCAGGCAAAAAACATCATACCGAAATATTATATCACAAGTTTTTTGAAAAAGCAAACATTATAAGTAATTTTGTCAGAAGTTTTTGGCACAAAAAAACCTTTTCTTTTCGGAAAAGGTCTTTTTATATTACGCTTTAAATATCTACTTTTTTATTTCTCACCAAAATTTGAATAACAACAACAATCGCCACAAGTGCAACACCCACAGCATCAGTGACCGCACCTGGATAAATCAGCATAAGTCCGCCAACAGCGCTTATCACGCGCTGATACCACGGCATATGGTGGAAAAGATACCCCTCCAGGGCTGCCGAAACTGCAAAAATACCAATAAGTGAGGTTATACTGATTTGAATAACCTCCCATGCGGTTGTGTCAATAAAGAGCATTGCCGGATTGAGAGCAAACACATATGGCACAATAAAAGCACCAATAGCAAGCTTTGTTGCTGTAACCGCCGTCTTCATTGGGTTTGCCTGAGCAATAGCCGCACCGGCATATGCCGCCAGAGCCACCGGTGGTGTAAGGTCAGCAACGATTCCAAAATAGAACACAAAGAAATGTGCCGCAATAGCCGGAACACCCATACGCACAAGAATCGGTGCACAGGTAGCTGCCATAATGCAATAGTTGGCAGTAGTTGGAACACCCATACCAAGTACAATACAGCAAAGCATAGTTAAAAACAGCGCTATAATAACCTGATTTCCAGCAAGTGCCACAATACCGTTTATCATAACGTTTGCAAGACCTGTCATAGTGATTGTTCCTGCAATAATACCTGCAACGCCGCAAGCTGCAGCAACGGTGATCATACCCTGACCGCCTGCCGCAAGGGCTTCCCATATCCTTTTGGGCGTAATACGGTTTTCTTTATTAAAGAGACTCACAACAATAGCAACAACAATCGCAATAGCCGCCGCATACTGAATTGAACGCTGGCTTGTACCTACAAGATAAATAAGTACAATCAAAGGAAGTAACAAATATGTGCTTTTAAGCAGAGGCACCAGACGTGGAAGTTCTTCCTTTGTAAGTCCGCGAAGCCCCTCTTTTTTTGCTTCCAAATGAACAGCAATGAAAATTCCTGCAAAATAGAGTACTGCAGGTAAAATTGCACGAAGGACTATGTTGCTATAAGGAACACCCACATAGTCAGCCATAAGGAACGCTGCCGCGCCCATAATAGGTGGCATTATCTGTCCGCCTGTTGAAGCAGAAGCCTCAGCAGCAGCCGCAAATTCCGGCTTGTAACCTGTTTTCTTCATAAGGGGAATTGTAACCGAACCTGAACCTACCGTGTTTGCAACAGAAGAGCCTGAAACCATACCCTCCATGGCACTGGCAACAACAGCAACCTTTGCAGGTCCTCCTGAAAACCCACCAACCACAGAATTTGAAATCTTAATGAAGAAATCGGCAATTCCTGTACGTTCAAGGAAAGCACCAAAGATAATAAATACCACAATAAACTTTGAACATACGTTTATTGGTGTAGACAAAATACCTTCTTTGCTGTAGAACAAATAATGAACGACATAATTAAGCTTACCCCAAAGTGTCGGGTTTGAAAGCCCCGCTGTGAGTGCATAAACAATAAAACAAGCCGCAACAATTATAATGGGAAGTCCGACACTGCGACGACAAACCTCAACGAGTGAGATTGTTCCCACAATACCAATCACAATCTGATACCAAAGGAAATTGCTGCCCTGCTGAATTATGGAAACTGCATTGAATGAATAATACAAAAATGTACCTGTTCCGCAAATCATAAGCACAAAATCGTACCAGGGCATATAGTTCACCCTTTGCACACCTTTTCGTGCGGGATAAACTATGTACCCAAGAAGCACAATGAATGCCACAAAGGATGTAAGTCTAAGTTCTTCAAGCCAGCTGGCAAACAGAGTAACATAAATACAAAAAAGAGAAAAAGTAGCCAAAATACAAGTAACCAGAATTTTAGGTACGCCCTCCCATATACGTGTATTTGACTCCCTGTCAAATTTCTTCATAACGGAATCAAGGTCCATAGGCGCATTAATCTCAGGGGTTTTATTTTTCTTTAAAAATGCCATAATGCCTCCTTAGTAAAACCATAAAAATAGCTGCGACGAAGTTTCGCCGCAGCCAAAACTTTCTTTTTACAAACTATTATTCAACAGTAATTCCCTTTTCAGCAAAATACTTAGCAGCACCTGCGTGGAAAGGAACTGTCATACCGCTTGTAGCGTTTTCAAGACTGAGTTCTGCACCCTTGCCGTTTTCAGCAGTGATGGCTTCAATGTTATCAAAGATTGCAGCTGTGAGCTTGTAAACATCTTCTTCTGCTGCATCCGCACTTACAATCAAAGTAGCCTTAACGGTAACAGTTTTTACATCCTCTGTCTGACCTGCGTATGTGCCTGCAGGAACAGTGTGTACTGTATAGAAAGGACAGTCAGCCATCATTTTTTCTGCAACCTCGCCGTCTATCGGAACAAGGTATGCACTGTTTGTTGTGCAAAGTTCTGTGATAGCGGGTGTTGGTGGTCCTGCTACGATGAATGCTGCATCGATTTTGCCATCCTTGAGTGCATCAGCACTGTCAGCAAATGACTGATACTGAGCTTTTATGTCGTTTTCTGTAAGGTCAGCAGCCTTGAGAACGTCCATAGCGTTGAAATAAACGCCTGAACCAGGAGCGCCGATTGAAACAGCCTTGCCCTTGAGGTCTTTTACTGATTTGATGTTCTTGTCCATTGTAACAAGCTGGACTGCTTCTGCATAAAGACCTGCAACTGTGCGGAAAGAGTCAACCTTTCCTTCGCTCTCAAAAGAACGCGTGCCGTCCCATGCATAAGACATAACATCAGACTGAACTGTGCCGAGCTGATAATTGCCAGCGTCAATTCCCTGAATATTTGCCTTTGAGCCGTCAGTTGAAACAACAGTAACATTTACGCCTGCATTGTTGGTAATATACTGACCAAGAACGCCGCCGTAACCATAATATGTACCAGCTGTGCCGCCTGTACCCATTGTCATTTTTGTACCTGCACCGCCACAAGCTGTAAGAGCCAGAACAAGCGCCAAAGAAAGTACAATTGAAATAATCTTTTTCATTTTTAACTCCTCCTATTTGAGTAAAATTATTAAATGAGTTTTTATTATAGCATATTTTTTAAACTTTTTCAAGAGAAAATTACAAATAAATCAAGCCCCATTACATCCTGCAACAGAGCTTGATTTTTGCAATCTTATTTATCTTCTTTTGCTTCTGCTACTATTTTATCCACGATATTTTGTGGTGCGTCCTGATATCTTTCAAACTCAAACTCATAATTTCCCTTTGCCTGAGTCATCGAACGAAGGTCTGATGAGTATGTATGCATCTCTGCCATAGGAATTTCACCCTCGATAAGCGTAATTCCATCACCCTGAGGTGTCATACCAAGCATCTGTCCGCGACGCTTGTTTATGTCACCGATTATATCACCAGTGTAAGTATCAGGGACATAAACCTTGAGGTGACCGATTGGTTCAAGAAGAACGGGACTTGCCTGTTCCATACCCGCCTTGAATGCAAGTGATGCAGCAGTCTTGAACGCCATTTCTGATGAATCAACGGGATGGTATGAACCGTCCATAAGTGTAGCCTTGAGGCCTACCATTGGATAGCCTGCCAATACACCCTGCTTCATACTTTCCTGAAGACCTTTTTCAACCGCTGGGAAATAGTTTTTTGGTACTGAACCACCGAATACCTTTTCTTCAAAGAGAAGCCCATCATCGTAGGGAGCAAATTCAATCCAAACGTGACCATACTGACCGTGACCGCCTGACTGTTTCTTGTGTTTTCCTTCAACCTTAACAGTCTTGCGTATAGCTTCACGATATGCAACACGAGGCTCTGTAAGGTTTACGTCAACGCCAAATTTGTTTTTCAGCTTGCTAACCAGAATGTCAATGTGCTGTTCACCCATACCTTTGATAACCATCTGTCGTGTTTCTGTGTTGTTTTCAACAGCAAAGGTCTTGTCTTCATCCATAAGTTTTGAAAGACCTTGGCTTATCTTTTCTTCGTCACCCTTTGCCTTTGGAACAACAGCAAGTGTTGTGTTGGGCTTTGAGAAACTTATTCCGTCAATCACAATGCGGTCTGTCATACTGCAGAGAGTGTCACCTGTGTTTGTGTTTGCAAGCTTTGTAACAGCACCAATGTCACCTGCATTGAGCTTTTCAACCTCAACCTGCTTTTTGCCCACCATTGCATAAATTTTGCCTATCCTCTCACTTTGACCGGAGGTCGCATTGTAAACAGTTGTATCAGGAGTCATAATACCTGAATAAACCTTGAAATATGAAAGCTTTCCAACATACGGGTCAGCAACGGTTTTGAACACTAACGCTGCAAGGGGGTCATTTACGTCTACTCTTCTGCGCGCGTCACTACCGTCTTCTTTTTTGGCAATAAAGAATTCATCGGATGAATCAGGGGCTGGGAAATATGCGTTTATTGCATTCATAAGCGATGAAATACCAAGCTTGTTGTATGCACTTCCGCAAAGAACAGGAACAATGTCGCCTGCTGCAACGCCGCTTCTGAGCGCTTCGTATGTTTCAGCCAAAGTAAAGCTTTCGCCTGCGAAATATCTTTCCATAAGCTCTTCAGAGCTTTCAGCAACAGCTTCATTTATCATTTCACGGATTGGCTCGATGTCTGCCTCCATTCCCTCAGGAATTGTAGCCGTAACAGTTCTGTCACCCTCGAATTTTCTTGCCTCACCCTCAACAACGTTAACAAAGCCTGTAATTTTTTCGCCCTCACGGATAGGAACCTGAAGCGGAGCAATCTTTTTGCCGTATTTTTCGCGAAGCTGGTCAAGAACCCCATAATAATTAACTCTTTCATCATCAACCTTGTTGATGAATATCATCTTGGGAATACCTGCATCGTCTGCATATTTCCAAGCCTTTTCAGCACCAACAGTAAGACCCGACTTACCACTGAGAACAATTATCGCAGCATCAGCCACTTTTATGCCCTGCTGAACCTCACCAACAAAGTCAAAAAATCCAGGGGTGTCTATAATATTAAATTTAGTACCGCTCCAGTCACAAGTAGCAACCGCAGCACTAATCGAAAATTTGCGTTTTATTTCCTCGGGGTCAAAATCCATAACTGTGTTGCCGTCCTGGGTTCTTCCCATACGTTCAACCGAGCCAGCCGTATACAGCATAGCCTCTGCCAGTGATGTCTTTCCCGAGTTTCCGTGTCCTAAGAGACAAAAGTTTTTGATTTTTGATGTTTCATACAGTTTCAATTTTCAACCCTCCAATGTAGATATGTACTGTCAAAGTACTTCTTTATGGTAAATATTATACTTTATTTCATTAAACTTTTCAACCAAAAACCAAACAATATTTTTTTATTTTTTTGTATATTTTCACTAAATTCAAATTAACAAATAAAAACGCCCCCAAATAATCGGTGTGCTCTTAAGGACAGTAAATATAAAAGGGCGAAACGATTGAATTCGTTTCTCCCTTTTATCGTACGGTTCGGCGGTTTCCGACGAACCGTAAAGGTCTTAGGATTATCCTAAATATTTGGAAGATGCCATACATCTTCCCTACTTGTTACAGTACCGGACATATTTTACAATTATATGAGATTTATCCCATTTGTATTATTCAATGATTGCGTTAGCTATTCCGTATGTGGCTTGTGCCCAAGTATCACCTTCAGGATTTACTGCCTCGATTTTTAACTGAAGAGCACCACTTAAATTAACATTATAAGTGCTGGGCATTTGATTATGCTTTAGTTTTATAATTTTTATTAATTCATTATCTGCATATATTCTTAATTCTAAATTTTGATTAGCTGTACCATCAACATGTCCTGCCGTAAAGGATAAAGTATTGTATTGGCCATTAAGATTATACAAAGATATAACCGACTCGCAATTATATGGCGTAACAGTAAAACCTCTAGTGTATAACTCTCCTGCCATAGAAAAGTTTTTTCCGTTATTTGATGTACACTCTTCATATCTCCATTCATCGAACTCATATGCTGGGCATATATCAGTAAGATATGTTTCTTTTCCAGGCATTTTACCTATGTACACGCTATGACTTGAACCATCCCAGTTTACATCCTTTTCTATTGCTTCACCTATTGCTCTAACAGGGAGATATGTGGTTCCGTTGTAAATAAAAGGTTCCACCGTTTTGCCTGTTGCATCTTTTGGTTCAATTTTTTCACCGTCAACATAAATTTTAATATCATTATATAGTGCCCCAATTATTTCTGGTCCGCTTTCGGCAAATACCACTCCACTTGTCAGCATTGCACCAATCAGCACACCTGCAATTAGTCCTTGTAATCTTTTCTTCATTTTGTTTTACCTCCTAATCACCTTTCGCAAAGGCTTTCTATAGCCTATATAGTATCATATATAGCCTACTTTGTCAATACTTGTAGACTATAATTAGTCTATAAATTTACGTAAATTATATGAGGTAGGAAAATGGATACTTATACAACAGTAAAAAACAGAATTTTATATTTATGCGAAGAAAAAGGAATTACAATCAATAAATTAGCAACTGAGTCCGGTGTTGCTCCATCAACTATTAAAAATATTTTGTACGGAAAAAGTCAAAATCCCGGAATTGTTACTTTAAAAATGCTATGCGATGGTTTAGGAACAACTCTAACGGAATTTTTCAATACGGAGGAATTTGAAAACCTTGAACAAGAAATAAAATAAGGAAAAAGATATGGAATTACCAAAACGAAAACCAACAAGATTAAAAGGATATGATTATTCAACACCGGGAATATATTTTCTCACGGTATGCGTGAAAGATAGAAAAAAGTTATTAGGTGAAATCGTAGGGTGCGGCAATTTTGACGCACCGCAAATGATATTATCTGAATATGGAATAATTCTTGATAGACATATTAGGTTGATGAATGAAAAATATTCCCACATAAATATAGATAAATATGTAATTATGCCAAATCATTTTCATTTAATCCTCAGCATAACAGATTACAAAAACGGTGCGTCGGAAACCGCCGCACCCTACAATAATGAAACCTCAAAATTTATATCGTTATTAAAAAGATATTGCAATAGAGAATATGGCGAAAATATATGGCAATCATCTTGCAATGACCACATAATCAGAGGTCAAAAAGATTATCAAAAAATATGGGAATATATAGATACAAATGTTATAAGATGGCAAAAAGATTGTTTTATAAAGATTAAAGGCCCTCGCAATTTTGCGAGAGCCTTTTTACTTTCCTTTAGAGTACACCCCATATGAGGTCGTTTCTTTTTTCGTTAATTGCTTTTATGCTTTTTCTATTGCAATCTTTACCTTTTCGCCGTTGATGTTCCATTCTTTACCGTCATTTTCAGCATTTTCAATCGAAACAGCAAGTGACTGAGCAGAAATTTCTGCTTTGTTTGCAGTGATAATTGCATCAATCTTTTCACTTCCGCAATATGTCACGCGAATGTTGTCCTGAACTTCAAATCCGCTGTCTTTTCTCATTGTCTGGATTTTGCTTAAGATTTCTCTTACAAAGCCCTCTTCAATGAGCTCGTCAGTGAGGTTTGTATCAAGAACAACCGTGTAACTTGCATCGCTGTCTGATACAAAGCCGTCTTTTTGAAGTGTTTCAACCAAAACGTCATCAATGCCAAATTCAACAGCTGTGCCCTCAACAGTGAGTTTTACCATCTCGCCATTGTTGAGAGTTGCCATAACCTCGGCGCCATTCATTTTGTTAACTTCTTCAAAGATTGCTCTTACAATTTTGCCGTACTTTGGTCCCATTGTCTTGAGCTGTGGCTTGAAGTTGTACGAAATGAATGCACTTGCATCAGCTGTAATTTCAAGTTCTTTTACGTTGAGTTCGTCAAGAACGATATTCTTATAAACCTCGTTTATCTTCTCATTTGTCTGAACAAAGATTTTTGCGATAGGCTGTCTGTTCTTGATGTTTGCTGCGTTTCGGCAAGCACGACCAAGGATAACAATTTTTCTTACTGCATCCATCTCAGCCTCGATGTCCGCAAAGTCAAATTCAGCATTTGCTTTCGGGAAATCACAAAGGTGAACACTTTCAGGTGCAGTTTTATCCACGTTGAGAACAAGGTTCTGATAAATCATTTCTGTCATAAACGGGATGAATGGTGCACAAACCTTTGAAAATTCAGTAAGAACTGTATAAAGTGTCATATATGCAGAAATCTTATCATCAGTAAGCTCGCTTGCCCAGAATCTTTCTCTTGAGCGTCTTACATACCAGTTTGAAAGCTCGTCGGTGAATTCCTGAATAACACGTGTAGCCTCGGTAATCTTATAATTTTCGAGATATTCGTCAACAGTTCTAATTACAAAGTTGAGCTTTGAAAGAATCCACTTGTCAAGAAGTGTAAGCTTTGATGCATCAAGCGTGTGCTCTGTTGGATTGAACTTGTCAATGTCTGCATAAAGAACGTAGAAAGCATAGGTGTTCCAAAGAGTGCCGAGGAACTTTCTCTGTGATTCTGAAACGGCTTCGTCATGGAAACGGTTGGGAAGCCACGGAGCACTGTTTGAATAGAAATACCATCTTACCGCATCTGAGCCCTGCTTATTGAGGACATCCCAAGGGTTTACAACATTGCCTATATGCTTTGACATCTTGCGTCCATCTCTGTCCTGAACGTGACCAAGCACGATAACATTCTTATATGGTGACTTGTCAAAGAGCAGTGTTGAAATGGCAATAAGTGTATAGAACCAGCCTCTTGTCTGGTCTATAGCTTCACTGATAAAGTCAGCAGGGAAATTATTGTCAAACATTTCCTTGTTTTCAAAAGGATAGTGCCATTGTGCAAAGGGCATTGAGCCGGAGTCAAACCAGCAGTCAATAACGTCTGAAACTCTCTTCATCTGTCCGCCACACTTTTCGCATTTTAAAAATACGTTGTCAACATATGGCTTGTGAAGTTCGATATCTTCTGGCACGTCAATTCCTTTTTCTTTGAGCTCTGCGATTGAGCCAATGCATTCGTGATGACCGCATTCACAGGTCCAGATAGGAAGCGGTGTTCCCCAGTATCTTGAACGTGAGAGACCCCAGTCGATTACATTTTCGAGGAAGTTCCCAAATCTGCCGTGCTTGATGTTGTCAGGCATCCAGTTTACTGTTTCGTTGTTGGCAAGGAGTCTGTCGCGGACAGCCGACATCTTGATGAACCATGTGTCACAAGCGTAATAAAGAAGCGGTGTGTCACATCTCCAGCAGAACGGATAGCTGTGTTCAAAGTTAATAACTTCAAAGAGCTGATTTCTTTCCTTAAGGTCACGGATAACAAGCTTGTCAACGTCTTTTACGAACATACCTTTCCAGGGTGTAACTGAGTCCACAAAGTTACCCTGAGGATTAACAAGATTAACAAAAGGCAGGTCGTTTTCTTTGCCCACACGTGAGTCATCTTCACCAAATGCGGGTGCGATATGAACGATACCTGTACCATCGCTCATTGTAACATAGTTGTCAGCAACGATGAAATGACCTTTTTTGTCGAGTGTTGCAAAGTCATAAAGAGGCTCATATTCAAGACCACAGAGGTCTGTACCAATGTACTTTTCGATTACCTCATATTCGTCCTTGATAACTGTTTCAAGAAGCGCTTCTGCCAGAATAAAGGTTTCTTCTGCCACCTTTACCTTTACATAAGTTTCGTGAGGATTAACACAAAGCGCCACGTTTGAGGGCAGTGTCCAGGGTGTTGTGGTCCAAGCCAGTATATATTCGCTTGTCTTGCCCTTTACGATGAATTTTGCAATGAGAGATGCTTCCTTCACGTCTTTATATCCCTGAGCAACCTCGTGGCTTGAAAGGGAAGTTCCACAACGGGGGCAATATGGCATAATCTTGTGACCCTTGTAAAGGAGCTTTTTGTCCCATATGGTCTTGAGTGCCCACCAAACAGACTCGATGTAGTCGTTATGATAGGTAACATAGGGATTTTCCATATCAGCCCAGAAGCCAACACGGTCACTCATTTCCTCCCACTCGCTCTGGTAGGTGAAAACGCTGTCCTTACATTTTTTCACAAAGTCTTCAATTCCGTAATTTTCAATCTGTGGCTTTCCGCTAATGCCAAGCTGTTTTTCAACCTCAAGTTCAACAGGAAGACCGTGAGTGTCCCAGCCCGCTTTTCTCTGAACGCTAAAGCCTTTCATTGTGCGATAACGGGGAATAAGGTCCTTGATAACACGGGTAAGAACGTGACCGATATGCGGCTTTCCGTTCGCCGTGGGGGGACCATCAAAAAATGTATAGATTTCGCCACTTTCGCGGTTCTTTATACTTTTTTTGAATATGTCATTATCCTTCCAAAACTTGACAATTTCTTTCTCTCTGTCCACAAAGGATAAATCGGTTGACACCTTGTCGTACATAATAAATGCCTCCTAAGTATATAAAATGAATAATAAACCAAGTCATTAACCATTATATTTTACAAGAAATTTTCGCATTTGTAAAGGGATTTGCCGAAATTCATTGATTTTTTGGTAATTTTTTTCATATTGTTAATAAATTTTTAATTGAAATACCCCATGTTTTGTGCTATACTGTTTTATGCTTTGAATTTTCAGGTGCTTTTGCACCGTAAATATATGACGGAGGGAAAAATATGCTCTGTACAAGATGCAAAAAAAATATGGCCGTGGTTTTCGTTACCAAGATGGAACTCGATGGCAAACAGGTAAACGAGGGTTATTGCCTTTCGTGTGCCAAGGAACTGAATATTGACGCTGTTTCAAATATGATAAAGAGTCTTGGGATAAGCCCCGAAGAGTTTGACAATATGAACAGTGAAACAATGAAAATGATGGAAGAAATGGTTGGCTCAGGCGAAGAATTTGACCCTATGCAAATGCTTTCTGGCGAATTTCTGGAAGGCGAAGATTTTGCCGACAGTGAAAACGGCGGTGCAATGAAAAAGTCACCCCTCTCTTTCTTGTCCAATATGTTCGGCGGAAAGCCTGCTGACGAAAACAGTGCAGCATCACAAAACACATCATCAAAAGACGCGAAAAATGATAAAAAGAAAAAAGATAAGGGTCGAAAATTCCTGGATATGTACGGCACAAATCTCACCAAAAAAGCGAAGCTTGGCGAAATTGACCGTATCATTGGCAGAGACGTTGAAATGAACCGCATAACCCAAATTCTCAACCGCCGCACAAAGAATAACCCCGTCTTAATCGGTGAGCCTGGTGTGGGAAAAACCGCCATTGCAGAGGGTCTTGCTTTGAGAATTGCCGATGGGAATGTTCCCGCAAAGCTTTTGGGCTATGAAATTTATCTTCTTGATATGGCAGCTATGGTTGCAGGAACACAATTCCGCGGTCAGTTTGAGTCCCGCCTCAAAAGTCTTATCAGTGAGGTAAAATCCCTTGGAAACATCATTCTTGTTATTGATGAGGTGCATATTCTCACCAAAGCAGGTGATGCTGAGGGGGCTATGAATGCAGGAAACATTTTAAAACCTGCACTCTCCCGTGGTGAAATTCAGATTATTGGCGCGACAACCTTGGAAGAATACCGCAAGCACATTGAAAAAGACAGCGCTTTGGAGCGCAGATTTCAGTCCGTCATTGTTGAAGAGCCATCAATTGAGGAAACAATCGATATGCTTCGTGGTATAAAGAGCTACTATGAAGATTATCACAAAGTAAAAATAACGGATGACATTATCCGTTGCGCAACAGTCCTGTCAAAACGTTATATTACAGACAGATTTCTCCCCGACAAAGCCATTGACGTAATTGACGAAGCGGCATCAAAGGCGAACCTTGATAATGTAGCTCTCACAGAACTTGCAAAACTTAAATCACAACTTGAGGAAGTCAAATCCATGCAGACAGAGCTTGAAACACAAAATGCCGACGAAGCTGCAGCATCAGACAAAAGCTATGAAAAACTTGCCGAGCTCAAAAGCCGTGAGTGTCAGCTCCTTGCCGAGATTGAGGATATTGAAAAGACAATCAGCGATGTTTATCTCACCCCTGACGATTTGGCGACTGTTATTGAGGGATGGACAAAAATCCCCGTAAAAAACATTACCGAATTTGAAACCAACCGTCTTGTAAACCTTGAAGAACGTCTTCACAAGAATCTTATCGGTCAGGATGAGGCTGTATCGGCTGTTTCCCGTGGTATCCGCCGCAAGCGTGCAGGGCTCAGTCTCAAACGCCGTCCCGCTTCATTCATCTTTGTAGGTCCCACAGGTGTGGGAAAAACCGAGCTTGTAAAACAGATTGCAAAAGAAGTCTTCGACACAGAAGACGCTCTTATCCGCTTTGATATGTCAGAATTCATGGAAAAACACACTGTTTCAAGACTTATCGGCTCGCCCCCCGGATATGTAGGTTATGACGACGCAGGTCAGCTCACCGAAAAAATAAGACGTCACCCCTACTCTGTTATCCTTTTTGACGAAATCGAAAAGGCTCATCCCGATGTTTTCAATATTCTACTTCAAATTCTGGACGACGGTCGCATAACCGACAGCCACGGAAAAACTGTTTCTTTTGAGAACACCATAATCGTCATGACTTCAAACGCGGGCAGCGACACCTTGGGCGGTGTCGCAGGCTTTGGCGCAAGCAGCAATGTATCAAATAGACTCAAGGCAGAAAAAGCCCTTAAACAGCTGTTCAGACCTGAATTTTTAAACCGAATTGATGAAATCATTGTTTTTGACGAGCTTTCAAAGGATGACCTTTTGAAAATCGTTGACCTTATGCTCGCGGAGCTTAACAAGGGTCTTCTGGAAAAAGGAATTTCAATTGAAGTAACCCTTGATGCAAAAGAACTCATTGTCAAAAACGGCTATAATGTTCAGTACGGTGCTCGTCCTATGCGCAGATATATCGAAAGACACATTGAAGATGCTTTGGCTCAGATGTTCATAAGCGGTGAAATTTTTGAGGGGAGCCGTGTTTTGATTTCAAGTGAAGATAGTGCCCTCAAGTTATCAAAAATTCAATAATTTGTGATGTTGACATAAGCACTGATTTATGATACAATTATTTTGCTGAGAACAAGGATGAATTTCTGAGTTTCAGGCAAAGAACAATGTTTATATTTTGTATATTTTTGTACTCTTTGCCTCTCGGCAAGGAGTATTTTTATTTGGAGGCTTTAAAATGGAAACTAAAATTGCAATTATTGGTATTATTATCAACAACCTTAACTCATCCGAAGAAATCAACCGTATTCTTCACGATTACAGCGATTATATCGTTGGCAGAATGGGTATTCCCTACCGTGAAAAAGACCTATCGGTGATGAGCATTGTTCTTGATGCTTCAACCGATGTTATAGGCGCTCTTTCAGGAAAGCTTGGTATGATTGCCGATGTAAGCGTCAAGACAGTTTGTTCAAAATAGCATTCTATGGGGAGGTTAATGTGAATAATCTCGAACTTATAAAGAAACTTGAATCTGCGGGTACCCTCACGCACTGTGAATTTGTACAATTACTTTCAACATTCACCGAAAACGATTTGGAGTTTGCACGAAAACTTGCAAGAGAAATTGCCTCAAAATATTTTGGAAACAAAATATACATCCGTGGTCTCATTGAATTCACAAATATATGTAAGCAGAATTGTTACTACTGCGGTCTTCGTTCTGAAAACAAAAGCGCAGAGAGATACCGCCTTTCAAAAGACGATATTCTTTCCTGCTGTGAAACAGGTTACCCCTTGGGTTTTCGCACCTTTGTTCTTCAAGGCGGTGAAGACTCCCTCTTTGATGATGATTTGATGTGTGACATTATCCACAGCATTAAAGAAAATTATCCCGACTGTGCAGTTACGCTGTCAATAGGCGAAAAATCAAAGGAAAGTTATCAAAGACTTTTTGATGCAGGTGCAGACCGCTATCTTCTTCGCCACGAAACCGCAAACAGTGAGCATTACAGTATGCTCCATCCAAAAGGTCAAACCCTTGAAAACAGAAAAAAATGCCTTTTCGACCTCAAAGAAATTGGTTTTCAGACAGGTTGTGGTTTTATGGTAGGTTCACCTCATCAGACTTTTGACACCTTGGCCGAAGATTTGCTTTTTATCCGCGAGCTAAACCCTGAGATGGTGGGTATCGGGCCTTTTATCCCACACAAAGACACACCATTTTGGAATAAGCCCCAAGGAAGTCTTGAATTGACTCTCTTACTTCTCGCACTTGTGAGAATAATGCTCAAAAATGTACTTCTTCCCTCCACCACTGCTCTTGGAACAATTCACAAAAGGGGTCGTGAAATGGGAATTTTGTCGGGTGCAAACGTTGTTATGCCCAACCTTTCACCCATAAAGGACAGACAAAAATATATGCTTTATAACGGCAAAATCTCAACCAATGAAGAAGCTGCAGAGGGTCTTAAGCTTCTAAAAAAACGTATTGATGCTATCGGCTATGAAATAGTCACCGCCCGAGGTGACCACCCAGAAAAATAATTTGACATAAAGGAGAATTTATTATGGCAGTTTATAACCCAAAATCTTCGGTTGCTGAAGAATTTATCAACCATCAGGAAATACTTGATACCATTGAATATGCAAAACAAAACAAATCAAATCGCGACCTTGTCTTTTCTTTGATAAAGCGCGCTGAAGACTGCAAAGGTCTTTCTCACCGCGAGGCAGCAGTGCTCCTTGAATGTGATATTCCTGAAGCTATTGAACAAATAAAAGCCCTGGCTATCAGAATAAAAGAAAAACTTTACGGCAACAGAATTGTTATGTTTGCGCCCCTCTACCTTTCAAATTACTGTGTGAACGGATGTACCTATTGTCCCTATCATCACGGAAACAAGTGCATAACACGAAAAAAGCTTACTCAGGAAGAAATAAAGGCAGAGGTTATTGCGCTTCAGGATATGGGACACAAGCGTCTCGCCATCGAGCTTGGTGAAGACCCTGTAAATAACCCAATCGAATACGTTCTTGAAAGCATAAATACTATTTACGGCATCAAGCACAAAAACGGCGCCATCCGCCGTGTAAACGTGAATATTGCGGCAACAACCGTTGAAAACTATCGAAAGCTTAAGGATGCAGGCATTGGCACATACATTCTCTTTCAGGAGACCTATCACAAAGAAAATTATGAAATGCTTCATCCAACAGGCCCCAAACACGATTATGCATATCACACCGAGGCTATGGACAGAGCTATGGATGGTGGCATTGACGATGTGGGTATCGGCGTTCTATTCGGGCTAGAGATGTACCGTTATGATTTTGTGGGTCTTCTTATGCACGCAGAGCATCTGGAGGCAGCAAAAGGCGTTGGGCCTCATACCATAAGCGTTCCACGAATTTGTCCTGCTGAGGGTATAGACAAAGATTCTTTCACAAATGCTATTTCTGATGAAATTTTTGAAAAGATTGTTGCGATTATCCGTATAGCTGTTCCATATACTGGTATGATTATCTCCACCCGTGAATCAAAAGCATCCCGTGAAAGAGTTTTAAAACTTGGTGTATCTCAGATAAGCGGCGGTTCAAAAACCACTGTGGGCGGATATATTCACGATGAGGACGAAACAGAAAACTCCGCCCAATTTGACATCAGCGATACTCGTCCTCTTGATAGTGTTGTGAACTGGCTTTTGGAGCTTGGTTATATCCCCAGTTTCTGTACCGCTTGTTATCGTGAGGGCAGAACAGGTGACCGATTTATGTCACTGATAAAGTCAGGACAAATTGCAAACTGCTGTCAGCCCAATGCACTCATTACCCTTAAGGAATACCTTATGGATTATGCATCCCCTGAAACAGTTAAAAACGGCATCGCAGTGATAAAGAAAGAAATAGAAAAAGTTCCCAACGAAAAGACTCGGGAACTTGCTAAAAAATACATTGAAGAAATCGAAAACGGAAAAAGAGATTTTAGATTTTAACAAAAAGAAAGGAATTTAGACAATGGTAAAACACATTATTCTTTGGAATTTCAAAGCAGAAATGGCTGAGCACGAAAAGCTTTCAGCCGCTGAAAAAATCAAAGCGGGGCTTGAGGGGCTTCTTGGTCAAATTGAGGGGCTCACCGAAATAAAAGTCTATTCCAGCACAATGGAATCATCCAATGCTGACCTTATGCTTGACAGCACATTCGTGGACGAAGCATCGCTGGCTGGCTACCAAACAAACCCCAAGCACGTTGAAGTTGCCACCTTTGTGCGTTCTGTTATGGAAAGTCGCAAATGCATTGACTTTGAATTCTAAAATTCTTTAAAGCTCAAAAAGCCATCCAGACAGGATGGCTTTTTGTTATTATTTTTTCTTTATAAGCTCTGCAACAATGATTTCCGGCTTATTGTTTATCCTGAATCGAAAGCCACTGTCTCCGACACCTCGACTCACGATCATATTGGTATTTCTCTTGGTATGAATACCCATACAATACTTTGGGAAAAAACCTTCCCCTGGGGCATATACACCGCCAAACTTTGGAAGAACAACTTGACCACCGTGAGCATGCCCCGAAAACACCAAATCTATATTGTGTTTAACATACTCATCAAACAATTCAGGACGATGAGAAAGTAAAATTTTATAGTTTGTATCATCAGGAATTATTCGGGAAAGCTGCACATTCACTTTTTCTTTTCGTTTTTTGTCGGTTTCTTTCATATAAAACGCAGGGTCAATCATTCCTATCAAGGTTATATCATCGCCGCCTGATGTGATTTTAACGTTTTCATCCTCAAGAACCGTTATACCAATGCCACTGAGCCGTTCCTTAAACTCAGGGTATTCCTCTATTCTGCTTTCGTGATTTCCGTTCGAATAAAATGTCGGGGCAATTTCCATAAGCTTTTCAGCAAAGCTCACTGCCATTTCCATATCAAGCCGCCGCGAATCTATCATATCCCCGGTAATAACAATTATGTCAGCATCCGCATTTTTGATAAGATTGACTACCTTTTCGTTGTTTTTTACATATCTCGAATTGTGCAAATCAGAAATCTGAACTATCCTGAATTTGTCAAAACCCTCAGGTAAATTCTCTGATACCACAGAAATTTCAGTAAGCACAATATCAGTATTGCCTTTTATAATCCAAACACTCAAAAGCAATATCAACACCAATAGAGAGAGCAAAACCACATGCTTTTTCCTTATTCTCATTCTTTACCTCGAAAATATTTTTATATCCTTCAACCTAATTAAAGTTTTTAATCCATAAGAATACCTCTTCCAATGCAGGCCTTATACTTATTTCCCCGCCCCAAAACACATCATAGCCACATGATTTTCAATAAAATCACCAACCAATTTAAGTTGACAATAACTGAAAATCTGTGTACCCCCATATAAATTCCTCCGTAAAGTGTTATATGTTAAAGAACAAAATTTGTCAAAGTTATTATACACCATAAAACAAAAAAAAGCAATGAGCGGTATTAAAAAATTTCAACCTACTTCTATTTTGAGGAAAGTATACCATAATGTTCGATATATCAAGTCCACCCTGAAGCATTGCAGACATTTTATACCAGGTTTCGTGCATCTGTCTGCCAATATCTTTGTATATTTCCTTTTCTATTGCTTCTCGTTCTTCCTGAGTTTCAGCTTTTAAATACTGCTCAGCAAGGCTTTCATCAATTTTAAGGTTCGGCGCTTTATCTCCATATTTGTCGACCAGCTCCTTACGAAGTGCTTGTATGCTTTTTTGCACACCATATAATTGAGTCTCAGGCGAGAGCTTTTTAAGTATCCGTGTAGCCTGCAACGCCTGTGCGGCACTTCGCTGGTGTCTTACCATAGCATCAAGAATGTTGAGGGATGTATTGATTGCAGTTGTTCTCTCTGTTTCCGATGTTGTGGTCGCAGCAATGTTTGCGGCATTGTTGTATAATGCCCAACCTATTGCCGTATGTTCTTTAGATACCACACCTTTTTCCACAGCACTAAACCAATCCATAAGACTTTTATCCCAACCATACTCTTTTATGTAAGAATCAGCATCGTTTATGGCTTGCTTGTCCGTATAAACATCATAAGAGAAAGTACCCTCCTCAACCATCTTCTCAATAGTCGGCAGAGCTTCATCGGGTGTCGCCTTTGTTTCAAGAATTGTTCGAACAGTCTGAGATACCTTTTTATCCTTTGCGGTTTTCTTTGGAACCTGTATATCCCTGTGGGGTTTTTCACCGCGTGGGATAGCACCGTATTTCTCAACAAGCTCCGAAAGTCTTGTCCCTGCAATGCTTTTTTTACCCTCCTGTGCATTTTCTGTGGTGTTTTGCAATCAGGGGTGCAATCAGGGGGACGGTTCTCCCGATTGAAAACATTCTTGCGAGTTAGCGCTGATGATACATAATTGGCAGGCAACCGTAACGCACAAAAAAACAGACACTCAAATGAGTGTCTGTCGTGCGTTCCGGCGACGTCTTACTTTCCCGGGCGGTTGCCCACCAAGTATCATCAGCGCTAAGAAGCTTAACTACTGTGTTCGGAATGGGAACAGGTGTGACCTTCTTGCTATTGCCACCGAATGTATGTCAAGCACCATTGGTGCGTTGACTCTTTTTCGTGTTCTTAAAAACTGAACGAAGAAGAGTTTTGGCTTACTCCATAATCTATTTAGGTCAAGCCCTCGACCTATTAGTATCGGTCAGCTAAATACGTTACCGCACTTACACCTCCGACCTATCAACCACATAGTCTACGTGGGGTCTTACTAGCTTACGCTATGGGAAAT
>JAGAUW010000021.1 GCA_017620615.1 Clostridia bacterium | reverse complement strand
TCCTTCTCCCAAAAAACCTTCGGGTTTTTCGGGAACCCTGGCTTTTTTGGTTGCCCGTCTTTGCGGGTCTCAGCTTTCTCGCTCCTCGCGAGTAGCTTATCTATATTATCACAACCAGAAGCTTTTGTCAACCCTTTTTTTTGAACTTTTTTCAAATTATTTTGTGCTGACGCACTCTTCTTGGCGCAACTCATTTATATTACCACAACCTCTTCCCATTGTCAATACCTTTTTTCGATTTTTTTCAACTTTTTTATACAAATTAAAATAGCGCATGGGAAAACCCATACGCTATTATCCTTCTAGCAAGAAACCCTTTATATTACCTTATCTTCAATCTCTTTGCTGAGCATTATCATAAACTCATCAATTGTCATTGTTCCAAGGTCACCGTTCTTTCTTGAACGGACTGAAACCGTGCCCTCGTTCATTTCCTTTTCGCCCGCTATAATCATATAAGGTACTTTTTCGAGCTGAGCTTCGCGAATCTTGTATCCAATCTTCTCACTTCTGTCATCGAGTTCTATGCGAAAGCCTTTTTCCTTAAGTGCCGCATAAAGCTTGTCCGCATAATCAAGATAGTTGTCTGAAATGGGCAAAATCTTGACCTGTGTGGGTGCAAGCCATGCGGGGAAAGCACCTGCATATTTTTCAATAAGAAGCGCAAGAGTTCTTTCATAACAACCGATTGAAGTCCTGTGAATAATGTAAGGATTCTTTTTTGTTCCATCCTTATCTATATATTCCATACCAAACTTTTCGGCAAGCATCTGGTCAATCTGGATTGTGATGAGAGTATCTTCCTTACCAAATACGTTCTTAATTTGAATATCAAGTTTTGGACCATAGAATGCAGCCTCACCAACGCCAACTTTATAAGGAATTTCAAGATGGTCAAGGATTTTTGCCATTGTGTCCTGAGCTTCATTCCATTGTTCCTCGGTGCCGATATATTTCCCCTTGTCGTCGGGGTCCCACTGTGAAAATCTGTATGAAACATCTTCGTAAAGTCCAAGGGTCTTGAGCATATAGATCGCCATTTCGAGACAGTTTTTGAACTCTTCTTCAAGCTGGTCAGGACGACACATAAGATGTCCCTCTGAAATTGTGAACTGTCTTACACGGATGAGCCCGTGCATTTCGCCTGATGCTTCGTTTCGGAAAAGGGTCGATGTTTCACCATATCTAAGCGGCAAATCGCGGTAGCTGCGCATTCTGTTGAGATATGCTTGATACTGGAAGGGACAAGTCATGGGACGAAGAGCGAAAACTTCTTTGTCGGTTTCCTCGTCACCCATAACGAACATACCATCTTTGTAATGATCCCAGTGTCCCGAAATCTTGTAAAGGTCGCTTTTTGCCATATACGGGGTTTTTGTTCTTACCCAGCCATTTTTGTCCTCATGGTCTTCAACAAACCTTTGAAGAATCTGGATAATTTTTGCGCCCTTAGGCAGAAGAATCGGAAGTCCCTGACCGATTGAATCAACAGTTGTAAAGATTTCAAGCTCACGGCCGAGTTTGTTGTGGTCGCGCTTTTTTGCTTCTTCGAGTCTTTCGATATATTCATCAAGCTCTGCTTTTTTAGGGAACGCCGTACCATAAATTCTGGTAAGCATTTTGTTGTTTTCGTTGCCTCTCCAGTATGCACCAGCGGTATACTGAAGCTTTATTGCCTTGATTTTGCCCGTAGACAAAAGGTGAGGACCTGCACAAAGGTCAGTGAAATCACCCTGCTTGTAGAAAGAAATTACCGCATCTTCAGGCAGGTCATTTATAAGTTCAACCTTGTAAGCCTCGCCTTTTTCCTCCATAAGTTTGAGAGCCTCAGCCCTTGGGAGCTCAAATCTTTCAAGGGGCAAGTCTTCCTTTATAATTTTTTTCATTTCGGCTTCGATTTTTTCAAGGTCATTGTTTGTAATAGGATTCTCGAAATCAAAATCGTAATAGAAACCGTCATCTATAGCCGGGCCGATTGCCAGCTTTGCACTTGGGAAAAGTCTTTTCACTGCCTGAGCCAGAATGTGAGATGTTGTATGGCGATAAGTTCGTCTGCCGTCCTCGTCATCAAATGTGAGGAAGTTCACCACACAATCTTTTTTGGGTACAAAATCAAGTCCACATACACTGCCATCCACCGTTGCGCTAAGCGCAACTCGTGCAAGACCTTCGCTTATTGATTTTGCCACATCAAGAAGGCTTGTTCCGTTTTCAAAAGCTTTTACATCATCTCGAAGTGTTATGTTTATCACAGCAATCCGCTCCTTTCTTTATTTTTCCAACTTGCCGCACTGTTGCGGCATCGGGTTGCTTTCATATATAAATCATATTGTAACTCAAAAACAAAAAAATTGCAATACTATAATTGCAATTTTCTGTCATTTATTGTATTTAGCTTTTTCTTCCCATAAGCCTCTGTGCAAGTTCCTTTAAGAAATTTCCTTTGTCACCAAAAACGTCAAGCGCCATAACTGCCTCGCTTGTCAAAGCACTTGCTTTCTCACGGGCGGTCTCAATTCCCAATAGTGTAACATAAGTTGTTTTCTCATTTTCAGCATCACTGCCTATGGGCTTGCCGAGAACACTCTCGTCTCCCTCGCAATCAAGAATATCATCCTGAATTTGAAAAGCAAGACCAAGCTTTTCAGCAAATTCTGTAACTGCTTTTGTCTCATTTTCGTCAGCATCCGCCGTCAAAGCACCCAAAAGCGCTGACACCCTGATAAGAGCCCCCGTCTTTCTTTGGTGCAGATAGTTCAAGGTTTTTTCATCGACGTCTGTTTTGCCCTCACATTCAAGGTCAACAACCTGACCTCCAATCATACCATCGCATCCCGCCGCTTTTGAAAGTTCAAAAACCGCTCTCAGAACCGTTTCGGGCTTTACATTTTTATATGCAGAAAAATCAGCAAGATATTCAAATGCAAATGTCAAAAGTCCATCCCCTGCAAGCAGAGCATTTGCCTCGCCAAACTTTTTGTGACAGGTAGGCATACCACGGCGCAAATCATCATTGTCCATACAAGGAAGGTCGTCATGAATGAGGGAATATGTATGTATGCACTCAACTGCGATGCCAAACCTGAGAGCTTCCTCAATACATCCCCCAAGCATATCACAAACCGCAAGGCTCAGCACAGGTCGAAGTCTTTTTCCCCCTGCCGTAATGCTGTATGCCATTGCATCATAAACAACTTTTTGAAGACAGTCCTTTTCTTTAAACTCATTGTTTAGACCGTCATTTATCATTTTGGTATAAAGGCTGAATTTTTCTTCAAACGTCATGTTTTTCACCTCTGCTACTGGGCTTCAAAAGGCTTTTCTTCCATTTCGCCATCAACATTATTCATAAGAACAGATATCTTCTGTTCAGCATTTTTAAGCTGAGCGGAACATTCCTTCGCCCTGCCTATGCCCTCGGAAAACAGCTCAAGCATATGGTCAAGAGAAACATCGCCGCCCTCAAGCTTTTGGATTATCTTTTCAAGCTCTTTTATGTTTTCTTCAAAACTTATTTCATTTTTCTTAGTTGACATTTTTCTGCCCCCTTATTCCACAATAGTATTTATTTCGCCGTCACTGACTCTCACTGTCATGCTGTCACCAGATTTTACCTGCCTTGTACTTTTTACTACAGCACCAGAGGAATCCTTTGCCACCGCATAACCACGACCGAGAGTCCCCAACGGGCTAAGTCCATCAAGCTTTGATGCCACAAGGCTTAGAAGCTGTTGTTTTTCACCGAAGACACCCTTTGCTGCATTTTCAAACATTTTTGAAAGGTGGTCAAGGTATATCCACTTTTCATTTATTTTTGACAGCGGGTCACGGAGTATCTGTTTTTCGGTATACATTTTAAGAAGAAGCCGTCTGTTTTCAAGGATTTTTCTTGATGCTGCCTTTATTCTTCCTTTGGCGCTTTCAAATTTATCAAAAAGCTCCTCTTCAGATGGTACAGCAAGCTCGGCTGCAGCCGAAGGAGTTGGTGCTCTTAAATCCGCAACGAAGTCTGCAATGGTAAAATCCGTTTCGTGTCCTACCGCAGAAATAACTGGAATTTCACTTTCAAAAATTGTCCTTGCGACAATTTCCTCATTGAATGCCCAAAGGTCTTCAATGGAGCCGCCACCTCTGCCCACAATAATTACATCACAATTTTTCGCATTGTTAAAATACTTAATTCCGTCACTTATGCTCTTTGCCGCGCCATCACCCTGAACAAGTGCAGGATAGAGACAAATATCCGCCGCCTTATAGCGTCTTGACAATATATTTATTATATCACGTACAGCCGCACCCGTGGGAGCTGTAACAACGCCCACGCAGTTCGGATACTTTGGAATTTCTTTTTTTGCAGAAATTTCAAAAAGGCCTTCCGTCTGAAGCTTTGCCTTGAGCTTTTCAAACTGTTCGTGAAGATTTCCCTTGCCGTCAGGCATCATAGAGTTTATATAAAGCTGATATTGTCCGTCGCGTTCATAAACGCCCACCCTGCCCTCTGCCACGACCTGCATACCGTTTTCGGGCTTAAAATCAAGGGCAAATGCAGCATTCCTGAACATAACCGCACGAAGGGTGCCCGTTTCATCTTTCAGGGACATATAAAGATGTCCCGATGAATGACTTTTGAAATTCGAAATTTCACCTTTTATTTTTATGTTGGAAAGCAGCGGAACCTGACCAAGCAAATCCTTGATAAACAAGTTCAACTGTCCCACAGTCATAATCATTTTTTCATACATAATATCACCTTGAAATAGGGTTCATCATTGCCCCGATTTCACACACACCAACAGCATTATCAGTGCTGAGTTCTGTTTCTGCAAAATACACATTTGGCATATCCGAAAATTCGTTCCGAAGAAACTTTGACGATGAAACGCCACCTACCATAAGAACATTTCTTATGCCATACTTTTCCTTTGCAAACTCCACAGACTTCCGCACAGATACCGAAATGCATTTCATAACGCTGTATGTAATTTTTTCTTTATCCTCACCATTTTCAAAGAGGCGTCTGTACCTTGTTTCTTCCCCGGAAAAGTTTATGTAGCTGTCATTTACACAAGTCTTTACACGTTCCTGTTTTCCGCCGTAATTCACCGCCGAATAGTCAATATATTTTCCGCAAGGAAAGTCAAACCCAAGTTTCACGCCTATTCGGTCGATAAACTGACCTGCAGGTAAATCCCGTGTTCCCCCTACTATCTCACAATTAAATCCATTTTCTGTTTTCTTCACAAGAAGCAGCTCAGTTGTGCCGCCTGACAGATGATAAACCAAAAACGGCTCATCCAAAATATCATATTTTTTGCAGGAATATATCGCCGCCATAATGTGTCCGTCCTGATGCGAGGTTTCAACGTACTTTGCATCAAGAACACTTGATATAGCTTTTGCATAAGACTGCCCCGCCAAAAACACAGGCATATATGAGCCTTGGACGTTTCGCGGTTTTGAGCTGACAGTCACGGTTACTTCATCAAATTCACGGATTTTCACCGCTTTTCCAAGCTCTTCAAAAAGCAAAGGAAGGTTTTTAATATGCTGAAAGAGAGCGTCGGACTGTCTGAGTCCGCACTCGCTCTCCTTTACATCAAGCATTTTCTTAAAATGAAACATTCTGTCACCGCACTTTGCAGCAACAGATGTGGTATAACAGCTGGTATCAATGCCGATAACCAATCTCTTATCTTCCATTACGACACCTGCACTTTGCCGATTCTGCCAAGAATGCCGTTCACGAAAGGTGCCGCTTCCTCGCCGTCATATTTTTTCGCAAGACCTACCGCCTCGTTCACTGTAACGGCATTTGGAATATCTGAGCAAAACAAAAGTTCATAGACCGCAAGCCTCAGCACCGCAAGACTTACACAGGAAAGCCGTTCAACATTCCAGTCTTTTGCTGCTTCATCGATTTTTTGGTCTATTTCAGCAATATTCTCTTTTGTGCCAAGAACAACCGATTTGATATAATTCTGCTGCTGTCCCGGCTTATATTCATCAATAAAATCTTCAAGTATAGCTTCAATATCATTCGGCTGAAACCTATATTGAAAAATCAGCACAAATGCATACTCTCTGGCTTTCGTTCTGTTCATAGTTTTCCTCAATCCCCGGTTCTTTTGTAAATTTTGTTTATTCCTCGGTTGTTTCCTCTGCCATCTCCTGAGTTGGCTCTTCGGACGGTTCCTCTTTCTTCGCGGTGTTAACGCCCTCAATATTCACATTTACAGCCACAACATTAAGTCCTGTCATAGCTTCAACCTCGTTTTTAGTCTTTTCCTGAATCTCCCATGCAACATCAGGAATTTTGACACCATATTCAACAATCACAAACATATCGATTTTTACCTCGCGGTCAGTGATTGCAACTTTAACACCCTTTGAAGGATTTTTCTTTCCCAGAAGTTCTGCAAATCCACCGGTTATTGAGCCGAACATCCCCGCAACACCATCAATGCTTTTTGCAGCAATGGATGCAATGGTCGCAACAACATCATTTGAAATGCAGACATTTCCGTCTCTGTCAATAGTTGTATTTATGTTTGTTTCTTCAACTGCCATAATATCTACCATACCTTTCCGCCCTCACAAAGCATAGGGGCAAGTGTTAGCTTTATTTGATTATATCACATTATATCAATTTTTACAATTATTTTTTTTGATAATTTCAATTATATTTATTCTTCCCTAAAATCCCAGTAAAATCCCGCACACAGCACCAATAATTATATACAAAACAGGATGCTTCTTGAATTTCATACTCAAAAATACAAGCACTCCAAAAAGAACGATTTTTGTGTAATCAAGCATCATCCAGATATTTTCTGCATCTTTGACCAAAAAATTCTGCTTAAAAATAGTCAAAATAGAAACCGTCAAAAGCCCCGTTACAGCAGCACGAAGTCCGTAAAAAAGACTTTTAACAATTTTATTTTCCTTAAATTTTTCCAGGAAATAGGATATAATAAGAATAACAATTATGCTGGGTGCGATGAGCCCGAGCGTCGTGGATATTCCGCAAAAAACACCACCCGTAGTCACTCCCGCATATGTTGCCATATTTACACCTATTGGGCCGGGGGATGACTCGGACACCGCAATCATATTGGTAAGTTCTTCTGCTGTGAACCAATCATATTTTCGGGTTAATTCAAACAAAAACGGCAACGTGGCAAGTCCGCCGCCAACAGAAAAAAGGCCTACCTTGAAAAATTCCAGAAACATTGTGATAAAAAGCATCATTTCATATCACCTGTCTTTCTGTCACTTTTCTCTTTTGCCCACATATATACTATGCCGAAAACACCTGCCGCAACAATAATCAAAATTGTAGATACTCCAAAAAATATTGAAAGCACAAAGGCAGCCGCCGCTATACAAAAAGTGACCTTGTCTATTACCCCAGTCTTTGAGATTTTCAAAAATGCCTGAACGAGAATGGCACAAACCGCAACGCCAATCCCCAAAAAAGCCGACTTAACGAAAGGATTGTCATAAACTTTCTGCAAAATCGTAGCAACCAGTGAAATAATAATTACAGATGGTGTAACAACGCCAAGTGTTGCCACAATACCTCCGATTATTCCATTCGTCTTCCTACCTATAAATGTAGCTAGATTCACCGCAATTACCCCTGGGGTACACTGGCTTATAGCAAAATAATCCATCATTTCTTCAACCGTTGCCCATTTATGCTTATCTGCGATTTCCCTTTCCAGCATAGGCAGCATAGCATAACCGCCGCCAAAAGTAAGAATTCCTACCTTAAAAAATGCAAAAAATAGCTTTGCAAGGTCCTTTATTTTACTCATCATCGTTCTCCTTATCAAACTAAAATCAAAAAGACCTTTTTATTATATACCAAATATTAACAGATTGCAAACAATTCTTTGTTTTGCTTGACATTTTTTCTCAAAAGCCTTATACTTTATTTTGTACGAAATGGAGGCATAATATATGTTTAACGCAGCAGAAATCAAAAAAATGAACAATCAAAGCATGGGTGAAGAAATTGCAAATTCGATTTCTCATGGCATAGGTGCACTTCTTGCCATTGCAGGCACAGTGGTGGCAATAGTTTATGCCTGCCTACATGGTGATGCGCGAAGCATCGTTTCAGCATCTCTTTATGGTGCGGGGCTTATTATTCTTTATCTTGCGTCAACCCTTTATCATTCCATTACAAACCTCAAGGCAAAACGGGTTTTCCGAATTCTTGACCATTGTTCTATATATATTCTCATTCTCAGCTCTTATATCCCGATTTCACTGTCACTTATGCGTGGCGCAGATGGTTGGATTTTATTTGGAATTAACACCTTTTGCACAGCCCTTGGTGTTACCCTTACCGCTATCAATATGAAGAAATTCCATGCTCTTGCTATGGTTTTATATTTGCTTATGGGCTGGTCCATTGTATTCTTTGGATTTCCCACAATTATGACTTTGCCCTCTGCGGCAATTTGGCTCCTTGTTCTTGGTGGTCTTTGTTATACCGGCGGAATTGCATTTTTTGCTATGAAAAAGCCCAAATATATGCATTCTATCTGGCATCTGTTTGTACTTGCCGGAAGTGTTCTTCATTATTTCGCATTTCTTTTCTATGCACTTCCTTTCCCGCCAAAATTCTAATTCCAAGGAGTGAAAAATTTGAAACTGGGTATAGTATTTGAGGGTGGCGCCAGTCGTGGTCTTTTTTCCTGTGGTGTTATGGACGCTCTTTTAACCGAAAATATCATAGCTGATTATGTGATAGGCGTTTCCGCTGGAATTGCCTATGGTACCTCCTATGTTTCAAAGCAAATAGGCCGAAATCTTGAGCTTTCCACCAAATATATGAATGACAAGCGTTATATGGGCATTAGGCATCTTTTAAACCCGAAGAACAAAAGCTACTATAACCGTTCTTTCGCATTTAACCGCATTCCAAAAGAGCTTGTACTCTTTGATTTTGACGCTTTTGCCAATTCAGGAACTGAAACCGTAGCAACTCTTACAAATATAAAAACCGGATGTCCTGAATATATGACTCTTCCCTGTGATGATTGGGAAAAACACATTGCAATTCTTTGGGCAAGCTGTGCACTTCCCTTTTTGTTTCAGCCAGAGGAAATTGACGGAAATCTTTATCTTGACGGCGGCTGCAGTGACCCTATTCCCTACAAAAAAGCTTTGGAGGATGGATGTGACAAGGTTATATGCGTTCTGACCCGTGAAAAAAATTATCAAAAGGGAACAGACCGTTCTTTGTCATTTATAAAACGTTCTTTTAAAAAATATCCAAATCTCGTGGAGACTCTTGCTAATCGCTCTGAGTTATACAATCAGACTCGCAATGAAATTTTCGATTTGGCAAGTGAGGGAAAGCTCTTTGTAATCGCCCCTGATTCCACCGAGGGTTTCAGCCGCACCGAGCGTAATCCCGAAAAGCTTCGCGCCATGTTCAATCAGGGTTATGACCTTACCCAAAAAGAAATTGACTGTTTGAAAGAATACCTTGACAGATAGATGTTTCCTATTTTAATTTTTTTAAAATATTTTATTTTTTCTATTGACAGCGTGTATTGTTTGTGTTATACTATCAAAGTCGCATAAGTCAGCGATATGAATACGGAGAGGTGTCCGAGTGGTTTAAGGAGCTAGTCTTGAAAACTAGTGATGCGAAAGCACCCAGAGTTCGAATCTCTGCCTCTCCGCCATTTTTTTATTTAAATATAGTTTTTTAAATTCGGAGAAGTACTCAAGAGGCCGAAGAGGCGCCCCTGCTAAGGGTGTAGGTCGTTAACGCGGCGCGAGGGTTCAAATCCCTCCTTCTCCGCCACCATTAAGCAAGTCATTTTTTATGACTTGCTTTTTTACTTATAATCAAAATATGCCCTTCAAAACAAAGCCCCCGACAGGAAGTTTTCTGTCGGGGTTCCTTATTTAACTTTTCTTTTTGTCCAGTTGTTTGTTTCTGTAATAAAGAATCAAATCAAAGCCAACCATAACAAAATTCAGTACATAGAAAAACAAAACATACCATTTCTGTGCAATTCGAGCCATATAAGCTTCATTCACGAACTTTGATGCAATACCTGCTATGTAACCAAAGAATATAAGATAAAGAAAAGCAAGGCTCTTACCCTTGGTTGTTCTTGCCTTATATGATTTGATAACATTAAGCGGCCAAGATGCTCCAAAACTTACAATCATCAAAATTTCCAAAAACTCTGCCATAATTGTTCTCCTTTAAATGTTAATGTATAAATTATACATCACCCAATGATATTTTTCAAGTTTTTTCCTAATCGAAAAGCCCAAGCTCATCAATCTTTTCACGCAAAGTTCTCAAAAAGTTAGGGTCTTCACTTTTTATATTATATTGAAAAATAACTTCACGTACATTATCCTCCACCCGCTCCACATCCTCAAGAAGTGCCTTTGCTGACATTCTGAATGCACCGCTTCCGAAAATAATAAGCTGTTCAAGTCCGTCAGAGGTTGCAACCGTAACCTTGTAATTTTTGCTCAATATCTTGGCGGTTTTTTCAATATAAGCATCAGCAGTCTGGGCTTCTTTGGTATAAACAACGGTTATTCCATTGACACGTTCAATTTCACCAGGATTTCCCTTTACCTTGTATGCATCAAAGACAACGATTATTTCACTGCCCCTAAAAATCTTATACGATGAAAGTCTTTCTACCAATTTTTCTCTTGCCGCATCCAGATTTTCCTTTGAAAGTTCTTTCAGCTCGTCCCACGCGAAAATAATATTGTATCCATCAACTAAAATATACTCTTTTTCAAAGACCTTTTCCTTTGGTTTATATTCTTTTCTCTGTATATTCGCTTTAGGAGTCCTCAAAATATGATTTGGATTTTTGCGTTCAATTTTGCCATATGTCTTTTCAAAAATTTTCATCAACTCGTCGTCCGATGCTGTGTTCTTTGAAGCGGAAACCGTTTTAACCTCGGTCCCTGCCGATTTTTTGGGTTTTAAAACACTTTCAAGATGCATATAATTTTTCACTTCGTCCCATTTCACAGTAAATCCTGCTCCATGGTCACAAAATACCGAATCAGCAGTGTTTTCAACATCTGCATCTGCATCATATCCGATTTGTTCAATAACAGTTTCTGCATCCTTACAAGGTCCATATCCACAGAATTTACAGCTGAGCTTTCCAAGACCATGAGTGTATCCCACAAGCTCTGCCTGATAGTTTCTTATTGAATCAGCAGCAACTTTCCCTGAAATTTTTGTTGTGTCGCCTCTTGTTTCGGGTGCACCAAATTCTGCCCCCATCAAGTCAAGATCGGTCATGGCCTTGCCTACATTTTCTCTTGGTACTTGAAGAACAAAATCATAATAAGGCTCAAGAAGTACACTTTCAGCGCATCGAAGGCCGTTTCTCACCGCACGATAAGTTGCCTGACGAAAATCTCCGCCCTCGGTATGCTTTTGATGTGCCCGCCCCGATTTTAAGGTTATCCGTATATCCGTTATGGGCGCACCGCAAAGAACACCCAGATGAGTTTTTTCCATCAGGTGTGTCATTATAAGTCTTTGCCAGTTTTTGTCAAGCTCATCTTCGCTGCAATCGGTAGCGAACTGAACTCCCGCTCCCCTTTCAAGAGGCTCAAGTACAAGATGCACCTCGGCATAGTGTCTTAAAGGTTCATAGTGTCCTATGCCCTCAACCTTATTTTTTATTGTTTCTTTATATATAATCCGCCCCTGCTCGAAGCTCACATCCATATCAAATCTTTTCAAAATAATTGCTTTCAAAACCTCAAGTTGAATTTCGCCCATAACCTTTAGCTGTATTTCCTGAAATCTTTCATTCCAGCTCACATCCAGTTGAGTTTCTTCCTGCTGAAGAAGTCTGAGTTTAGAAAGAGCCACCGAAGCATCAACGCCTTTTGGCAATTTTACGCTGTAATTGAAAATCGGCTCTGCCGTGAGCTTTTCAACGTCACATTCAAAGCCAAGCCCCTGCCCCGCAAAGGTCCTGAGCGGTCCAAGAATCGCACACACAGTTCCTGCGTCCGCGTTATTCACATTTTTATATTTTTCTCCTGAATAAATCCTGATTTCATTAACTTTTTCGCTCATCTCACCGCTTGTCAGGATATCACGCACGTTGAGTTTTCCGCCTGTTACTTTTATAAAAGTAAGACGCTGACCACGTTCATCCTGACCTATTTTGAAAACCTTTGCTCCAAAATCTTCAATTTTACGACTTTGTTTTGTAAGTTTTAAAAATGCTTCAAAAAACTCAACTATTCCCTCTGCACGAAGTGCCGAACCACCAAAGCACGGGAAGATATTACGCCTGCAAATTGCGTTCCTTAGCAGTTCCTGAGATATTTCACCACTTTCAAGATAACTCTGCATCAGCTTTTCATCGCATACTGCAATATTCTCGTACAAATTTTCCTTATTCTCGTCACCAAAATCTACAAAGTTTTCACCAAACTCATCCTTCAGTTCATCAATAACACGTTTTTTATCCGCACCGTCCAAGTCCAGCTTGTTTATGAAAACAAACGTGGGAATCCTGTGCTTTTTAAGAAACTCCCAGAGGGTTCTTGTGTGGCTCTGAATTCCGTCAGTTCCGCTTATCACTAGTATTGCATAATCAAGAACAGAAAGAGTACGCTCCGCCTCGGCTGCAAAGTCCGTGTGTCCAGGAGTATCAAGCAGAGTTATTGTCTTATTTTCTGTTTCAATAACCGCCTGCTTTGAAAAGATTGTTATTCCCCTTTTCTTCTCCATTTCGTCTGTATCAAGGAAGGCGTTTCCATCATCAACTCTGCCCATATTTCGTGTTGTCCCAGCACAAAAAAGCAACCCCTCTGAGAGAGTGGTCTTTCCCGCATCAACGTGTGCAAAAATCCCTGCAACAATTCGGTCCACGCAAAACGCCTCCCTTTTCAAATAGTTTTATTTTAATAATTTTAACATATTATATTGACTTTGTCCACTTGTATATTGTAAAATGTATTTTGTTACTTTTAAAAAATATTTTTTGTTTTTGCAACCTTTTTGCAATCTCAAAAGTATTTGTATTGAAAATAAATTTTAAGGAGAAAATACTATGAAAAAAATACTTTCTATTATTTTAATTATTGCACTTGTTTTATCTTTTGTTGCTTGCGGAAAAAAGGCAAATGACGAAACAGTTAAAGACCCTGACTCTATTCTTGAAACAGTCACTACTGAAGACGAAAGCGTAGAGCCTTTGGACAAAGAAGAAAGTTCTGACAACAAAAAAGACGAAGCTAACGAAAACAAACCCGTTTCAAAGCCTGCTGAGGAAAAGCCCCAAACAAAACCCGAAGCAAAGCCTGAAGAAAGGCCTCAGGCAAAACCTGAAGTAAAACCCGAAACAACGCCTGAAGTGACACCTGAAAAAGAGCCCGAAAAAGCTCCCGAAAGCGCTACTCTCGGAAATACCCTTCTTGCTGATTTCAAGAAAAAGGTAAACAGCGGTATGGATGCACTTTCTATTGCCGAAGCATTGGTAACAAGTCCTGTTATCAAATTCAGCGGCGGTGCAATGCCTATTGAAGAAGGACTCCTTTCAGGCTTTGGCAACACCGAAATCAAGGGCTTCAAATCGGGCGCTATGTTTGCTCCTATGATTGGTTCAATCCCCTTTGTTGGGTATATATTTGAACTGAGCGATGGAACGGATGCATCAAGCTTTATTGGAACTCTTAAATCAAATGCAGACCTGAGATGGAACATCTGTGTAGCCGCTGACGAAATGGTTACAGGAAGTGTTGGCAATAAGGTATTTTTTGTAATGTGTCCCACCAGTCTTGAAGACTAAAAACAAACTTAAAAACGGGCGCAATTTTGCGTCCGTTTTCTTATGTGTTTAAAAGGAGAAGTATATGTTATTTTCAAGCATACCGTTTTTATATTATTTTCTGCCTGCGGTTATTGTGTTGTATATTGCAGCACCGAAAGGCATTAAAAACAGCGTTCTTTTGCTGTCAAGTTTATTCTTTTATGCCTGGGGCGAACCAAGGTATGTCTTTCTTATGCTCTTGACCGTTGGGCTTGGATATATTCTTGGTTTGCTGATTGACGCCTTTCGCGGTAAATTTCTTTCAAAAGTTTTTCTTGTTCTGTCTGTCGCAATAAGTCTTTCTTTCTTGGGTTATTTTAAGTATGCAGACTTTTTCATATCAAATTTCAATGCCGCCACTGGTCTTTCTGTTCCACTACTTCGTCTTACACTACCCATAGGCATAAGCTTTTATACATTCCAGATTTTAAGCTATACTGTGGATGTATATCGGGGAGATGCCTCAGCACAGAAAAATCCCATAAATCTTGCCACATATATCGCCCTTTTCCCACAACTTATAGCAGGACCTATTGTGCGTTATACTGATATTGAAGCTCAGCTTACCAAAAGGCGTCACAGTTTCGAAAAAACAGCTTATGGTATAAGACGTTTCATTATCGGCCTTTCAAAGAAAATTCTGTTCGCCAACACTTTGGGTGAGCTTGGTGAATTTTTTCTTGCATCAGGTGATAAGGCCATTTTGTTCTATTGGCTTTTTATCCTCTCCTATATGCTCCAGATTTACTTTGATTTTTCAGGCTACAGCGATATGGCAATCGGCCTTGGAAAGCTGTTTGGCTTTGACTTTATGGAGAACTTCAATTATCCATTTATCTCATCAAGCATAACAGAATTCTGGCGCAGATGGCATATATCCCTTGGCAGCTGGTTCCGTGATTATGTTTATATCCCTCTTGGTGGCAACCGAGTAGGCAGAACCCGTTTGTTTTTCAACATTTTCACAGTATGGTTTTTGACAGGTTTTTGGCACGGCGCTCAGTGGAATTTCATTGTATGGGGACTATATTTTGGTGTACTTCTTACACTTGAGAAGTTCTTTCTCAGGGGTTTCCTTGCAAAACACAAAATTTTCAGTCACATATATCTTCTGTTTTTGACGGCGGTGAGCTTTGCAATTTTCAGTGGAAACAACCTTTCCCAGTCCCTCTCTCAGCTTTACGGAATGTTTGGTTTTGGTGATATTCCTTTTGTGTCTGCTGAATTCTTTTACTGCCTGCGCAACTATGGCATAATTCTTATGATAGCTGCGATTTCAGCTACACCACTTCTCAGGAACATTATATCTCGTTTTGAAAACAATAAGCAATTTTCAACCATTATAAATATTTTGGAAATCCCCGCTTTGTTGATTCTCTTGATTGTTTCAACAGCTTATCTTGCTGACGGCTCATTTAACCCGTTTCTTTATTTCCGTTTTTAGGAGGTGTATAAATTGAAAAATAAAATGATGACTATTATCTTTGCTGCCATCTTGGCGGTTTTCACATTAAGTTGCCTGTTAAAACCTGACACGGCTTTTTCAGAAGGCGAACGCAGACCTCTTGCAGAAAAACCCACAGTTTCAACCGAATCAATTTTTTCTGGTGAATTTATGACCAGTTTTGAGGAATATGCTGTTGACCAAATTCCTCTCCGTGAGCCGTTAAGAACACTAAAGACCCTGTTTTCAACCAAAGTTTTTGGCAAAAAGGATAACAACGGTCTTTTCACAGCAAGTGGTCACATTTCAAAAATTGAATATCCTCAAAATGATGAAATGCTGAGCCTTGCGGCAGAAAAATTTAACTTTCTCTATGAATCATATATTAAAGACAAAGATATGAACATCTTTCTTTCAATAGTACCTGATAAAAATATATTTCTTGCCAAAGAAAACGGATATCTTTCTCTTGACTACGAAAAACTGATTGATGATTTCAAATCAAAAGTTCCTTATATGGAATACATTGACATTCTCCCCCTGCTCTCACTTGATGATTATTACTATACTGACTCCCACTGGAAGCAGGAAAAAATAACCGATATTGCAGCGTTTCTTGGAGTACAAATGAATACAGATGTATCTGCCGAATATACAGAAAATACTCTCGAAAATCCATTTCGGGGTGTTTATCTTGGTCAGTCAGCACTTTTGCACAAACCCGATACTATAAAGTATCTCACAAACGACATCTTGAATAGTTGCACTGTGACATACTATGACAATGGAATGCCTGAAATCCGTGATATGTACAATATGGAAAAGGCAAATGGAAAAGACCCTTATGAAATGTTTCTTTCGGGAACTTCCCCTCTTTTGACCATTGAAAACCCAAACGCAAAAACAAGTAAAGAACTGATTCTTTTCAGAGATTCTTTTGGCAGCAGCATCGCACCTCTTTTTGCGCCGGGATACAAAAAAATCACTGTGGTTGACATCAGGTATATTCAAAGTGGTTTTCTTGGGAACTTTATTGATTTTGACAATCAGGATGTTTTGTTCCTTTACAGCACAACCCTTTTGAATAACAGCACTTCACTAAGATAAGATAAGCCTTGATATCACTAAGATATCAAGGCTTTTTTGTATAACGAAAAAAGCTTGCCGAAATGTCAGCAAGCTCTAAAGTAACTGGTGCGCCCGAAGAGACTTGAACTCCCACATCATTGATACTAGATCCTAATGGTTACATTGCATATGTGAAAGAATAATGCTTCTATATTTTTTCATAATTATCAAGATTTTCATGCGAAAACTCAAAAACAACATTTTTGCTAAGTATTTTATCTGTTAAATTATGAAACTTTTCAAAATGTTCATTTAAAATTCCAGTTCTTTTAAACTCATCCATAGCTGACTTTTCGTGTTTTAACGCAGATGATATTGCTGAACCAATTTTTTCTTCTCTGTATTTATAAATCATATCTGCGTGCTCACACAATCTATTTACATGAATAAAAATCAATTCATTGTTAGAATAATTCCCCTCGATTAGTGCTGTATATGTTTTGATGATGCAATTACACAAATCCATAAGTTCGATTATATAGTTAGGTGTGCAAGGGTTTGCTACCAAAAACATTTGTAGTTCATTGATGTATTGATTAATTTCATCTATTTTTTCTTTGTATTTTTCAAATTCTTTATTTACATCAATATACCCTATATCTGAAACAAGTATATTTTTAGTTAATTTCTCATCCAATCCATCTTCTCTAAAATTTTTTACTGGCAAGGCTACATTGGATGCACCAAAAGCACTAACTAAGTCAGTGTTTAAAGATGATTTATAACTTACACCATCTATATCATCGCTTTCTCTTATCCACTGCATTAATAATTGAGGGAATACATATTCTTCAACAAATTTATTCCCTCTATCTTTTACCTTAATAGAGCAAGCAGCCATTAACGGATATGTAATGATGTATCTAAGTAAATAATTATAAATTTCATTACATTCTCTATTTTGCCTTCTTCTGTTTAAAATCCAAGTGCTTATACTTGATAGAAAATCTATATGTCTAAAAGAAAAGTCTATTAGTCTAACAGGATTTTCGTTATTTTCTTCAAACAACATTGCACAGTAACTAAATTGTTTTGGCATTCCAGATTCAAACCAAGCAAGTTCACGACCAGTTGACATATACAAACAAGGATACCCTGCTATACTGTATCGATACGCCCCAATTCTATTTCGGTATGTTCTTTTAATATGAAATAGTTCTGCTTTTTGCGACTTTTTATCGTTTGAGTCATTTATGCGAAAATCGCCCTGTCTGATCCTATAAAAAACTTCATTGTTTCCCCATAATTGTTTTATCAAAAACCAATCGTGTACTTTTTCAAATAGGGCAAAACTTTTTTCGTATGCTTGTTTTATAAATCCGTTATTATAAGTTTCTATTATTTCAGGAATTTTCCTGCATATTTCATCTAACAATTCTAATTCTTCGCATAGTAGTTTTGTAAACTCTTCTCCGAGAAAAGGATTATCTTGTGCAGATATACTGGTTGAAATTTCGTTATAATATTGAGAAAGATGTTGTTGCATGTATTCAGCTACACTTTTTTCGCCTCTATACAAATCAAAATTATTTTTTAATAGAATTTGGTATATTTTATCATCCTTGATCATTTTTGATTTCTCCGTTTTTTATTTAATTATATCACTCTTTTGCAAATATTTCAAATAAATATATTTTAATATAAAATAATTAAAAACGAAAAAAGTGTATCGTGTTCACAAATATTCCCTGCAAAAAATGTAATAAATTTTATATTTTTCATTGCATTTTATGAAAATATGTGGTATAATAACATCATAATAAGAATTTGGAGGATTGGCTATGTATCGTTATGCAATAGAAAATCTTGATAAATGGAAAAATAGTAAAAACCGAAAGCCTCTTATTATCGAAGGTGCAAGACAGGTAGGTAAAACCTGGATAATGAAGGAGTTCGGCAAAAAGTCATATAACAAGACTGTATATATCAATTTTGATTCCAATGTACAAATGGCGGAATTGTTCTCTATAGATTTAAATGTGGAACGCATCATTATGGGTCTCGAATTATATGCAGGACATAAAATAAACCCAGCTGATACGCTTATCATATTCGATGAGGTGCAGGAAGTACCCAAAGCATTATCTTCGCTTAAGTATTTCTATGAAAATGCTCCGGAGTATCATATTGTATGTGCCGGTTCTCTTCTTGGAATTGCGTTACACGAAGGAACATCATTCCCCGTCGGCAAGGTAGATTTTCTTAAACTGTATCCTCTGTCATTTAAAGAATTTCTTATGGCAATTGGTCTTGAAAGATTTGCAGAGTTGTTAGATAAAAAGGATTATGATATGATAAAAAGCTTTAAGCAAACATATATTGATGCTTTAAAGCAGTATTACTATGTTGGAGGTATGCCTGAAGTTGTGGCATCTTTTGCTGACGAAAAAGACTTCAACGAAGCAAGAAAAATCCAAAAAAGAATACTAACTGCTTATGAACAGGACTTTTCAAAACATGCACCGAAGGAAATTGTCCCGAAAATAAGAATGTTATGGAACAGCATCCCCTCTCAACTTGCAAAAGAAAATAAAAAATTTATATATGGTCTTATTCGTGAGGGAGCAAGAGCAAAAGATTATGAAACCGCAATTATGTGGCTTTCTGATTGTGGACTTGTGCATAAGGTTAGCAGAATTAATGCACCTAACATACCACTTAAGGCATATGAAGATTTGAAAGCATTTAAATTATTTATTGTAGATGTAGGCTTGCTCGGTGCAATGGTAGGATTAAATCAGCGTACACTCCTAAATGGAAATGAATTATTCACGGAATTTAAAGGTGCATTAACAGAACAATATGTTATGCAGCAGCTCGCAGTAAATCAAGACTTGGGAATTTATTATTATACCAATGACCGAAATACTTGTGAAGTTGATTTTATAGTGGATAATGGTGATAATATTATCCC
>JAGAUW010000020.1 GCA_017620615.1 Clostridia bacterium | reverse complement strand
TCATTTTATCAGAAGGCATTTACTTTGACGAATGTGCGGACAAAAAGAAAAGAGGAAAAACCATTTTACTGAGTTTTCCTCTTCTTCTTACCTCGCAATGCTCGTGTTCCTATCAACTGTCCTTAGGAACACGATGCAAATGCCCAACCGGTTTTTTCTTTACTAAAAAAATTATCCTTGTTTTATTTCCTCAAGAAGCCTTTCCACATCTTCCTTTTGCAAAACGCTTAGGAAAGTGAACTTTTTATCAAGTGATTTTTCAATCAGCTCAATGCCCCTATCTTTTTCACCCTTATTCACAAGAAGCTGTCCATAGCCATAATATGGTTCAGGGAAGTGCGGCTCTTTTTTGAGAAGCCTTTCATAAAGCTCTGATGCCTTTTCGGTATCACCATAAAGAGCATATGACTCCGCCAGATTGTCCATAATAATCATATCGTCCTGATTATATTCAAAGGCTTCCTTGTTAAAATCAAGAGCCCGTCTTGCATCACCTTTCAAAACATACATAAGCCCTAGGTTCTGATAAAGATTTGTGGTTTTAAAATCAACCATAGCCTCTTCTGTCATCTCAATAGCAGTATCAAGGTCTCCGCTTTTCCACTCGGCAATAGCAAGCATAGACTTTATACGTTTCTTCATAGGCGGTTTTTTTGCACAAAGAGATGCCCGCACGAGAATATCCTTTGCAAATTCAAGCTGACCATCACGAAGGAGCAAATATCCATAATACATAAGGCTTGCATCACGAAGTTTTCCTATACGGTTGGCAATAGCATGAAGACGAAGCGACCCCGCAAGGTCACCCTTTTGAAACTTAATTCTGGCAAAAAACGCAATAAGCTCTGCACGCCTCACTACCACCAGCACCACCAAAGCAGCAAAAGTTATTAACGCAAAAAACATCAAATCACCCTTTAACCCAGATTATTTACTGTTCTTGGATAAGGCAAAACGTCACGGATATTGCCCATACCGGTAAGATACATAACAGCTCTTTCAAAACCAAGACCAAAGCCTGCGTGCTTTGTTCCGCCATAACGGCGAAGGTCAAGGTAATGACCATAATCAGCTGTATCAAGACCAACCTCTTCCATACGCTTAAGAAGAACATCCATACGTTCTTCTCTTTGGCTTCCGCCGATGATTTCACCAATTCCCGGAACAAGACAGTCCATAGCAGCAACAGTCTTTCCATCATCATTGAGTCTCATATAAAAAGCCTTGATTTCCTTTGGATAATCGGTAACAAACACCGGCTTTTTGAACACTTCCTCCGTGAGATAGCGTTCGTGTTCGGTCTGGAGGTCGATTCCCCATTTAACCGGATATTCAAATTCCTTACCGCTGTTTTTGAGGATTTCAACCGCCTCGGTATACGTAACGTGACCAAACTCATTTTCAAGAATGTTATTAAGTCTTTCAATAAGACCCTTGTCAACAAAGTTGTTGAAAAATTCCATTTCCTCAGGAGCATTGTCAAGAACATAACGAATTACAAATTTCAGCATATCCTCAGCAAGCGCCATATCATCCCCAAGATCTGCGAAAGCAATTTCAGGCTCAATCATCCAGAATTCTGCCGCATGACGTGTTGTATTTGAGTTTTCTGCTCTGAATGTGGGACCAAAGGTATAAATATCACCAAATGCCATAGAGAAAGTTTCACCCTCAAGCTGACCACTTACAGTGAGGGAAGTTTCACGATTGAAGAAATCCTTGGAATAATCAATCTTTCCGTCCTCTGTCTTGGGCAGATTTTCCATATCAAGTGTTGTAACGCGGAACATTTCGCCTGCACCCTCACAGTCACTTCCAGTAATCAAAGGGGTGTGAACATAAACAAAACCACGTTCATTGAAGAACTTGTGGATAGCATAAGCAATCACAGAGCGTACGCGGAACACCGCAGAAAATGTGTTTGTTCTTGCTCGGAGATGGGGAATTGTTCTCAAATATTCAAAAGAATGTCTTTTCTTCTGAAGAGGATAATCAGGTGTGCTCTCACCCTCAATCAAAACGCTTTCGGCTTTGATTTCAAAAGGCTGCTTTGCATCAGGAGTAAGCACCAAAGTTCCCTCCACTCTCACAGATGCACCCACATTCAGTTTGCAAAGCTCCTGGAAGTTTGAAAGCTTTTCTTCCTCAATAACAACCTGAATATTTTTAAAGAAAGACCCGTCATTGAGTTCAATAAAGCCAAAGCTTTTTGATGCACGAAGAGTTCGCACCCAGCCGTTTATACTGACCTTCTTTCCTCCCAAGTCATTTGATTTCAAAAATACTTCTTTAATTTTCATTCAAAAAACCATCCTTAACTCTAAAAACGAAATTCTAGCTTATATTATACAGAATATTTTCCTAAAAATCAACCATAATATGTATATATATTAAATCTTTTTCCAAAAACCGTTAAAAAGGGGAGTCTATATGAAATTCATAAACACAACCACAAATCACACCCAACACGAAACGTTGGAAGAAATTCAAGCCGAAACCGATATTCAAGGTTCTAAAAAACTCCTCCCTTCATATACCGAAGCAATCAAAAAATTTAAACAAAAACGAAAATAGAGGATGCCCATATGCATCCTCTATTCATTTATTTTTTGACCATTTCGTGCATCATAATGAAGAATGTGTCCCCGGTCTGTGGCAATTTGCCAGACCGGAATCGCCAGAATGTTGCGATAGCTTTCCTCACTTTTTCCTATATAATATCCAGGTCTTATGCTCACAATGGTATGTGCCGCATTTTTTTCAAGTTCCTGACTTTTCACCAAATCTGCAAGAATACTTATCACGCTGTAATATGGGGTATTGCTATCGGACGCCTTTATTTTTGAAACAATATTCTTTCCAGAAACCCCAAGAATGCCGTCCATTGAAACATCAAAAGAAATATATGCATCAAAAAACTCCATATCTTCCTGACGCACGGTGAAAATTGCCTTTATCCTTTCACCCACATAGTTTATACCACCAAATGCATAAACATCCGCCATAATCCCAAGATTTTCCATTTCAGTGCGACACAGTTTCTCAATATTTTCAGGAGTAAGGTCCGAAATCTCCCCCACAGGCGTTTCCCTAAGAAAAGTAAATTCGTCTCCTGTTATACGCAGCAAATTCCCGCCGTTTTTATAAACATCTCCCTTAAAAATATAATCCTCACCTAAGAATTTAACCAGCATTTCCTCGTCGCTACCAAACATTTTTTCAAGATAGAAACTACATATATCAGGAGAATCGGGAATTTCTGTGGTTTCAGGAATAAATATCATATTTTTAGACAGCAAATAAGTCAAGTTTTCAACCATAATCTTTTTTTCTTCACTTTTGTAATTTTTGGCACTGTATAAGACCGCCGCAAGCATAATGTTTATGCCAATCAGAACAAAAATAAAAACTGTTTTAAGTCTGCGTAAATCCATCAAAACAATCCCCCTTGAATTTCCCAAGTTCCAAAGGTATCTCTCTTATCCTCTGTATATTTATACACAGTACGTCCATCAGAGATTTTATTAACTGCCGAATTGGTTGCCAAAAAGTCATCGATTGCCTCAAACATATCTGTAATTTCTTTTTTCCCACCGCTTTTTTCGATATTCTTTATTTGAATTTTAAATTCGGTGAGAACCCCATTCCTGACCACCCCATACATAGCAGGTCCGCCCGGGAATAGTACCCTTCCCCCGTCAACAAAATATTCAAAACCAAATTTCATCAATCCATTTTCTGCATCATCAAATTCAGTCATTTTAAGCTCGGCTTCATGTTTTTCATCATTCATACCACATATATCAAAAATTTTCTCTTTAAATGCCAAAACCCTCGAAAAAACCTGTCCGCCATCAGAATTTCGCGCATCGTTAACCAACAAAATGCCTTCGCTTTCTCCCAATGACTTGTATTCAATTTTCCCACTCGGATGAACGCTCAAACTCCCCGTATCCCCAACGAACATAAGAGTCCCGTCGCTGTTTGAATATTGTCTTATGGTATTGGGATTAAACCCAAAAAGTCCGGTAAGCCCCGAGGTAACCTCGGTTGCACCCGAGAAACTTATTCCTCCGCGATACCTCCTTGGAACATCAAAAGAAACGCCCGCCATTTCCATAGCATCTGACGGAAGCATAAGCATACTGTCAAAGGATACTCCTCGGGTCTCTCCTTTTATTTTTTCTTCATGAAAATTAAGTTCAAAAGCAAACATATGAATGTTTTCATTCTTATTACTGATTCTCTTCATTATATTTCTTAACTCAATTGCATCTGCATCAAGAGAAATTTTTATGATTTTATCCGTTTCGTCTTCCCTTACAAAAACAGTAACTCCCATATCAACAACCACACCGGTAGTGAAAATCAACTCCCTATATGAATCTATGTTTTTCTGAAAAGAACTGTCTTTGATTCCCAAAACCTCTCCCAGAAATTCCGTTCTGTGAGATACAGGATATTTGACATATACACCATATTCACTCAAAGCGCGTGTCCAATCTTCCCACTCGACTTCAGCAATATCCTCCGCCTTGGAAAGATAAACCTTTTGAAGATTTTCGCCAAGTTCCTCTATGAGCTGCCTATATTCCAAAGAATCCTCCGACACCTTTTGATGTGAACTAGTACCATTTATGAAGACAGTTTCAGGAGAAAGACTTCCACAAAGAACCTCATCGGTGCTTTTTTTGTCAATTTCTAACAGGTTAAGCTCATTAGAATTCCATGAAACATTTTCCTTATAAATCTGTTCACTGTAAATATCAAGCAAAAGATACAAAAGATATACGCAACAAAAAGCAAGAGAAACAATCATCGCCGTTTTTCCTCTTTCAATCCATTTTTTCTTTTCGGACCTCTGCATCTTTCTTCTCAACTTCAAAAACCCTTTCATCAAAAATTAAAAGGACAGCCTTTGGCCGTCCTTTAAGTTTCACTTCTTAGACCCAACCAAAAGATACTGTTTATTAGTCTGTCAACGATTTGATTAAGTCAATTATGTTGTAGTTGTATTTTGTAACCGTGAGGAGCATCATCTGAACCTCATCACCATTCTCAGCCCTAACAAGAATGAGATTTTCGCCTTGCTTGAGAGAGATAGAGTTCATAAAAAGACCAGATGTGCCAATTGTAACCTCCGACGGAGTTTTGAGGATTTGTGAACCCCCGTTTTCGTCAATGTATTTCAGCTCGCTGTAAACCTTTTTGAAGTCAGCAGCATCAAAATCATACTGATAAAGAGTCACAACCGTACCCTCTTTGCCATAACCGGAAATGATATACGCACCGTTAAAAGTGGAATCCTTCTGGTTCTGAGGCTTAGTAATAACAATCAGTTCGGATGAATTTCCTGACGCATCTGCCGCCATGGTTTCAGGCGCTGCAAATACCGCAAGTTGTCCAAACAGCAGAAGTGCCGCTATTAAAAATAATGAACAAATCCTTTTCATAATGATTCTCCTTATGAGTCCAATTCAAAATACACCTTTTCAGTTTCGTATACACAGTATAACACATGAATGTTACAAAGCTATTACATTGGCATTACAATTTTCTAAAACTTGAATTTTAGAAAACATCTGCTGTGAACAGCTTTTCTTTTACATTCATATACTGTACTGGGAGCGTGATTTCCTTATGAAAATTTTTATTGACCCCGGTCACGGCGGTCCTGATCCCGGCGCCACAGGCAATGGTGTAACAGAAGAATATGTAAACCTAAACGTTTCTTTGGAACTCGCAAATCTCTTGAGAAACGCGGGATATGACGTGATGATATATCGCACAACCTCCGATGAAAATGTTCTTCAGAACAAAAACGCAGACCTCAGAAACCGTGCACAAATGGCAAACAATTGGGGAGCTGATTATTTTATAAGTATACACACAAACAGTTCAACAAACCCCAATGCGCAAGGGGTTGAGGCATATGTTTACCGACTCGGCGGCACTTCCGAGCGCTTAGCCGACTCCATAGTGGACTCAGTTTCTGACACATTAGGCTCTGTCAACCGCGGAGTAATGCAGGCAAATTTTGCGGTACTGAGAAGAACAAATATGCCGGCTGTTTTGGTGGAGCTTGGTTATTTAACCAACGCAACCGAAGCCCTGAATCTGAACAGCCCTGCATGGCAAAGAGCTGTTGCCGGTGCAATCTTTGACGGCATAGTGGAGGCTGTTGGCCCACCGGGATTTTAAAAAAGCGAGGCACTCTTTGTGAAAAGAGTGCCTTTTAAAATGCAGATTTTACTAAAGTTCTGGTGCTTCTGTGATTATATTATCTATGCTTATTTCTTCATCGTTTAACGGAGGAACCTGTTCATTCTCCTCTTCATTTTCATTTTCCTTTTCCTCATCAACCTTTTTCAGTTCTTCCTGTTCCTTTTTATAAGCTTCTTCATCATATTCCTTAAGACTTTCTCTGTCTTTGTCCATATCCTCGGGGTTGACCTCTATTTCAAAGTTCGCAGCCCGATAGACGCTGTTTGTGAGCTTTTCGCGTTTTATTTCCTCACCATTTTTCTTCACAACCCTTGTGGATGAAATGCTGTATCCACCATTACCTTTTTCGATGGTCTTTTTGTATCCCACAGGAATTTCGGAATTTGCTGTTCTTTCTGTATCTGGTTCAAAAGTATTTATGGTCTGATGATAAAGCTCAACCTTGATTCCATCTTCCTTAACCCCCAAAACTCTGCAAACAAGAGTTCTTCCATTTGTCTTTGCCTCGAATTTCACAGGATACGGGGTATTGTTCTTTATTTTAAGGTCAATGTATCCTTCTGCGATGGTTGCATCCTGACCTGCTGGAACATAAGCCACCGGAAGTGAATGTGACGTACGGCTTACAATCTCAAGGTTGGCGTAAAGTGCGGCTGAATAAAGCGTTGATGATGTCTGACAAATACCGCCGCCTATTCCCGTTTCTACCTTGTTCCCTATGTACACCCCAGCCTCACGATAACCATTTGCATCAGTTCTCTTTCCCACAGTGCTGTCATATGAAAAAACATCGCCGGGCATAAGAATATATCCATCCACACGGTTTGCCGTAAGTCTCACGTTGTGTGCCCTTGCCTCAGTGCTTGTTGCAAAGCTTGATGAAAATGTACTCAAAACATCACGGAACAACATTTCCTTGAGGTCCTTCGCTGTTTTTTTTGGCATTTTTACTTCTGCATTCAGCGTGAATTCTTCATCATCACTCTCAAACGCCCGCTTAAGTTCACTCTTTGAAATTTTGACACACGGTTTTTCGGGAACAATTTTCACCTCGCCATTTTCAAATGTATATTCTGCATTCTTTTCGGGTTCCGCCAATTTTTTGTGAAATTCATCAACGTCCACCTTTTCAGGCTCCATTTTTTCAATTACAAACTCAATTTCCGAAATTTTATCATCAGCAATGGCCATCCTCAAAAGTTCTTTTGCTTTTTGTCTGTCAACCATTTCGCCAGGATGTCCTTTCACAATGGTCAGGCTATTTTCTTCTGCACGATACGAAACCTCAGTAAGCGGCACTTCATAAGTGGCAGAAAGTGTATGAATCAAATCCTCAAAAGCTTTTTCGTCAACAGAAACAGAAAAAGGAACTTCCGTTTTTTCAAAAAGGGATTTCAAAAAGGCACCCACCTTGAAAACTTTCCCACTGTTTTTTCCAACATCGAAAACCTCTTTAGCCGTGGCACAAGCATCAATCTTTGCACCAAGTTGTGAAAGCATCATCGTTTTTTCGTTATTCCTGCAACTGAAAGCTATTTCACGATCATAAAACTTTTCCTCAGCAATTTTCTTAAGCTCCGCTTCAGCCTCAAATTGTGTCATCCCTGAAAGCTTCAAATCAGACACAAAAACTCTTGGCAAAACCCTGTCATATGACGCGGCATATACAAAAAAGGCACCACAAAGCAAAAACACGAAACAAAGGCTGATAATAGATATCAAAAGACCCCTTTTCTGTTTATTTGTCGCATTACCACCATTATCATTTGTTTGTTTTTTTTCCTTTACGTCATTCATAAAAAACACGCTCCAAGCAGAACAATTTTTTTGCTTACCTTGTTTATCTGTATGTAATTTAAAGCACAAATATTTATATTTTGATTTTATCACATCGCCCCGAAAAGTCAACTGTTTTTTTATTTAATCCCAGGCTTTCTTCGGATATTTTTTGAATATTTGGGAATACTTTCAGTGCGAGGTGAAATCCATTGAATTTTAAAGACCTTTTTTTATCCTTCAAAAAAACTTTTTCAAGTGAAAGAATCCCACTATCTCAGAATAACAACCCACAAAATTCCTACATCAAAAGTCCTATACAAAACAAATCTTCATACGCATACCGAACGGGGAAGGTCAGCACTGATATAAAAGAAAACCTTGATTTTATAAATGACGCTTTTGAAACCTCAAAGAACTTTGATTTGGTGGTGCGCAAATTTGAAATAACACTAAAAAGTGCCACGCTCAATGCTTTTCTCATATTCTATGACGGTCTTTCAAACAAAGAATATATAAACCGCGACATTTTGAGCCCCTTAATGACCAAAGGCGCTGGCATAGGCACTGAAAACGAAAGTTTTGAAGATATAATTTATACTCGTTTACTTTCCCAGGCGCCAAACACAAAGATTCAGGAAATGCGCACCATTATTGATGCTGTAAGCTTCGGCAATTGCGCAGTATTTGTGGATGGCGTTAGCTGCGCTTTTGTAGCAGACATAAAGGGCTGGAGCAGCCGCAGCGTAGGACGCCCGGTCAGCGAAGCCGTACTCAGCGGGCCTCAGGAAGCATTTTGCGAAGCTCTGATGCCAAACATTGCTTTGGTGCGAAAAATTCTCAAAGACCCAAATCTAATTGCCGAAAACATACCCATAGGCACCAAGAGCAACACCCCCTGCGCCCTTATGTATATAAACGGAATAACCAGCAAGGCTCTTGTAAAAACTGCAAGGGAACGCCTCCGTTCCATAAGTCTTGATTATGTTTTTTCATCTGCTGACATCGAACTTCTCATTGAAGACAGCACCATTTTTCCGCTACCCTTGCTCCTTAAAACCGAGCGTCCTGACAGGGCTGCGTCACACCTTGCCAACGGAAAGGTGCTGATAATTGTCCAGGGCAGTCCCTTTGCCCTCATTCTTCCTGCCACAGCCTCCGACCTCCCCGAAGCCGCCGAGGATAATTATGTACGTACATTCGAAGCGAACTTTATGAGGTTCATTCGCCTCATTGGAAGCTTTCTGGCACTGTTTCTACCCGGTTTTTTTATCAGCACCATGCTTTATCATCACGAAAGCATCCCCACCGATTTGATAATTGCCATCGAAGCCAGCCGCGAGCAAATGCCATTCCCCATAGTCCTTGAGCTTATAATTATGACTCTCGCCTTTGAGCTGATAAAAGAAGCCGCTATTCGCGTTCCCGACCCCATCGGCTCAAGCCTGGGCATCGTTGGGGGTCTCATTTTGGGGCAATCAGCAGTAAGTGCAAACATTGCAAGTCCCCTTCTCATAATAATCGTTTCAATTTCTGCCCTCGGTGCATTTTCTGCCCCTTCCACAGCAATTTCCCGCGCTCTTTCATTTTTGCAATTCGTCTTCATTGCACTTGGAGCTTTGGCAGGATTCTTGGGGATAGCCTTTGGAATTTTTTTAGGTTCACTCTACCTCGCTGCGACCAAATCCTTTGGCGTACCATATCTTTCCCCCAATGCAAAAAACAAAGAAAAACTTTTTGTCCCACCTATGTGGCGCAGAGAAACAAGACCCGAAGCCTTGAGCCCTCAGGACATACGAAAACAACCCCACATAAGCCGAAAATGGAAAGGAGACAAATCATAATATGAATTTAAATCCCGCATCAACGTCATATTTGCTCCACATTGTAATATCCTTGTCTGCCTATCGGATTTTCACCAATCTTCCATTGTCCTTTACCCGTTTTTTCGGCACAGGGGCACCCCTTTTTTCTCTAATTGCAGGACTCCTCTTTCTGGCCATTCTTTTCATTCTTACAAAACGGCTTTCAAGAGATGACCGTGAAAGCATATTTTCCTCAGCTGAAAAAACGTTCGGCATCTTTGGAAAATACTCGCTTTTTATCTTGTTCTTTATCTATCTCTTTGTGTCCTCTGCCTTTCTTGTCAGCGAGTTTTCAAGCTTTTCAAAGCTTGTGGCTTTCCCACTGTCTCCTAGATGGTTTATAGCAATCTTTTTTGTTCTGGCGGCGTCCATTGCGGCACTATCCACCATTGAATCTTTAGGTAAACTTTTTACTCTATTTCTTCCCTTGTCTTTTTTGATAATCGCTTTTTTTCTTGTGACAGTCCTTTTCGAAAGCCCCACAGAAAACCTTTTCCCCATTATGGGAACTGCCGAAAATTTTACTCTACCAAATTTTTCATCCTGTTTTCTTGTTTTTTCTGATATGCTTTTGATTTTTCTTCTGAAACCAAAAAGTTCAAAGGCTACCCATAAAACCATATTTCGTTCATTTATTTTGGGCTTTGCCATTGTCTTTCTTCTAATTCTAACCTATACTGCAAAAATCCCTTACCCCTTATCAAAGGACGAGAGCTTTCCCCTTTATCTGTTGGTCAAAGAAGTATACTACGGCAGATTTTTTCAGCGTATTGATGCCATCGTCCTCCTTGTTTCTGCCATTTGGGGAATGCTGAATCTTGGTCTTAATTTTCGTCTTCTTGTGTGCCTTATCCAAAATATGTTTAATATAAAAAACCGTTTTGTTACAGTTTTTCCCATTTCTGCATCAGTATTTTTTGCGGCACTTTTTCTTTCCCAAGCCCTTTCCCATTTGTCCCTGTTCTTTCTTGCATTATCTTCAGGGCTTCTGTTTGCAGGACTTTTAATCCTTGCCATTTTTATCAAAAAAGGGGGTAACACTTACAATGAAAACTAAAATCTTCGCCCTTTTTATGCTGTTTCCTGTTATCTTTCTCACAGGTTGCTATGACCTTAAGGAAATTGACGAAACCGCATACATTGTGGCACTGGGCATAGATAACGGCAGCGAAAACAATTTTTCATACACCTTTCAGTTCTCCTCGCCCCTTTCGATTATGGAAAACTCCGCCGAGGGGCAGCCCGAACCCAAAAAAGAGGAAAACTCATCCGTAACAACCCTGACCATCATGGCCCCCGATTTTTATATTGCCAAAAACCTTACCAACAACTTCCTTTCAAAAAACATAGATATGTCCCACCTGAAGCTTATCGTTTTTTCTGCAGAGGTTGATGAAACTGGAATAACAAAACATTCACAGCTTCTTCTTCGAGAACGGGAGGTCCGCCCTCACACCTCCATTGCAATATCACCCGATCTAGCAGCGGATTATCTAAAAAACGTAAACCCCGAGCTTGAATCAAACACCTCAAAATACTATGAGCTTATGTCTCTTCGTTCAAATAATATCTATACCCCAAGCCAAAAACTCCACGATTTCGTAGACAGTATCGAGACAAGAGACCGTGACACCACCTTACCCATTGCGACAAAAGGCGAAAACGTAAATGTTTTTCCCAAAGACAGCCACATCCACGAATGGATAACCCCCAGTGCCTCCGAGATTTCCGCCAAACACTCTGTTTTGTGCGGAATGGCAGTTTTCGAAGGCGGCAAGCTTACCTCTGCTATGGACGCTGACAGCTCTATGCTTTTCAATTTTCTTTCCCACAATATCGAAAATTTTGTGGTCTCGATAAAAGACAATTATAACCCCACTGAAGCCCTTAGCTTCCGTATAATCACCACCCGTCCTGCAAGTTTTAACATTGACCTCAAAAAAAAGGAGATTCAAGTTTCTCAAAAATGTGAAATATCCTTTCTGGGAAGCCATATTCCAAAGGGATATGCGTCAAAACAGGCTATTTCAGATTATGCCCTCAGTATTCTAAACATGAGGGTAACGGATTTTTTGACCCATACCTACCACACACAGACAGCTGATATTTTTAATCTCAAAGACTGTATCCGCAAGGATTTCTTTCTTTGGGAAGATTGGAACACTTTTGACTTTGAAAGTTTTTACAAAACCGCAGATTTTATTGTCGATATAAAAAACTTATAAAAGGAGTGCCTGAATCTTGCCCCTGCTTTTGAAAATAATTTTTTCTCTTGGTGCTTTGTGGAATCTAATTTACAATATCCGCTTTATATTCTTTGAATTTAAGCACAAACACACCAAAAACGCCGTAGCTACCATCTTTCTAACGGCTTTGATGCTGGTACTTGCATCATTGGGCATAGCCTTTTTCTAACAAAAAAGACCGCCCGACAAAAAGCGGACAGCCCTTAATATTTAAACTGTATGTTCAACTATTCTGCCTGTTATATCCTCATCACTTTCCACAAAAACCTCCATATAATTGGGTGCCGTTGCGTGGTATGTGCCATCAGCGGTCTTTTGCTCTGCCAGAACTTCAAGCACGCGACCCTTGAATGAGTCATAAAATTCACGTTTCATATTTTCAGCAAGAGCAAGCATCTTTTTACTGCGTTCTTCTTTTATGCTTTCAGGAATCTGCTCCATTTTTGCAGCCAGCGTACCCTCTCTCACCGAATACTTGAATATATGCATCTGCATAAATCCTACTTCTTTGCAAAACTCATAGGACTCCAAAAATTCCTCATCCGTCTCACCGGGAAACCCAACCATAAGGTCAGTGGTGATTGAAACATCTTTTATCTTTGCCCGAAGCCTTTTTACTCCCTCCATATATTCTTTGGCGGTATAACGTCTTCTCATTCTTTCAAGAGTTTTGGTGCATCCGCTTTGAAGAGATAAATGGAACTGAGGACAAAGATTAGGAATTTTTTGAATTCTCTCTACAAACTCATCGGTAATAACCACCGGCTCTATGGAGCCAAGCCTCACTCTTTTTATTCCCTCAACACTGCACACCGTTTCAATCACGTCAATCAGAGATGTCCCATCTTTTAAGTCCTTGCCATAAGAACCGATATGAATGCCCGTGAGAACAACCTCCAAAAAGCCGTTTTTAGAAAGAAGCTCCACTTCTTTTTTGATGTCAGAAAGTGACCTTGACCGTACAGGCCCGCGGGCATACGGAATTATACAGTAAGCACAAAAATTATCACAACCGTCTTCGATTTTGACATTGGCACGTATGCGGCTCTGTTGAGAGGTCAGCGGCAATTCTTCAAAATCCCGCACTTTCATTATGTCATCAACCAAAACCGTCTTTTTGCCTTTTAAGGCTTCAGTGGCAAGCTCTGCCACCTGATTTTTCCCGGAGCTCCCAACCAAAACATCTGCGCCAAGCTTTTCAAGGGATTCACGGTCGGTCTGCACAAGGCATCCCACCACCACAACCGTGGCATCAGGGTTTTTTCTTTTTATGCGATTTATTTGCTGCCTTGATTTCTGTGCTCCGGTTTTGGTGACAGCACAGGTATTAACAACATAAACATCGGCCGGCCCCGTTTCTGTTATTTCATAGCCTTTTTGTCTAAAAAGCTCGCCCATAGCCTGACTCTCATAAAAGTTGGTTTTGCAACCCAAAGTTATAAATTTTACAGTCATATTTCAAAACATCCAATTCTGCGTTTCATTTTTTAAAAATTTTTGTGATAAAATTATACACTTTTTTATTGACTATTGCAAGAAAAAAATATATAATGTTAAGGTAAAATATCACTTTTATTTAAGGAGGCACTAAAATGAAAACTTTTGACATTTTGCTTAAGTCCCCTGAAGATGTTAAGAACTTTGTTAACATCGCTACAAAATACGACTTTGACATTGACCTCACTTCAGGCAGATACGTTGTTGACGCAAAGTCAATCATGGGTATTTACAGTCTTGACCTCAGCAAAGCAGTTAAGGTTGAAATCCACAACGACGACTGCAGTGCACTTGAAGCTGAACTCGAGCCCTACATCCAGTAAATTTTAACAAAATCTATACGGACAAAATGCTTACGATGCTGTTTTTCGAAAAAGCAACAGTTATCGTGAGTTTTTGTGTCCTTTTGTCCTTTTAATGGTTATATTATGAAAGATAAAGAATTTTTTATGAAAGTGGCACTTGAAGAAGCCGAAAAAGCCTATTCCCTCGGGGAAACTCCAATCGGCGCTGTCATTGTCAAAGACGGTGAAATCATTGCCGCGGCACACAATCTGCGTGAAACCGGCAAAAACGTCCTCTATCACGCAGAGCTGATTGCAATAGATGCCGCCTGCAAAACTCTTGGCGGTTGGCGTCTGCATCAGTGTGATATGTATGTGACACTTGAGCCATGCATTATGTGTAGCGGTGCAATCAGCCAGTCAAGAATAAAAAATCTTTATTTCGGAGCCCCCGACCCAAAAGGAGGCAGCGTCCTTTCAAGGATATCACCCGCAGCAGATGGGCTCTTCGGTAACACAAATTGCGAGGGCGGAATTCTACTTGACGAATGCTCCGGAATTCTCAAGCGTTTTTTCCGTGAACTTCGCAAAGGCAAATCATACGATAAATAATTAATTTTTTATATACTTTAAGGAGGAATTTTTTAAATGAGCAAAAAATTCGTATACCTCTTCAGTGAAGGCGACGCATCTCAAAGAGAGCTTCTCGGCGGTAAAGGTGCCAACCTTGCTGAAATGACAAAAATCGGCCTCCCTGTTCCCCAGGGCTTCACAGTTTCAACCGAGGCTTGTACTCAGTACTATGAAGACGGCAGAAAAATCAACGATGCAATCCAGGCAGAAATTATGGAAAACATCACCAAGATGGAAGCTATCTGTGGCAAGAAGTTCGGCGACAAAGAGAATCCTCTTCTCGTGTCAGTTCGCTCAGGTGCAAGAGCATCAATGCCCGGTATGATGGATACAATCCTCAACCTCGGTCTCAATGAAGACGTTGTTGAAGCTATGTCAGCGAAATCTGGCAATCCCCGTTGGGCTTGGGACTGCTACAGAAGATTTATCCAGATGTATTCTGACGTAGTTATGGAAGTTGGTAAAAAATATTTCGAACAGCTTATTGACGAAATGAAAGAAGCTAAAGGCGTAACTCAGGATATCGAGCTCACAGCTGAAGACCTCAAGACTCTTGCAGGTCAGTTCAAAGCTGAATACAAGAGCAAAATCGGCAAAGACTTCCCATCTGATCCCAAGGAACAGCTTATGGGCGCTGTTGAAGCCGTATTCCGTTCATGGGATAACCCCAGAGCAAACGTTTACCGTCGTGACAACGATATCCCTTATTCATGGGGTACAGCTGTTAACGTACAGATGATGGCTTTCGGTAACATGGGCGACGACTGTGGTACAGGTGTTGCGTTCACTCGTGACCCAGCTACTGGTGAACGCGGCCTCATGGGTGAATTCCTTGTAAACGCACAGGGTGAAGACGTTGTTGCAGGTGTTCGTACACATATGCCTATCGCTCAGATGGCAGAGAAATTCCCCGAAGCATTTGATGAATTCAACAAGGTTTGTGCTATTCTTGAAGACCATTACAGAGATATGCAGGATATGGAATTCACAATCGAAAACAAAAAGCTCTTTATGCTCCAGACAAGAAACGGTAAGAGAACAGCAAAGGCTGCTCTCAAGATTGCTTGTGACTTGGTTGATGAGGGTATGATTGATAAGAAGCAGGCAGTTGCTATGATCGACCCAAGAAACCTTGACACACTTCTCCACCCACAGTTCGATGCAAAAGCTCTCAAAGCTGCAACACCTATGGGCAGAGGTCTTGGTGCATCTCCTGGTGCTGCTTGCGGTAAAGTTATTTTCACAGCTGAAGACGCAGAAAGCTGGAATGCACGTGGCGAAAAGGTTATCCTCGTTCGTCTTGAAACATCACCTGAAGACATCACAGGTATGAAAGCTTCACAGGGTATCCTCACAGTTCGTGGCGGTATGACATCACACGCAGCCGTTGTTGCTCGTGGTATGGGTACTTGCTGCGTATCAGGTTGTGGCGATATCAATATGGATGAAGAAAACAAAAAGTTCACTCTCGCTGGCAAAACCTTTACAGAAGGCAGCGAAATTTCAATCGACGGTTCAACAGGTAACATCTATGATGGTATTATCCCAACAGTTGATGCTGAAATCGCTGGCGAATTTGGAAGAATT